>NZ_JBLUQA010000008.1:0-321662 GCF_048068295.1 Pseudomonas sp. NY15435
GCATCGCCGATGGTAGTGTGGAGTTTCTCCATGTGAGAGTAGGTCATCGTCAAGCTCCTATCCCAAGACCCCTGGTCAGCATCGCTGGCCGGGGGTTTTGCTTTTGCGCGCCGGAAATTCGGGACCGATTTTGACCGCAAGGCCGCCGTGCGTGGCGACGTGGCAGCCATTGCGGGCCAAAGCCGCCTACGGAGCAAAGATCAGCCTGTAGGAGCGAGCTTGCTCGCGAATTGCCCAACTTTAGGGGCGAATATACGCAACGAATTAGCCCTGATCGTGGCCATCCCCCTTTCGCGGCCTTCCGTCGATTATGACAATGCAGGGGGCCGGACCTGGTTCGCGAGCAAGGTCGCTCCTACAAGGTGTGCAGAGCCTTTGTATGGCTCTGGAATGCGCCTTTCGCCATGTCCCTGCCGCTGTTTTTCCTCGCGATATCCTTTGCGCAATTCCCTGATGGCATTTCATCCAACTGTCACATTCGCGTCATAGAGTCTTCATGCGGCCTGACGATACTGGCCCCCGTTCCATCCAACCCCATTCTCCTTAAGGAGCAAGGCATGAAACTCAAGCGTTTGATGGCGGCCCTGACTTTTGTCGCCGCAGGCGTAGGCACCGCCAGTGCGGTGGCCGCGATCGATCCGGCTCTGCCGGACTACCAGAAAGCCAGCGGTGTGTCGGGTAACCTGTCGAGCGTCGGTTCCGACACTCTGGCCAACCTGATGACCATGTGGGCGGAAGAGTACAAGCGCCTGTACCCGAACGTGAACGTGCAGATCCAGGCCGCCGGTTCCTCCACCGCGCCGCCGGCTCTGACCGAAGGCACCGCCAACCTGGGCCCGATGAGCCGCAAGATGAAGGACGTCGAGCTGCAGGCTTTCGAGCAGAAGTACGGCTACAAGCCGACTGCTGTTCCGGTTGCCGTGGACGCCCTGGCGATCTTCGTGCACAAGGACAACCCCATCAAAGGCCTGACCATGCAACAGGTCGACGCCATCTTCTCTTCCACCCGTCTGTGCGGCGGCAAGTCGGAAGTGAAGACCTGGGGTGACCTGGGCCTGACCGGCGACTGGGCCAACAAGCCCGTCCAGCTGTTCGGTCGTAACTCCGTATCCGGCACCTACGGCTACTTCAAGGAAGAAGCCCTGTGCAAAGGCGACTACAAACCGAACGTGAACGAGCAGCCGGGTTCGGCTTCCGTGGTGCAGTCGGTCAGCCAGTCCCTGAACGGCGTTGGCTACTCCGGTATCGGTTACAAGACCGCTAGCGTGAAGACCGTTGCCCTGGCCAAGAAAGAAGGCGGCGAGTTCATCGAAGACAACGAAGCTAACGCCCTGAACGGTAGCTACCCGCTGTCCCGCTTCCTGTACGTCTACGTCAACAAGGCGCCGAACAAGCCGCTGAACCCGCTGGAAGCACAGTTCCTGAAGATGGTGCTCTCCAAGACTGGCCAGCAGGTTGTCGTGAAAGACGGCTACATCCCGCTGCCGTCCAAAGTCGCCGAGAAAGCGATCAAGGACCTGGGTCTGTAATCAGCCTTCAAACCGGGCGGAGATACCCGCCCGGCATGGGCTGACGCTTACTCGACCGAGCCCGCCAGCATGGCTCTGCTGGTGGGCTTTGTCGCGTCACCTCCATGTCATCTTTCTGTCATACAGAGCCGCTAGGGTGTCACTCCATGAACGACATGGCCAACTCCCCGATGACTTCTTCTCTCCCCGAGCGGATCGATTTCAATACGCCTGCCCTGCAGCGCAAGCGCCGTATCCGGGCGCTCAAGGATCGACTGACCCGTTGGTACGTCCTGGTCGGCGGTCTCGCCGTACTGGCTGCCATTACCCTGATTTTCTTCTACCTCGCCTACGTCGTGCTGCCGCTGTTCCGCGGCGCCGAACTGGAAACGCGTGACCCCCTGGCTCCGGCTTGGCTGAAGACAGCCCAGGCACCGCTGCTGCTGAGCATCGAAGAGCAGAACATGGTGGGCATGCGCGTCGCCGCCAACGGCGAGGTCATCTTCTTCGACGCCAAGAAAGGCGACGAGATGGATCGCGTTGCGCTGAAGCTGCCCGCCGGCACCAGCGTCACGTCCATCGCCGAGGACCAGCCGGGCCATCCAACCGTGGCCCTGGGCCTGTCCAATGGTCAGGTGCTGGTGTTCAAGCACAACTACAAGGTCACCTACCCGGACAACAAGAAGACCATCGCTCCGTACATCGAGTATCCCTACGGCGAAGCTCCGATGAACCTGGACCCCCAGGGCCGTCCGCTGGAGCACGTCGCTATTGTCTCGGGTGACGACAGCCTGTTGCTCGCAGCCTCCACTGGCAGCGAAATGCTCCTGCTCGGCCTGACCCAGCAGGAAAACATGCTGACCGGCGAGAGCACCCTGCAGGAAGAGCGTATCAACCTGCCGCAGATCGCCGACCCGGTGAAGGCCATCTACATGGATCCGCGCAAGCAGTGGCTCTATGTGCTCAATGGCCGTGCCCAGGCCGACGTGTTCGACCTGAACAGCCACCAGCTCAATGGCCGCTACAAGCTGCTGGATGATGCTTCCGCCGAAGTGACCGCCAGCAGCCAATTGCTGGGTGGCATCTCGCTGATGGTTGGTGATTCCAAGGGCGGCATCAGCCAGTGGTTCATGGCCCGTGGCGAAGATGGCGAGCCGCGTCTGTCCCACGTGCGTGACTTCAAGCTGGGTGACCAGCCGATCTCCAGCATTGCACCGGAGCAGCGCCGCAAGGGCTTCCTGGCCCTCGACAAGCAAGGCAACCTGGGCATCTTCCACAGCACTGCGCACCGCACGCTGCTGGTGGAGAACGTCGCTCCGTCCGCCGGCCCGATGGCCCTGTCGCCGCGCGCCAATCGCCTGATCCTCGAGCAGGGCGGTGAGTTGCGCCGCTTCGCGCTGAGCAACCCGCACCCGGAAGTGTCCTTCAGCGCGCTGTGGGGCAAGGTCTGGTACGAGAGCTACGACAAGCCGTCCTACGTCTGGCAGTCCACCGCCGCGACCACCGACTTCGAGCCCAAGCTGAGCCTGTCGCCGCTGACCTTCGGTACCCTGAAGGCCGCCTTCTACGCGATGATCCTTGCCGCTCCGCTGGCCATCGCCGCCGCCGTCTACACCGCCTACTTCATGGCTCCGGGCATGCGCCGCAAGGTGAAGCCGGTGATCGAGCTGATGGAAGCGCTGCCGACGGTGATCCTCGGCTTCTTCGCCGGCCTGTTCCTCGCGCCGTACGTAGAAGGCCACCTGCCGGGCATCTTCAGCCTGCTGCTGCTCACTCCGCTGGGCATTCTCGCGGCCGGCCTGATCTGGAGCCGCCTGCCCGAGCGTATCCGCCTGAGCCTGCCGGCCGGCTGGGAAGCGGCGATCCTGATCCCCGTGGTCCTTGCCACTGGAGCCTTCGCGCTGTGGATGAGCCCGCACCTGGAGACCATGTTCTTTGGCGGCGACATGCGCCTGTGGATCAGCCACGACCTGGGCATTACCTACGACCAGCGCAACGCCCTGGTAGTCGGTCTGGCCATGGGCTTCGCGGTGATCCCGAACATCTTCTCCATCGCCGAAGATGCCATCTTCAGCGTGCCGCGCAGCCTGACCTATGGCTCCCTGGCCCTGGGCGCCACGCCCTGGCAGACGCTGACCCGCGTGGTGATCCTGACTGCCAGCCCGGGCATCTTCTCCGCGCTGATGATCGGTATGGGCCGCGCCGTGGGCGAGACCATGATTGTACTGATGGCCACCGGCAACACCCCGGTCATGGATGTGAACATCTTCCAGGGCATGCGCACCCTCGCAGCGAACGTTGCGGTGGAAATGCCCGAGTCGGAGGTGGGCGGGACTCACTACCGCGTGCTGTTCCTCTCGGCACTGGTACTGCTGTCCTTCACCTTCGTGATGAACACCCTGGCAGAGCTGATCCGTCAGCGCCTGCGCAAGAAATACGCGTCGCTCTAAGCGACGCCCGACGAGGCTACGTTCCGTGAAACAGAAACAGGAATCCGTCAAAGCGTGGTTCGCCAGCGGTTCTCCCTGGGTGTGGATGAACGCGGGTGCGGTGTCCATCGCCGTGATCATGACCATCGGCCTGCTCGCCGTGATCGCCGTGCGCGGTCTCGGCCACTTCTGGCCGGCGGACGTGATCGAGGCGACCTACACCGTCCCCGGTGAAGCGCCCAAGACCCTGATCGGCGAAGAAGTGCAGATCGAGCAGGTGCCGCGTGCGCGCCTGCGCGGTGCCGGCCTGCCGGTGCCGGACAGTGGCCCGGAGTTCATGACCCGCGAGCTGCTCAAGCTGGGCAACCGCGACCTCTACGGCAGCGACTTCTCCTGGGTGATTGGCGAGTGGCTGACTGACCGTCACCACCCCTCTGAGCTGGTGACCCTGGAGCGCCGCGAGTGGGGCAACTTCTATGGCTACCTGCTGAGCGTGAAGGAAAACGGCAAGGTGGTCGCCGAAGGTGCCGGCGCCATGGCCGAACTGCAGACCCGTCTGAAGCGCGTCGATGAGCTCTACACCAAGCTGTACCAGCTGGAGAAGAAGGACATCGGCGGCATCAACCACGGTCTGGAGCGCCTGCGCCTGAAGGAGCGTGGCCTGCAGCTGAACAACAAGCTGGATGCCACTGCCGAGGCTGATATCGCTGCCGGCCGCGCCGAGCTGAACGCCCAGTACAAGGTGCTGGAAGAGCAGCTCAACGGCCTGCATCAGGAGTTCAACCGCGACAGCATCGTCATGCGCGATGCTTCCGGCCAGCAGACTGAAATCAGCGTCGGCAAACTGGTGCATGCCTACCAGCCGAACCAGATGGGCGTGGCGACCAAGCTGAGTTTCTACTTCAAGAAGCTGTGGGAATTCCTCAGTGACGACCCGCGAGAAGCCAACACCGAAGGCGGCATTTTCCCGGCCATCTTCGGCACCGTGATGATGACCCTGGTGATGGCTGTGATCGTCACCCCGTTCGGTGTGATCGCCGCGGTCTACCTGCGCGAGTACGCTCGCCAGGGCCTGCTGACCCGCATCATCCGCATCGCGGTGAACAACCTCGCGGGTGTTCCGGCGATCGTCTACGGCGTCTTTGGCCTGGGCTTCTTCGTCTACGTGCTGGGCGGCTCGCTCGACCGGATGTTCTTCCCCGAAGCCCTGCCGGCGCCGACCTTCGGCACGCCGGGGCTGTTCTGGGCCTCGCTGACCCTGGCCATCCTCGCGGTGCCGGTGGTGATCGTGGCCACCGAGGAAGGCTTGGCGCGCATTCCGCGGGCCACCCGTGAAGGCTCCCTCGCCCTGGGTGCGACCAAGGCCGAGACCCTGTGGAAAGTGGTCCTGCCGATGGCCAGCCCGGCGATGATGACCGGCCTGATCCTCGCCGTGGCCCGCGCCGCCGGTGAAGTGGCGCCGCTGATGCTGGTGGGCGTGGTGAAGCTGGCTCCGGCGCTGCCGGTGGACGGTAACTACCCGTACGTGCACCTGGACCAGAAGATCATGCACCTGGGCTTCCACATCTATGACGTCGGCTTCCAGAGCCCGAACGTCGAGGCCGCGCGCCCGCTGGTGTACGCCACCGCGCTGCTGCTGGTGATGGTGATCGCCCTGCTGAACTTCTCGGCCATCGCCATTCGTAACCGCCTGCGCGAAAAGTACAAGGCGCTGGAAAACTGATTCTGCAGGCGGCGGGCCGGGCCCGCCGCCAAGCCTCCCAAGGAGACTGAACATGCAACATGAAACCGCAACCCACGGCATCGACATCGGCGCGCTCGGCCGCGGCGACCGCCAGGGCATGAACCTGGAAAGCGAGACCGTCGCCCTCGAAGTGCCCGGCCTGAGCCTGTTCTATGGCGAGAAACAGGCACTGTTCGACGTCAGCATGAACATTCCCAAGCAGCGCGTGACGGCCTTCATCGGCCCTTCCGGCTGCGGCAAGTCCACCCTGCTGCGTTGCTTCAACCGCATGAACGACCTGGTCGACGGTTGCAACGTGAAGGGCGAGATCCTCCTGGACGGCCACAACATCTTCGCCAAGAACGTCGATGTCGCTGAACTGCGCCGCCGCGTCGGCATGGTGTTCCAGAAGCCCAACCCGTTCCCCAAGAGCATCTACGAGAACGTGGTGTACGGCCTGCGCATCCAGGGCATCAACAAGAAGCGCGTGCTCGACGAAGCGGTCGAGTGGGCCCTCAAGGGCGCCGCGCTGTGGGACGAGGTGAAAGATCGCCTGCACGAATCCGCACTCGGCCTCTCTGGCGGCCAGCAGCAGCGCCTGGTCATCGCCCGCACCATCGCCGTGGAGCCGGAAGTCCTGCTGCTCGACGAGCCGTGCTCGGCACTGGACCCGATCTCCACCCTGAAGATCGAAGAGCTGATCTACGAGCTGAAATCCAAGTTCACCATCGTCATCGTGACCCACAACATGCAGCAGGCCGCGCGCGTCTCCGACTACACGGCGTTCATGTACATGGGCAAGCTGATCGAGTTCGGTGATACCGATACCCTGTTCACCAACCCGGCCAAGAAGCAGACGGAAGACTACATCACCGGTCGCTACGGCTAGTTTCGCGGACTTGCGTGCGCGGTAGAACTTCCCGGAGAACATCACAAGCCAGCGGCCTGGAGCCTGCGGCTTTCGCGGAGCGAACATGATCAACAAAGAAAGCCTCACCCACCACATCTCGCAGCAGTTCAACGCCGAGCTGGAAGATGTGCGCAGCCATCTGCTGGCCATGGGCGGCCTGGTGGAGAAGCAGGTCAACGACGCGGTCAACGCGCTGATCGACGCTGACTCGGGCCTGGCCCAGCAGGTGCGCGAGATCGATGACCAGATCAACCAGATGGAGCGCAACATCGACGAGGAATGCCTGCGCATCCTCGCCCGCCGCCAGCCGGCCGCCTCCGACCTGCGCCTGATCATCAGCATCTCCAAGTCGGTGATCGACCTGGAGCGCATCGGTGACGAAGCCTCGAAAATCGCCCGCCGGGCCATCCAGCTGTGCGAAGAAGGCGAATCGCCGCGCGGCTACGTCGAGGTGCGCCACATCGGCAACCAGGTGCGCAAGATGGTGCAGGAGGCGCTGGACGCCTTCGCTCGCTTCGATGCGGACCTCGCGTTGTCGGTGGCGCAGTACGACAAGACCGTCGACCGTGAGTACAAGACTGCTCTGCGCGAGCTGGTCACCTACATGATGGAAGACCCGCGCGCCATCTCCCGCGTGCTCAACGTCATCTGGGCCCTGCGTTCGCTGGAGCGCATCGGCGACCACGCGCGCAACATTGCCGAACTGGTGATCTACCTGGTGCGTGGCACCGATGTCCGCCACATCGGCCTGACCCGCATGAAGGAAGAAGTGCAGGGCACCGCTGGCAAGGCCGACAAGGCCGAATAAGCCTGACGCCCGTACCAGAACGAACCCGGCCCTCGCGCCGGGTTCGTCATTTTATGGCCGAGCGGTCCTGAGCCAATGGCATGTAGCCACTCGGCAAGGCTATCCTTCGCCCTATCGTTTTCGGGAGATGCCGATGGGCAAGGTCAGTGTGCTGGTGGTGGATGACGCTCCGTTCATCCGTGATCTGGTGAAGAAGGGGCTGCGGGACCATTTCCCCGGTCTGCAGATCGAAGAAGCGGTCAACGGCCGCAAGGCGCAGCAGTTCCTCGCGCGCCAGGCGGTGGACCTGATCCTGTGCGACTGGGAAATGCCCGAGCTGTCGGGTATCGAACTGCTCACCTGGTGCCGCGAACAGGACAACCTGAAGACCACGCCCTTCATCATGGTCACCAGCCGTGGCGACAAGGACAATGTGGTGCAGGCCATCCAGGCCGGCGTCTCCGACTTTATCGGCAAGCCGTTCTCCAACGACCAGCTGGTGAGCAAGGTGAAGAAGGCGCTGTCGCGCGCCGGCAAGCTGGAAGCCCTCGCCGCCCAGGCGCCGCAGCGCAGCCTGGTCGGCTCCATGCCCAATGACTCCCTGGCTGCCCTCACTGGCGGCAAGGCCGAAGTGGTACGCCCCGCGGCTGCACCCGCTGCACCGCGTCCGTCTGCTCCGACAGCTCCTGCCCCTGCCGCCCGCAGTGCTGGCAAGGGCCAGCAAGGCCAGCTGCGCCTGCCTTCGGCTAGCCTGCCCTGCGTGATCAAGGCACTCAGCCTCAAGGAAGCGCTACTGGTGGTGAAGCGTGGTACGCCACTGCCGCAGGTACTGGAGAGCGCCGTGCTCGATCTGGAGGAAGACAGCGACGTCGCCCGCCTCAACGGCTACCTGCACGCCGTGGCTGCACTGGAGCCCAAGCCGGACAGCGAATGGCTGCAGCTGACTTTCCGCTTCGTCGACCGCGACCCGCAGAAGCTCGACTACCTATCCCGCCTGATCGCCCGCGGCAGCTCGCAGAAGCACTACGTGCCCGGCGCCTGATCCGGTTACAAATCCGCGGTCGGCGAGCAGGTACTGCTTCACAGGCCGACCGGTGGCGGGTCGCGGCGCAGGGCCCGCGCTGCTAGTCTTGCCAGCGTCGCCATACCTATAACCAGAGTCGACATGCTAGGGCGCAGTATCCTCCTGTGCGGTCTACTGGCCGCCACCGGCACGGCTTCGGCTGTGACCATCTACAAGTACACCGACGCCAACGGCGTGGTCACCTACACGGACAAGGCCGTGGCGGGTGCGGCTGTGTTCGTCTTCCGTGATCGCATGGTCGAGCACCTGGAAGAGCAGGTGAAGCTGGAGACCAAGAAGCACGCCGGCGGCGAGACGCTGCAAGTGCGCAACGACCTGTACGCGCCGGTGGAAGTCGAGCTGAGCCTCACCGGGGTGCAGAACGCCGTGGGCGCGCCGGCGCGGCCGATCCGCTGGGTGCTGCCGCCGCGCAGCGCGATTCGCCTGGCCACCTTGGCGCCGGCGGACCCGAGCAAGCCGCTGCGTTACAAGCCCAAGCTGCGCTACGCGCTGGGCGATCCGCGACCGGCGCCGCTGTCATATCAGTACGCGCTGCCGTGGGTGGGCGGCCCGTTCCGCCTGACCCAGGGCGCCAACGGGCGCTACAGCCACTTCACGCCCAAGGGCCGCTACGCCATGGATATCGCCATGCCGGTGGGCACGCCCATCATCGCGGCCCGTGGCGGCACGGTGGTGAAGATCGAGAATGGCCAGAGCGGGCGCGGCAAGAACCCGTCGGGCAACTTCGTGCGGGTGCTGCATGACGACGGCACCATGGGCGTCTACCTGCACCTGATGCGTGGTTCGGTGCTGGTGCGTGAGGGGCAGCGCGTCAGCACTGGCACTCCGCTGGCGCAGTCGGGCAACACCGGCAACAGCAGCGGCCCGCACCTGCACTTCGTGGTGCAGCGCAACGTCGGCCTGGATCTGGTCTCGATCCCCTACGACTTTGCCCAGCCGGTGGATACGCTGCCGAATTTCGCGGTGGTCAAAGGCAACTGATAGCCGGTTCCTGTAGGAGCGAGCTTGCTCGCGAACAGCGCTCGCCAGTCGCGCCAGCGTTGTGTTTGTTCGCGAGCAAGCTCGCTCCTACGAAAAGCCCAAGAAAAAGGCAGCCCTGGGGCTGCCTTTTTTGTTGCCGAGCGCCGGATCAGTCCAGCTTCACCACCTTGGCGAGGACGATTTTCGGGCCCTTCATCTTCTTCACGATGATGCGCAGGCCTTCGGTATCCAGCACTTCCTCTTCTTCCGGTACGCGTTTCAAGGTGTCGTAGACCAGGCCGGCGAGGGTGTCCGCCTCGACGTGGTCCAGGTCCAGGCCCAGCAGGCGCTCGAGCTTGAACAGCGGAGTGTCGCCACGCACCAGCAGCTTGCCGGGCTGATAGGCGACGATGCCGCGCTCGGCCTTGCGGTGTTCGTCCTGGATATCGCCGACCAGCACTTCCAACACGTCTTCCATGGTCAGGTAGCCGACGACCTTGTGGTCGGCCTCCTCCACCAGCGCGAAGTGCGAGCCGCCCTGGCGGAACTGCTCCAGCAGGCGGGCCAACGGCAGGTGCTTGGTGACCATCTCCAGCGGGTGGGTCAGCTCGTCGAGGTCGAAGGACTCCGGCAGGCTGTCCAGCGTGGCGAGCGCCAGCAGCAGGTCCTTGATGTGCAGCAGGCCGATGAACTCGCCCTTCTCGCTGTCGTACACCGGGTAGCGGCTGTACTTGTGGCGGCGAATGGTGGCGAGGATGTCATCCAGCGGAGCCGTGCGCTCAAGGTAGACCAGGTCCTCGCGGGAGTTGGCCCAGTCGGCGACTTCCAGCTCGCCCAGCTCCACCGCCGAGGCCAGTACGCGCATGCCCTGGTCGCTGGGGTCGTGGGCGCGGCTGGAGTGCAGGATCAGCTTGAGCTCATCGCGGCTGTAGTGGTGCTCGTGGTGCGGCCCCGGCTCGCCTTGCCCGGCGATCTTCAGGATGGCGTTGGCGCTGGCGTTGAGCAGCCAGATCGCCGGGTACATCGCCCAGTAGAACAGGTACAGCGGTACCGCCGTCCACAGCGACAGCAGCTCCGGCTTGCGGATCGCCCAGGACTTGGGCGCGAGCTCGCCGACCACGATGTGCAGGTAGGAAATGATGAAGAACGCAGTGAAGAACGACACGCCGCGGATGACTTCCTCGGAGTGCACGCCGACGGCGGCCAGCAGGGGCTCGAGCAGCTCGGCGAAGGCCGGCTCGCCGACCCAGCCCAGGCCAAGGGAGGCCAGGGTGATGCCCAGCTGGCAGGCGGAAAGGTAGGCGTCGAGCTGGTTGTGCACCTTGCGCAGGATGGTGCCGCGCCAGCCGTGCTGGTTGGCGATGGTTTCCACGCGGGTGGAGCGCAGCTTGACCATGGCGAACTCGGCGGCCACGAAGAAGCCGTTGAGCACGACGAGGAACAGGGCGAACAGGATCAGGCCGAAATCGGCGAAATAGGTGAGGAAGTTGCTACTAGGGGAAGGGTCCATGGTTCTGTTGGATTAAGAATGGACGGACAAGAATGCGGTTCGTGGGGCCTGGCTGGCAAGCCCGTCTATACCAGAGTCGAAGTCGGACACCGTTATGCGCGGCTCTCCACCTGCTGCGGCGGGAAGTGGCAGGTGAAACTGCTGCCCTTGCCCGGCACGCTGCTGATGTCCAGGGTGCCGCGGTGGCGCAGCAACACGTGCTTGACGATGGCCAGGCCCAGGCCGGTGCCGCCGGTACTGGCGTTGCGGCTGGAGTCGACGCGGTAGAAGCGCTCGGTCAGGCGTGGCAGGTGCTTGGGATCGATGCCGATACCGCTGTCCTGCACGGCCAGGTGCGCGCCTTGTTCGTCCGCCCACCAGCGAATGCGGATCTCGCCCTCGTCGGGGGTGTACTTCACCGCGTTGAACACCAGGTTGGAGAAGGCACTGCGCAGTTCGGCCTCGCTGCCCTTGAGCTTCACCTTCGAATCCGCCTCCAGACTGATGCGATGGCTGCGCGCGCCGGACAGTGCCTGAGCGTCGTTGCGGATCGACAGCAGCATCAGGTCCACTGCCACCGGCTTGTTGTCCGCCGGGTAATCAGTGGCCTCCAGCTTGGCCAGCAGGAGCAGGTCGTTGAGCAGGTTCTGCATGCGCCCGGCCTGCTGCTGCATCTGCTGCAGCGCGCGGGTCCAGCGCGGGTTCACGTCCTCGACGTTGTCCAGCAGCGTCTCCAGGTAGCCGGCGATCACCGTCAGCGGCGTGCGCAGCTCGTGGGAGACGTTGGCGACGAAGTCCTTGCGCATCTGTTCCAGCTGATGGACGCGGGTTACGTCGCGCACCAGCATCAGGTGCTCGCCGGCGCCATAGAGGGTGATGTGGAACTGCAGGCGCAGGTTGTCGCTGATCGGCGAGGAGAGCTCCAGCGGCTCGCGATAATCCTCGCCTTCGAAGTATTCCTTGAAGCGCGGATGGCGGACCAGGTTGGTCACTGGCTGGCCGCCGTCCTGCGGGCTCTTGAGGCCCAGCAGGCGCTCGACGGACTGGTTCCACCATTCCAGATTGCCGTCGCGGTCGAGCAGGATCATGCCGTCGCGCAGCGCCGCGGTGGACTCCTGCATGCGGTCGATCACCGCTTGCAGACGCCCGCGAGCGCGCTGGTTGCGCCGCTGCAGGTGGTAGATGCTGTCGAACACCTCGCCCCACAGGCCGTAGCCATCGGGCGGGGCTTCGTCGGGCTGGTGGTTCTTCAGCCACTTGTGCAGGCGCAGCAGTTGCCAGGTCGACCAGCCGAGGTAGGCGGCCAGCGCCACGGCGATGGCCCAGCCGTACTGGCCGGTGATCAGGCCGAGCAATGCGCCGGCGGCGACGACTAGCAGCAGGTGGCGTATCAGCACGCCACTCCAGTTCTGGGTCACGAAATTCCGTTCCTTGTGCCCGTCGAGTCGATGACCCGGTCAGCTTTTGGTCGAGAAACGATACCCGGTGCCGCGCACGGTCTGAACCAGATTTTCGTAGACCTCGCCCAGCGCCTTGCGCAGGCGGCGGATATGCACGTCCACAGTGCGTTCCTCGACGTAGACGTTACCGCCCCACACCTGGTCCAGCAGTTGGCCGCGGGTGTAGGCGCGCTCCTGGTGGGTCATGAAGAACTGCAGCAGGCGGTACTCGGTCGGGCCCATCTCGGCGGGTTTGCCATCGATGGTCACGCGGTGGCTGATCGGGTCCAGCAGCAGGCCGCCGACTTCGATCGGCGTCTCGCTGTCGCCGGCGCCGGTGCGACGCAGCACGGCCTTCAGACGAGCCACCAGTTCGCGCGGGGAGAACGGCTTGGTGATGTAGTCATCGGCGCCAACTTCCAGGCCCTGGATCTTGTTGTCCTCTTCGCCCTTGGCGGTAAGCATGATGATCGGGATGGCCGAGGTCAGCTCGTCGCGCTTGAGGCGGCGAGCCAGCTCGATGCCGGAGGTGCCCGGGAGCATCCAGTCGAGCAGGATCAGGTCCGGCTTGCGATCGACGATCACCGCGTGAGCCGTCTGGGCGCTATCGGCCTCCAGACATTCGTAGCCGGCCATCTCCAGGGCCACGGCGATCATTTCCCGGATCGGAGCTTCGTCATCGACGATGAGGATTGTCTTGCCAACCATGCTGAGGCCTCAGAATTTCTGTAATGCGCCGCATTAGATAACGGAAATATTTCATGAATGTGACACCCGCATGGTAGCCGAGCCCTGGCGCAGAGCGCTCGTCTATGCTGATCGAGTCGCCGCGCGTTTCATGCGCGGTGTAAACGGAACGCGCCGGCCCGGTCGGCGGTGCGGCCGGCGCCCAGGCGTCGGAATGCTGCGATGACGGTAGTGAGTGCGTTGTCGACGTCGCCCTGGCCGGCCCTGCCTGCAATCCCGCCTGCCTTTGCGCCTGCACTCGCGCCAATCCACCTCACCAGAGGAGATGTGCGATGAAGATGCTGATTCCGGCCCTGGCACTGGGGCTGATGCTGCCGGCGATGCCCGCCCTGGCCGAGGCGCCCGGCATGGAGAAGAACGGCATGCTGGTCGATGCCAAGGGCATGACGCTCTACACCTTCGACAAGGACGGCGGCGGCAAGTCGATGTGCAGCGGCGGCTGTGCGCAGAACTGGCCGCCCCTGATGGCGTCGGCCGACGCCAAGGCGATGGGCGAGTGGACCCTGATCAAGCGCGATGACGGTTCCGTCCAGTGGGCCTACAAGGGCAAGCCGCTGTACACCTTCGTGCAGGACAAAAAAGCCGGCGACATGGCCGGCGAAGGCAAGATGGGCGTCTGGCACATGGCCAAGCCCTAGCGTCTCTTTGTAGGAGCGAGCTTGCTCGCGAACAGCTCCGCTGCGGGGTCGATTCGCGAGCAAGCTCGCTGCTACAGGGTCTGCATCAGCGCAGGGCGAAGTCCGCCACGGTGCCGAGGAAGATCGCCAGCCCGGCCCAGTGGTTGTGCAGGAAGGCCTTGAAGCACTTCATCGGCTCGCGGTCGCGCGTGGAGTGAAATTGCCAGGCGAAGCAGCCCGCCGCCACGGCCAGGCCCAGGTAGTAATACAGGTGCATGGCCAGCTTGTTGCCGGCCAGGATCAGCAGCAGGAGCATCAGGCCCTGCAGGCTCAGGTTGATCACCCGGTCGGCGTCGCCGAAGAGGATCGCCGTGGACTTCATGCCCATCTTCAGGTCGTCCTCGCGGTCGGTCATCGCGTAGTAGGTGTCATACGCGACCGTCCACAGCACGTTGGCGAAGAACAATAGCCAGGCTACCGCGGGCAGGGTGCCGCTGGCCGCCGTAAAGGCCATCGGGATGCCCCAGGAGAACGCCGCGCCCAGTACCACCTGCGGGTAGTAGGTGTAGCGCTTCATGAAGGGGTAGAGCGCGGCCACGGCCGCGCCACCGAAGGACAGCCAGATAGTCTGCTCGTTGGTGCACAGCACCAGCAGGAAGCTCAGCCCCAGCAACACGAAGAAGGCGATCCACGCCTCGCGCACGGTGATCCTGCCGGTCGCCAGCGGGCGTGCCTTGGTGCGTTCGACGTGGCCGTCGAGCTTGCGGTCGGCGAAGTCGTTGATCACGCAGCCCGCCATGCGCATCAGCACGGTGCCGAGGACGAAGATCACCAGGTTCTTCACGCTCGGCACACCGCCGCTGGCCATCCACAGCGCCCACAGCGTTGGCCAGAGCAGCAGGTAGATGCCGATCGGCTTGTCCATGCGCGTCAGCTGGATGAAGTCCCAGGCGCGGGGATGCAGGCGGGCGAGGGGTTTGATCAGGGCGACGAACATGGCGGCCTCCGGAAAGCGATCCGGGAATTATACGGGCTGTTGTTCCACGCGGTGCCACAGTGTCGGCAGGAATACCTCGGCGACCAGCACGCCCAGGCCGTCGCGGCTGAAGCAGGAGCGGCGGCCCCAGAGGCGCTCGGCGCGCACTTCGGCCGGCAGGCTGGCGGCCGGGTAGCGGCAGACCTCGATGGGCCCGCGCTGGAAGGCGCGATCGCTGAACAGCAACTCGCCCAGGGAGCGCGTGCCGAGCAGGCGCAGGTCGAAGCCCGAGCCCTCCAGCGCCGAGCGTGCTGCCACGCTGCGGGCGAACACCCAGGGCGTGTCGTGGCCTTTCAGGTACACCTCGCGAACCCAGCCCTGGCTGCCATCGGGCACGCCCAACGCGGCGCATTCGTCGGTGCGCAGGCGGTGCCAGCCCTCGGCCAGCGGCTGCACGGCAAAGGCCCCGTCAGACAGCGCAGTCAGGCGGCGTGTCAGCGAACCCTCGTCGAACAACCAGCCCACCACCTGGGCGGCGGGCGCGGGATGCAACTGGGCGGCGGTAAGCCAGCGGGGCGGATGGATCAGGGCGGCTTCGGGCACGGTTCGGACTGCGGTTGGCCAGGGACGCGGCAGCTTAACATGGCGGCTTTGCGGCTCCGATTGCGTTGTCCGCAACAGTGCCTTGCGCAAAACCCCACCAAAGGTTTGGCCGGCCATCCGGTGTTTTTCCAGGGGCTTGCGCCGCAAGCCCATCGCCAGTACAAAGCCGGACATTGGATGCACCGACGTCCAAGCGACAAGAACATGAGGGTGATAGCTGATGAAGAAGTGGCAGTGCGTGGTTTGTGGCCTGATCTATGACGAAACCAAAGGCTGGCCGGAAGAGGGCATCGCCGCCGGGACCCGCTGGGAAGACGTGCCGGAAGACTGGCTGTGCCCGGATTGCGGCGTCGGCAAGCTGGATTTCGAGATGATCGAAATCGGCTGATCCCGCCAGGATCGATTCCCGCGACGGCGGCCTTCGGGCCGCCGTCTGCGTTTGTGACGCCAGCAGGCCGCTGCCATGCGCGGTAGACTGGGCGGACGCCGGATTGGCCTTGCTGACGCTGTCCGGCGGCACGGGCGCCGTTGGCCGGCGCGATAAAGTACGTTAGGTTCACTTCGCGATCGCAGGAGGGCTTGGCTGATGCGCAAATGGCAATGCGTGGTCTGTGGCTTCATCTACGACGAGGCACTGGGCCTGCCGGACGAGGGCATCGCCCCCGGCACGCGCTGGGAAGACATTCCGGCGGATTGGGTCTGCCCGGATTGCGGCGTGGGCAAGATGGACTTCGAGATGATCGAAATCTCCTGAGAATCCATCCATGACAGGGCTGCGCGTCGGCATAACTGCATTGGAAGCGAACTCGGAAGCCACTTGTGGCTAACGCACTTTAGTGCGGCCCCGGAGGGGCGAGCGGAGCGAGTCATGCTCATGTACTGACGTACACTCCGCGCCCTCGCTCGCTTCCGCCTTGTTCTGCTCTAGCTCGCCCTGTCCTGAATGGACTCTTGGTGGCAGAACTAACATGCGGCGGCTTCCGGGCCGCCGTTCCGTCTTTACGCTGTGGCGATTTTGAGGTGAGAGAGCAATGAGCGACAACGCACCGCTGGTGATCATCGGAACCGGCCTGGCCGGCTACAACCTTGCCCGCGAGTGGCGCAAGCTGGACAGCGAGACGCCGCTGCTGCTGATCACCGCGGATGACGGCCGCTCCTACTCCAAGCCGATGCTCTCCACCGGCTTCTCCAAGGACAAGGACGCCGACGGCCTGGCCATGGCCGAAGCCGGCGCAATGGCCGACCAGCTCAAGGCGCGCATCCTCACCCATACCCGTGTTACCGGCATCGACCCGGGCCACCGGCGCATCTGGATCGGTGAAGAAGAAATCCACTACCGCGATCTGGTGCTGGCCTGGGGCGCCGAGACCATCCGCGTACCGGTCGAGGGCGATGCCCAGGACCTGATCTTCCCGATCAACGACCTGGAGGACTACGCACGCTTCCGCAGTGCTGCCGCCGGCAAGCGCCGTGTGCTGCTGCTGGGTGCCGGCCTGATCGGCTGTGAATTTGCCAATGACCTGTCCAGCGGCGGCTACCAGATCGACGTGGTGGCGCCCTGCGAGCAGGTCATGCCGGGCCTTCTGCATCCGGCGGCGGCGCAGGCCATACAGCAGGGGCTGGAAGGTCTCGGCGTGCGCTTCCACCTCGGTCCGGTGCTGAACAGCCTGGTGCGCGCCGGCGATGCCCTGGAAGCGCACCTCTCCGATGGCCAGGTGATCGCCTGCGACCTGGTTGTCTCCGCCGTCGGCCTGCGCCCGCGCATCGATCTGGCGGCTGCTGCCGGCCTGGATATCAATCGCGGGGTAATGGTCAACCGTGAACTGCGTACCTCCCACGCCAACATCTACGCCCTGGGTGACTGCGCCGAGGTTGACGGCCTCAACCTGCTCTACGTGATGCCGCTGATGTCCTGTGCCCGTGCGCTGGCGCAAACCCTGGCCGGCAAACCGACACCAGTGGCCTATGGCGCGATGCCAGTGACCGTGAAGACGCCGGTGTGCCCGCTGGTGGTGTCGCCGCCACCGCGCGGCAGCGAGGGTGAATGGCAAGTGGAAGGCTCTGGCCCGGACCTCAAGGTCCTGTGCCGGGATACCGCCGGTCGATTGCTCGGATATGCCCTGACGGGGGCCGCCGTGAGTGAAAAACTCTCCCTGAACAAGGAGTTGCCTGCACTGCTGGCGTGACAGGCGTCGCCAATGGCGTTTTTGCCGTGGGAAAGTGCCCGCAAATTGTCAGACGATACTGGCGTACCAGCTTACGGCGTGCCATTCTCCCCCCGTCTGCCGCAGCCTAGAGCCTGTACGGCAAGCCTGCGGTGCCTTGGGCGCTGTTGGGAAGACAGCACGGACACAACAACAACAAACCGTCAAAGAGGCATTTATGCGTAAACCAGAACTCGCCGCCGCGATCGCCGAGAAGGCCGACCTCACCAAAGAACAAGCCAACAAGGTGCTGAACGCGCTGCTGGATGAAATCACTGGCGCGCTCAACCGCAAGGACAGCGTTACCCTTGTCGGTTTCGGTACCTTCGTTCAGCGCCACCGTGGCGCCCGTACCGGCAAGAACCCGCAAACCGGTCAACCGGTCAAGATCAAAGCCAGCAATACCGTTGCCTTCAAACCGGGCAAGGCGCTGAAAGACGCGGTCAACTGATCGCGTCTGACCCGGAGCCAGAGCGGCTCCGGGTTGCCTCCTCCAGTTACATAATCCCTCCAAAAGACCGGATGTAGTCCGTTTTCAAACTGGCTACAATGCGCAGACTTTTGTCTCGAACGTCGAGGTTTGTGCATGAAATTCCGTCTTCTCCTGTGGATGCTCGGTCGCTTGATGGCCAAGGCCAGCCGCGAAAACCCGGCGTTCCAGAAGCAGCTCGAAGGCAAGGACCTGGTGTTCCAGCTCCACACCCTCGATGGCAAGGTTGCCCGCCACTACATCGTCAAGGACCTCAAGGTCAGCGCCCGTCGCGGCACCCATCCCAGCCCCGCCTTCGCCTTGGGCTTCAAGGATGGCGCCTACGGTTTCGCCACTATGACCGCAAAGAATCCGCAGCTGGCGTTCATGCAGGGCATCCAGAACAAGGACATTCAGATTCAGGGCAACCCCGGCCTGGTGATCTGGTTCCAGGGCCTGGTGAAGTACCTCAAGCCGAAGAAGAAAGCCGCGCCGGCCAGCGACAAGAAAGCCGCCTGAGGCGGCCACAAAAAAGCCCTCTTGAGAGGGCTTTTTTGTGGGTGCAGATAACGGCTTTTCGTAGGAGCGAGCTTGCTCGCAAACCGGAATCGCTCGGTGCTATTGGGTTCGCGAGCAAGCTCGCTCCTACAAGAGGAAGCCCGGCTTCGCTCAGTGCGCGGGATTGAACTGGCTGGCCAGCTCGCGCAGCACCGCTTCGGCGTCGAGTACCTTGCGCACGGCGTCTTCGGCCTTCTCGCGCGGGATATCCAGGCGATCCAGCAGGTCCTGCGGAATATCGGTCTCCGGGCCGCTGCCGATACCGTGGTTGCGCAACAGGCGGGTCGCCAGGCAGACCAGGTTGGCATAGGCCGAGCAGTCGCCAGCGTAGGAGGGGTCGTGCTGGAAGCGCAGCGCGGTGTAGATCTCTTCCGGCATGTCCCAGGTGCGCATCAGCCAGGCGCCGATCTGCTCGCGGGTAATGCCCAGCAGGTGCTGCTCGACGAGGTTGTGCTCGACGTGCGGGTTCACCTCCAGGTGCCGGCAGATCAGCGAGAAATGCGGCGGGAAGATATGCGCCAGGACCAGGTAGCCGATGCTGTGCAACAGGCCGCCGAGGTAGGTCAGGCCAGCTTCCGGGCGCTCGGCGCGCGGCACGGCGCGGGTCAGCCCCTCGATCACCGCAGCGGTGTAGATCGCCTGGTGCCAGTAAGGCGTGGCGTGCTGCGGCTGGTCCTTGGGCAGGCTCAGGGTCTTGCCCAGGGCCAGGCCGAGGGCGAGATTGATCACCAGGTCGAAGCCCAGCACGCGGACGATGGCGTCCTCCACCGAGCGGATCTTGCCCGGGGCGGCGTAGTAGGGCGAAGCGGCCCAGCTCACGACCTGCGCGGCCAGCGCCGGGTCGGTCTCCACCACGCCGGTGATGTCATCGACCGTGGCGTTGGGGTCGACGCGCAGCTTGATGATCTTCTGCGCGGTTTCCGGCAGTGGCGGAATCTCGATGGTTTCCTCGAGGCGCTGCTGGATGCGGCGGGCGGTGAACGCCTGCACGGCCTGGGTGATTTCCTTGCGGTCGTCGTCCGGGCGATCAAGGTTCGGTCGGATCGATTCCAGCGGCACGCCGAAGCGCGCGGCGCTGGCTTTCTCCAGCAGGCTGCGGAAGGACGTCGTGGGGATTTCCAGCAGGACGCCCGGCGCGCCGGACTCGATCAGCAACTGCGGTTCCTGCAGCAGGCGCTCGTCATACAGACAGGGCGAGCTGGTCAGCGGTGGCAGCGCCGGCAGGCGGCCGAGCTGGTGCTTGCCGAGCATGCGCTCCAGGCGATCGGGCTTGACCGCCACCAGCTTGCGGCCGGTGAGTTCGGCCAGGCGGTTCAGGTCCAGCAGTTGGCTTTGCGGGAACAGTACCAGCAGGGTGCCAACGGCATCTTCCAGCAGGCTGGCCTGCACCCGGCGCGCGGCCGGGAGCGTGGTGGCATCGCAGACTTCGCGAGACGGTATGCCCAGCTTGGCGAGCAGCTGCAGGATGACCTCGGGGGCCTGCGAGGAGTCGGATGGGGCGCGTGCGGCGTCGCTCATGAATGTGATCCGGTTATCAACGGCTGGGTCGGAGTATAACCACGCAGTCAGCGTGACCGAGCAGTCAACTGACCGATGAAAGTGAAATAGATCACACTTGTCCGTATTGCTGCCCGTGTCTCAGCCAGCGTGCCAGCAACGGGCTGACCGATTGCGGCCAGTGCGCCAGCAGGGCCTGGGCGGCATCGCGCACTGCTGGCAGCAGGTCGGCGTCGCGCATCAGGTCAGCCACCTTGAATTGCAGCAGGCCGGTCTGGCGGGTGCCGAGCATCTCGCCGGGACCGCGCAGCTCCAGGTCTTTCTCGGCGATGACGAAGCCGTCGCAGGTCTCGCGCATGATTCCCAGGCGCTCGCGGCCGATCTGCGACAGCGGCGGGTGGTAGAGCAGCACGCAGTGGCTCGCCGCGCTGCCCCGGCCGACGCGGCCGCGCAGCTGGTGCAACTGGGCCAGGCCCAGGCGCTCGGGGTTCTCGATGATCATCAGGCTGGAGTTGGGTACGTCCACGCCGACCTCGATCACCGTCGTCGCTACCAGCAATTGCAGCATGCCTTCCTTGAAGGCTTCCATGACCACGGCCTTGTCCGCCGGCTTCATGCGTCCGTGGATCAGGCCGACGCGCAGTTCGCCCAGCGCCGAGGAGAGCTCCTCGTAGGTGGTCTCGGCGGCCTGGCAGGTGAGTTCTTCGGATTCCTCGATCAGCGTGCACACCCAGTAGGCCTGGCGGCCCTCCGCGCAGGCGGCGCGCACCCGTTCGATCACTTCGATGCGGCGGCTATCGGCCACCAGCACGGTGTTCACCGGGGTACGGCCGGGCGGCAGCTCGTCGAGGATCGAGGTATCCAGGTCGGCATAGGCGCTCATCGCCAGGGTCCGCGGGATGGGCGTGGCGGTCATGATCAGTTGGTGCGGGCAGAGGCGGCCGTCGACGCCTTTCTGGCGCAGGGCAAGGCGCTGCTGCACGCCGAAGCGGTGCTGCTCGTCGATGATCACCAGGGCCAGGCGCTTGAACTTCACCTCGTCCTGGAACAGCGCGTGGGTGCCGACAATCATTGGCGCGCCGCCGGCGATCTGTTCCAGCGCGCTGGCGCGGGCCTTGCCCTTGAGCTTGCCGGCCAGCCAGGCGACTTCGATGCCCAGCGGCTGCAGCCACTTGGTGAAATTGAGGAAGTGCTGTTCGGCGAGGATTTCCGTCGGCGCCATCAGCGCTACCTGGTAGCCGGCTTCCAGCGCTTGAAGAGCGGCGAGGGCGGCGACCACGGTCTTGCCGGCGCCCACGTCGCCCTGCACCAGGCGCAGCATGGGTTCGGGCTGGGCGAGGTCGTAGGCGATTTCCGCGCCGACGCGCTGCTGTGCACCGGTGGGCTTGAAGCCGAGGTTCTTCAGGTACAAGGCCGGCAAGCGTTTGGCTGGCGGCAGTTGTGGCGCGGCCTGGGAGCGTACGCTCTCGCGCAGGCGTTGCAGCGACAGCTGGTGGGTCAGCAATTCTTCGAAGGCGAGACGATGCTGCGCCCAGTGGCGGCCTTCGGCGAGTTCTTCCAGGTCGGCGTCCGGTGGTGGCCGGTGCAGGTAGCGGATGGCTTCGTCCAGCGGGCCCAGGCGGTAGTCGCGCGCCAACTCCGCCGGCAGCCAGTCCGGGAGGCTCGTCGGGCCCAGGCGCGCCAGGGTCTGCTCGCTGAGCTGGCGCAGGCGCTGCTGGGTGAGACCTTCCGTGGTCGGGTAGATCGGCGTGAGTGTCTGCTCCACCGGCGCCGCGGCGGCATCGGTGAGCGAGCGGTATTCGGGGTGGTAGATCTCCAGGCCCGACGCACCGGGACGTGCCTCGCCGTAGCAGCGCAGGTGCGTGCCGCGCTTGAGGTTTTCCTTCTGCGCCTGGCTGAAGTGATAGAAGCGCAGGCTCAGCACGCCAGTGCCGTCCTGCAGACGCACCAGCAGGCTGCGGCGCTTGCCCATCACCACGTCGGCGCCGGAGACCACGCCTTCGACCACTGCATCCTGTCCCGGCCGCAGTGCGCCGATGGGGGTGATGCGGGTGCGGTCCTGGTAGCGCAGGGGCAGGTGGAAGAGGATGTCCTGGAGGTTCTCCAGGCCGACCTTCGCCAGCTTTTCTTCCAGCGCGGCGCCCACGCCCTTGAGCGCGGTGACCGGGACGTTAGACAGATCGGTCATGCCGGCTCGGCTTCACCCTTGACGGTCGGCTTGGCGACCGAGCACAGGCGGATCGAGTCGGCCAGCACCTCGATGGCGCGCGGCCGCGGGAAGCTGGCGCGCCAGGCGATGGCGACGGTGCGGAAGGGGACCGGCGCGCTGAACGGGCGCACTTCCAGCACACCCGGCGCGTAGTGGTGGCTATCCACGGCGGAGAACGGCAGCACCGACACGCCCAGGCCGGAGGCAACCATGTGGCGGATGGTTTCCAGCGAGCTGGATTCCACCGTGGTGTGCTTGTTCTCGCTGCCCTTGTGGGTGGTCGGGCAGGCTTCGAGTACCTGGTCGCGGAAGCAGTGGCCCTCGCCGAGCAGCAGCAGGCTCTTGTCGTTGAGCAGCTCCGGGTCGATGGTCTTCTTCGCGGTCCAGGCGTGGTCCGCCGGCATCAGCACGTAGAAGGGTTCGTCGAACAGCTGCAGGGTCAGCACGTCGGCTTCCTGGAACGGCAGGGCGATGATGATCGCGTCCAGCTCGCCGGTGCGCAGCTTGTCGCGCAGGATGTGGGTAAAGTTTTCCTCGATGTACAGCGGCATCTGCGGGGCGACCCGGTGCAACTGCGGGATCAGGTGCGGGAACAGGTACGGGCCGATGGTGTAGATGGCGCCGACCTTGAGCGGCGAGGTCAGCTGGTTCTTGCCGGCCTGGGCCAGTTCGCGGATGCCCTGGGCCTGCTCCAGCACCTTCTGTGCCTGCGCCACGATGCCTTCGCCGACCGGGGTCAGGCGCACCGCACTCTTGCTGCGCTCGAAGATCAGTACGCCGAGCTCGTCTTCCAGTTTCTTCACGCCCACCGACAGCGTCGGCTGGCTGACATGGCAGCGCTCTGCGGCGCGTCCGAAGTGTTGCTCCTGGGCAAGCGTGACGATGTAGCGCAGTTCGGTAAGGGTCATGGCATGGAATCCGTTGAGGTGGCCCAAGCATAGCGGCTGCACCGCCGCGAACCAACCGCGCTAAACTGCCGAGCTTTGATTCGCGGAGCCAAGCATGAGCAAGAGCACCTTCCCCAGCCTGATGATCGTCGGTTGCGGTGATGTCGGCAGTCGCCTGGCACGCCAACTGGCGGCGCGTGACTGGCGCGTCCATGGCCTGCGCCGCAACGTTGCCGCGCTGCCGCTGGAGGTGCTGCCAGTGGCGGGCGATCTGGGCCAGTTGGAGTGCCCCGACTCCTGGCCGATCGGCAAGCTCGATTACCTGGTGTACTGCGCCGCCGCGTCCCAGCACGACGAAGCCGGCTATCGCGCCGCGTACGTCGAAGGCCTGCGCAATACGCTCGGCTGGTTGCAGCAGCGCGGACAAACTCCCAAGCGTCTGCTGTTCGTTTCCAGCAGTGGGGTGTACGCCCAGCGCGCGGGTGAGTGGATTGACGAAAATTCGCCCGCAGAAGCCGAAAGCTACTCCGGGAGCGTGATGCTCGAGGCCGAGCAGGTGGCGCTGCACAGCGGCATTCCCGCCAGCGTCGTGCGCCTCACCGGTATCTATGGCCCTGGCCGCGAGTGGTTGCTCAAGCAGGTACGCGATGGCTATCGCGTGGCCAGCGAGCCGCCGTTGTATGCCAACCGCATTCACGCCGAAGACTGTGCCGGCCTGCTGGCGCACCTGCTGGAGGCCGACCGCAGCGGCGTTGAGCTGGAAGACTGCTACCTCGGTGTCGATAACGACCCGGCAGCGCTGCATGAGGTAGTCGGCTGGTTGCGCGAGCAACTGGGCGTCACCCAATGGTCCGAAGAACAGACCGTGCGCCGCGCTGGCAGCAAACGCTGCAGCAACGCCCGCGCCCGCGCGTTGGGGTGGGAGCCGCGCTACCCGAGCTTCCGCGAAGGCTACGCGGCAATCCTCGCCGGCAAACAGGACTAAAGGTCTGATGGACGCCAACCGGCTGCTGGTGCGCCCCTGGTTGCCGGGAGTGGAGTTGTTCCATGCGGACTTCTCCGGGCAGCCGTTCGGCCGTCACAGTCACGATGCCTTCGCCATCGGCGCTATCCTGCACGGCGCTGGCGGCTACCAGTGCCGTGGCGCGCACCATGTGCTGCCCGCGGGAACCCTGTCGCTGATGAACCCGGAGGAGCCGCATACCGGCAACGCCGAATCCGAGCGTCTGGTCTACCGCATGCTCTACATCGAAGAATCGCGACTGCTGCCACTGCTGGGGCGCAAGCAGTTGCCGCGCGGTTTCCAGGCATTGAATCCGAATGACGACGGGCAAGTAGCGGAAGCGCTGCGGCGCGTGACAACGGAGTTCGAGCGCAACGACGCGCTGGCGCTGGAAAGCGAGTTGCTGGCGCTGCTGGAGTTGGTGTTCGTTCGCCACGGCGGTATGCGCCCGAATGCTTGCGCATCGCGCGATGGCAGCGTTCCCGCCAGGCTGCGGGATTATCTGGAAGCGAATTACCGCGAGGCGGTCAGCCTCGAAGAGCTCGCCGCGCTATTGCAGCGCCACCCGCGCCACCTGATCGAAGCCTTCCGCAACGCCTACGGCGTGCCGCCGCATACCTACCTGCTGCAACGGCGCATCCGCGAGGCCAAGCGCCTGCTGGTGGCCGGCGAGAAGCCGCTGGACGTCGCACTGGCGCTGGGCTTTTACGACCAGGCGCATTTTTCCGGCACCTTCCGCCGCTTTACCGGCGTCACTCCCGGACGTTTCCTGCACGCCACGCGGACCTGAGTTTCTTCCAAGACTGCCGCCGGCCGGCCTCTCCAGACTGCGCGATACCGCATTCGGGAGATCACCATGTTCGCCGCCTTCGCGCTGGTCGCCAGCACTCACTTCGCCGCCCTGCTGTCGCCGGGGCCGGATTTCTTCCTGCTGATTCGCGCCGCGCTGCTGCGCGGTCGGCGCCATGCCGATGGTTGTGCGATGGGTATTGCCCTGGCCAACCTGGCGAGCATGCTGCTGGTGCTGTTCGTCCTCGGCCTGCTGCCGGAAGTGGCGAGCCACGGGCTGCGTGTGGTGCAACTGCTGGGCGGCGCGTACTTCGTCTGGCTGGGCGCGCAGGCCGTGCTGGCGCGGCGGGAGCTGGAGATTCCCACGGAGCTGGGCCGGCAGCGGAGTGGAGGTTTCCTGCGGGGCATGCGCGAGGGCCTGCTCGCCAGCAGCCTGAACCCCAAGCTGCCGATCTTCTACACCGGCTTGTTCGGCGTGCTCGGCCAGTTCCACCTGCCGGGCTGGGCGCTGGGCGTGTGCGTACTGTGGATGGGGGCGGTGGTGCTGTTGTGGGACCTGTTGCTGGTGCGCCTGCTGGATCGCCCGCGCTGGCGTGGCTGGCTCAAGCGCCGGGTCACGGCGCTGGACCGCCTCTGCGGCGGTCTGCTGCTGGCGCTGGGTGGCTGGCTGCTATGGAGCGGGCTGCACTGACGCGCTCAAACGCGCCGGCCAGCCCGCTTGCGCAGATCAGTCGCGCTCCAGGGTCCAGACCTTGTTGCCTGGCGCGTAGCTGGGCATTTCGTCGGCCTGGGCGCGATTCACCGCCTCGAACAGCTCCAGCTTGTCGCCGTCACGCTCGAACAGGTACTCGCGGCCTTGCTGGCCCTGTTGCAGCCAGATGCTGTCGTTGTCGCCGCTCATGGCCGCGCAGTCGCCGGCCAGGCACAGCGCATAGCGGTCGAAGCCGGGCATGCCTTCGAGGCTGCCGTTGGACAGGAACTTGACCTTGCTGCCCTTGCCCTCGCCTTCCTCGATGATCCAGGTACCGTTGAGGTAGGCCGCGTACAGGGCGTTCTGGAAGGTGCTGCCGGCCGATGCTTGGGCGGCGGGCTGCTCTTTGGGGCGCAGGAAGCGCTGCTCGGGCCAGTTGTCGCTGCCGACCTGCACCAGTTCCTTGCCATCCAGCTCCAGGGATTCCTGGTTGCTGCCGTAGAAGTCGACACGGTAGTGCTTGGGACCTTCAGCGCTAAGCTGGCCTTCGCCGAGCTCGAAGCCGTTGCTGAAGGTGGCCTGGCTGGCCTTGGTGTCCAGCTTCCATTCCAGGTTCGGGCCGTAGGCCAGCAACGCCTCGCGCAGTTTGCCACCCTTGCCGGCGGCATCGATGGCGGCCTGGTTGACCCAGACGCCAGAAGGGTCGGACGGGGTGCCGGCGCAGCCGGTGAGCAGGCCGATCAGGGCGCTCAGGATCAGGGCGCGACGCATGTTTGCTCCTTGCGGACAAGAGAACGGGGCCGCTGGGGCCCCGTATTCACAGGTGGTGCTTATTCCAGGACGACGATGGCGTCCATCTCGACCTGCGCGCCTTTGGGCAGGGCGGCGACGCCGATGGCGGCACGGGCCGGGTAGGGCTGGGTGAAGTACTTGCCCATGATCTCGTTGACCTTGGCGAAGTGCGACAGGTCGGTGAGGAAGATGTTCAGCTTGGCCACGTCGTGCAGGTAGCCACCGGACGCCTCGATCACGGCTTTCAGGTTCTCGAAGACCTGGACGGTCTGCTCTTCGAAGCCCTCGACCAGCTCCATGGTTTTCGGGTCCAGCGGGATCTGACCGGAAACGTAGACAGTGTTGCCAGCCTTGATCGCCTGGGAGTAGGTGCCGATGGCGGCCGGGGCTTTGTCGGTGTGGATAACGGTCTTGGTCATGTCGACTCCTTAGGGTGGGATCAGCTGCGCATGCGGGTGATGCGGATCACGCCCTTGAGCGCGCGCAGCTTCTTGATGACGCGGGCCAGGTGCACACGGTCATGCACGCTGACGACGAGCTGGACCACGCTGATGCGACCGTCGCGCTCGTCCATGCTGATCTTCTCGATGTTGCCGTCGGCGGCGTTGACGCTGGTCGCCAGCAGGGCGATCAGGCCGCGCTGGTGTTCCAGCTCGACGCGCAGCTCGACGTTGAATTCGCCGGTGACATCCTTGGCCCAGCTGAGCTGGATGCATTTTTCCGGGTTGTGGCGGATTTCGCTGATGTTCCGGCAGTTTTCCAGGTGCACGACCATGCCCTTGCCGGCGGACAGGTGGCCGACGATCGGGTCGCCCGGGATTGGCGTGCAGCACTTCGCGTAGCTGAGCACCAGGCCTTCGGTACCGCGGATCGCCAGCGGGCCTTCGGCGCTGGGCGCTTCCTCGCCTTCGCTGGAGAGCAGGCGGCGCGCGACCACGTAGGCCATGCGGTTGCCCAGGCCGATCTCTTCGAGCAGGTCCTCGAAGACTTCCATGCGGTATTCGGCGAGCACGCCCTGGATGCGCTCCTGCGGGATTTTTTCCAGGTGGCTGTCGAAACCGGCCAGGGTCTTGTTCAGCAGACGCTCGCCGAGGTTGATCGACTCGGAACGGCGCTGCAGCTTCAGCGCATGGCGAATGTGCGTGCGGGCCTTGCCGGTGACCACGAAGTTGAGCCAGGCCGGGTTCGGCCGGGTGCCCGGCGCCGTGACGATCTCCACTGTCGCGCCGCTTTGCAGCGGTTCGGACAGCGGTGCCAGGCGGCGGTTGATGCGGCAGGCGATGCAGCTGTTGCCGACGTCGGTGTGCACCGCGTAGGCGAAGTCGACCGCCGTGGAACCCTTGGGCAGCTCCATGATGCGGCCCTTGGGCGTGAAGACGTAGACCTCGTCCGGGAACAGGTCGATCTTCACGTTCTCGATGAATTCCAGCGAGTTACCGGCGCGCTGCTGCAGTTCGAGGATGCCCTTCACCCACTGGCGGGCGCGGGCGTGGGTACCTTTCTGCGCTTCTTCCTCACTGGACTTGTACAGCCAGTGCGCGGCGATGCCGTGGTTGGCCATCTCTTCCATCTCGCGGGTGCGGATCTGGATCTCGATGGGCACGCCGTGCATGCCGAACAGCGTGGTGTGCAACGACTGGTAGCCGTTGGCCTTGGGAATCGCGATGTAATCCTTGAAGCGACCGGGGAACGGCTTGTACAGGTTGTGCACGGCGCCGAGCACGCGGTAGCAGGTGTCGACCTTGTCGACGATGATGCGGAAGGCGTAGACGTCCATGATCTCGTTGAACGCCTTGCGCTTGCCGCGCATCTTCTTGTAGATGCTGAACAGGTGCTTCTCGCGGCCCAGGACCTGGCCTTCCATGCCTTCGCGGGCGAGGCAGTTGACCAGCGATTCCTGGATCTTGCCGACGATCTCGCGGCGGTTGCCACGGGCCTTCTTCACCGCCTGGCGGATGCGCTCGGAGCGCATCGGGTGCATGGCCTTGAAGCCCAGGTCCTCGAATTCCACGCGCATGCTGTGCATGCCCAGCCGGTTGGCGATGGGCGCGTAGATTTCCAGGGTTTCCTTGGCGATGCGCCGGCGCTTCTCGCCGGACAGCACTTCCAGCGTGCGCATGTTGTGCAGGCGGTCGGCCAGCTTCACCAGGATCACGCGGATATCGCGCGCCATGGCCATGGCCATCTTCTGGAAGTTTTCGGCCTGCGCCTCGGCCTTGGACTCGAAGTTCATCTGGGTCAGTTTGCTGACCCCGTCCACGAGTTCCGAGACGGTTTCGCCGAACTGCGCGGTGAGCGCTTCCTTGGCGATGCCGGTGTCCTCGATCACATCGTGCAGCATGGCCGCCATCAGGCTCTGATGGTCCATGTGCATGTCGGCGAGGATGTTGGCGACGGCGAGCGGGTGCGTGACGTATGCCTCGCCGCTGCGGCGGCGCTGCCCGTCATGGGCCTGCTCGGCGTAGTAGTAGGCGCGACGAACCAGATTGACCTGGTCCGGGCCGAGGTAGCTCGAAAGACGGTCGGCGAAGGCATCTATGCTCGGCATGGAGTTGCCTCCTGCCGAGCGGCCAGTCGCGGCGCGCCGATTCGTCGGCCCGACATCGACTTACAGGGCCTCGTTGTTGGCCTCGTCTTCGAAAGCAGCGAACAGCGGTTCTTCTTCAACCACGTCCTCCAGCAGAACGATTTCATTGTCAATCAGGCCGGAAGCGATTTCGCGCAGAGCAACGACGGTGGGCTTGTCGTTTTCCCACGGTACCTTGGGCTCTTTGCCGCCGGTAGCCAGTTGGCGCGAACGCTTGGTGGCGAGCATGACCAGCTCGAAACGGTTATCGACGTTGTCCAGGCAGTCTTCAACGGTGACGCGGGCCATGGTGTTCCTCGTTGCTAAATGGAAGCCCGGAGAAAGCCGGGCGGACTGAGTAGTTTAAAAAATCGCCAATCTTTATGGAAGTGCCTTCTCTCGGCTACTTCAGGCCAGCAAGCGCTGCAGCAGATCGGTGTGGCGCTGCTGCTGGGCATCCTGGCGCAGCTGGCGGGCGCGGAAAATCGCCTTGAGATCTTCCAGAGCGTGGGCGAAATCATCATTGATCACCAGGTGATCGTATTCCACATAATGGCTCATTTCGCTGACGGCTTCCTGCATGCGCCGCTCGATCACCTCGTCGCTGTCCTGGCCGCGGTTGGTCAGGCGCTGGCGCAGGGCTTCCTGGGTCGGTGGCAGGATGAAGATCGACTGCGCCTGGGGCATCAGCCGGCGCACCTGCTGCGCACCCTGCCAGTCGATCTCCAGGATCAGGTCGTTGCCTTCTGCGAGGGTCTTCTCGACCCAGCGCTGGGAGGTGCCATAGAGGTTGTCGAAGACTTGCGCGTGCTCGAGGAATTCGTTGCGCTCGAGCATGGCCCGGAAGGTGTCGTGGCCGACGAAGTGGTAGTTCACCCCGTCCACTTCGCCCGGACGCATGCCGCGGGTGGTGTGGGAGACGGAGACGCGCACGCTGGGCATGGCGTCGAGCAGGGCCTTGACCAGGCTGGTCTTGCCGGCGCCCGACGGCGCGGAAACGATGTACAGGGTGCCGGACATGGCGCTTTCCTGGAGTTGCGGTGGATTGGGGCCGGATGCGTCCGGCTTACTCGATATTCTGAACCTGTTCGCGCATCTGCTCGACCAGGACCTTGAGGTTGACCGCAGCCTGGGTGGAGCGCGGGTCGAAAGCCTTCGAACCTAGAGTGTTGGCCTCGCGGTTGAGTTCCTGCATCAGGAAGTCCAGGCGTCGGCCGGCGGCGCCGCCAGCCTTGAGCACGCGGCGCACTTCGGTGACGTGAGTAGTCAGGCGGTCCAGTTCCTCGGCGACATCGCTCTTCTGCGCCAGCAGGACCATTTCCTGCTCCAGGCGCTGCGGGTCGAGCTCGGCCTTCATCTCGGTGAAGCGGTCGAGGATCTTCTGGCGCTGGTTGGCGAGCATTTGCGGCACCAGCTCGCGCAGGTTGACCACTTCCTCCTGCATGGCGCTCAGGCGCTCGTCGATGATCTTCGCCAGTTCCGCGCCTTCACGGGCGCGGCCGGCCTTGAGTTCGTCCAATGCCTGGTTGAAGGCGGCCAGGGCACTGGCATTGAGCGCTTGCGGATCGGCGGCATCGCCCACCAGTACGCCCGGCCAGGCCAGCACGGCCAGTGGGTCGAGCGGGGCCGGTTGCTGGATCAGGCTGGCGACGGTCTCGGCGGCGGCGACCAGTTGCGCAGCGCGCTCGCGGTCAACTTGCAGCGCCTTGCCGGCGTTTTCCTCGTTGAAGCGCAGGGTGCATTCCACCTTGCCGCGCGACAGGCCCTGGCGCAGGGCTTCGCGCACCGCGCCTTCAAGGTCGCGGAAGGCTTCGGGCAGGCGCAGATTGGGTTCAAGGTAGCGGTGGTTGACCGAGCGCAGCTCCCAGCTGAGGGTTCCATGGGTGCCGGCGCGCTCGACGCGGGCGAAAGCGGTCATGCTGTGGACCATGGAGGTACCTCTCTGAAAGGGCTGGGAAACGTCCGACAGGTCGTCGGAAACCGGTAATTGTACCCCAGCGTGGCGCTCAGCAGCACGCCGGCGGTGGTTGCGCCCGTCCGCTGGCCTCTATAATGGCGGACATTCCCCCGCCAGTAATCTGTACAGGATGCCTCCATGAACCGTCCCAGTGGCCGCGCCGCCGACCAACTGCGCCCGATCCGTATCACCCGCCATTACACCAAGCATGCCGAGGGCTCCGTGCTGGTCGAGTTCGGCGACACCAAGGTGATCTGCACCGTCAGCGCCGAATCCGGTGTGCCGCGCTTCCTCAAGGGCCAGGGCCAGGGCTGGCTGACCGCCGAGTACGGCATGCTGCCGCGTTCCACCGGTGAGCGTAACCAGCGCGAAGCCGCACGCGGCAAGCAGGGTGGCCGTACCCTGGAAATCCAGCGCCTGATCGGCCGCTCGCTGCGCGCTGCGCTGGACCTGAGCAAGCTGGGCGAGAACACCCTGTACATCGACTGTGATGTGATCCAGGCCGACGGCGGCACCCGCACCGCTTCGATCACCGGCGCCACCGTGGCGCTGATCGACGCGCTGGCCGTGCTGAAGAAGCGCGGCGCACTCAAGGGCAACCCGCTCAAGCAGATGGTCGCCGCCGTTTCCGTGGGCATGTACCAGGGCGAGCCGGTTCTGGACCTGGACTACCTGGAAGACTCCGCCGCCGAGACCGACCTGAACGTGGTCATGACCGATGCCGGTGGCTTCATCGAAGTCCAGGGCACCGCCGAGGGCGCGCCCTTCCAGCCGGCTGAGCTGAATGCCATGCTGGAACTGGCGCAGCAGGGCCTGCGCGAACTGTTCGAACTGCAGCGCGCTGCGCTGGCGGACTGATCTGACGGGCGGCGAATCCGCCCGACCATCAAGTGCAAGGAGCGAAAGGATGAGCGACGAAGTACCGGTACAGCAGGTTCAGCCGAGCCAGGAAGCCCGGCAGTGGGCGATGTTTTGCCACTTCGCCGCCTTCCTTGGCTTCATCTTTCCCTTTGGCAATCTGCTCGGGCCGCTGATCGTCTGGCAGATCAAGCGTGAATCGGACCCGTTCGTGGACCGCCAGGGCAAGGAAGCGCTGAACTTCCAGATCACCGTGAGCCTCGCGGTGGTGGTCAGCTTCCTGCTGATGCTGGTGGTGATCGGCTTCTTCCTGCTGGGCCTGGTGAGCATCGGCGCGCTGGTATTGACCATCATCGCCGGGATCAAGGCCAACGAAGGGCTGGATTACCGCTATCCCTTCACCTGGCGCCCGATCAAGTAGCCGAAGAATTCCAGGCACGAAAAAGCCGGCATCAAGCCGGCTTTTTTCTGTCCGCCTTGCGGCGGCGCTACGGGACTCAGATGCTCAGGGTCCAGTCGTAGTCCACGATCAGCGGCGCATGCTGCGAGAAGCGCGGCTGGCGCGGCAGCTTGGCGCTGCGCACGAAGCGGCGCAGACCCGGCGTGAGGATCTGATAGTCGAAACGCCAGCCCAGGTTGAGCAACTCGGCCTGTTCGCTTTCCGGCCACCAGCTGTACTGGTCGCCTTCGCGGTTGACCTCGCGCAGGGCGTCGACATAACCCATGGTGCCGAAGATCTCATCCATCCAGCCCCGCTCCGGCGCCATGAAGCCCGGCGATTGCTGGCATTCGCGCCAGTTCTTCACGTCCAGCTTCTGATGCGCGACGTACAGCGAGCCGCAATAGATGTATTCGCGGCGCTTGCGGCGCTGCTTGTTCATGTACTGGGCGAAATCGTCCATGAACTTGAACTTGTGGTTCAGGTTCTCGTCCCCTTCCTGCCCGGTAGGCAGCAGGAGAGTGGCGATACTCACCTTATCGAAATCGGCTTGCAGGTAGCGCCCGTAACGATCGGCCATCTCGAAACCCAGGCCGCTTATGACAGCCTTGGGTTGCAGACGACTATAGATTGCGACGCCGCCCTGACTGGGCACTTCGGCATCGCAGGCGTACAGGAAGTAGCCATCCAGTTGGTAGGACGGGTCATCCAGATCGAAAGCGGAGGCGCGGGTATCCTGCAAGCAGATCACGTCGGCATTCTGGGCTTGCAGCCAACTGAGCAAACCACGCTCGGCTGCAGCCTGAATACCATTCACGTTCACACTGATGATCCGCATAAATGGCCCCCAAAATCACGTGTGTGTATGATACCCGAGCTCAAACGGTTTAGCTAAATTCATACCGGCCGGTTCTCTCCCATGCAGCCATATCAACGCGATTTCATCCGCTTCGCCATCGAGCGCGGCGTTCTTCGTTTCGGCGAATTCACCCTCAAGTCCGGGCGCACCAGCCCGTACTTCTTCAATGCCGGCCTGTTCAACACCGGCGTTGCGCTGTCCCAGCTGGGTCGTTTCTACGCCAGCGCGGTGGTCGACAGCGGCATACCTTTCGACGTGTTGTTCGGCCCGGCCTATAAAGGAATACCGCTGGCGGCCGCTACAGCCATTGCGCTGGCGGAACAGCACGGCCGCGACCTGCCCTGGTGCTTCAACCGCAAGGAAGCCAAGGACCACGGCGAAGGCGGCACGCTGGTCGGCGCCCCGCTGACCGGCCGCGCGCTGATCATCGATGACGTGATCACCGCTGGCACCGCGATCCGCGAGGTCATGCAGATCATCGACGCCCAGGGTGCCCAGGCCGCCGGCGTACTGATCGCACTGAACCGCCAGGAACGCGGCAAGGGCGAGCTGTCGGCAATCCAGGAAGTTGAACGGGACTTTTCGATTCCGGTCGTAAGCATTGTCTCGCTGGAACAAGTGCTGGAGTATCTGGCCGGTGACGGGCAGCTCAAGCAGCATCTTGCGGCTGTCGAGGCGTATCGAGCGCAGTACGGTATCTAACCGCAACCAGGATCTCGGGCATGGCCAAGCAGGGTGCTTACCGCTACAGGGTGTTGATGGGGCTTCTGGGAGCCATGCTCGCAGGCCAGGCGGCGGCTGCCGGTCAGCCCACCAGTCAGGTGGAGATGTACCGCTACGTCAATGACAAGGGCATCACCGTCATCGACCGCCTGGGCGTGCCGCCGCAGTACATCGGCAAGGGTTACCAGGTGCTCAACGAGCAGGGCCGGGTGATCCGCGAGGTGCCGCCGGCGCCGACCGCTGCCGAGATCGAACAGCGCAAGGCGGACGCCGCCCGCGCCAGTTCCGATCAGCAGCTGATGCGCATGTACACCAGCGTCGAAGACGTCGACCGTGCCCGCGACCGCAAGCTGTCCGAGCTCGATGGGTTGACCAGCGTTGCCAAGGGCAACCTGCAGTCGTTGAAGATGCAGCAGGCCAACCTGCAGGCCCGTGCCGCCGACCAGGAGCGCGCCGGGCGCCAGGTGCCGGCCGAACTGGTCACCCAGTTGGGCAACCTGCGCGATGACGAGCAGCGCCTGCTGCAGGACATTGCGCGCTATCAGCAGTTGCGCACGCAAGCCGTGAGCAGCTTCGGCGAGGACCGCGCCCGCGTCGCCCAGTTGGTGGGCAACTGAGCCGCCCTGTTGGCGCTTACTGTTGTGGCGAGACGCGCTCGAATTCGTTGATCTTCCCGCGCAGCCAGTCCGGCAGGGGCTGGCTCGTCCGATCCTCGCCGGCGTAGGCGTAGATCAGCTCCCCCAGCGTCAGCGGGGTTTCCTCACACCAGATCGATACCTGGAAGGTCAGGCTGCTGCGGCCCAGCCGGCTGACGCGCACGCCCATCTCCAGCCAGTCGTCGAAGCGCGCTGGCGCCAGGTATTCCAGGGTGGTCTTCACCGCGAACAGATCGCCGCCGCCGCGCAGCAGGTCGGCCGGGTAACTCACGCCCAGGTGGCGGTAGTACTCGGTAGTGGCGACGTCGGCGTAGGTCAGGTAATTGCCGTTGAAGACGATCCCTTGCGGGTCCACTTCCGACCAGCGCACGCGCAAGCCGTGGAAGAAACTGAAGTCGTTGCGGGAAACGGGGGACGCGGCCATGTCAGGAAGCTCCTGAAGACCTGTTCGAGGCAGAACATCCATGCGGCGGAAGCAGCTTCGAACAGGCGGAAAAACACCCGCGTGGATCGCTCCAGGCGGGTGTCGTTTTCGATCAGCGCTGTTTGCGGTTGGTGATCAGCGTACCGACACCGCTGTCGGTGAAGATCTCCAGCAGCACGGCGTTGGGCACTCGGCCATCGATGATGTGCGCGCTGGTTACGCCGCCCTGCACCGCTTCCAGGGCGCAGCGGATCTTCGGCAGCATGCCGCCGTAGATGGTGCCGTCGGCGATCAACTCGTTGACCTGCTCGGTGGTCAGGCCGGTGAGCACCTGGCCCTGCTTGTCCATCAGGCCGGCGATGTTGGTGAGCAGCATCAGCTTCTCGGCCTTCAGCGCTTCGGCCACCTTGCCGGCGACCAGGTCGGCGTTGATGTTGTAGGACTCGCCGTTGGCGCCCACGCCGATCGGTGCGATGACCGGAATGAAGTCGCCCTGCACCAGCATGTTCAGCAGGTCGACATTGACCCCGGTGACTTCGCCCACGTGGCCGATGTCGATGATTTCCGGCTTGGTCATCTCCGGCGTCTGGCGGGTGACGGTGAGCTTCTTCGCGCGGATCAGCTCGGCGTCCTTGCCGGTCAGGCCGATGGCGCTGCCGCCATGACGGTTGATCAGGTTGACGATGTCCTTGTTCACCTGGCCGCCGAGAACCATCTCCACCACGTCCATGGTTTGCGCGTCAGTGACGCGCATGCCATCGATGAAGTGGCTTTCGATCGACAGGCGGCTGAGCAGGTCGCCGATCTGCGGACCACCACCATGGACCACCACCGGGTTGATGCCGACGGCTTTCATCAGCACCACGTCGCGAGCGAAGCTGTTCTTCAGCTCGTCCGTTTCCATGGCGTTGCCGCCGTACTTGATCACCAGCGTCTTGCCGACGAAGCGGCGGATATAGGGCAGGGCTTCGGCAAGGACGCGGGCAACCTGGGCGGCGTCATCGCGGCTCTGGGTCATGGTGGGCTCCGGCATAGTCTTACTTGAGGGTCAGAAGGGCAGGCTGAGGGCGGGATCGACCGCTTTCAGCTGGGTGCGGAACACTTCCTTGATGCGTTCCAGTTCGTCCTGGGAATCCGCCTCGAAACGCAGGACCAGCACCGGAGTGGTGTTGGACGCACGAACCAGGCCCCAGCCTTTGGGGTAATCCACACGCACGCCGTCAAGGGTGGTGAGGTTGGCTTCACCCCACTGACCGCGGGCCTGCAGCGCCTCGATCAGGGCGAACTTGCCCTCGTCGGTGACGGTGATGTTGATTTCCGGGGTGGAGATGTCCATCGGGAACGCGGAGAACACGCGCTCGGCATCGCGCTTGTCCAGGCTGATGATTTCCAGCAGGCGCGCGGCGCTGTAGATGCCGTCGTCGAAGCCGTACCAGCGCTCCTTGAAGAAGATGTGGCCGCTCATCTCGCCGGCGAGCAGGGCGCCGGTTTCCTTCATCTTCTTCTTGATCAGCGAGTGGCCGGTTTTCCACATCACCGGACGGCCGCCGTAGCCGCTGATCAGCGAGATCAGGCGACGGGTGCATTTGACGTCGAAGATGATGTCGGCGCCCGGGTTGCGCGATACCACGTCCTTGGCGAACAGCATAAGCAGGCGGTCGGGGTAGATGATGGTGCCTTCGTTGGTCACCACGCCTACGCGGTCGCCGTCGCCGTCGAAGGCCAGGCCCAGGTCGGCGCCGGTTTCCTTCACCTTGGCGATCAGGTCTTCCAGGTTCTCGGGCTTGCCCGGGTCCGGATGGTGGTTGGGGAAGGTGCCGTCGACGTCGCAGTACAGCGGGATGACGGTGCAGCCCAGGGCTTCGATCAGTTGCGGGGCGATCACGCCGGCCACGCCGTTGCCGCAGTCCACCACCACTTTCAGCGGCTTGGCCAGGGCGATGTCATCGCGAATCTGCTGGAAGTAGCGCGGCAGGATGTCTACCTGCTGCACGCTGCCCACGCCGGAAGCGAGGTCGCCGTTCTGGATGCGCTCGCGCAGGGCTTGGATCTGTTCGTTGGCCAGGGTCTCGCCGGCGACGACGATCTTGAAGCCGTTGTAGTCCGGCGGGTTGTGGCTACCGGTGAGCATCACGCCGGATTTGCCTTCCAGCACGTTGGCCGCGTAGTAGAGGACCGGGGTTGGCACCATGCCCACGTCGGTGACCTGGCAGCCGCAGTCGAGCAGGCCCTGGATCAGGTGCTGGACCAGTTCCGGGCCGGACAGGCGACCGTCGCGGCCAACGGAGACGCACGGCTCGCCGCGCGCCAGGCTTTCGGAGCCGATCGCGCGGCCGACCCAGTAGGCGGTTTCAGTGGTCAGGGTATCGCCAACCACGCCACGGATGTCGTAGGCGCGGAAGATGCTGGCGGGCAGTTGCGGGGCTTTAGGCGTGCTCATAGCAGGGGGGTGCTCCAATCCCAGGAGATCCTGGTCTTCATCAAGAATGTCGATGTCCAGAATGTCGGTGTTCTGGAATAGCGGATCGACCAATGGTGATTCGGCGGCAGCGGTCGGGGCGCTTGCAACGGCGGCAGCCGGAGTCGGCTGGACGGGCGCTGCAGGCGCGGCGGGGGCGCTGGCACCGGGTGTTTCGGTCTTGCGGCGCGGCTGGCGAGCCAGCGCCTGGGCCAGTGCCTGCAGACTCGGCAGGCTCAGCTCAGGTGCTTTGGCAGTGCGTTGGCCGGCGAGTTCCTGAATGAACTGTCCCAGGGCCTGGGCATCTTTGCTGATCCGGCGCTGCATCGCACTTTGCGCAAGATAGAGGCCCAGCAGGCCGCCCACTAGTGCCAGCAGCGCGGCGATGCCCAGCAGGGCCGGCGAGTACAGCTGGCCGGTGACGGTCGGGCCGGGGGTGAAGCTCAGTTTCCAGTTCGGATTGCCACTGGGCAGTTCCGCGGCGGCGGTATTGCTGGCCTGGCCACGCTGCAGCAGAACCTGGGCGGGCGAGTTGCCGAACTGCTGGGAAAGCTGCAGTTGGCCGATATCGGCGGACATCGGCGGCAGGTTGCCGAGCAGGCGTTGCAGATCGACGACCAGCAACAGCGAGCCCTGGATCGAGTTATCCGCCGCGCGCAGGGCAGTGGGGCTGTAGACCAGCCAGCGGGTGCCCACCTTGTAGGCTTCCGGCGCCACGGCCTGGCCGCTTTCAACGCGGTGCAGCATGTCCAGCGCCGCATAGTTCAGCGGACCGGGGCGGGAGGTGTCCTGCACGGCCTGGCCATTGGCGTTCAGGTGAACGTCGATCAGCCCGTCCAGGTGGCCCTGGGTCAGCGCTTTCTCCAGTGCGGCGATGCGTGTCGGATCATTGCTTTGCAGGGTCGGCAGCAACTGCGGGTCGCCCGCCATGGCGCGGCTGTCCGCGGCCAGCAGATTGAGAGACTGGCGCAGTGCGCCTGCCTGGCTTTCCGACCAGGCGCTGCTCAGCTGGCTGACGTGCGCCTGGTCGGCCTGGCCGAACAGGCTGAACCACAGCAGCGCGCCGGCTGCAGCCACGCCGCCCACGGTAAGGACGAGGGATGGCAGCAGCGGCTTGAGGTCGACCCTGGGAGCCGTTCCCTTGACGGGCTTCTCCGCCGGTACGAGTTCCGGCAGCTCGGCGCTGTCCTTGGCAGTGCGTTGGAAAAGTTTCATGCAACGTCTCCTCGGCGATTCATCCTGAAATGGGTAAGGGTCAATGGCTGCCGGAGTGACCGAAGCCGCCGGCACCGCGCTGGCTCTCGTCGAAGCTCTCGACCAGCTCGAAATGCGCCTGCACCACCGGCACCAGCACCAGCTGGGCGATGCGCTCGCCGATGGCGATCTTGAAAGCCGTCTGGCCGCGGTTCCAGCAGGAGACCATCAGCTCACCCTGGTAGTCCGAGTCGATCAGGCCAACCAGGTTGCCCAGCACGATGCCGTGCTTGTGGCCCAGGCCCGAGCGCGGAAGGATCAGTGCGGCCAGGCCCGGATCGGCGACGTAGATGGACAGGCCGGTGGGGATCAGCACGGTCTGGCCCGGCTCGAGGACGCAGTCCTCCTTGAGCATGGCGCGCAGGTCGAGGCCGGCGGAACCCGGGGTGGCGTACTGCGGCAGCGGAAATTCGCTGCCCAGGCGGGAGTCGAGGATCTTGGCTTGCAGGGAATGCATTGAGTTCTCAGTGTTGATTGATGCGTTCGGCGATGAAGGCGATCAGCTGGCGGGCGATCTTGCCCTTGCTGGTCTGGGCGAACGCAGTCTTGTGCAATTCGCGGTCGATGACCGTGATGGCGTTCTCTTCACTATTGAAGCCGATGGACGGATTGGCCACGTCATTGGCGACGATCAGGTCGAGATTCTTGTCCTTGAGCTTGCGCGAGGCGTACTCGAGCAGGTTCTCGGTCTCCGCGGCGAAGCCGACGCTGAAGGGCCGGTCCTCGCGCAGCGAGAGGGTGGCGAGAATGTCGGGATTGCGCACCAGCTGCAAGAGCAGGCCGTCACCCTTGGTGGGATCTTTCTTGAGTTTCTGCGCTGCTACCAGTTCCGGGCGGTAATCGGCCACGGCGGCGGAGGCGATCAGGATGTCCGCCGGCATCGCTGCTTCGCAGGCGGCGAGCATGTCGCGCGCGCTGACTACGTCGACGCGGCTGACCCGGTCCGGGGTCGGCAGGTGCACAGGCCCGGTCACCAGGGTCACGCGGGCACCGGCCTCGGCGGCCGCTTCGGCAAGGGCGAAGCCCATCTTCCCGGAGCTGTGGTTGGTGATGTAGCGCACCGGGTCGATGTTTTCCTGGGTCGGACCGGCGGTGATCAGGATGTGCTGGCCGGTCAGGGCCTTGAACTCGAAGCAGTCGGCGGCCAGTTGCGCCAGCTCCTCGGCTTCGAGCATGCGCCCCGGGCCGACGTCGCCACAGGCCTGGCTGCCGGCGGCGGGGCCGAAGAAGTGCAGGCCGCGCGACCGCAGCAACTCGGCATTCACTTGGGTGGCCGGGTCGCGCCACATGGCCTGGTTCATTGCCGGCGCGAGTGCGACCTGCGCGTCGGTGGCGAGCACCAGGGTGGTCAGCAGGTCGTTGGCCACGCCCTGGGCCAGGCGCGCCATGAGGTCGGCGGTAGCGGGGGCGATCAGTACCAGGTCAGCCCAGCGGGCCAGCTCGATGTGCCCCATGGCCGCTTCGGCGGCGGGGTCGAGCAGGTCCAGGTGCACCGGGTGCCCGGAAAGGGCCTGAAGGGTGAGCGGGGTGATGAACTCGCGGCCGCCCTGGGTCATCACGACACGCACCTCGGCGCCCTGGTCGCGCAACCGGCGGACCAGTTCGGCGCTCTTGTAGGCGGCGATACCGCCGCCGACGCCCAGAACGATGCGTTTACGATAGAGCCGCTGCATAGGCCAGCCTTAAATACGGAAATGGATGACGCGCGCTGAAGCCGATGACGCCTCCCCAGGCCTCCGGCTGCGCGCAGCGAGGGGGCTAAGATAGCACAGCGCCTGCGTGGGAACAGCGGGCGGGCAAGACCTGGAGATCCCTTGAGCATTCGTGACTGGCCCGCGGCGGAACGCCCGCGGGAAAAGCTCCTCGAGCGCGGCGCGGCGAGCCTGAGTGACGCCGAGTTGCTCGCCATCTTCCTGCGCACCGGCGTGGTCGGCTGCAGTGCCGTCGACCTGGCCCGACGCCTGCTGAGTGAGTTCGGCAGCCTGCGCGCCTTGCTGGAGGCCGACCTCGATTCCTTCTGCAGCCACCTGGGCCTGGGCGTCGCCAAGTTCGTGCAGCTTCAGGCCGTTCTGGAGATCGCCCGGCGTCACCTGGCCGAGCAGATCAGCCGCGATTCCGCGCTGGAAAGCCCCCAGGCGGTGCGCGACTTTCTCAAGGCGCGGCTGCGCCATGAGCCCCATGAGGTCTTCGCCTGCCTGTTCCTCGACAGCCGCCACCGGGTGCTGGGTTTCGAAGTGCTGTTCCACGGCTCCATCGACAGCGCCAGCGTCCATCCCCGGCAGATCGTCAAGCGCGCCCTGGCGTACAACGCGGCCGCGCTGATCCTCACGCACAACCATCCTTCAGGCATCTGCGAGCCGAGTCATTCCGATCACCTGCTGACCCGGCGCATCGTCGACGCGCTGGCGCTGATCGACGTGCGCGTTCTGGATCACTTCATCGTCGGTGACGGCGAGCCGCAATCAATGGCCGAGCTGGGGATGCTGTAGCGCGCTACAGCTGTACCTTCGAGAAGTCCTGGCGGCCAAAGGGGTTTACCACGTAGCCCTTGACGTTCTGGCGGGTCAGCGCCGAGGCGGTCGGGTGCGCCAGCGGCAGCCACAGCGCCTGGTCGTGGATGATCTGCTGGGCCTGGTGGTACAGCGCGCTGCGCTTGCTCTGGTCGGCGACCGCCTTGCCCTGGCTGATCAGGCTGTCGAGCTTCTCGTCGCAATAACGGGCGAAGTTGAGGCCGGACTTCACGCTGGCGCAGGAGAATTGAGGGGTGAGGAAGTTGTCCGGGTCGCCGTTGTCGCCGGCCCAGCCCATGAACAGCAGGTCATGCTCGCCGGCCTTGGCGCGGCGGATCAGCTCGCCCCATTCGATCACGCGGATCTCGGCCTGGATGCCGACCTGCGCCAGGTCCGCCTGCAGCAGTTGCGCGCCGACGCTGGGGTTGGGGTTGAGCAGGCTGCCGGAGGGGCGGGTCCAGATGGTGGTCTTGAAGCCGTCCTTGTGCCCCGCCTCGGCCAGCAGCGCGCGGGCCTTGTCCAGGTCGCGGGGGTAGCCTTGGATGTCCTTGGCGTAGCTCCAGGTGTTGGGCGGGTAGACGCCGTCGGCAGCAGTGGCGCTGCCGGCGAACACGCTCTTGAGGTAGGTGCCCTTGTCGAAGGCGAGGTTGATTGCCTGGCGCACCTTGGGGTTGTCCAGCGGCGGATGCTGGCTGTTGATGCCGACGAAGGCGGTCATGAAGGCTGGGGTCTGCTCGACCTTGAGGTCGGCGCTCTTGGTCGCGGCCTCGACGTCCAGGGGCTTGGGCGACAGGGCGATCTGGCATTCGCCGCGCTTGAGCTTCTGCAGTCGCACGCTGGCGTCCGGGGTGATGGCGAACACCAGGTTATCCACAGCCGGCTTGCCGCCGAAGTACGCGGCGTTGGCGGCGTAGCGCACCACGGCATCCTTCTGGAAGCGCTTGAAGACGAAGGGCCCTGTGCCGATCGGCTGGGCGTTGAGCTTCTCCGGGGTACCGGCCTTCATCAACTGGTCGGCGTACTCGGCGGAGTAGATGGAGGCGAAGCCCATACTGAGCATCGCCAGGAAGGTCGCGTCCGGGTGGTTGAGGGTGAAGCGCACATGGTGCTCATCGACCTTTTCCACGGCCTTTACCAGGCTCGGCAACTGCATCGACTGGGCATGGGGGAAGCCACTCTGCGCAACCTTGTGCCAGGGCTGGGCCGGGTCGAGCATGCGCTGGAAGCTGAATACCACGTCGTCGGCGGCAAGCGCGCGGTTGGGCTTGAAGTAGTCGGTGTGGTGGAAGGCCACGCCGTCGCGCAGCTGGAAGTCATAGGTCAGGCCGTCATCGGAGACCTTCCAGCTTTCGGCCAGGCTGGGCACCACGGCGCCCTTTGCTGCGTCGAAGTCCACCAGGCGGTTCATCAGTACGTCGGCCGAGGCGTTAGTGGTGGTCAGCGAGTTGTACTGGACCACATCGAAGCCTTCAGGGCTGGCCTCGGTGCACACGCTCAGCGAAGCGGCGCTGGCGAGGGCGGGGGAAAGAAGGAGGGCGAGAAGGGCAAGACGCATGACGAACTCCGTGTGAGCTGGCAAGATGCCCATCCGCGATGGCTGGGCGGGTCATGCAAGGCTGTTGGCAACCTCGAAGGGGCTACCCTAGACCAAGCCGCCGCCCGTCACAACGATGACAGGCGACGAACGGCACCAGCGCCGCGGCCCACGGGGGCTGGCGTCGGCTTTTCCGAGTCATGCTTTCCCTTGCAGCGGGAAGTGACTTTCTGATATAAAGCTGCGCTCTTTTCTGGGGCCCTGCCTGATCCTGCGACTCGATCGCGGCGAAGCGGCAGTTAAGACCCCGGTGAAACTGAGAATCCTATTGAGTTAAGCAGCCAACCCATGCCGGGTTTGGCATGTGGTTTACAGAGGGCTGAGCCATGTCGAGAGTTTGCCAAGTGACCGGTAAGGGTCCGGTTACCGGGAACAACATTTCCCACGCACACAACAAAACCCGTCGCCGTTTCCTGCCGAACCTGCAGCACCACCGTTTCTGGGTTGAATCCGAGAAGCGCTTCGTGCGTCTGCGCGTTTCCGCCAAAGGCATGCGTATCATCGACAAGCGTGGTATCGAGGCCGTTCTGAACGACCTGCGCACCCGCGGCGAAAAATTCTAAGGAGCTGCAGTCATGCGCGAACTGATCCGTTTGGTGTCCAGCGCCGGTACCGGCCACTTCTACACCACCGACAAGAACAAGCGTACCAAGCCTGAGAAAATCGAGATCAAGAAATACGATCCGGTTGTTCGCAAGCACGTGATCTACAAGGAAGCCAAGATCAAGTAATTGATCTTCGCCCTTGTGAAGAAACCCGCCCTCGTGGCGGGTTTTTTCTTGCCTGGAGAAAGCTCCAGGCGAAAAAAAGCCCGCCGATCGGCGGGCTTTTTCATGTTCGGTGGATCAGGCCTTCTGCTCGAAGATCACGTAGACCTTGCGGCAGGGCTCCAGCACTTCCCAGGTGCCGCTGAAGCCGGCCGGGATGACGAAGCGGTCGCCGACGCGCACGGTCTTGGCACCGCCATTGGCGTCACGGATCACCGAAACGCCCTGGAGGATCTCGCAGTACTCGTGCTCGGTGTAGCTGACATTCCAGTGGCCCGGCTCGCCTTCCCAGATGCCCACATTGAACTGACCGCAGTCGCTGGCGTAGTGGTTGCGCACGTTCTGCGCCGGGTCGCCCTTGATGATGCGGTCCGGGGCGGGGCGGTAGTGTTCGGGGGCGGTGGTGGCCTGGGCGAAATCGACGATCTGCTCGACGTTCATGGCGGTCTCGGTTCTTTAGAGTTGTTGGCGAGAGTGCGTGCGGGCACGCGCAGCGCTGTTGGTTATTTACTCCGAAGCGGCTGTCGGAAAACCATCAGCCGACGAATCAGGGCAGTCTATGTTTAATAAAACGAACGTGACAAGGCCATTTGGCCGCTTAGTGTAAAAAATATTGAAAATTGACGGCCTCCGGTTTAGGGTTGCCAACAGCATGCGTTTGCTCCGCCTTGCGGAATTTTTGACAGCGCGCCCGCCGGGCGCCTGCACCTGATAAGTACATTAATAAGAGGACACGTTGTCATGGGTACCCTCACTCGCGCCGATTGGGAAGCTCGCGCCAAGGACCTGCAGATCGAAGGCCGCGCCTTCGTCAACGGTGAATACGTCGACGCCGCATCCGGCGCCACCTTCGATTGCATCAGCCCTGTGGATGGCCGCTTCCTGGCCAAGGTCGCCAGTTGCGACCTCGCCGATGCCGAAAGTGCCGTGCAGGTCGCCCGTGCCGCCTTCGATTCCGGCGTCTGGTCGCGCCTGGCCCCGGCCAAGCGCAAGAAGGTCATGATCCGCTTCTCCGAGCTGCTGCTGGAGAACGCCGAGGAACTGGCCCTGCTGGAAACCCTCGACATGGGCAAGCCGATCAGCGACTCGCTGAGCATCGACGTGTCCAGCGCCGCCAACAGCCTGCGCTGGAGCGGTGAAGCGATCGACAAGATCTACGACGAAGTGGCCGCCACCGCCCACAACGAACTGGGCCTGGTGACCCGCGAGCCGGTCGGCGTCGTTGCTGCCATCGTGCCGTGGAACTTCCCGCTGCTGATGACCTGCTGGAAACTCGGCCCGGCGCTGTCCACCGGTAACTCGGTGATCCTCAAGCCCTCCGAGAAGTCCCCGCTGACCGGCATCCGTATCGCCCAGCTGGCCATCGAGGCCGGCATTCCGAAAGGCGTTTTCAACGTCCTGCCGGGCTTCGGCCACACCGTAGGCAAGGCCCTGGCCCTGCACATGGACGTCGATACCCTGGTGTTCACCGGTTCGACCAAGATCGCCAAGCAGCTGATGATCTACGCGGGCGAGTCCAACATGAAGCGCGTCTGGCTGGAAGCCGGCGGCAAAAGCCCGAACATCGTCTTCGCTGACGCTCCGGACCTGAAAGCCGCCGCCGAAGCCGCCGCCAGCGCCATCGCCTTCAACCAGGGCGAAGTCTGCACCGCCGGCTCGCGCCTGCTGGTGGAGAAGTCGATCAAGGCCGAGTTCGTGCCGATGGTCGTCGAAGCCATCAAGGCGTGGAAACCGGGCAACCCGCTGGACCCGGAAACCAACGTTGGTGCGCTGGTCGACACCACCCAGATGAACAACGTGCTGAGCTACATCCAGGCTGGCCACGATGACGGCGCCAAGCTGGTCGCCGGCGGCAAGCGCACCCTGGAAGAGACCGGCGGCACCTACGTCGAGCCGACCATCTTCGACGGCGTGACCAACGCCATGCGCATCGCCCGTGAAGAGATCTTCGGCCCGGTGCTGTCGGTCATCGAGTTCACCGATGCCGAAGAAGCCGTGCGCATCGCCAACGACACTCCGTACGGCCTGGCCGCCGCGGTGTGGACCAGCGATCTGTCCAAGGCCCACCTGACCGCCAAGGCGCTGCGCGCCGGCAGCGTGTGGGTGAACCAGTACGACGGCGGCGACATGACCGCTCCGTTCGGTGGCTTCAAGCAGTCCGGCAACGGCCGCGACAAGTCGCTGCACGCGTTCGACAAATACACCGAGCTGAAAGCCACCTGGATCAAACTCTGATCCTAGGCTGAAGCAGGTCGGCCCCGATCCAGGGGCCGGCTCTGACAAAGAGCCACACCCGCGGCCGGGTTGCCCTCCGGGAAACCCGGCCGCTGTGCATTGCGCATCGGGCACCCCTCGCGCCTGGCGTGCGCTCCGGATGGAACGGGAGAAAGACAATGCGTTGGGGTCCTTATTTTGCTGTGTGTGCTGCCGTGATCAGCATCGGCCTGGCCCTGGGCCTGACCATGCCGCTGGTTTCTCTGCGTCTGGAGGGCTGGGGTTACGGTAATTTCGCCATCGGCGTCATGGCATCCACGCCTGCGGTGGGCGTGCTGCTGGGCGCGATGATCGCCGGCCGCCTCGCCGCGCGGGTCGGCACGCCGCTGCTGATGCGCATCTGCCTGATTTCCGGGGCCTTCTCGGTCGGCCTGCTGGCGCTGCTGCAGAGCTATCCGGTCTGGCTGATCCTGCGTCTGCTGATCGGTGTCCAGCTGACCGTGGTGTTCATCCTCGGAGAGAGCTGGATCAATCAGCTGGCCATCGAAAAATGGCGCGGCCGCCTGGTCGCCCTGTATGGCACCGGCTACGCATTGAGCCAGCTGTCCGGCCCGGTGCTGCTGACTTTCATCGGCACCGCCGACAACCGTGGCTTCTGGTTCAGCGTCTGCCTGCTGGTGGGTGGCTCCCTGTTGCTGCTCGGCCGCACTGGCGCGCCCAAGGTCGACCCGCACAGTGCCAACGGACGCGGACTGTTCAGCTTCTGCGCCCAGCTCCCGGCAATCGCCTGGGCGGTGGTGCTGTTCGCCGGCTTCGAGGCAATGATCCTCACCCTGCTGCCGGTCTACGGCGTTCAGCAGGGCTTCACCCAGGCCGTGGCGTTGGCGATGGTCAGCACCGTGGTGGTCGGTGATGCGTTGCTGCAACTGCCCATCGGCTGGCTGGCCGACCGCATCTCGCGGCAGACGCTGTTCAAGGGCTGCGGCATCGTATTGCTCCTCAGCAGTCTGGCCATGCCGCCGCTGTTGCACCACGCTGCCATCTGGCCGGTGCTGGTGCTGTTCGGCGCCAGTGCGGGCGGGCTGTTCACCCTGTCGCTCATCCTCATTGGTGAGCGCTATCGGGATGACGCACTGGTCCGCGCCAACTCGCACATCGCCCAGCTCTGGGGCATCGGTTGCCTGATCGGGCCGCTGGCCACGGGGGCCGCCAGCCAGTGGATCAGCGGCCATGCGCTGCCGCTGGTGATGGCGCTGGGCGCAGCCGGTTTTGTCGTGCTGGTGTCCTATCGCGGGCTGCCGCCAGTGATTCAGGCCACCGACGCCGAGCTGCAGCAGGAGCGCTCCTAGAGCATCTTCTCCAGCCCGATGGCGCCGGCAATCCACGCGTTGAGCCGGCGCCAGGCGTTGCCCGGCTCACGGTCCAGCGCCACCAGCTTGCCGCCGCGCTCCTCGATCCAGACCAGCTTGGGCGGATCGCTGTTGGGTGCGACTTTCACCTGGTAGCTGACGCTCGGCGACATACTCGCCAGCGCCAGGCGGCGCACCTCGTCGGCCAGCTCCGGGCTGTCGACGATGATGCCGACCTCGGTGTTCCACAGCACCGAGCGTGGGTCGAAGTTCAGTGATCCGACGAATACTTTTTGCTGGTCGAACACCGCCGCCTTGCTGTGCAGGCTGGCGCTGCTCGAGCCGCGCACCATCCACGGCGCCCCGGACAGGCGCTGGTCCGGATCGGCGCGCAGCTCGTAGAGCTTCACCCCGTGCTCCAGCAGCTCCAGCCGATAGGGCGCGTAGCCGGCATGCACGGCGGGTACGTCGGTGGCCTCCAGTGAGTTGGTCAGCAGGCGCACGCTGACCCCGCTATCGGCGCGCTGGGTCAGGTAATCCACCCCGGCGCTGGTCGGCACGAAGTAGGCCGAGACCAGGATCAGTTCCTTCGATACGCCGTCGAACAGCGGCTGCAACTGGGTGCTGAGCAACTGCTCTCCCTTCGGGTCGCCCTGGTCGAGCACCTTCAATGGCGTATCCCAGACTGCCTTGCCCGGCGCCCAGACGAGGCCGTCCAGCCAGTTCTGCAGGTGCGGGCGGTCGCTGCTGCGGTTCAGTCGGGCGATGTAGCTGGAGCTCTTCACCCGCTCTTTCGCCAGGTAGTGGTCCAGCTTGCGGCGTATGCGGCTGAGCTCGTCGAGGTCCGGCTCGCTCCACAGGTAGTCCTCGATGGGCCGGCTGATGCGGCTGTTCCAGTATTGGTCGAAGCTCTGCCCCAGCGACTGCGCCACCGGGCCGACGCCCATCAGGTCGAGGTCGCTGAAGTTCATCTCGGCCTTGGCATCGAAGTACTCGTCGCCCAGGTTGCGGCCGCCGACGATAGCCACGCTGTTGTCCGCCAGCAGCAGTTTGTTGTGCATCCGCCGGTGCTGCTCGGAGAGGTTGAACAGCCGCCCGAGGTTGCGCGTGACGCCGGTACTGCGGCCAAGGTGCAGCGGGTTGAACAGGCGCACCTGGATATTCGGGTGGGCGGCCAGGGTGCCCAGTTCGTAGTCCCAGCCGTCGCTACTGGTGTCGTCGATCAGGATGCGCACGCGCACTCCGCGGTCCGCCGCGTGCAGCAATTCGCGGATCAGGGCGCGGGTGGTGAGGCCGTCATGGACGATGTAGTACTGGATGTCGAGACTGCGCTGGGCCTTGCGGATCAGCTCGGCGCGGGCGAGGAAGGCATCGACGCTGGAGGCCAGCAGGTGGAAGCCGGATTGGCCGGGATGCGCCGCGGCCTGTTCGCTGATCTGGTTGTCCAGCCGGGTGCCCTGCACTGGCAGCACGTGCGAAGGCTCGGGCGGCGGCGCGCTGGCGCAGCCACCCAGGGCCAGCAGGATCAGCAGGAGCAGGCGTGGAAGCAAAGGGAGTCTCCGACAAGCCCGCCGGTGACGGGCTGCGGGAGATTCTAGCCGCTGGAACGCAGCGGTGGTCAGCCGCCGAGGGTTTCCTTGAAACGGTACCAGGCCATGCCCAGGGCCAGCAGCGGCGAGCGCAGCAGCTTGCCGCCGGGGAAGGTGATATGCGGCACTTTGGCGAACAACTCGAAGCCGCTGCCCTGCTGGCCGGTGATGGCTTCGGCGAGCAGCTTGCCGGCCAGGTGCGTGGCGTTCACCCCATGCCCGGCATAGGCCTGGGCGAAGTACACGTTGTTCTGGTCGGGCAGGCGGCCGATCTGCGGCAGGCGGTTGGCGCCGATGCCGATCATGCCGCCCCACTGGTAGTCGATGCGCACGTTTTCCAGATGCGGGAACACCTTGAGCATCTTCGGTCGCATGTAGGCGGCAATATCCGCCGGGTCGCGCCCGGAGTAGTGGCAGGCGCCGCCAAACAGCAGGCGGTTGTCGGCGGAGAGTCGGTAATAGTCCAGCGCCACACGCTGATCGCACACCGCCATGTTCTGCGGCAGCAGGGCATGGGCCTGCTCGGCAGACAGCGGCTGCGTGGCGATCACGTAGCTGCCGGCGGGCAGCACCTTGCCGTCCAGGTAGTTGTTCAGGCCGTTCTGGTAGGCATTGCAGGCGATCACCAGGGTCTTCGCGCGCACGCTGCCCTTGGCGGTGCGCACGCGCACTTCGCTGCCGTAGTCGATGCCGGTGACGGCTGAGTTCTCGAATAGCTTTACGCCCAGGCTCTGCGCCGCTGCGGCTTCGCCGAGGGCGAGGTTGAGCGGGTGCAGGTGGCCGGAGCCCATGTCTACCAAGCCGCCGACATACTGGTCGGAGCCGACGATGGAGCGCATTTCCTCTTTCGGGATCATGCGCAGTTCGTGGCGATAGCCGAGGCTTTTCAGTTCGTCGAAATCTTCCTGGAAGCCTTCGACGTCCGAGGGCTTGTTGGCCAGGTCGCAGTAGCCCCAGGTCAGGTCGCAGTCGATGGAGTATTGAGCGACGCGGCGGCGGACGATTTCTACCGCCTCCAGGCCCATCAGCTTCATGGCGTGGACGCCGTCGGCGCCGACGACCGGCTCGAATTGCTCAAGACCATGGCCGACGCCGCGGATCAACTGGCCGCCGTTGCGCCCACTGGCGCCCCAGCCGATCTGGTGGGCTTCCAGCAGGATCACCGAGAGCCCGCGCTCGGCCAGTTCGATGGCCGTGTTCAGCCCGGAGAAGCCACCGCCGATGACGCACACGTCTGCCTTTTCCTCGCCGGCCAGGGGCGGTACTTCGAGGCGGCGGTTGACGCTCGCGGCGTAGTAGGACGGGGCGTGGCGGTCGGTGTGCACCGGCTGGTGAACGCGGGCGTTCATGTGCGATATCCTGATTTTTGTGTTGTTAAAATTTTACGCAGGATAAACGCCGACTTCCCGCGCAGCCAATAGCCTCGGCCGCAAAAAGCGCCGGGAAGTCGCAAATAAATCGGATGAGCCTGCCGCGAACGGCGGGGAATCAGTCGGGCTTTTTAGTCCGGCTGTTTAGTCGGGGATGGGCAGCGTGAGGCTTTCCTTCACCTCTTCCATCACGATGTAGCTCTTGGATTCGCGCACGTGGGGCAGCTTGAGCAGGATGTCGCCCAGCAGCTTGCGGTAGGAGGCCATCTCGGAGATGCGCGCCTTCACCAGGTAGTCGAAGTGACCCGACACCAGGTGGCACTCCAGCACGTGAGGCAGCTTGAGCACCGAGCGGCGGAAGTCCTCGAAGGTATCGCCGGACTTGTAGTCCAGGCTGATCTCGACGAACACCAGCAGGCTGGCCTTGAGGTATTGCGGGTTCAGCCGGGCGTTGTAGCCCATGATGATGCCTTCGCGCTCCAGCCGGCGCACGCGCTCGGTGCACGGCGTGGTGGAGAGGCCGACGCGCTCGCCCAGTTCGGTGAAGGAGATGCGGCCTTCCTCCTGCAGGATGCGCAGGATGTTGCGGTCGATCTTGTCCAGTTCGCGGCGGCTTTGATGCTGGGTTCTCATGGGAAGGACTCTGAAGTCGAGCAATGAGCTTGGGGGAATGTCGGCAATATAGTCGGTTGTGTAGGGAATATCACTGGCATCCCTTGAACTTCCCGCGCCGGACGGCCAGCCTGTAGGCCAGCGCTTCGCCCTTTCCGGCCGAAGACGGTCGTTTATTCGCAGAGGCTTCGGCATGTCGTTTCCCCGCCTGCGCACCGCTCTCCTGCTGCTGTTGCTGCTTCTGGCATTGGCGGTGGGTGCCGCGTGGCTGGCGGTTCCGCGGCTGCTGGCGAATGCCGGGGTGAGCATCGAGCAGTGGCAGGGCCTGGGCATCTCGCGCCAGGGGCTGACCCTGGATCGACTGGCCATCCAGCGCCAGACGGCGGACGGTGCGCGCCTGGCGATCCAGCTGCAGGACCTGCGCGTCGGTTGGCCCGAACATGAAGACGGGCGTTGGCGGCTCAAGGAGCTGGCCGCCGTCAGCATCGACGTACGCCAGTGGCCAGGGCAGGGCGCGCCGGAAGAAGACGCCGCGCTGCCGGACATCGCCCAGCTCAACCGCTGGCTGGCCCTGCTGCCCGGTCGGCTGGCGCTGGAGCACGTCGTCGTCGAATTGCCCTGCGCCCGCGAGCAGCGCTGCACCCTCAACGGCAGTGCCCACTGGCAGCAGATCCAGGGCGGCGCGGCGGCGTTGGGCGGAGAGTTGCGCCAGGGTGGCCAGCAACTCGCGTTCAACGGCCTTCTGCAACCTGGGGAAGGCCAGTGGCGCCTGCAGCTGGACAGTTTCCTGGACAACGAGCAACTGCTCTCTCTGAATTCCAGTTGGGCGCCCGCCAGCCGCCAGCTCAGTGGCAGTATCGCCAGCCCCGCCGTGCCGCCGGTGCAGGCGGTGCGCAACTGGCTGGGGATGTGGCTGCCGACGCCGAACCTGCCATTGCCCATCCCCGAAGCCGGGCGCCTGCGCCTGAGCTGGGACACGCAGTTGGGCGGAGACGCTGCCTGGCCGGATTGGCCGGGCCTGCGCGATGGCCGTGGCAGCGTCGATCTGTCTCTGCAACTGCCGCAGCCCTGGCCGCTGCCGGGTCTTGGCAGCTTGCAAGGCGACCTGCGGCTGATCGCCAGCGCCGCGGATATCGGTTGGCGGCCCTCGGTGGTCAGCGGCGACCTGCGCCTGTCCGATCTCTACGGCGACTGGCTGCAGGCGCTGCCGGTCGGCCTGCGCCCGGCGCGCCTCACGCTGCACCTGGAGCCCGGTGTCGATGACGAAGCCGGCAGTGTGCGTGCCGATCTGCACGCCGTGGGCGCCGCCGACCTGCGCCTGCGTTCCCGCGTGGCGTTGCTGGAGGCGACGCCGCTGGCGTTGCAACTCCACGACGCACGGCTGGAAGGGAAAGTGCCTCACCTGGAACTGGCCAGCCTGCGCGGTGGCGACAGCCGCCTTGACCTGCGCTTCGACGGCCGCGTCGATCAGCAGTCGGCAAGTTTCAACGTTGCCGATGGCGCGCAGTTGCAGATCGGCACGCTGACCGGCCCTCAGTCGCTCAAGGCCAGCAAGGTTGCTGCCACCCTGGGCAAAGGCACGCTGAACCTGGGTTACGCCAGCGAAACACCCGCCACCCTGCAACTGAATGCGCCGATAAAGCTGGCCGTTGGCGAACTGCGCCAGCCCCACGTCAAGCCGCTCTCGTGGAATGCCATGGGAACGCTGGCGGCAAGCCTCGATACCCAGCAGTTCAAGGGTCGACTGCTGAACGCTGGTGGGCTGAATGCCGAAGTCGATCTCAGTCAGTCGGCGAAACAGGGTGTCGCCCTGGTTGCGCGCCAGCCGGAGTTCTTCCTGCGTACCGGCAATCCGCTGGAAAAGTCCCTCGGCGACTGGCCCGGTCTGCTCAGCCTGAACAATGGCAAGGCGAGCTTCGACCTGAACTGGCGCCTACCGCCGGGCGCCGCGCCGCAGAGCCTCGACCTGAACCTGCGCGGCAGCGGGCTGGAGGGCGTCTATGACCGCAGCGAGGTGCACGGCCTCGACTTGCAGGCGACGTTTGCGCTGAAAGGCTCACAGATGGAGCTGCAGTTGCCCCAGGTGAAGATCGCCTCGCTCAACCCCGGCGTGATCCTGGGGCCGCTGTCGCTACAGGGCAATTACAAGGGCTCGCTGGACGCGCCGCTGGCTGGGAGATTCGACTGGCAGCAGGCTGAGCTAGGCATGTTCAACGGCCGCGCCTGGCTGCCGCCGGGCACCGTGGATCTTTCCGCACGCCGCGATGGTCTTACCCTGAAGCTGGAAGGGCTGGCGCTGGAGGCTATCCTGGCGGCGTATCCGGCGGAAGGGCTGTCCGGCAATGGCATCATCGACGGCAACCTGCCGCTGGGGGTGCACGAGGGCAAGCTGGTCATCCACGGCGGTGAAGTGGCGGCGCGCCAACCGGGCGTGCTGCAGTTCCGCTCGCCGAAGATCCAGTCGCTGGGCCAGAGCAACCCGGCCATGCAACTGGTGGCCACCGCCATCGACGACTTCCGCTACGACAAGCTGAGCAGCCGCGTGGATTATGATGAATCCGGCAAGCTGCTCCTCGCCCTGAGCCTGAGCGGGCGCAACCCCGCGCTGGAGCAGGGGCGGCCGATCAACCTCAACGTCAACCTGGAGGAGAACGTGCCCAAGCTGCTCACCAGCCTGCAACTGAGCGACCGGGTCAGCGACACTATTCGCAAGCGCGTGCAGGAACGCCTGCGCAACGACCCGGCCGCCGCGCCCTGACCGCAAGGAGAACCCCGATGCGCCTTCGCGCCGTTTTGCCCTTCCTGCTCCTGGCGGGCGTCGTCCAGGGCTGCACCCCTACCGTGCAGCTCGCCGCGCCCAAGGAGCCAATCAACATCAACCTCAACGTGAAGATCGAGCACGAGATCTATATCAAGGTCGACAAGGCGCTTGATGGCATCATCAACGAGAACAGCGGCCTGTTCTGAAGAAGGGAGCCTTTTCATGAAATTGCACTTCAAGCTGGGTGCCGCGCTGGTTGCTTTCTGCCTGAGCCTGCCGGTCATGGCCATGAGCCTGGAGCAGGCGATGTCCGCCCTGGGCGGCGCCAAATCCCAGGGCCTGGTCGGCGAGCAGACCGACGGCTACCTGGGCGTCGTGAAGAATGGCGGCGACGCCTCCGATATCGCCGCACAAATCAACGCCGCGCGCCGTGCCGAGTACCAGAAGGTCGCCAGCCAGAGCGGCGCCACCCTCAAGGACGTGGAATCCCTGGCCGGCAAGAAGGCCATCGAGCGCACGCCTTCGGGGCAGTATGTGCAGGTCAACGGCCAGTGGGTGCGCAAGTAAGCGCGCCAAGGGGAATTCCCTGCTCGCCGCCAGTTCAGCAGGCTCGCACCGGGTGCTGCGGTGAGAGCAGGTAATTCCCGCTGGGGGTTGGGTTGGCGCGAGAAGTTCTGGCCAATCCCGTGCTGTTCGCTATTTCCTCTGGATCTGGTGAAATATTCGCCAGATCCTCGACCATCCGGTCTCGGGTTGAATTGGCGTTATCCTGGTGGATGTCCCTCCGTGAAAGCGACTTTTGCCAGGAATTTTCGTCAAATACCGCATCGCAATCAGTGAATATCGCTGAGCCTGACTTCCTATACTGCGCGCATCTACGTTCAGAATAAGAAACGTCCGCGCCCCTGGCGCGACGTAGGAGGCAAAGATGCGCGTTCTGGTGCTTGGCAGCGGTGTGATCGGTACCGCCAGTGCTTACTATCTCGCCCGTGCCGGCTTCGAAGTGGTCGTCGTCGACCGCCAGCCCGGCCCGGCCCTGGAAACCAGCTTCGCCAACGCCGGCCAGGTGTCCCCTGGCTACGCCTCGCCCTGGGCCGCCCCGGGCATCCCGCTCAAGGCCATGAAATGGCTGATGCAGACCCACGCTCCCCTGGCCATCAAGCTGACCGGCGATCCCAGCCAGTACAGCTGGATGTGGCAGATGCTGCGCAACTGCAACGCCAAGAGCTACGCGGTGAACAAGGAGCGCATGGTGCGCCTGTCCGAGTACAGCCGTGACTGCCTCGATGAGCTGCGCGCCGAGACCGGCATCACCTACGAAGGCCGCTCCCTGGGCACCACCCAGCTGTTCCGCACCCAGGCGCAACTGGACTCCGCCGCCAAGGACATCGCCGTCCTGGAAAGCACCGGCGTTCCCTATGAAGTGCTGGACCGCGCCGGCATCGCCCGCGTCGAGCCGGCCCTGGCCAAGGTGGCCGACAAGCTGGTCGGCGCCCTGCGCCTGCCCAACGACCAGACCGGCGACTGCCAGATGTTCACCACCAAGCTGGCCGAGATGGCCAAGGCCCTGGGCGTGGAATTCCGCTTCGGCCAGGACATCCAGCGCCTGGACTTCGCCGGCGACCGTATCAACGGCGTCTGGGTCGATGGCCAACTGGTCACCGCTGATCGCTACGTGCTGGCACTGGGCAGCTACTCGCCGCAGATGCTCAAGCCGCTGGGCATCGACGCCCCGGTCTATCCGCTCAAGGGCTACTCGCTGACCGTGCCGATCACCAACCCGGACATGGCGCCGACCTCGACCATTCTCGACGAGACCTACAAGGTCGCGATCACCCGCTTCGACCAGCGTATCCGCGTCGGCGGCATGGCGGAAATCGCCGGCTTCGACCTGTCGCTGAACCCGCGTCGCCGCGCCACCCTGGAAATGATCACCACCGACCTCTACCCCGAAGGCGGCGATGTCAGCCAGGCGGAGTTCTGGACCGGCCTGCGCCCGGCCACCCCGGACGGCACGCCGATCGTCGGCGCCACCCGCTACCGCAACCTGTTCCTCAACACCGGCCACGGCACCCTGGGCTGGACCATGGCGTGTGGCTCGGGCCGCTACCTCGCCGACCTGATGGCCAAGAAGCGTCCGCAGATCAGCACCGAAGGCCTCGACATCTCCCGCTACGGTTCCACCTCGGAGGCCCAGAATGGCCATCCAGCGCCTGCACACTAACCAACGGATGAGCCAGGTCGTCATCCACAATGGCACGGTGTACCTCGCCGGCCAGGTGGCAGATGACCTCTCCGCCGGGGTCGAACAGCAGACCCGCGAAGTCCTTGCCAGCGTCGAGCGCCTGCTCGAAGAAGCCGGCACCGACAAGTCGCGGGTGCTCTCGGCAACCATCTACCTGAAGGATGTCGCCGCCGACTTCGCCGGCATGAACGGCGTCTGGGACCAGTGGGTCCCTCAGGGCTGCGCTCCGGCGCGCGCCACCGTCCAGGCGGCGTTGTGCTACCCGGAGATCCTCGTTGAGGTCTCCATCGTCGCCGCATTGCCCTGATCGTTTTGCGTGGCCCGGCCGGAGCGCCGGGTTTTTTTCGTCTGCAGTTTCGTACCAGTTGATAAAAAGAGAGCCTCGCCATGCGTCCCGCCCGTGCCCTGATCGATCTCGCCGCCCTGCGCCACAACTACCGCCTGGCCCGTGAAGTCACCGGCGCCCGAGCGCTGGCGGTGGTCAAGGCCGATGCTTACGGCCATGGCGCCGTCGTCTGCGCCCGCGCACTGGAAGGCGAGGCCGACGGTTTCGCCGTGGCCTGCATCGAGGAGGCGCTGGAGCTGCGCGAAGCCGGCATCCGCGCGCCGATCCTGCTGCTCGAAGGCTTCTTCGAAGCCAATGAACTGGAACTGATCGATGCCCATGACTTCTGGTGCGTGGTGCATTCGGCCTGGCAACTGGAGGCCATCGAGCGTGCCCGCCCGAGCAAGCCGCTGACCGTCTGGTTGAAGATGGACTCGGGTATGCACCGCGTCGGCTTCTTCCCCCAGGACTACGCCGCTGCGCTGGCGCGCCTGAAGGCGCTGCCCCACGTGGCCAAGGTCGTGCTGATGAGCCACTTCTCCCGCGCCGACGAACTGGACTGCTCACGCACCGAAGAGCAGGTCGCCGCCTTCCAGGCCGTGCGTGAGGCCGCGGGCCAGGGTCATGAGATCAGCCTGCGCAACTCCCCCGGCATCCTCGGTTGGTCCGAAGTGCCCAGCGACTGGGTGCGCCCCGGCATCATGCTCTACGGCGCCACTCCGTTCGAACAGGCGCACACGCTGGCCGACCAACTGCGCCCGGTGATGACCCTGGAGTCGAAGGTCATCAGCATCCGCGAACTGCCGGCCGGCGAGCCGGTGGGCTATGGCGCGCGCTTCATCGCCGACCGCCCGGTGCGGGTCGGCGTGGTCGCCATGGGTTACGCCGACGGCTATCCGCGCCACGCGCCGGACGGCACGCCGGTATTCATCGACGGCAAGCTCAGCCGTATCATCGGCCGCGTGTCCATGGACATGCTCACCGTGGACCTGACGGATCTGCCGACCGCGGGCCTGGGCAGCCGCGTCGAACTCTGGGGCCCGAACGTCCCTGCCAGCCAATTGGCTTCCCTGTGCGGCAGCATTCCTTACCAGCTGTTCTGCAACCTCAAGCGCGTCCCGCGGGTCTATAGCGGCGAGTGACGGATACCGCCCGTAAAGTTTGCGCAGGATCGGCGGGCGATCTGTTGTAAATACTGAACGGTGTTGCCATGATACGTGGCACTTGGAACCCGCTCGGCTCAAGCCGTTGCGGGTTCTGCCTTTCAGAGCCTGTTTTTGATCTCGCGAGCTAGAGCAGAACAAGGCGAAAGTGGCTGAGGGAGCGGAATTTACGTCAGTAAATGAGCATCCCGAAGGCGCTTTCAACGCAGTGATGCCGACGCGCAGCCGATCAAAGACAGGTTCTTGAGCCTGCCTGATACAAAAATAAGGAGGACCCCACCCTTGGACGTCGGTGCTCGTCTGCAAGCCATCCGTAAGCTCAAAGGTTTGTCCCAGCGCGAACTCGCCAAACGGGCGGGTGTGACCAACAGCACAATCTCGATGATCGAGAAGAACAGCGTCAGCCCCTCCATCAGCTCGCTGAAGAAAGTGCTGGGTGGTATTCCGATGTCCCTGGTCGAGTTCTTTTCCCTCGATCTTGAGCAGAGCAGCAACACCCCTGTGGTCTACAAGGCAGACGAACTCAGCGACCTGTCCAGTGGCTCGATCATCATGAAGCTGATCGGCAAGGACTACCCCAGTCGCGCCATCACCTTGCTCGACGAGACCTATCCGCCGGGCTCCGACACCGGTGACGACATGTACGCCCACGAAGGCGAAGAGACCGGCGTGCTGGTCGAAGGCCGCCTGGAGCTGACCGTCGGCGACGAGACATTCGTCCTCGAATGTGGTGACAGCTACTATTTCGACAGCACCAAGCCGCACCGCTTCCGCAATCCATTCGAAACCCAGGCACGGCTGATCAGCGCGACCACACCGGCAAATTTTTGAACAGCCGGTAGGACCGGCCAGATCAGCTGCGACCTAATGCCGCAAAGGCCGGCTAGGTGGCGCAATTGTTTCGAGCTTCCCGGCTTTGCCGTTATACTTGCGCCCGCTCGCGCGGCCCGAGACTGTGACTGCACCGCGACCGGGCGTGATAAGCCACGATGAGGGTGAAAGGGTGAACCTGATTAGAAAAATCCTGGCAGCCCAAGCTGCCGTACTGGCCCTGTGGGCAGTGAGCGTTCAGGCCGCGACCAACGATGATGCCATTGCCAAGCGTCTCGAACCTGTCGGCAAGGTCTGCGTCCAGGGCAAGGAATGCGAAGGCGTTGGCGCCGTAGCAGCTGCCGGTGGTGGCGGTGCTCCGCGTTCGGGCGAAGAAATTGTCGGCAAGGTCTGCACCACTTGCCACGGCAGCGGCCTGCTGGGCGCGCCGAAAGTCGGTGACAAGGCTGACTGGGGCAAGCGTGCGAAAGAGCAGGGCGGTATCGACGGCCTGCTGGCCAAGGCCATCTCGGGTATCAACGCCATGCCGCCCAAGGGCACTTGCGCTGATTGCTCCGATGACGAGCTGAAAGCTGCGATTCACCACATGTCCGGCCTGTAACAGCCGACCTGTGCGAAAAAGCCGCCCAAGGGCGGCTTTTTCATGCCCGTGATTTGTCACCGGGTGAGTCGCGGGAGCAACTTTTGCGTAAAGCCGGTCCAAACTCCTGTCGTTGAAACGAACCAGGAGGGATGCCCGGTGCAATCCTGCTCGATCGAAACTGCCGTCGAACACCTGCTGCAGCGCCTGGACGGGCACATCCGCCTTGGCCTGCCGCTGGGGCTTGGCAAACCCAACCAGTTGGCCAACGCGCTGTACCGGCACATCCGCGAGAACCCGCGTCGCCAGCTCACGCTCTACACCGCGCTATCCCTGGGCCGACCTCAGGCCGGCGGCGAATTGCAAAGGCGCTTCCTCGAGCCCTTCGTCGCGCGCATCTACGGCGACTATCCCGAGCTGGACTACCTGCACGATCTGCGCAGCGGCAGCCTGCCGGATAACATCCGCGTCGAGGAGTTCTATCTGCAGCCCGGCAGCCTGCTCGACAGCGCCCCGGCGCAGCAGAACTACATCAGTTGCAATTACAGCCATGTGGCGCGGGACATCAACGCCAAAGGCGTCAACGCCGTTGCCCAACTGGTGGCCCGCGATCCGGCACGGCCGGGCAAGCTGAGCCTGGCCTGCAACCCGGACATCACCCTCGACCTGCTGCCGATGCTCCAGCGCCGCCGCGCGGCGGGCGAAACCATCGTCACCATCGGCGTGGTCCACGACCAGTTGCCTTACATGCCCGGCGACGCCGAGGTGGACGAGGATTTCTTCGACCTGCTGGTCGACGCGCCGGGAGACAGCAGCACGCTCTTCTCCACGCCCAACCTGCCGGTGGGCCTGCAGGACCATTGCATCGGTCTGCACGCCAGCGCCCTGGTGCGCGACGGCGGCACGCTGCAGATCGGCATCGGCTCCATGGGCGACGCACTGACCTCGGCGCTGCTCACCCGCCAGCGCGACAACGATGGCTATCGCGCGCTGCTCGACAGCCTCGACTCCACCGCCCGCCATGCTGAGCTGATCGAGCGCGACGGCGGTCTCGCCGCCTTCGAACAGGGCCTGTACGGCTGCAGTGAAATGTTCGTGCCCGGTCTGCTGGCGCTGGCCGAGGCCGGCGTGTTGAGCCGGCGGGTCGCGGCGCGGTCGGGGTCCTCCCCCACCGAACCGGGTGTCTGGCTGCACGGGGGATTCTTCCTCGGACCGCAGGCTTTCTACCGCAAGTTGCGCGAGATGCCCCGCGAACAACTGGCCGGTATCGGCATGACTGGCATCGGCTTCGTCAACAACCTCTACCGTGATGAAGAGCTCAAGCGTGAGCAACGCCGCGAGGCGCGCTTCATCAACAGTGCCTTCACCGTCACCCTGCTGGGCGCCGGCGTGGCCGACCAGTTGGAGGACGGCCGGGTACTCAGCGGCGTCGGTGGACAATACAACTTCGTTGCCCAGGCCCACGAACTGGAAGGCGGGCGATCCATCCTGATGCTGCGCAGCTGGCGCGAATCCGAGGGCGAGCTGAGCTCCAACATTGTCTGGAGCTACGGGCACACCACCATCCCGCGGCACCTGCGCGACATGGTGGTGACCGAGTATGGTGTTGCCGACCTGCGCGGCAAGAACGACGCTGAAGTGATCGCCGCCCTGCTGGCCATCGCCGACTCGCGCTTCCAGGATGAGTTGCTTGCCCAGGCCCGGGACGCTGGCAAGCTGCCGAAGAATTTCGAGTTGGACCCGCGTTACCGCAACAACACCCCGCAACGACTGCGCGAAGCAACCCACGGGTTGCGCAAGCTGTTGCCGGAATTCCCGCTGGGCAGCGACTTCACCGAGCATGAGCGCGACCTCCTGCGGGCCTTGGGCTGGCTCAAGAGCAAGCTGAAGCTCAGCGAGATTCTCGAGCTGGGCAAGGCGACGCTGGATGCTCCGGAGCCGGAGGCCTTCCCGGAGCACCTGGAGCGGATGGGGCTCGCGAAACCAGAGGGGTTGCGCGAGGAGTTGTATCAGCGGTTGGTCCTGGCTGGCCTGAAAGCCAGCGCGGGGCCGGAACTGTAGGAGCGAGCTTGCTCGCGAACCGCACGGTACCATCAACACCCTGCAGAGCTTCGCGAGCGAGCTCGCTCCTACAGGGCATGCCGGTTGCGTGGGGCGCATAACGCGCCAGCATTATTCGCCGCAAAGGCTACGTTGGAGCTCCGTTCGCGAAAGCCAGCGAGCAGGCATGAAAAAGGCGGGCCCTGTCGGTGCCCGCCTTTTTTCGTGCAGCGCTGGATCAGTCTTCGAGGAACTCGACCTGACCATTGGCCAGCGACTTCACGCGGGCCAGGGACTCCACGCGGTAGCCTTCGCTTTCCAGCAGGGCGCGGCCTTCCTGGAAGGATTTCTCGATGACGATACCCAGGCCTGCAACGCTGGCGCCCGCCTGCTGGATCAGGTCGATCAGCGCCTTGGCGGCATGGCCGTTGGCGAGGAAGTCATCCACCACCAGCACGTGGTCGGCGGCGGTCAGATGCTTGGCGGAAATGGCGATGGTGCTTTCGGTCTGCTTGGTGAAGGAGAAGACCTTGGAGATCAGTAGGTCGTTCTTCAGCGTCAGCGACTGGAACTTGCGGGCGAAGATCACCGGGATGCCCAGTTCGAGGCCGGCCATGACCGCCGGGGCGATACCCGAGGCTTCGATGGTGACGATCTTGGTGATGCCCTGGTTCTTGAAGCGTTCGGCGAACTCGTGGCCGATCTGCTTCATCAGCGCCGGGTCGATCTGGTGGTTGAGGAAGGCGTCTACCTTGAGGACCTGTTCGGAGAGAACGATGCCTTCGCTGCGAATTTTGTCTTTGAGAGTGTTCACGGGGGTGCTTCCGGAGCGGCTGTCGCTGATGAAGCGCGTAATTCTACAACGCCATTGGCCCTCTGCGCGACGTTCCGACCAATGCAATTGCTGATCGAATGGACAGTTTTTCGATGGGCGGCCGCGCGTGATCCCGGTGCGATGCCTTTCTGTAGGAGCGAGCTTGCTCGCGAACCGCGCGGCGAAGAGCTTCGCGAGTAAGCTCGCCCCTACAGGGAATTAGATCAGCGCTTGAGCATCGCCCGGATATCCGCCAGTGCCGAGTTGCCCTTGGCCACCTTGACCTCTTGCGGCGCGTCTTCCTGGCCTTCCCAGACCAGGTCTTCGGGCGGCAGTTCGTCGAGGAAGCGGCTGGGCGAGCAGTCGATGATCTCGCCGTACTGTTTGCGCTTGGCGGCGAAGGTCATGGCCAGGTTCTTCTTCGCCCGGGTAATGCCTACGTAGGCCAGGCGCCGCTCCTCCTCGATGGTGTCGGCCTCGATGCTGGAACGGTGCGGGAGGATTTCCTCTTCCACGCCGAGAATGAACACGTAGGGGAATTCCAGGCCCTTGGAGGCGTGCAGGGTCATCATCTGCACACCGTCGGCGCCTTCTTCCTCTTCCTGCTGGCGTTCGAGCATGTCGCGCAGCACCAGCTTGGCGATGGCCTGCTCGATGGTCATGTCGCCTTCTTCGTCGCGCTCCAGGGTATTTTTCAGGGCTTCGATGAGGAACCAGACGTTGCCCATGCGGAAATCGGCGACCTTGTCGCTGGACGCGTTCTGCCGCAGCCAGTTTTCGTAGTCGATGTCCATCACCATGCTGCGCAGCGCGCCGATCGGGTCGCTGCCGGCGCACTGCTCGCGGACCTTGTCGATGAAGCGCTTGAAGCGCTGCAGGCGCTCGATGTAGCGGGCGTCCAGGTGTTCGGAGAGGCCCAGCTCGCCGGAAGCGTTGAACATCGAGCAGCCGCGCTCGGTGGCGTAGTTGCCGAGTTTCTCCAGGGTGGTGGAGCCGATCTCCCGGCGCGGCACGTTAATCACGCGGAGGAAGGCGTTGTCATCGTCCGGGTTCACCAGCAGGCGGAAGTAGGACATCAGGTCCTTCACTTCCTGGCGTCCGAAGAAGCTGGTGCCGCCTGACAGGTGATAGGGAATCTGGTGGTGCTGAAGTTTCAGCTCGATCAGCTTCGCCTGATAGTTGCCCCGGTAGAGGATGGCGAATTCGCTGTAGGGCCGCTGCGTCTTCAGGTGGATGGTGAGGATTTCCATCGCCACCCGCTCGGCCTCGGACTCCTCGTTGCGGCAACGGATCACGCGGATCGGGTCGCCCTCGCCCATCTCGCTCCACAGCTGCTTCTCGAACACGTGGGGGTTGTTGGCGATGAGGATGTTGGCGCATTTGAGGATGCGGCTGGTAGAGCGGTAGTTCTGCTCCAGCATCACCACCTTCAGCGAGGGAAAGTCTTCCTTCAGCTGCATCAGGTTTTCCGGGCGCGCGCCGCGCCAGGCATAGATCGACTGGTCGTCGTCGCCCACCACGGTGAAGTGCGCGCGCTGCTGCACCAGCATCTTCACCAGCAGGTACTGGCTGGCGTTGGTGTCCTGGTATTCGTCCACCAGCATGTAGCGCACGCGGTTGCGCCACTTGTCGAGGATGTCCGGGTGCTCCTGGAACAGCTTCACCGGCTGCAGGATCAGGTCGTCGAAATCCACCGCGTTGTAGGCCTTGAGCGTGCGCTGGTAGTGCAGGTAGACCATCGCGGCGGTCTGTTCCTTGGGATTGCGCGCCTTTTCCAGCGCTTCTTCCGGAAGGATCAGGTCGTTCTTCCAGCTGCCGATCAGGCCCTTGATCTCGTCCAGACCGTCATCGCCGGAATATTCCTTCTGCATGATGTCGGTCATCAGCGCCTTCACATCGCTCTCGTCGAAGATCGAGAAGCCGGGCTTGTAGCCCAGGGCCGCATGTTCCTTGCGGATGATGTTCAGGCCCAGGTTATGGAAGGTCGAGACAGTCAGGCCCTTGCCTTCGCCCGGGCGCAGCAGGGTGCTGACGCGCTCCTTCATCTCGCGGGCGGCCTTGTTGGTGAAGGTCACGGCGACGATGTACTGGGCGCGGATGCCGCATTGCTGCACGAGGTACGCGATCTTGCGGGTGATCACGCTGGTCTTGCCGGAGCCGGCGCCGGCCAGCACCAGGAGCGGGCCGCCGACGTAGTTCACGGCCTCTTGCTGCCGGGGATTGAGTCGGGACATGAAAGGCGGGGTCTGTAGTGAAGCGGGCGCGTATTCTAGCAGGCCGTGCCGGGCGTCGGGGTGCCGCTCGGAATAGCGGCGATCTGTGACACGATCGTACTTATGTGTTTTGGATAAATCTGTACATGTATTAGGCTTGTGACAGCATTACTTGAAGAAAACTCTTAAGAGTTTCTCTGAAGTTTCGTCTACATCCGTGGGATGTCCGGATGGCGTCGCTTCAAAACCGGGAGAAATGGGCGCACGGAAGGTGCCTGGAGTTTCTCCCCTTTCTAGAGATACATGGGGGTCGCTTGGCAGCGTCGGTCGAACCAACGCGCCTGCTCCTGCTGGCGGAAGCGCCGCAGTGGGCCCAGCTACTGCGCGGGCATCTGGCCGCGTTGGGGCAGGGCTATTCGCTGATCACGGCCCCGTCCTGGCAGGCTGCCAGCAGCCTGTTCGACGAGGATCAGGTCGGCCTGGTGCTCGCCACGCCCGGCAAATTGCCGTCCGCCCACCAATGCCATCTGCCGTTGGTCCTGCTGCTGGAGCGCGAGCCCGCGGAGGAGCCGGTCGGCGTCGCCGATTATCTGGTGGCCGAATCCCTCAGCGTCGAAGTCCTGCGCCGCACCCTGCGTTACGTGCGTGAGCGCACTTCGCTGCAGAACACCCTGCAGAGCCTGGCCGAACAGGACCCACTGACCGGTATCGCCAACCGCCAGGGCTTCCAGACTCTGCTCGCCGCCCGCCTCAGCGAGAGCGAAGGGCGCGGCCTGGCGCTGGGCCACCTGGACCTGGACAACTTCCGCCACGTCAACGACGCCCTCGGCCACCAGGCTGGCGACCGCCTGATCCTGCAGGTGGTGGCGCGTCTGAAGGCGCACCTGGACAACGGCGACGACATCGCCCGCCTGGGCAGCGACGAGTTTGCCCTGCTGCTGGACACCCGCCGCGACCCGGCGCGGGTCGAGAAGATCGCCGAACTCATCGTCGAATCCCTGGGCGAGCCCTACTGGGTCGAGGGTGAAAGCCTGCTGCTGGGCTGCAGCCTGGGCATGGCCCACGCCCGCGCCGGCGAAGCCGCCGACCCGCTGCTGTGGCATGCACATATCGCCATGCAGCAGGCCAAGTCGCGCCAGGGCTGTACCTTCCACGTCTTCGACGAACGCATCAACCGCGGTGCCCGCAGCCTTGCCGACCTGGAAAGTGAACTGCGCCGGGCGCTGCGCCGCGACGAACTGGAACTGCACTACCAGCCGCGCCTGGACCTGCACAGCGGGCAGATCGTCGGTCTCGAAGCGCTGGTGCGTTGGCGCCATCCCGAGCGTGGCCTGCTGACGCCGGGCGACTTCGTGCCGCTCGCCGAGGAAAGCGGGCTGATCGTGCCGCTAGGCTATTGGGTCATCTCCCGCGCCCTGCGTGACATGCAGTGGTTGCGCGGGCGTGGTCTGCCGCCGCTGCACATGGCGGTGAACCTGTCGTTCCGCCAGTTCCAGGACAGCCAACTGCTGCCAACCCTGGAGCGCCTGATCCGCGAGCGCGGCGTTGATGCCCAGTGGCTGGAATTCGAACTGACCGAAACCGCCGTGATGCGCCGCAGCGACCAGGTCCTGCAGACCATGCAGGCCCTCGGCCGGCTTGGCGTGCGCTTCTCGCTGGACGATTTCGGCACCGGCTTCTCGTCCTTCGTGCACCTCAACAGCTTGCCGATCACCCTGCTGAAGATCGACAAGAGCTTCGTCGGCGGCATGCATGAGCGCACGGAAAACCTGCAGCTGGTGCGGGCGATGATCAACCTGGCGCACAACCTGAACCTGGAAGTGGTCGCCGAAGGCGTCGAGACTGCCGCCCAGCAGGACGAATTGCGCCAGTTCGGTTGCGATCAGGTACAGGGTTACTGGATCAGCCGCCCGCTGCCGCTCGCGGAGCTGGCTCGCTTCCTGGTGTTCGGCGCCAACCGTACGCTGCGCATGCAGGACTCGGTCAGCTAGCCGCCAGCGCTGCGCCAGGCGTGCGCGGGCGCAGCAGGCGCGAGGTTTTCCCCTCGAAGGCCAGCGTCAGGCCAATGGCCGCGCAGGCCAGGCCCGAAGCCAATCCCCACCACACGCCGCTCGGCCCCCAGCCCAGCGGGAAGGTCAGCAGCAGCGCCATCGGCACGCCCACCAGCCAGTAACCGGCCAGCCCGACGAGGAAGGTGGTGCGCGCGTCCTTCAGGCCGCGGATCGCGCCCATGGCGATGCACTGGGTACCGTCAAACAGCTCGAACCACGCGGCGATGGCCAGCAGGCTGACGGCCAGTTGCACCACCTCGCGGTTGGCCGGATCGTTGTGGTCGATGAACAGGCCGATGACCAGCTCCGGCGCGAGCCAGAACAGCGCGGCGAAGGCGAACATGCAGCTGGCGCCGAAACCGATGCCCAACCGCCCGGCGCGGCGCGCCTCGACCAGCCGCCCGGCGCCGTAGTGCTGGCCGATGCGGAAGGTCACGGCATAGGAAATCCCCATGGGCACCATGAAGGCCACGTACACCGACTGGATGGCGATCTGGTGCGCCGCCAGGGCGCTGCTGCCGATCACGCCCATGCACAGGGTCGCCACGGTGAACATGCCCGACTCCACCGCGTAGGTGCCGCCGATGGAAATGCCCAGGCGCAGGGATTCGCCGATCACCTTGAAGTCTGGCTTCGACAAACCGGCCAGCAGCGGGTAGGGCGCATAGGCCCGGTGCCAGCGCAGGTACAGTGCGAAGATCACCGGCAGCGCATTCATCACCACCGCGGTGACCATGCCGATCCCCGCCAGCCCAAGACGCGGCAGGCCGAACAAGCCTTCGATGAAGGCATAGTTGAGGGCGAAGTTGGCCAGCGCGCCGATCAGGCTGATGGCCATGACCGGGCCCGGCCGCTCGATGGCGCTGGTGAAGCCGCGCAGCACCATGAATGCCATGTAGCCGGGCAGGGCGAAGACGATGCTGTGCAGAAAACTCATGGTGCCGGCGACCGTTTCCGGCGCCTGGCCGAAGGCGATCAGGATCGGCCCGAGGTTCCACAGCAACAGCCCCGCCAGCAGCGCCAGCGCACCACCGATCCACAGGCCGGCCTGGGTCGCTTCCACCACGCCGCGAGCGTCTTTCGCGCCATGCCGGATCGCCACCAGGTTGCCCGTGGCTGCCACCACGCCGACGCAGAAGGTCGAGATCAACGCATAAGTGGATGCGCCCAGGCCGCCGCTGGCCAGCGCCTCGCGGCCGAGCTTGCCCATCATCACGGTGTCGGTGAACACCATGGCCACGTAGGCCAACTGCGCGGCAATCAGCGGGCCGGCGAGGCGAAGGATGGCGGCAAGTTCGTCACGGTACAGGCGTTTCATGAGTCAGGCTCAGCAAGCGGCATGCGCCGCGTCGATTGGGAGTCGCCCATTCTCCGGTGCCCGTGGATGCGGGCACAAAAGGATAAATGCGATGCCATGCATGAGTCATACTCATGCATGAATTGCCTGGAGCCTGCCATGACCCGCCAGTTGCCACCCCTCTATGCCCTGCGCGCCTTCGAGGCGGCGGCGCGTCACGCGTCCTTCACTCGCGCCGCCGAGGAGCTGGCGATCACCCAGAGCGCGGTGAGCCGGCACATCAAGACCCTGGAAGAACACTTCGCCTGCCGCCTGTTCCAGCGTCGAGGTCGTCAGCTGGAACTGACAGAAACAGCGCGGATGCTGCTGCCCGGCCTGCGTGATGGCTTCGATGCATTGGAACGCGCCTGCGCCAGCCTGCGCGCGGAGGAAGGGGTGCTGCGCCTGAAGGCGCCCTCGACCCTGACCATGCGCTGGTTGCTGGCGCGGCTGAGCAAGTTCCGCATGCAGCACAGCGATATCGAGGTGCAGCTGACCAGCGCCTGGATGGACGTGGATCGTGTGGACTTCGTCCATGAGCCTTTCGACTGCGCGGTGCTGCTCAGCTCCGGGCACTTCCCGCCGGACTGGGAAGCCACCTTGCTCTTCCCCGAATGGCTGATTCCAGTCGGCTCGCCGGCGCTGCTGGCGGATGGCCCGTGGAACGCCGAGCGACTGGCCGGCGCCGAACTGCTGCACCCCACGCCGGACCGCCGTGACTGGCGGCGTTGGTTGCAGCGCATGGACCTGGGCGAGCAGGTTTCGCTCAAGGGTGGGCAGGTATTCGACACCCTCGAACTGGGCATCGTGGCTGCGACCCGTGGCTATGGAGTTTCCATCGGCGACCTGGTGATGGTCGCCGAAGATGCCAACCAGGGCCGCCTGGCACTGCCATGGCCTAGCGCGGTGGCCAGCGGCGAGAGCTACTACCTGGTCTGGCCTCGCGCCCGCCGACATCAGGAACGGCTGCGGCGGCTGCGTGATTTCCTGCAGGCCGAGATGCAGGCCATGCAGATGCCGCCGGTGGAGTACTTCGAATGAGTCGTCGCTGTGGATAAGCTGTCAGCCACTGCCTTTGCCTGGAATGCCATGAACGCCCTCGATCGCCTCATCCAGCTCGCCGGCCTGCGCGGCAGCCTCGACCTGCGTTGCCGGTTCCTCGGCGACTGGGCGCTGGACCACGAGCCGTTGCCGGCCGGCACTGCGCAGTACCACGTGGTGCTGTCCGGCAGCTGCCGGATGGAAATGCCGGACGGGCAAGCCCTGGACCTCAAGGCAGGTGAAGTACTGGTCCTTCCCGATGGTGCAGCCCACCTGTTGCGCAGCCACGGCACGCGGGTGGCCGCGCAGGCGCCGGAAGTCCACGAGGAGGGTTTGTTGCCGGTCCATCGTCTGGGTGCGGGCGAAGGTGAGCTGGACATGCTCTGCGGGAGCTTCCATTACCAACCTGGCTCGCTGTTGATGGCGGCCCTGCCGGCGTTCGTGAAGGTGTCTTGCCAGGACAATGGCCTGGGCGACTCCGTGGCCGCGCTGGTCGCCCTGCTGCGCGCCGAAGCGGACGGCAACCAGGCTGGCGCGCGCTTTCTGGTGGATGCGCTGTCTTCGGCGCTGTTCACCCTGATCCTGCGCGTCCACCTGCGCGATCACGCCCCCGCCAGTGGCACCCTGGCGCTGCTCAGCGCCAAGCGCCTGGGCCGCGCCTGGCAGGCGATGCTGGAGGAGCCCGCCCGTGAATGGACCATCGAAGCGCTGGCCGAACGGGCGAACATGTCCCGCGCCACCTTCGCGCGCCAGTTCGCCCAGGTCGCCGGCGAATCGCCCTGGGTTCTGCTGACCCGTGTGCGCATGGAACTGGCGCACCGCCTGCTGAGCGACTCGCAGCTGAGCCTGACCGATATCGCCGCCCAGGTCGGCTACCAGTCCCAGGCGTCCTTCACCCGGAAATTCAAGGAAACCTACGGCGACGCCCCCGGCCGCCTGCGGCGTGCCGTGAACTAGACCAGTCGTCGCTGCTGGAAAACCCACGTGGCGCGGATGGATACGTCCTGCCGCCTTCGCGACGATTCACGTCGCTGCCGTCGCAGAGCTGAAACAGCGCTTTGCTAGGGTCATTGCTGGACTAGTCCAGTGAAGGCCCGCCATGGGCCTTCCCCATACCCACAAGACCACTCGGGGGAATTCCATGAAGCCCATGCGCACCTTGCTCGCCGGCCTGATCCTGGCCGGCCTCGCCAGCACCTCTTTCGCCGCCACCGAACTGAAGCACTGGCCGGCGCCCGCCGCCAAGCAGCTCGACGCCCTGATCGCCGCCAATGCCAACAAGGGCGCCTTCGCGGTCTTCGACATGGACAACACCAGCTACCGCTACGACCTCGAGGAATCGCTGCTGCCCTTCCTGGAAATGAAAGGCGTGCTGACCCGCGAGAAGCTCGACCCCTCGCTCAAGCTCATCCCCTTCAAGGACGTCAACGGCCACAAGGAAAGCCTCAACAGCTACTACTACCGCCTCTGCGAACTCGACGACCTGGTCTGCTACCCCTGGGTCGCCCAGGTGTTCTCCGGCCTCACCCTCAAGGAGCTCAAGGGCTACGTCGACGAGCTGATGGCCTACGGCAAGCCGGTGCCCAGCACCTACTACGAAGGCGACGTGGTCAAGACTATCGAGATCAACCCGCCCAAGGTCTTCACCGGGCAGACCGAGCTGTACAACAAGCTGATGGAGAACGGCATCGAGGTCTACGTGATGACCGCGGCCCATGAGGAGCTGGTGCGCATGGTCGCCAGCGATCCCAAGTACGGCTACAACGTGAAGCCCGAAAACGTCATCGGTGTCACCACGCTGCTCAAGGACCGCCAGAGCGGCGCCCTGACCACTGCGCGCAAGCAGATCGCCGAAGGTAAATACGATCCCAAGGCCAACGAGGGCCTGGAAATCACCCCCTACCTGTGGACGCCGGCAACCTGGATGGCCGGCAAGCAGGCGGCCATCCTCACCTACATCGACCAGTGGAAGAAGCCCATCCTGGTCGGCGGCGATACCCCCAGCAGCGACGGCTACATGCTGTTCAACGGTACCGCCGAGAACGGCGTGCACCTGTGGATCAACCGCAAGGCCAAGTACATGGACCAGCTCAACGGCATGATCAAGAAGAATGCCGAGGCCCAGGCCAAGCTCGGCCAGCCGGTGACCGCCGACAAGAACTGGGTGATCGTCACCCCCGAAGAGATCCAGTAAGCGCGTAGCGCTCTACGTAGGAGCGGACTCCGTCCGCGATAGGTTCGCATCGCGCCGGACCTTATCGCGGACAAAGTCCGCTCCTACGCCAATCTCCACCTGTAGGAGCGAGCTTGCTCGCGAACCGCCCGGCGCAGGTCCTGCTTCAAAGGGAGGCGTCGCTGATCCGTCTGGAACCCCCGTACCACGCTATTTCCGGGTGAAGAACTCAAGTATTTTTCCGGCCCGCCGATAGCCACGGTAGCCAGGTGTACAACACCGGCATTCCCCTCGAACCGAAGCGGGCCGCTCCCACACCACGGGCGACGGCTTGCCGTTGCGTGCAGAACCCGAAATATGAACCAGCCCCGATCCCGCATCGCCCTGCAGTTGGCGATGGCATTGGCCGTGCTCCTGATCCTGTTGATCAGCGGTAGCACGCTGTTTGCCTTGCGCTCGCTAGACAGCGCTACCCTGACCACCCGCGAAGAACACCTCGCCAGCGAGGCGCGCCTGTTGGCGGACCAGCTGGAAACCTTCCACGGCACCCTGCGCGAGAGCACCCAGCGCCTCGCCGGCCTGTTCGAGCAACGCTTCGCCGCCGGCCTGAAAGCGCACGCTGACGAGCGCGTGCCGGTTGCTGCGCTGCAAGCCCCGGCGCTGTACCTGGGCGACACTCGCCTGAATGGCGACTTCACCCTGGTCGACGAATTCCGCCAGCTCACCGCCGGGGTCGCCACCGTCTTCGTGCGCGACGGCGACGACTTCGTGCGCATCACCACCTCGCTGATGAAGCAGGACGGCAGCCGCGCCATGGGCACCGTGCTCGATCACAACAGCCCGGCCTACCCGCTGCTGCTGCGCGGAGAGAGCTACGTCGGCCGCGCACTGCTGTTCGACCGCTTCTACATGACCCAGTACACCCCGGTGCGCGATGCCGGCGGACGGGTGATCGCCGTGCTGTTCGTCGGCTTCGATTACACCGATGCGCAGAAGCGCCAGTTCGACAACCTGGGTCGTTTCCGCCTCGGCCAGGGCGGCTCTCTGGCGTTGCTGGATGAACAACACCATTGGCTGGTGCCGCCGGCCGGCGCGCGCAACCCCGAGCGCGCTGCCGACAGCCTTGCCAAGTTGCTGGACCACCCCGGCCGCGGCCGCTTCTGGAGCGACGGCCAGGACGACTTCTACAGCGTGGCGCAGCCTTTCGCCGGCGGCCCCTGGAGCGTCGTTGCAAGCATGCCGAAGGAGGAGATCCGCGCGGTGACCTGGCGTGTCGGCGGCCAACTGGCCATGGGCAGCCTGATCGCCATGCTGTTGGCGGTCATTGCTACTACCTGGCTGCTGCGCCGCCGCCTGCGCCCGCTGGGCGACCTGGTGCGCCAGGCCCATGCGCTGGGCGCCGGCGACCTGGGGGCGCGCCTGTCCGTTGCCAGCCGTGACGAGATCGGCGACCTGGCGCGCAGCTTCAACCAGATGGGCGAGGCGCTCTCCCGCATGGTCTCACGGGTGCGCGGCGCGGCGGAGGAAGTGGGGCATTGCTCGCGTTCGTTGTCGGGCCTTTCCAGCGGCGCGTATGCCGGTATGGAGCAGCAGTCCGGCGAAATCAACAGCATGGCTGGTGCGGTGGAGGAGTTCAGCGCCACCTCGATGGATATCGCCGACAACATGCGCAGCACCGAGCGTATGGCGAGCGAGAACACCCGGCAGACCCACATCGGCCTGCAGTCGATGGACGATGCTTCGGCCTCGCTGGCACAGATCGCTGGTGCGCTGCAGCAGACCGTGGAGCGAGTGAACCGCCTCGGCGCACGCTCCCAGGAGATCGGCAGCATCGTCGGCGTGATCACTTCGATTGCCGAGCAGACCAATCTGCTGGCGCTCAACGCCGCCATCGAGGCCGCCCGTGCGGGCGAGCAGGGGCGTGGGTTCGCCGTGGTTGCCGATGAAGTGCGCAGCCTGGCGGCGCGCACTCAGGCCGCTACCACGGAAATCTCGCAGATGATCGGCGCCATCCAGCAGGAAACCGGCAGCGCCACCGAGACCATCGAGCAGGGCAGCCAGCTGATGCAGCATGGGCTGGCATTGAACGAGAAGGTCGCCGCCGCGCTGGCGGAAATCTCCCAGCAAAGCAGCGCGGCCGGCGAACAGTTCGCCGCCATCACGACGGCAACCCAGGAGCAGAGCCGCACGGCGACCCTGCTCAGCAGCAACCTGCAGGGCATCGCCCAGGCCAACAGCGAACAGCGTCAGGTGGTGGCCGATCTGGCGCAGACCGTGCGCGAACTGGACAGCCTGGCGGCCGGCCTGCGCGACGAGGTCGGGCGCTTCCGCTGAAACGCCGGGCGGGTCAGTCCTTGAACTGGCCCAGCCCGTACTCCAGGCTGGCGGCGGACAGCTCGCCCATCTGGCTGTGCTTCAGGCGCCCCTGGGCGTCGTAGAACAGTGTGGTGGGCATGCCGTAGGAGCCGGTGAGCTGGCCCAGGCGGTTGCCGCTGTCGAGCAGCACCGCCGCCTCGCTCAGCCCCTGCTCGCGGAGGAAGCGCTGCACGGCTTCGGCATTCTCGCCCTGGTTCACCAGCAGGAAGCGCACATCACTGCGCTGTTTCTGCGCGGCTTCCAGCACCGGCATCTCGCGCCGGCACGGCGGGCACCAGGTGGCCCAGAGGTTGACCACCATGGGCCGACCATCCAGCGCGCGCAGGTCCACGGCGGCGCCGCGCAGGTCCATCACCGTGAGTTCGGGAATCTGCTGGCTGCGGTCCAGCGCGGAGGTCACGGCCTTGCCGCCGCCCCACAGGCATACACCGACCACCGCCGCAACGGCCAGCGGGCGGCGCAGCTCCGTCCTGCGCCAGGCCAGCACCGCGCCGATCAGCGCAGCGGCGATCACGCCTGGCAGCGCGAGAAAGCCGCCATCGCGGATATCCACGATGCTCAGCGGCGTCGCCGCGTACTGCTCGAAGTAGCGCGCGACGAAGACCAGCCGCGCCACCAGCAGACCGCCAAGGAGCATGCTGAACAGGGCACCTTCGGGGTTGGCGCCGCGCCTGCGTCCGGCCAGCCAGCCGGCCAGCAGGGCGCCGAAGAAACCGAGGTAGAGCAGCACGTGGGGCAGGGGAAGGGCCAGCGGGCCGAGGATGAGACTGGTCAAAGCGGAGGCCTGGCAAAAGGAAACCAAGGTACAGCAGGGCGCTGCCGTGCGGCAGCGCCGGGCTGTGGATAAATGTTTCGCCTCAGGCGGGCAGCGGTTCGGCTTGCTGTTCGCGCAACTCCGCGGTCAGTCGCCGGGCGCAGGCGCCAACCTTGCGCACGGCGTCTTCGATCACCGCCAGGTCACGGTTGGAGTAGTTCATGCGGATGCAGTTACGGTACTTGCCCGAGGCGGAAAAGATGTTGCCGGCCGCCACCTGCACATTGTCGCGGCGCAGCTCCTGGTTGAGGCGCACGCTGTCGAACAGCGGGTCGAACTCGACCCAGAGCATGAAGCCACCGCGTGGCCGGGTGACCCGCGCGCCTTCCGGGAAATAGCGGCCGACCCATTCGGTCATCAGGTCGCGGTGGCGCTGGTACTGCGAGCGCATGCGGCGGATGTGGGGCTCGTAGTGGCCGCCGCCGACGAATTCGGCCAGGGCCATCTGCGGCTGCGGCGCGCAGGTACCGCTGGCGATGTACTTGAAGTGGAGGATGCGGTCCAGGTAGCGCCCGGGCACCACCCAGCCGGTGCGCAGGCCGGGCGCCACGGTCTTGGAAAAGGAACTGGCCAGCAGCACGCGGTCGTCGGTGTCGAAGGACTTGATGCTGCGCGGACGGGGGTAGGCGTAGGCCAGTTCGCCGTAGACGTCGTCCTCGAGGATCGGCACGTCGTAGCGCGCCGCCAGCGTGAGCAGGGCGCGCTTGCGGGCGTCGGGCATGATGTAGCCCAGCGGGTTGTTGCAGTTGGGGGTGAGCAGGATCAGCTTCACCGGCCACTGTTCCATGGCCAGCTCCAGCGCTTCCAGGCTGATGCCGTTGGTGGGGTCGGTGGGGATTTCCAGCGCCTTCAGGCCGTACGCCTTGAGCGCCTGCATGGCGCCGTGGAAGCTCGGCGAGTCGATGGCGATGATGTCGCCCGGCTCGCAGATCGCGCGCAGGGTGATGGCCAGCGCTTCCTGGCAGCCGGTGGTGATGACGATTTCGCTGGGCGGCACCTGGCAGCCGGAATCCAGCATCAGCCGGGCGATCTGCTCGCGTAGCGGCAGCGAGCCCTGGATGCCTTCGTAACCGAGACTTTGCAGGTCGGTCCGGCGTGCAGCGTGCACCATGGCGCGCTGCAGCGGCTTGAGCGACGGGCTGGCGATGTCCGGCGTACCGCGCCCGAGCTGGACGAAATCACCCCCCGGCGCGCGTCTCACCTGTTCCAGCACCTGGTCCCACTGCGACACTTCTACCGGCCGCTGCGCCGGACGGGTCATCGCCGGCATCGGCGGCAACTCGCGGCGTTCGGGTACGAAGTAGCCGGACTTGGGGCGCGGCTCCACCAGTCCGTCATCCTCCAGCACGCGGTAGGCCTGCTGCACGGTGCTGATGCTGACGCCGTGCTCCTCGCTCAGCGCGCGCACCGAGGGCAGGCGGTCGCCGGGACGGTACAGGCCCTGTTCGATGCGTTCACCGAGGGTAGCGGCCAGCTGCGCGTAGCGTTTCATGACAGGTCTCCCGTGCCGGATCGACTCGGCAGAATGCAGTACAGATCGGGAAAAAATACGCCATTCAGAAGGATTTTTCCTGTGTCTGTATGGAAAAAACTTCACTGTGTTGAATCTGTAATGATTTTTCCCGATTCGCCACTCTAGTCCCACGTCCGGAGAAACCGACTGGAGGAGCGACGACATGAGCGGCCTGAGCGATGTGCGGCTGACCCTTTATCAACAGGAACTGCTGGAACTCCCTGGCGCCCGCGTGGCCCCGCGTGAAGGCGGCGAGAACCGCTGGCAGCAGTTCTGGCGCCGCGTGCGTACCCGCAAGCAGTTGCTGGAGCTTTCCGACGAGCAACTGCGCGACATCGGCATCAGCCGCGAGCAGGCGAAGCTGGAAGCGATGCGGCCGTTCTGGCGCTGCTGATCAGAAACTGACCCACCAGGGAGTACCTATGGGAGAAACACGCGCTGCCGCATTTGAACGGATTGCCGCCGAACTCGGCTATGACTTCAGCGGTGAAATGAAGATCGGCGGTAACTACGTGCCTTTCCTTATCGACGGCAACCAGGTGCACCTCAGTGGGCAGATTCCACGGGTGGGCGATGTGGTCGTCGTCACCGGCCGGGCGGGCAGCGAGGTGTCGCTGGGCGATGCCCAGTTGGCCGCGAAGGTCTGCGTGATGCGGGCGCTGGCGCTGCTGCGGCAGGCGCTGGGCGACCTCGACCGAGTCCGCAAGGTGCTCCAGCTCAACGTGTTCGTGCAGTCGGCGGAGCACTTCACGCAGCAGAGCGAAGTGGCCGACGGCGCTTCAGCCGTGCTGTACGAGGTGCTGGGCGCGGCCGGCGTGCACACGCGCACTTCGGTGGGCGTCTGGCAGTTGCCGAAGAATGCGACGGTTGAACTGAATCTCCTGGCCGTAACTGAGGGCTAATGCCCCGCGCGGTATTGCAGCGCTTCGGCCAGGTGCGGGCGGGCGATGTGCTCCGCCTGCTGCAGGTCGGCGAGGGTGCGGGCGACCTTGAGAATCCGGTGCAGGGCGCGCAGTGACAGGTTCAGGCGCTCGCCGGCCTTCTCCAGCCAGGCTTGGTCTTCCGCATTCAATGCACAATATTGGTGCATTTTCTTCAGGGTGAGAAAAGCGTTGGCGCAGCCCTGACGAGTTAACTGGCGCTGGCGCGCGGCCGCCACCTGCGTGGCCAGTTCGGCGCTGCTGGTAGTGGCTCCGCTGGGGGCGAGGCTGGTGCTTTCGCGGCTGACAGTCAGGTGCAGGTCGATGCGGTCCAGCAATGGGCCGGAGAGCTTGGCCCGGTAGCGCTGGATCTGCTCCGGCGAGCAGCGGCAGCGGCCGCTGGGGTCGCCAAGGTAGCCACAGGGGCAGGGGTTCATTGCCGCGACCAGCTGAAAGCGCGCCGGGAAGCGCACGCGGCCATTGGCGCGGGCGATGACGATCTCGCCGCCTTCCAGCGGCTCGCGCAGGACTTCCAATACCTTGCGATCGAACTCCGGTAGCTCATCGAGGAACAGCACGCCTTCGTGCGCCAGGGTGATTTCCCCCGGCTGCGGGCGACTGCCGCCACCGACCAGTGCTGGCGCGGAAGCGGTGTGGTGTGGCTGACGGAAGGGGCGCTGTGGCCAGTGGGTCAACGGCCCGCGCCCGGCGACGGAGTGAATCGCCGCCACCTGCAGCGCCTCGTCTTCGTCCAGCGGCGGCATCAGGCCCGGCAGGCGGCTGGCGAGCAGTGTCTTGCCGGTGCCGGGCGGCCCGCTGAACAGCAGGTTGTGTGCCCCGGCGGCGGCGACCAGCAGGGCCCGCTTGGCGGCGGTCTGGCCCTGCACTTCGGCGAGGTCGGGGTAGGGCTGTGTGGCGCGCAGCAGGCCGTTGGCTTCGTAGGGACGCAGGCGCTCCTGGCCGCTGAAGTGCGCGGCCAGCTCCAGCAGGTGGCCAACGGCGTAGACAGTCAGGCCGCTGGCGAGGCTGGCTTCTTCAGCGTTCTCCTTCGGCACCACCAGGGCGCGCCCGGCGGCGCGGGCAGCCAGCGCAGCGGGCAGTACGCCGGGAACCGGCCGCAAGGTGCCGGACAGCGCCAGTTCACCCAGGCATTCCAGCTCATCCAGCCCGGCAGCATCCGCCAGTTGGCCGCTGGCGGCCAGGATGCCCAGCGCGATGGCCAGGTCGAAACGCCCGCCGTCCTTCGGCAAATCAGCCGGGGCGAGATTCAGGGTAATTCTGCGATTGGGGAAATCGAAGCCGGCGTTGAGCAGGGCGCTGCGGACGCGGTCCTTGCTCTCCTTCACCGCGCCTTCGGGCAGACCGACCAGGGTCAGCGAAGGCAGGCCGTTGGCAAGGTGCGCCTCGACAGTAACGCCGGGTGCTTCCACGCCGACCTGGGCACGACTATGGACGATGGCGAGGGACATGGATCACTCCTTGATCGCATGCCGCCCGCCCGATGTGCGTTATTCGGCGGGGGCGGCGGTGTCGGCAGGCGGCGAGAGCTTGGCTTCCATCTCCGCGACCTTGGCTTCCAGCGCCTCGAGGCGGGCGCGGGTACGGGCGAGGACAACCATCTGGCTGTCGAATTCGTCGCGGCTGACCAGGTCGAGCTTGCTGAAGGCGCTCTGCATCAGAACCTTGAACTGGGCTTCCAGCTCGGCCTTCGGCAGGGGCGATTCGCCACCGAACAGGCGTCCGGCTTGTTGGCTGATGGCATCGAGGAAGGCTTTGGGCGGCAGCATGGTTCATGGGTTCCGGATTGAATCAGAGCGCAGTCTATCACGCAGCCGGCGACGGCTGCGGCGTCCGGGGTTGCACGCTTTTTGAGCAGTGTGCCCGCTCGCCGTGCGCGCTTTCGGTGCGCCAAAGCCGCGCTGGCTAATCGCCAGAAACCCCGGATTCTGGCCAAGTGCCTGATGTCACGGGCATTTCCACGAACTGGCAAGCTTCATGCTTTGGGGCATACATGGCGTGCACCGAGGCAGTTCCGGTGCGGCAGGCGAGGCGGTGGATCGCTTCGAACAAGGCAGTCGGAGTGCTGAGGTAGGGCGGCCGGCGCATTACAAAAGCCAGACACTGCGCTTAGACTTGTCTCCGGGTTCGTTCTTCCTGGGGCGGGTCCACCAAAACACGGGAGAGAGTTACATGAAGCTAGTCACAGCCATCATCAAGCCGTTCAAGCTGGACGACGTTCGTGAGTCGCTGTCCGAGATCGGCGTGCAGGGCATCACTGTGACCGAAGTCAAAGGCTTCGGCCGGCAGAAGGGTCACACCGAGCTGTACCGTGGCGCGGAATACGTTGTCGATTTCCTGCCGAAGGTGAAGATCGACGTCGCCATTGCCGATGACCAGCTGGATCGTGTTATCGAAGCCATCACCAAGGCCGCCAACACCGGGAAGATCGGTGACGGCAAGATCTTTGTCGTAAATCTGGAACAGGCCATTCGTATCCGTACCGGCGAAACCGGCACCGACGCGATCTAAGCCAAGCCCACACCGAACCCCACGCCCCAGGAGAAACAACAATGACTCTGCGCAAATACGCAGGGCTAGGCGCCCTATTGCCCCTCGCAATGCCCGGTCTGGCCTTGGCTGACGAGGCAGCGGCCCCTGTCCTGAACAGCGGTGACACCGCCTGGATGCTGATTTCCAGTGCTCTGGTGCTGCTGATGACCATCCCCGGCCTGGCCCTGTTCTACGGCGGCATGGTGCGCGCCAAGAACGTCCTGTCGATCATGATGCAGTGCTTTGCGATCACCGCGCTGATCAGCATCCTCTGGGTCGTCTACGGCTACAGCCTGGCCTTCGATACCGTCGGTATGGAGAAGGGCGTGGTCAACTTCGCTTCCTTCGTCGGCGGCCTGGACAAGGCCTTCCTCAGCGGCCTGACCAGCACCGGCCTGACTTCCGCCGCCGCGCTGTTCCCGGAAAGCATCTTCGTGATGTTCCAGATGACCTTCGCGATCATCACCCCGGCCCTGATCGTCGGCGCCTTCGCCGAGCGCATGAAGTTCTCGGCCATGCTGATCTTCACCGCGCTGTGGTTCACCCTGGTCTACGCACCGATCGCCCACATGGTCTGGAGCGGTGACGGCGGCCTGCTGTGGGACTGGGGCGTGCTGGACTTCGCTGGCGGCACCGTGGTGCACATCAACGCCGGTATCGCAGGCCTGGTGGCGTGCATCGTGCTGGGCAAGCGCAAGGGCTACCCGACCGCTGCCATGGCGCCGCACAACCTGGGCTACACCCTGATCGGCGCTGCGCTGCTGTGGGTGGGCTGGTTCGGCTTCAACGCCGGTTCCGCCGCTGCCGCCAACGGCACCGCCGGCATGGCCATGCTGGTCACTCAGATCGCCACCGCCGCCGCCGCCCTGGGCTGGATGTTCGCCGAGTGGATCACTCACGGTAAGCCGAGCGCCCTGGGTATCGCTTCCGGCGTGGTTGCCGGCCTGGTTGCCGTCACTCCGGCCGCTGGCACCTGCGGCCCGATGGGCGCCATCGTGATCGGCCTGGCGGCCGGCGTGATCTGCTTCTTCGCCGCCACCAGCCTCAAGCGTGCCGTCGGCTACGACGATTCCCTGGACGCTTTCGGCGTGCATGCTGTCGGCGGTATCGTCGGCGCGCTGCTCACCGGCGTGTTCGCCGCTCCGGCCCTGGGCGGCTTCGGCACCGTGACCGACATCGGCGCGCAGCTGTTCACCCAGTTCAAGGGCGTGGCCTTCACCATCGTCTACACCGGTATCGTCAGCTTCGTGATCCTCAAGGTCCTGGACCTGGTCATGGGTCTGCGCGTTACCGAGGAAGAGGAAACCGTGGGTCTGGACCTCTCCCTGCACAACGAACGCGGCTACAACCTGTAAGGGTTCGCGCAAGTTCGACGAAGGGCGCCCTCGGGCGCCCTTTGCTTTTTCGATCAGCACGCTAGAATGCGCGCGCATCACCGTCCGAGAAGGAGGAGAACGCGCCATGTGGCAGCAGAAATCCATCACCCTGCGCCCTCGCCCGCGAGGCTTCCACCTGGTCACCGAGGAGATCCTGGCTGCGCTGCCGGAGCTGTCGGAATGCCGGGTTGGCCTGCTGCACCTGCTGTTGCAGCACACCTCCGCCTCGCTGACGGTCAACGAAAATGCCGACCCCTCGGTGCGCCGCGATTTCGATCGATTCTTCAATCGTCTGGTGCCCCAGGGCGAGAGTGGCTATGAACATGACTACGAAGGTCCCGACGACCTTCCGGCGCATTTCAAGTCGAGCCTGCTGGGCTGTCAGCTGACGCTGCCGATACAGGGGGGAGGCTTGGCAATGGGTACCTGGCAAGGTATCTATCTGGGTGAGCACCGTGACCACGGCGGCCCGCGCAGCATAGTGGCGACCTGGCAGGGCGAGCTTGTATGAATTTTTTCCGGCGGCGTTCGTCAAAGCGCGCAGCTGGGCTATAACTAACGTGCTTTGCAGCACCACAGAGGTTGAATAATGAGCGACGAAGAACTGGAACAGGACGAGCTGGACGGCGCTGACGAGGACGATGGCGAGGAACTCGCCGCAGCGGACGACAGCGACGCCGAAGCAGACAGCGGCGATGGGGATGAAGCCCCTTCTCCCAAGGGCGGTGGCAAGAAAGCCAAGGCCGCTGCGGAAGAAGAGGAACTGCCCTCGGTCGAAGCCAAGCAGAAGGATCGTGATGCACTGGCCCGTGCGATGGAGGAGTTCCTCACTCGCGGCGGCAAGGTGCAGGAGATCGAGCCGAACGTGGTGGCCGACCCGCCCAAGAAGCCGGATAGCAAATACGGCAGCCGCCCTATCTGATATCTGACGTGACATGAAAAAGCCCCGCCGCTCCGTCTGGAGCGGCGGGGCTTTTTCATGCCCGTTCGTTGCGAGGGTTCATGTGCGTAGGAGCGGACTCCGTCCGCGATGGCCTCCTGCGCGATGCGTACCTATCGCGGACAAAGTCCGCTCCTACAGTCTTGCCAGAACCGCTGGCAGCTCCGACAGGTTATGGATGATCGCACTGGGCGCTTCTTCGCCATCCCACGCCTTGCGCGCGGGGTTGAACCAGATCGCCTTCATGCCTGCACGGCGCGCGCCAGCGATGTCGTCGCTGGGGTGGTCGCCGATGTGCACGGCGTGCTCCGCCGCCACGCCGCCGCGTTTTAGCGCTTCCTGGAAAGGGTGCGGGTCGGGCTTGCCGACACCGAGTTCTTCCGCGCACAGAGCGAACTGGAAGTAATCGGCCAGCCCCAGGCGGCGCACGTCGGCGTTGCCGTTGGTGAGCACGCCGAGGATGAAGCGGTTGGCCAGTTGCTCCAGGGTCGGGTGCACCTCGGGGAACAGGGCCACCTGATGCCGCGCGTGGAGGAAGGTCTGGAAGCCAGCCTCGGCCAGCTCGGTCGCCTCGGGCTGTGGATAACCGGCATCGAGCAACGCATGGAACAGGATGCGCCGGCGCAGCTCGCTCAGACGGTGGCGGAGCATCGGGTCCTGCTCCATCAGCCGCGAGCGGATCGCCCACAGGTGCTCGATGGGCACCGGGCCCAACTGCGCGGCATTCACCGCCAGCCAGTCGCGCAGGGTGGCTTCCGCGCTGTTCATCACCGGGGCAACGTCCCACAGCGTGTCATCGAGATCGAAGGTGACCAGACGGATACTCATTCTTCTGCTCCGGGTTTACGACGTGCCCGTGGGTGCGCCTGGTCGTAGACCGTGGCGAGGTGTTGGAAATCAAGGTGGGTGTAGATCTGCGTGGTGGCGATATCGGCGTGGCCAAGCAGCTCCTGCACTGCGCGCAGGTCCTGGGAAGACTCGAGCATGTGGCTGGCGAACGAATGGCGCAACATGTGCGGATGCAGGTGCTGGCCCAGCTCGCGAACCCCGGCTTCGCGGACGCGCAGTTGGATGGCGCGGGGCGTCAGGCGTTTGCCGCTGCGGCCGATGAACACGGCGTTGTCCTGTGGTGAAACCGAGGCCCGCAAAGGCAGCCAGGCTTCGATGGCCTGCCGCGCGGCGCGGCCGACCGGCAGCTCGCGCACCTTGTTGCCCTTGCCGTGGACACGCACCAGGCCGTCCTTGAGGTCCAGCCATTCCAGGTCGAGGCCGACCAGTTCGGAGAGCCGCAGGCCCGAGGAATAGAACAGCTCCAGCAAAGCCTGGTCGCGCCGGGCGATGAAGTCGTCTTCCACGCCGCCATCGAGCAGTTGTGCGGTGCGGTCGGTATCCAGCGTGCGTGGCAGCTTGCGCGCACCCTTGGGCGCGGCGAGGCCATCGGCCGGGTCGTGCCGGCAACGGCCTTCGCGGATCAGATACTGGTACAGCCCGCGCGTGGCCGACAGCAGGCGCGCCAGGCTGCGGCTGGCGAGACCCTGCTGGTGCAAGCGGGCGACGAACAGGCGCAGGTCGCGTACCTGCAGCGCCGACCATTCGTTGATCGAGGATTTTTCACACAGCCCGGCGAGGCGCGCCAGGTCCCGACGGTAGCCGTCGAGCGTGTGTACGGAGACCTGGCGCTCGCTGCGCAGGTGTTCCAGATAGGCTTGCAGATCGGCTTCGAGCGACAAGCGGAAAGCTCCCAGTGAGACAGCCAGGCTGGCAGCTTACCGCGTTGCGAAGGTCAGCGTACCGAGCGCAGTGGCGTGGAGAAGCGCGGCAGAGTGCGCGCGAGGACTTCGGCGACGTAGCCGAGGAACAGGGTGCCCAGCGAGCTCTTGTAGTGCTGCGGGTCGGGGCTGCCGATCGCCAGTACGCCGTGCAGGCCCTGGAAGGTCAGCGGCACCACGGCGGCGGAGCCGACCTGCTCGCGTTCGCTTTCGCAGAACAGGAAGGCCAGCTCGTGGGGGCGCAGCACACCGCTGACGGTCTTGCCGCCCGACAGCAGGCCGCCGATGGCCTGGTGCGCCTCGGCACTGCTCACCGAGCGGCCCACCGGCAGGTTGTTGTCGCTGAACAGGATCAGACTGACGTAAGGCACGAGGAACTCGTGGCGCAGGCTGTCTTCCACTGTGCTGACGATTTCTTCCAGGCTGGTCGCATCGAGGAGGTCGAGCACCAGGCGGCGGGTCTTGTCGAACAGGCGGTCGTTGTCGCGGGCCACGTCCATCAGCTGTGACAGCCGATGGCGCATCTCGATATTGCGCTCGCGCAGCAGGCGTACCTGGCGCTCCACCAGCGACACGGCATCGCCTGGCTGGTGCGGAATGCGCATTTCCGGGATCAGCTCGTCATGATCGACGAAGAATTCAGGGTGCCGGCGAAGATAGTCGGCGACCTGTTCGGCTTCGAGCGTAACGGTGGGGTCCTGCGGAATATCGGTCATAAGCGTCCCGGTTCAGCGCCTGTCCAATGTCTGCCTGCGCTTTGCTCATACGGCGTTGGAAACAGGCTCAAAATGCTCATTTACTCTTCGTAAACTGCGCTTTCTCGCCTGTTACCGCCTTGTCTGAGCTGCGCTCGGCAAGACCTTGAACAGGCTTTATAGACGTACCTGGCCTTCGAACACCCGCACGGCGGGCCCGGTCATCATAACGGGCTGACCCGGTCCTGCCCACTCGATGGACAACCGTCCGCCGGGAAGGTCGATCTGTACCGGCGATTGCAGCCAGCCCTGGCGAATGCCGGCGACCGCCGCCGCGCAAGCGCCGGTGCCGCAGGCCAGGGTCTCGCCAGCGCCGCGTTCCCACACGCGCAGGCGCGCCTGGTGCGGATTGACGATCTGCAGGAAGCCGATGTTGGCTTTCTGCGGGAAGCTCTCATGGATTTCGAGTTTCGGCCCCAGCGTGCGGACCGGCGCGCTGTCCACGTCATCCACGCGCAGCACGCCGTGCGGATTGCCCATGGAGATGGCCGCGAGGTCGTAGCGCTGGCCGTCCACTTCGAGGGGATAGCTCAACGCCTCGCCATCGGCCTTGAACGGCACCTGCTCGGGTTGCAGGCGCGGCGGGCCCATGTCGACGGTGACCTGGCCATCGTTGGCGATGGTCAGCTCGATCATGCCGCCCTTGGTTTCCACGCGGATGGTCTTCTTCGCGGTCAGGCGCTTGTCGACCACGAAGCGGGCGAAGCAGCGCGCGCCGTTGCCGCACTGTTCGACCTCGGTGCCGTCGCAGTTAAAGATGCGGTAACGGAAATCCGCGTCCGGCGTGCTCGGCGGCTCGACGATCAGCAGTTGATCGAAGCCGACCCCGAAGTTGCGGTCGCCCCACTGTTTGACGTGGCGGGATTGCACATGGGCGTGCTGGCTGACCAGGTCCAGGACCATGAAGTCATTGCCCAGCCCATGCATCTTGGTAAAGCGCAGAAGCATCGTCGTCTCGGCCTCAGTCCGGCAGCAGGCTTTCGCCGGCGAACAGCTCTTGTCGTGTTCCGTGGCGACGCATCCTGTGCGCGGCCGAGCTATCCACCAGCACCTCGGCGGCGCGGCCCCGGGTGATGTAGTTGGAATTCATGACGAAACCATAGGCGCCGGCCGGATGAACGGCCAGCAGGTCACCTTCTTTCCGGGCGGGAGCGCGAAGCCGTCGGCTCTGCGGAGCGGCGTGCCAGAACGCCCGGCGTACGCCGGCGATGGCACGTCTGCCGCGAGCAGTAGCCCGCCGCGGACGTCGAAGGCGTCCATGGGAACGCCCTCAGAGACCGTAGCGGTCCTTGCTGTGTTCGTTCTTGGCCTTTTCGTCGTCCGGCAGGTAGAGCGGGCCTTTCTGGCCGCAGCCAGCGATAGCGGCGGTCAGCAGGGCGATCGCGACGAAGGGAAGCAGCAGTCGCTTCATGGCGGAATCCTTGTAATTAAAGCGTCAATGGGGCCGGAGTATACCGGCCCCCCGCCGCCTTGCCTATTCAAGCGGGCGCCCGCCCGGCGGGGCTTGCGGCTCGCGCCGGAAGGGCCAGTGGCCCTATGATGGCGGGCAAAAAACGGAAAGCCCCATGGACTATCGCGATCCCCTGCCCAGTTCGGTGTCGGTGGCCTACCTGCAGGGCCTCGTGGAGCATCTGCAGCGCCAGGGCGTGGAGCCGGCGCAGCTCCTGGCGACGGTGCACCTGGAGCCTTCGATCCTTGCCCAGCGCGATCAGCGCATCGCTGCCAGCGCTTACCTGGAACTGGTGGGTGCCGGCGTGCGCCTGAGCGGTGACGACAATCTCGGCCTGCACCTGGGCGAGGCCGTGCGCCCCGGCTACTACGGTGTGCTCGGCTACCTGATCATGAGTTGCGCGACTCTTTCCGACGCCCTGCATCGGCAGGCGCGCTACGCCTCGCTGGTGGGTAACCTGGGCCGCGTCGAACTGGCTGACGAGCCGCCGCGCGCGGGCTGCGAGGCGCTGGTGAAACACAGCTGGGAGCCATTGTTGCCGCAACAGCAGCGGCAGATGAGCGAGGAGACGCTGGCTGGCTGGGTCAGTTTCGGCCATTGGGTCAGCGGCGTGGACGAGGCGCCGTACGAGGTGCGCTTCAGCCACAGTGCACCGGCGGATACCCGCGAACATGAGCGCATTTTCCGCTGCCCGGTGCTGTTCGATCAGCCGGACAACGCCCTGGTCTTCCCCAAGCGTCTGCTTTCACTGCCGCTGGGCCAGGCCGACGCCCAGGTGCAGCGCACCCTGGATGCCTACGCCGAGCGACTGCTGGTGGAGATCAACAAGGGCGACAGCGTGCTCGACCGTGCGCGCCTGGAACTGGCGCGCCAGTTGCCGGAGCAGGGCGCCGACCTGGAGCGCCTGTCGCAGACGCTGGCGCTGAGCCCCCGCACGCTGCAGCGGCGGCTGCGCGATACCGGCCTGTCGTTCAGCCAACTGGTGGACGAAACCCGCCAGCAACTGGTGCTGCACTACCTGCGCGACCCGGCGCTGGACAGCGCCGACATCGCCTACCTGCTGGGCTTCAGCGAAGCCGGCTCGCTTGCCCGCGCATTCCGTCGCTGGACGGGGCAGAGTCTGGGCGAATACCGGCGTAAACTGGTGCCTTTGACTGATCCCGAGGACGATGCATGAGCACTTTGAGCGAAGCCCGCTTCCATGACCTGGTGGACGCCGTACAGGTAACGGTGGAGGACGCCTTCGACGACAGCGACCTGGACGTGGACCTGGAGAACTCCAGTGGCGTACTGACCGTGCGTTTCGAGAATGGCACCCAGCTGATCCTCAGCCGCCAGCCGGCGCTGCGGCAGCTGTGGGTGGCGGCGCGCTCCGGTGGCTTCCACTTCGACTACGACGAGTCCGGCTCGCTGTGGATCTGCGACAGCACGCGCGAACCGCTGGGCGCGCTGCTCAACCGCGCCACGCTGGAACAGGCAGGCGAGGATGTCGACTTCCCCGGCATCTGAGCCGCCGGCGAGCGTCGCTTCGCCCTGCTGCCGGCGCTGCTGCCTGGACGACGCGGATGTCTGCGTCGGCTGCGGGCGCACGCTGGGCGAGATACTGGAGTGGAACGAGGCCGACGGTGTGCGGCGCCGGGCGATCCTGGCGGACTGCGAAAAGCGCCGAAACAACCACTCGCCGAAGTGGTGACTGGTCGGTGTTGCTTATTTTCTGTGCTGTGTTAGTGTCCGGGAAAACCCCGCCTTGGGCGGGGTTTTTCTTTTTTCGGATTTCACTGCGCGTTCGAACCTCGAACGTCTTTACTGCCAGAACACCCAGGGCCCCGAACGCGCGAGCGTCCGGGGCTCTCCTGTAAGGAGACTGCCAACCATCATGACCACGACACCCATCACCGTTACTCGACTCGACCTGCAACGTCTGGAGCGCATGCTCGACAGCCTGGATGAGTACGGCCCCGCGGCCGAGGCGCTGGAGGCCGAACTGGCCCGTGCCACGGTGGTCGGCCACGACGAGATACCGCCGGGCGTGGTCACGATGAACTCCACCGTGCGCTGCCGCGAGGAAAGCAGCGGCAAGGAGTACCACCTGACGCTGGTCTACCCGGCCGATCTTGGCGGCGAAGGCAAGGTCTCGATTCTCGCCCCGGTGGGCACCGCGCTGCTGGGCCTGACTACCGGCCAGAGCATCGACTGGCCGGCGCCCAGCGGCAAGACGCTGAAGCTGAGCCTGCTGGAAGTGGAATACCAGCCCGAAGCGGCCGGCGACTACGATCGCTGATCCGCCCGCTCCCTCCGCCGGGTGCCGGCGCGGCCGTTCAGGCCTCAGCCAGCGCCCGGTTCAGAGCCTGTTCCAGGCTTTGCTTGTAGCGCAGGAAATGCACTGTCTGCAGCTCCCCGCCTTCGCGCATGGCCGACAGGTCCAGGTCGGTGATGTAGCAGGGGTAGCGCTCCTGCCCGCGCCGGCGGTCGAGGATGTGCCGGGCTACGGCCTGGAACAGCTCGCTGCCGAACTCCAGCTCCGAGAACTCGCGGTGGTTGCAGAACAGCGTAGTACGCGCACGCTGGCCCTCGCCCGGTTCGACGATCGCCTGCACGTTGTAGAAAGGCAGTGCTTCCAGCGGCTGCGGTGTATTGCGCCGCTCGATGCGTTGCGCGCGCTGATTGCCGTTGCTCACCACTTCGTAGAAGAGGATGTCCGCCCCCACCGGACCCTGGGCTTCCAGTAGCGAGATCACCGCGTTGCGGCGGTACTGCACCGATTGCAGGAAGCGTTGCAGCGGTAGCAGCAGACCTTCCTCGGTGTCGTACTCCTGGCGCCGCCGCCAGAGGGCGTTGCGTTCGTCGAGGATGGTGATTTCCGCGTTGCCTTCATACAGGCGGTAGAACACCTGCACGGTATTGGCCCGGCCCAGCGGCAGGATCATGGCGAGGTCATCGCCCTCCAGTGCGTGCCGGTCCAGTTGCAGGAAGCCGCTGTCGTCCTGGGTGTCGCCCAGGTGTTCGACCAGCGCCGGCAGCCCGTCGATCACCCGGTGGCTGACGCTGCCCGGTACCAGGTGCAGCAGATGGAAGTGCTGGCGCACCTGCAGCAGGTAGCGCCCGCCCTTGCCGCTGGCGAGCTGCGCGTGGGCGTCGCGGAACAGGTCTTCGACGCGCTGGGCGATGGCGGTGGCGCGGTTGCGGCAGAAGCAGCGCACCAGCAGGCGCGGCGGCGGGGCATCGGTCGGTAGCGTATTGAGGAATTCGCGCAGGCAGTCGAGCAGCGCGTGGGGGCCTGCGTAGCGGCTGACCAGCAGTTCATTCCAGCTGTTGAGAGTGATCTGGTCGAGAGTCAGCACCAGGTTGTCGCGTACGCCGGAATAACCCAGCGAGTCCGTGCGCTCGGTGGTCATGTGCACATTCATCTGACTGTGCTGGCGCAGCGGATCGACGCCGACGTTCACCAGCAGCAACACCTGCGAAGGCACCGCGCTGCGCAGCAGGGCGCTTTCCGGTACTTCGTTGAGCGGCAGTGGTACGGCCTGCTGCAGACAGCCCAGCAGGTTCTGCAGTTCGAACTCGGTCAGGTCGCTGCTGCCCGGTTGCAGGGATAGCCGCGTGGTGGCGTCGATCACGCCGTTGCGGTGGCTCCAGGCAAGCAGCTCCAAAAGGTCACGGGCGCGCCGCAGCGGGGCGAAGTCGGCCATTTCCTGTAATGACAGATTGCCGCTGTACAGTGCCCAGAACGGTGGTTTGCCGGCCTCGCCGCCGGGCAACTGGGCGAGGGTGAGGATGTCTTCGGCCATGTCCGGGGCGATGCCCGGGTTGATGAATTCGACCTTGCCGGCCTTGCGCTCGAAGGCGGCATACAGGCGCCGCCCGAGGATGCCCATGTCCCGCGGGTTGATGCCGGCGGCGGCGTGTTGCAGGCGGGCGAACTGCGAGAGGAAGCGGTAGCTGTGGGTCAGTTCGTTGACCAGCGCGCGGCGTTCCAGCAGCACCTGGCGAACCTTCCACTGACTGCGGCTATCGAGCTGCGCGAAGGCGCGGCTGTCCCACTTCCAGGGTGCCGAGACGCGCTCCATCACCTTGCGTTGCCAGCTCTTGTGGCCCTGGCGTGGCGGGCGACTGAGCTTCTTGCCGACCTTCAGGTACAGGCAGCGGCGGATCAGTTCCAGGCGTTCGGTTTCGCCGCGCTCCTTGAGGTACTCCTCCAGGCGGCGGTAGAGCATGACGTAGGGGTCGAGTTCCTCCACGTCCAGGCGTCCGGCATAGATCGCCTGCTTGTAGCGCAGGCTCAGGCAGGAGACCTGCGGGTGCTCGCTGGCGTAGACCTCGGTGAGCAGCAGCTTGAGCACCGACTTGTAGGGTGACTCGATGCCCTTGAACAGCTGCCACATGCCGGCGCCAATGAATTCGCCCGGCGGGATGCGCGCCAGGTGGCCGAGGTCGAGGACATCCTCGGCGCGGATGAAGCGCTTGCTCAGCAACGTCTGGCAGTACTCGGCGTAACGGTTCTCTTCGTAGACCGGCACCAGCCACCACAGCGGCGTGCGGCCGCCGAGCCAGATGGCGGTACGGTAGAACTCGTCCAGCAGCAGGTAGTGCTGGCTGGTGCCGCAGTCGTCGGAGGTCAGCCGTGCCTCGCGGGCGCCCTGGGTGTAGTGCTGCGGGTCGACGAGGAAGCAGTGCACCTCGGCGCCCTGGGTGGCGGCCCATTGTTCGAGCAGCTCGCACTTGCGCCGCAGCTCCGCCAGCTCCCGCTCGGTGAGGTCGGAGGCGTGGCAGACCCACAGGTCCAGGTCGCTCTGTTCGGCCTGGGCGACAGTGCCCAGGCTGCCCATCAGGAACAGCCCGTGGATCGGCAGCGGCGGGTTGCCGCGGCGGGTCTTGTAGCTGAAGGAGCGGGTCAGGCGCTGGGCCTCGGCGAGAATCTCGTCGTCCGGGACGAAGTTCGACAGCCCGGCTGGCGTGCTGGCCGAGACGTAGCCGGGCAGCAGCGGGTGGTTCACATCCAGCAGCAGCGGCAGCAGCTTGAGCACCAGTTGCTGGCGCGTGGAGAGTGCTTCGCTGGCCCGTTGCAGACGCGCGGCGTTGACCTTCAGGAAGCGCTGGCGCAGCTGCGCCAGCACCTTTCGGTCGATGCCGTCGTCAATGTCCGGGCGGATCTCGGGGGTGAGCGTCATGGCGTACTGCTGCCTGGCCAGCGGCGCCGCATCAGAGAATGCGGCGCTTGGAAGTGTGCCAGGTTATCGCCCGCTCGCGGGGGAACTTGAGGTCAGCCGCGCAGGATACCGAGCAGGACCTGGGCGTGCTCGGCGGCATCGAGACCCAGGCTGGTGAGGTAGCCGCCATCGTGTTGATCGATCAACCCTTTGGCGTGGAGTCGGCCGGCGGCCGCGACAGCCTCGGTGGAGGCGTCATGGTGGACTTTCAATCCCGCCTGGCTGTTCTCCAGGTCATACAGTGCCAGCAGGTCCAGTTCCTCAACCATTTCTTTCGTGAAAGCCATTCGCGTAACTCCCGATGGTCAATGAGGCTCCAGTGTAGTCTCAAGTCCGACCGGTTCGGCAAGCGGTCTTATGCCGCTGACTCATTCCGCAACAGTACCGTCGGGCAGCGTCGGCAGCGCGCGCAGGGCCTGCTCGTACCATTCGCCATTGAATGGGCGATCTTCGGCGAGCATCGCCTCGATCTCGTGGGCGAGCACCAGGGCCATCAGGTGCAGTGCGTCCTCGCGTTCGTAGCCGACCAGGGTCAGCTTGTTGAACACCGCGCGGGCGGCTGCCGGGCTCTCGCTTTCGATCTGGTTCTCGATAGCCTGGATCAGGGTGTCTTCGGCGAAGGACTCTTCGGCATCGTCTTGGTCAGTCATCACATTGCTCTCCGCTGGACTTGTGAAGCCGCCTGAAGTTGGCCAACCTGCGGGGCAACTTCAGGTGCGTAAAAGGATCGTCGGGCGACATGATCACCTATTACACCCTTGTCGGCGACCGCCTGGTTCGCCACAACGGCAGCGAGTGCCACGGCATGCCCAAGGACACGCTGTGGATCGACCTGTTCCGGCCCACGGCGGAAGAGGAAAAACTGCTGGAGTCGATCATCGAGGTGGATGTGCCGACCCAGGAAGAGATGGCCGAGATCGAGGATTCCTCGCGCTTCTACGAGAGCAAGGGCGCGCTGTACATGACCACCACCGTGGTCGGCGGCATCCGCGAGCACAAGCCGAGCACCTCGGAAGTCACCTGTGTGCTGACCCCGCACTGGCTGGTGACGGTGCGCTACACCGACCTGCTGGCCTTCCGCACCTTCGAGACGCGTACCCAGCGCGGCGGCTGCGAGGGGCGCAGCGACCAGTTGTTCGTGACCCTGATGGACAGCGTGGTGGATCGCATCGCCGACGTGCTGGAGAACGTGCAGAAACAGCTCGACAGCCTGGGCACCAGCATCTTCCGCGAGGGCCCGGCCAACGAGAAGGCCGATCTGCAGGAAGTGGTCAAGCAACTGGGGCGCAAGAACTCCCTGCTGTCCAAGCTCAACGAGAGCCTGCTCAGCATCAGTCGGCCGCTGTCCTATTTCCGCCAGGGCAGCAACGGCTGGATCAGCGACGAAGTGAAGCTGGGCATGAAGTCGGTGGAGCGCGATGTGCGCTCGCTCAGCGAGTACCAGACGAAGATGGCCGGGGAGATTACCTTCCTGCTGGACGCCACCCTGGGCCTGATCAACATCGAGCAGAACAGCATCATCAAGGTGTTCTCCATCGCCGCCGTGCTGTTCCTGCCGCCGACCCTGGTGGGCACGGTGTACGGCATGAACTTCGCGCACATGCCCGAGCTGCAATGGCTGGCGGGCTATCCCATGGCGCTGGTGGCGATGGTGATCTCGGCGATCATTCCCTACTACTGGTTCAAGTACAAAGGCTGGCTGTAGACGGGTTGATGCGGGTCAAGAAAGGCTCGCGGCGCGGGTCGCACAGTGGAGGGCCGTCCCCACGTCTCACAGGAGGAGACCATGCCGCAATCCGAAGCCAGCAAGCCCGCCGTCGCCGCGCTGCCCGAAGCATCCACCGAGGGTGGCGCGCAGATCCAGGCGCAGAGCCAGGGCCCGGTCGCGCTGACCGTCGCTATGGCTCCGCGCGGTAGCAACGAGGATTCCACCTCGGCCCAGCTGCCCGCCAGTTATCCCTACCGCAAGCGCCTGCAGCGCCGGGAGTATGAAAAGGCCAAGGCCGAACTGCAGATCGAATTGCTGAAGGTGCAGAACTGGGTCAAGGAGACTGGCCAGCGCATCGTCCTGCTCTTCGAGGGCCGCGACGCCGCCGGCAAGGGCGGCACCATCAAGCGCTTCACCGAACACCTCAACCCTCGTGGCGCGCGTGTTGTGGCGCTGGAGAAACCCAGCGACGCCGAACGCGGCCAGTGGTACTTCCAGCGCTACATCCAGCACCTGCCCACGGCTGGTGAAATCGTCTTCTTCGACCGCTCCTGGTACAACCGCGCCGGCGTCGAGCGGGTGATGGGCTTCTGCTCGCCGCGCCAGTATCTGGAGTTCATGCAGCAGACGCCGGAGCTGGAGCGCATGCTGGTGCGCAACGGCATCCACCTGTTCAAGTTTTGGTTCTCGGTGAGCCGCGAGGAGCAGCTGCGCCGCTTCGTCTCGCGCCGTGATGACCCGCTCAAACACTGGAAACTGTCGCCCATCGACATCCAGTCGCTGGACCGCTGGGACGACTACACCCAGGCCAAGGAAGCGATGTTCTTCCACACCGATACCGCCGATGCGCCCTGGGTGGTGATCAAGTCCGACGACAAGAAGCGCGCGCGGCTCAACTGCCTGCGGCACTTCCTGCACAGCCTGGATTACCCGGACAAGAACCCGAAGATCGCCTGCGCCCCGGATGAGCTGCTGGCGGGCCGCGCCGCGCTGATGGACCGCGACGAGTTGGAGCGGCCGGCCCAGGCCGTGGTGCAGGTGCCGGCGAAGGCCCCGGAACCGCTGAGCGCCTGAGGTTACTGCTGGCTGATCAGCATGAGCTGGCCGGAGACGGCGCGGGCGTTGCGGTCGACGATGATCGGCGCCCAGGGACGGCCCGAGGCGCTGACACCGCTGTTGCTTTTGCTGTTCATGTCCAGCAGCGCCTTGCTCAGGTATTCCCAGCGGGTGCGCAGCTTCTTGGTCGCGTCGCTGTCCGGGAGTTGCTCGATGCGCTGGGTCAGCAGCGGCACCAGCACGCTTTCGTCCTGGCCGAGGTATTCCTGCGGCTGTTCGCGGGCCAATTCCAGGCCACTGATATAGGCGCGGCCCAGGTATTGGGTCGCCAGGTATTCGACGCGCACCGGCAATTCCCACAGGGGAATCTGGCTGGCATCGGCGGTGGCCGGTACGAAGCGCTCGATCTGGTTGAGCAGCTCGCGCAGGGACCGGCTCAGATCCTGGTTATAGCGCCAGGGCAGGTCTTCTTCCTTGGGCCCATAGGAAACGCCGTTGCGAATCTGGGTAACGAACTCGGTGTGGGCCTTGCGCAGTGCCTCGTCCGCCTTGGAGTAGCCCTTGACGGCGTTGTCCAGGGTGGCGAGGTCCTTCTCCAGCTGGGCCGCGTGAGCTTCCTGGAAGCCCTCGCCGCGCAGCAGCAACAGGCTGTTGATCGAGCGGCAGGTGTAGACCTGCAGGGTCTGCAGCTGCAGTTCCTCGCTGGGCAGGTTGGCCTGGGCGGCGAGGGCGAAGAGTCCGAAACAGCACAGCATGAACCCACGAACGATATCGAACATGGCGGAGGCGTCCTTATTGTTATTGTGAGCCGCGCGAATCGCCGTATGTGTGTCTTTTTGGCGCCAGAAACGCAGCTATCCCTAGGCTAGCCGCGAATGCGGCGGCTGCAACCGACCGAAAGAGTGATTTGCGCAGGCGATGCCTGGAACGGGAGAAGGTGCCGGCGGAGGTCCGTGAGGGGGGAGGACTGCTCTGGGGAGAGAGCCGAACCTCCGCCGGGCTTTTGCGGGATCGCGCTGGCGTCAGAAGCGCCAGTAGGCGGAGAGGGTGGTCTGGTCGAGGTCGATATCGCCGACGTCCAGGTATTCCTGTTCAAGGCGTACGCCCAGGCCGCCGATCAGGTCCATTTCGCCACCGAAGCCATAGAGCGGGTCGACATCGTCGGATTTGCCGGCGGCATCGTCGTCGGCGTGCCAGGCGTGTACACCGGCGATGCCGTACAGGCGGATGCGCTGGCCGATGGGGAAGCCCAGGTGCACGTTGGCCTGCAGTGATTCGCCATCGAAGTGCTTGCGGTCGTCGCTCATGTCGCCGAAATCGACTACCGCGCCTTCCAGGGACAGGTAGTTGTTGAAGCGGTAGCCGGCGTAGAGCTTGTAGCTGTTGTCGTGGTCATCGAAGGACCGGTCGTCGATCTCGAGGCGGGTCACGCCGCCACCCACGTAGAGGCCACGGTCGTCGGCCATTGCCAGTGCAGGTGCGGTCAGCGCGAGGGCGCAAAGGAGTTTCGAAAGGCGCATAGGATTCCCTGGCGGCCGGCGAGGGGGCCGGCCGCTTTGCTGTCATGCGGAAGGTTCGGGTGCCGGCTCGGCGCGGGCGGAGGGCCAGCGCGGCGGCGGGGGCATTAGAGCGAGGGAGCGGCGGGCGCGGCCATCGTAGGTTGTCGAGAGTGGCCTGGCTTTTTTTCTAGACGCGGCGAGTGGGATCAGGCGTGCGCAGCATGGCGCAGCCGCTCGCGGTCGAGGATCTCGATGCCACCGTAGCTCAGCCGCACGATGCCCTGGGCTTCCAGGTCCTTGAGTATCTGGTTGGTGGTCTGCCGCGACAGCGAGAGCATGGCCGCCAACTGGTCCTGAGGCAGGTGCAGCTCGCGCTTGGCGATGGCCGACTCGCCGTAGCCCTCGGCGATCATCAGCAGGCGCCGGGCCAGGCGGGGCGCGGCCGGCAGCAGTGACAGCTCCTCCAGCACGGCGAAGGTGATGCGCAGCTTGTGGCTCATCAGCAGGGCGAAGTCGCGCCAGTATTCCGGATGCTGGGCCAGGATTGCCTGCAGTGGCGCCTGGGGCACCTGCAGCAGCGTCGTGGCGCCTTCTGCGTAGGCATCGTGGGTGCGCGGCTGGCCGTCGAACAGGCAGATCTCGCCGAACCAGTTGGGCGCTTCCACCAACGCCAGCAGCGCTTCCTTGCCGTTCTCGCCGACCACGCTGACGCGCATCGCTCCTTCCACCACGCAATACAGGCCACATGGCGCATCGCCGCGGGCGAACAGGCGCTGGCCGGCGGGCAGGCGGCGCACCACGGCGGCGTCGCACAGGGCCTGGCGCAGGCCTTCGGGCAGGGTCTGGAACCAGCGGCCTTCCTGGAGGCGGGAGAGATAGGGCTTGGTGTCGGTCATGGGCAATGTCGGCTAGCTGACAGAGTGGCAAGGCGCACAACGCCATCATGCCAGTACCTTGCGGGAGAACAACAATGAAAACTCTGGTCGATCACCTTGCCCAATATGCCGCCTACCACCGTGACCGGCGGAACATCGTCAGCCATTTCATCGGCATTCCGATGATCGTGCTGGCCATCGCCACCCTGCTGTCGCGCCCCGGCTTCGAGCTGGCCGGCGTGCTGGTCTCGCCCGCCACGCTGCTGGCGCTGGCCTCGGTTGTTTTCTACCTGCGCCTGGACGTGCGCTTCGGCCTGCTGATGACCGCGCTGCTGGCTTTGTCGCTGTGGATCGGCGCCGCGCTGGCTGCCGGCACAACTACCTACTGGCTCACCTGGGGCATCGGCCTGTTCGTGGTGGGCTGGATCATCCAGTTCGTCGGCCACTGGTACGAAGGGCGCAAGCCGGCGTTCGTCGACGACCTCACCGGCCTGATCGTAGGCCCGCTGTTCGTCGCTGCCGAAGCGGCCTTCCTGCTTGGCCTGCGCGATGAAGTGCGCCACGCCGTGGAAGAGCGCGCCGGCCCGACCTGCATCCGCGAGAAGAAGGCAACCGCCTGATTCAGCTCACTCTGTGCCGCTGAGCTGGCGCAGGATTCGTGCGCTGTCGGGGTCGGCCGGGAAGAAGGTTTCCAGCGCCAGCTCCGACAGCGTCACGTCCACCGGCGTACCGAACACCGTGATGGTGCCGATCAGGCTGCACACGCCCAGTTCCGTCTGCAGTTGCACCGGGATCAGCACCATGTCGCCGCTGGCCGCCTCGTCATAGGGCGGTGCCGGATACCCCGCCACCTCGTCACGCAGCGCCGCCAGCGCCGGATCGCCGCTGGCCTCGAAGTCGCGCTGCAAGCGCTCTACCACGTGCGCCTTCCACGGCCCCAGGTTGAGGATGCGCGGCGCCAACCCCTTGGGGTGCAGGCTCATGCGCAGCACGTTGATCGGCGGCTGCAGCAGCTCCGGATCGACGCCAATCAGGAAGATATCCACCGTGCGGTTGGACGCCAGCAGGTTCCAGTGGCGGTCCACCACCATTGCCGGGTTCGGCTCGTGGGCCTTGAGCAACTGGTCGATGGCCTGCCGGGCGACGGTCAGCGCCGGGTCGTCCAGGCCCTTCTCCGAGTAAACCGGCGCGTAGCCGGCAGCGCTGAGCAGGCGGTTGCGCTCGCGCAGGGGGATGTCCAGCTGCTCGGCCAGATGCAGGAGCATCTCGCGGCTGGGCAGGGCGCGGCCGGTTTCGACGAAGCTCAGGTGGCGCGTGGAAATCTCCGCGTCGCAGGCGAGGTCGAGCTGGCTGAGTCGGCGGCGCTGGCGCCATTGGCGGAGCAGGGCGCCGACCGGTTGGGCCGGGCTGTTGTGGGTCGGGCTGTTCATGGCTGGAGTGTTCATGGGATCGAACGATAGACCTCCCTCCACGTAACGGCCATTACCTGGCAGGTAATCGACGCGCCTACCGCTGCGGCAGATTCTTCAGCCACACGCCGCCAACCGGTGGCGCCCCCTGAAGGAGCTTCGCCATGACTCTGCTGCAACCCTCCCCGCTGCTTCGTCTCACCCTCAAGGTCGACGCCATCGCCGGTGGCGCCATGGGCCTGCTGATGGCCCTGGCCGCGCAACCGCTGGGTGAGCTGTTCGGTCTGCCCTTCGTCTTGCTGCTGGTGGCCGGCATCGTGTTGTTGCCGCTGGCGCTGGTGCTCTACTGGATGAGCAACCAGACGCTGCTGTCGCGCACCGGTGTGTGGGCCGTCATCGCCCTGAATGCGCTGTGGGTCGTGGAGAGCGCCGTCCTGCTGGTGACCGGCTATGTGCAGCCGACTGCCCTGGGCTACGCCTTCGTCATCGGCCAGGCGCTGGTGGTCCTGCTGCTCGCAGAGCTGGAGTTCTTCGGCCTGCGGCGGTCCGCGGTTCTTGCCCTGTGATGTTCGCGAGCAAGAACTAGGCGTCCCCCTCGCTCCTACAGGTCAGCGCCGGTGCGCTCTTGGTAGGAGCGAGCTTGCTCGCGAACCGCTTCCTGCCGGCTTAAGCCAAGGCTTCGCGAACGAAGTCGAGGCGGTCCTGGCCGAAGAACATTTCGTCGCCAACGAAGAATGTCGGTGCGCCGAACATCCCGCGCTTGATCGCCGCCTCGGTATTGGTTTTCAGCGCATCCTTCACGTCCTGCTCGGTCGTCAGCGCCAGCAGCGCCTGCGGATCGAAGCCCGCCTCGGCCAGCAATGGGCCGAGCACTGCCGGGTCGCCCAGGTTCAGCGCATCCACCCACATGCCCTTGAACACGCAGGCCAGCAGCGCTTCGAAGCCCTCCGGCTGGCGCAGTTGTACGCCGGTGGCGGCGCGCATCAGGGTGAGGGTATTGATCGGGAAGTGCGGGTTCATCTTCATCGGCACGCCGTAGCGGCGGGCGAAGCGGGTCATGTCGATCAGCGTGTAGCGACCCTTGGCCGGCACGGCGATGGGCGAGGCGTTGCCGGTGGCCTGGAACACGCCGCCCAGCAGGACCGGGCGATAGACCAGCTCGGCGCCGGCTTCGGCGCAGATGCCCGGCAGTTGGGTATACGCCAGGTAGGAAGTCGGGCTGCCGAAGTCGAAGTAGAACTCGACGGATTTGCTCATGAGTGGCTCTCTCTTTTTATGTGGGTTCGCAAAATCGGCATACGACCTTGCGAGCTAGAGCCAGGCTAGGCGGAATTCAGCAGGGGCGCGGACCTTTTGCTTTGATAGTCAGCGTTTGTAAATGAGTAGCCCCTGCTGGATTCCAACGACGCCTGGCCGACGCGCAGCTGGTCGTCTGCCGATTTTTACCAGCGCTCGATCCAGGGGCGGAGATCCAGCTCGAAAGTCCAGGCATCGCGCGGTTGCGAATGCAAATACCAGTAGCTGTCGGCGATATGCTCGGGATCGAGGATGCCGTCCTGATCCTTCTGTGCGTATTTCTGCGGGAAGTTCTCGCGGATGAATTCGGTATCGATGGCGCCGTCCACCACCACGTGGGCGACGTGCAGGCCCATCGGTCCCAGTTCGCGGGCCATGCTCTGCGCCAGTGCGCGGATGCCGTGCTTGGCCCCGGCGAAGGCGGCGAAGCCCGATGCGCCGCGCAGGCCGGCGGTGGCGCCGGTAAAGAGGATCGTGCCACGCTGGCGCTTGACCATGCGCTTGGCCACTTCGCGGCCGGTGAGGAAGCCGGAGAAGCAGGCCATCTCCCAGATCTTGAAGTACTTGCGCGCGGTCTCTTCGAGGATGCTGCAGGGTACGTTGGCGCCGATATTGAAGACGAAGGCTTCGATGGGGCCGATGTCGCGCTCGATGGTTTCCACCAGTTCGATCACTGCTTCTTCCTGGCGCGCATCGGAGGCGAAGCCGTGCGCCTCGCCGCCTTCGGCGCGGATCTGATCCACCAGCGGCTGCAGCTTGTCCGCCGAGCGCCGGGTAACGCAGGCGACATAGCCTTCACGGGCAAAACGGCGGGCGATGGCGCCGCCGGTGGCATCGCCGGCGCCAATGACCAGCACGACTTTCTTGTTCGACATTCTCGTTTCCTCGGGGTGCGCGAAAGTGGGTAAACGGTCGTTAGGTAAACGAACGTTATGTTAATATTCGACGTATCGTCAACCGCTTCGCCGGAGTCGCCCCGATGCGTTACTCAGCCACCCACAAGGAAGAAACCCGCCAGCGCCTGCTCGACAGCAGCGGCGCCCTCGCCAAGCAGGGCGGTTTCGCCACCACCGGCGTGGACGGGCTGATGAAGGCGGTGGGACTGTCCGGCGGGGCGTTCTACAACCACTTCGGTTCCAAGGACGAACTGTTCGCCGCCATCGTCGAACGCGAATTGCAGCAGAGCGTCGAGCGCCTCGCCGCCAAGGGCAAGGTTCTGGATCGCGCCCGGCTGGAGCGCGGTCTGAAGCGCTACCTGAATGTCACGCACGTGCAGGATGCCGGCGCCGGCTGCGCGATTCCTGCGCTGGGCGCGGAAATCGCCCGCGCCGACGAAGCTGTGCGGCAGAGTGCCGAAGATGCGCTGGTGGAATTGCAGCAGGCCTGGGCCGAGGTGCTGGGCTCGGCGGAAGACGCCTGGGCATTGCTGGCGCAGTGCGTCGGCGCGCTGGTGCTGGCGCGGATGGTGGCGAGCGAGACAGCGCAGAAGACGATTGTCGAGTCGAGCCGGGACTTCCTTATCCGCCACCTGGACGAGAAGTGAGCCACTTCCCTTCGGGGCGCAATCTCGGGGTTGTCCCCAACTCTGGTAGGGCGGAAAACCGGCACGGATGTGGGTAGCGCCATAGGCGTTTTGTGCCCTACCGCTGTAGGAGCGAGCTTGCTCGCGAACAAGCTCCGCTGCTGGGCTGGGCTGGGCTGGGCTGGGCTGGGTTCGCGAGCAAGCTCGCTCCTACAAAAGAGCAGTTACAGACCGCGAATCGCGAGGTCCGCGCCCAGCAGCAACAGCCCACCGAAGAAGCAGCGGCGGAACGCCAGCGGGCTGATGCGCGAGCGCAGCCAAGTGCCCAGATACATGCCGGCCAGCGCCGGCAGCAGGGCCAGCAGCGAGAGGCCGAGGATGTCTGCCTGCAGCAGCGAGCCGTGCTGGCTGAGGGTGATTGCCAGGGCGAGCGTCGAGACGGTGAAGGACAGCCCCAGTGCCTGAACCAGATCGTCTTTCTCCAGCCCGAGGGCCTGCAGGAACGGTACGGCGGGAATCACGAAGACGCCGGTCACTGCCGTGACGCCACCGGTGACTACGCCGATCAGCGGCGACAGCCAGCGCTCATGCTTCGGCGCCACCGTGAAGCGCTTGTTCGACAGCCCCAGCAGCGCATAAAGAATCAGCGCCACGCCCAGCAGCGGCGTGGCGGCCGGCCAGTTTCGCCCGGCCAGCAACCAGCCTACCAGCAGGGTGCCGAGGACAATGCCGATGAGCATGCCCCACAGCCGTTTGAGCAGCCCAAGGAAGCGCGGACCGGCGGCGAGTTGCCAGACGTTGGTAACGGTGGAGGGGACGACGAGAATGGCAGCGGCCTGCATCGGGGGCATCACCAGCCCGAGCAGTCCGACGGCGACCGTGGGCAGGCCGAGGCCCACCACGCCCTTCACCAGGCCGGCGAGGAGGAAGGTGAGGACGATGAGTTCGAGGTGCTGGGGGAGGGCGTCGAACATGGCCGGGCCTTGTTGAAAGCAAGGTCGGCAGGATACGAGGGTTTGAAAGCCGGGGGAAAGCGCGGGGCTCTTGCAGGAGCGAGCTTGCTCGCGAACAAACCCCGCTGCGGGGCCGGGTTCGCGAGCAAGCTCGCTCCTACAGTAAAGTGGTTTGCCGCGTCAGATATTCGCCACCGGCTGATAGGCCTTCGGCTTGAAGTACAGCGTCTCGCCGCGGGCGAGGCCCGTCAGGCTGTCGTGGTCCTTCACCACTTCGGCCTCGATCAGCTCGTCCTGGCCGTCGACCTTGAGGGTGACTCGGGTGATCGCGCCCAGCGGGCGGATGTCGCGGACTTCGGCGGCGCGGTGTTCGGCCACTTCGGAGCGCGACAGCGAGATCTCGTGCGGACGGAACAGCACGTGCTCGTCGCCGCCCAGGTGCAGGCGGTTGGAGTCGCCGAGGAAGTGGTAGACGAAGTCGCTGGCCGGGTTCTCGTAGACCTCGCCCGGCGAGCCGATCTGCTCGATCACGCCTTTGTTCATCACCACGATGCGGTCGGCGACTTCCATCGCTTCTTCCTGGTCGTGGGTGACGAATACGGAGGTCAGGTTGATCTCCTCGTGCAGGCGCGCCAGCCAGCGGCGCAGCTCTTTACGTACCTTGGCGTCGAGGGCGCCGAAGGGTTCGTCGAGCAGCAGGATCTTCGGTTCCACCGCCAGGGCGCGCGCCAGGGCGATGCGCTGGCGCTGGCCGCCGGAGAGTTGTTCCGGGTAGCGGTCGGACAGCCAGTCCAGTTGCACCATGTTCAGCAGTTCGTGGACCTTCTCGGCGATGCGCGACTCGCTCGGGCGCACCGATTTCGGCTTCATGCGCAGGCCGAAGGCGACGTTGTCGAACACCGTCATGTGGCGGAACAGGGCGTAGTGCTGGAACACGAAGCCGACGTTGCGATCACGCACGTCGTGCTGCGAGACGTCCTCGCCGTGGAACACGATGTTGCCAGCGTCCGGGGTTTCCAGGCCGGCGATGATGCGCAGCAGGGTGGTCTTGCCGCAGCCGGACGGGCCGAGCAGGGCGACCAGCTCGCCGCTGTGGATATCCAGGTTGATGTCGTTCAGCGCCTTGAAGGCGTTGAAGTTCTTGCTGACGTTACGGATCTCGATGCTCATGGGTTGGCTCTCACTCTTCGTCAGCTTTGACTTTGGTGCGGGACAGGCGCGACTCGCTCCACTGCTTGAGCAGCAGGATGACGAGGGCCATCAGCAGCAACAGGGTGGCAACGCTGAAAGCGGCGACGTGGTTGTATTCGTTGTAGAGGATTTCGACGTGCAGCGGCAGGGTATTGGTGACGCCGCGGATGTGTCCGGAGACCACCGACACCGCGCCGAACTCGCCCATGGCGCGCGCGGTACAGAGCACCACGCCGTAGATCAGGCCCCATTTGATGTTCGGCAGGGTCACGTGCCAGAACATCTGCCAACCATTGGCGCCGAGCAGGCGCGCGGCCTCCTCTTCCTGCGTGCCCTGTTCCTGCATCAGCGGGATCAGTTCGCGGGCGACGAAGGGGAAGGTGACGAAGATGGTGGCCAGCACGATGCCGGGCACGGCGAAGACGATCTGGATGTCGTGGTCCGACAGCCACTCGCCGAAGTAGCCCTGGGCGCCGAACAGCAGCACGTAGATCAGGCCGGCGATCACCGGGGAGACCGAGAACGGCAGGTCGATCATGGTCACCAGGATGCTCTTGCCGGGGAACTCGAACTTGGTCACGCACCAGGCGGCGGCTACGCCGAACACCAGGTTCAGCGGCACCGAGATGCCGACGGCGATCAACGTCAGCTTCAGGGCAGCCAGTGCGTCAGGTTCCAGGATGGCTTCGAAGAAGGTGCCAAAGCCTTGCTTCAGCGCCTCGCTCAGCACCACGAACAGCGGCAGCAGCAGGAACAGCGCGAAGGCCAGCCAGGCGAGCGCGATCAGGGCGCGGCGGCCCCAGACATTACCCCGGCGAGCAGCGTTGGCAGCGGCCGCGGCGGAAAGGCTTGCGGTACTCATGGCGCGCTCCTCAAGGCGTTTCGATGCGGCGCTGCAGCAGGTTGATCAGCAGCAGCAGGACGAAGGCGACGACCAGCATCAGCACGCCGATGGCGGTGGCGCCGGTGTAGTCGTACTGGTCCAGCTTGACCATGATCAGCAGCGGCAGGATCTCGGTCTTCATCGGCATGTTGCCGGCGATGAAGATCACCGAGCCGTATTCGCCGACGCCGCGGGCGAAGGCCAGGGCGAAACCGGTCAGCCAGGCGGGCAGCAGCGCCGGCAGCAGCACATGGCGGAACACCTGCAGCGGCTTGGCGCCCAGGCAGGCGGCGGCTTCTTCGACTTCACGCGGGATATCCGCCAGCACCGGCTGCACCGTGCGCACCACGAACGGCAGGACCACGAAGGTCAGTGCCAGGGTGATGCCCAGCGGGGTGTAGGCGATCTTGAAGCCCAGTTCAGTGGCGAAGCGACCGACCATGCCGTTGGGCGCGTACAGCGCGGTCAGCGCGATACCGGCCACGGCGGTGGGGAGGGCGAAGGGCAGGTCGATCATCGCATCGATGATCTTGCGCCCGGGGAAGCGGTAACGCACCAGCACCCAGGCCAGCAGGGTACCGATCACGCCGTTGATCAGGGCGGCGATCAGCGCGGTGCCGAAGCTCAGCTTGAGCGCGGCGATGACTCGCGGCGCGGTGATGATGGTCCAGAACTGATCCCAGGAGAGCTGGGTCGTCTTGAGGAACATGGCCCCCAGCGGAATCAGCACCAACAGGCTGAGATACACCAGGGTGTAGCCCAGAGTCAGCCCGAAGCCGGGTATGACCGGGGAGATGCGTCGCGACATTTGCTGTCCTTTCTCGTGAACGCGTTGAGAACCTGATTACGATCTGCTGCGCGTCGGCATGACTGCGTTGAGAACAGGCTCGGATTGCTCATTTACAGCTCGTAAACTGCGCTTCCTTGCCTGTTTTCGCCTTGTCCTGCCCTAGCTCGCAAGATCGTAAACAGGTTCTGTGCCCCCGTCATGGGACGGGGGTTTTTCGTTCCGCGCGGGCTGTGCACCGGCCCTCGTGGATCGGGCCGCCCGGCTCAAGGCCGGGCGGGTGGCGCATTACTGCGCCTGGTAGATCTTGTCGAAGATGCCGCCGTCGTTGAAGAACTTGGGCTGCGCGACTTTCCAGCCGCCGAAGTCCTTGTCGATGGTCACCAGGTTCAGTTTCGGGAACTGGTTGGCGAACTCGGCAGCGACCTTGGCATCACGCGGGCGATAGAAGTTCTGCGCGGCAATGCGCTGGCCTTCTTCGCTGTACAGGTACTTCAGGTATTCCTCGGCGACCTTGCGGGTGCCTTTCTTGTCGACGGTCTTGTCGACCACGGCCACCGGCGGCTCGGCCAGGATGGACACGGACGGCACGACGATCTCGAAGTTCTCGCCGCCCTGTTCCTTCTTGGCCAGGAAGGCTTCGTTCTCCCAGGCCAGCAGTACGTCGCCGATGTTGTTGTTGACGAAGGTGATGGTCGAACCGCGGGCGCCAGTGTCCAGAACCGGCACGTGCTTGTACAGGTTCTGCACGTATTCCTGGGCTTTCTCGTCGCTACCGTATTCCTTCTTCGCCCAGGCCCAGGCGGCCAGGAAGTTCCAGCGGGCGCCGCCGGAGGTCTTCGGGTTGGGGGTGATGACTTCCACACCCTGCTTGGTCAGGTCGGCCCAGTCCTTGATGCCCTTGGGGTTGCCCTTGCGCACCAGGAACACGATGGTCGAGGTGTAGGGGGTGCTGTTGTCGGGCAGGCGCGCCTGCCAGTCGGCGGGCAGCAACTTGCCCAGCTTGTTCAGTTCGTCGATGTCGCCGGCCAGGGCCAGGGTCACCACGTCGGCTTTCAGGCCGTCGATCACGGCGCGGGCCTGTTTGCCCGAGCCACCGTGGGATTGCTGCACGGTCAGGTCATCACCGCCCTGGGCCTTCCAGTGCTTGATGAAGGCGGCGTTGTAGGCCTGGTACAGCTCACGGGTCGGGTCGTAGGAAACGTTCAGCAGTTGAGTGGCGGCGGATACCGGGCCGGCAATCAGGGCGCTGGCCAGTGCGGCCAGGGCGAAACGGCGGATGGACATGTGCAGCTCCTGAAAAAATGCAGTTCTTTATGTTTGTTGGGCAGGGTCTTTCGGGGGAGGGGCGTTGTCAGCCACGCATTCGCGGCTGACAGCTGCAGTACCGGTGGGGCAGTTTGGTCATGGCGACGCTCCGGTGGTCCAGTCGATTCGCGGCTCTTTCGGCTCGGGGCTCAGGCGGGCTTGCCCGGGCTCTGTTGCAGGCGGAATTTTTCCTTGCGCTCGATCTGCACGACCTGGCCGTTGTGCACGGTGATCTCGACGGCGCCGAAACGCAGGCCACGCAGGGCGCTCTGCACTTCGCGCAGGATGTTGGCTTCGTCCTGGCCGTCCAGGCTACGGAGGGTTGCGCTCATGGGTATCTGCTCCTAATGGGTTGACCACCGGCCGATTCACCAACGGCGCGTGCGGTGTGAGCGCATATTAGGCAGGAGCTGGATATTCTTAAAAATACTGTTTAAGAATTTTTATATATCAGAAAGTTTTTAGCGCGTTTTCATGCGGGGTCGCGCGGCAATTGCGCCAGCAGGAGCTCGGCTGGCTGCGGGGCGCCGTACCAGTAACCCTGGCCGAAGTTGCAGGCGTGAGTGAGGAGGAAGGCGGCCTGGTCGGGCCGTTCGATGCCCTCGGCGACCACCTGCAGGCCCATGCTCTGGCCCAGGGCGATCACCGCGCAGGCGATGGCGGCGTCCTCGGATTCGTCCGGCAGGCCGGCGACGAAACCCTGGTCGATCTTCAGCTTGTGCACCGGCATGCGTTTCAGGCGCATCAGCGAGGAGTAGCCGGTGCCGAAGTCGTCGATGGCCAGGTGTACGCCCAGCAGGCGCAGCTGGCAGAGCAGCTCCAGGGCCTGGTCGAAATTTTCCATCACCGCGCTTTCGGTAATTTCCAGTTCCAGGTGGTGGGGCGCCAGGCCGCTCTGCTCAAGCGCCAGGGCCACGCGCTCCTCGAGGCCTCCGCGGCCGAACAGCCGGCTGGAGACGTTCACCGCGATGAAGTCCAGGTTGATTCCAGCGTCCAGCCATTGGCGCATCTGCCGGCAGGCGCGCTCCAGCACCCAGGCGTCGATGGCGGTGATCAGGCCGCTTTCCTCGGCCACCGGGATGAATTCGCCGGGAGCGATCAGGCCCTGTTGCGGATGCTGCCAGCGCACCAGCGACTCGACGCCGACCATGCGCCCTGTGGCCAGGTCGTGCACCGGCTGGAAGTACAGGCGCAGTTCGTCGTGGTCCAGCGCGTGGCGCAGGGCCGACTCCACCTGCACGTGGGAGCGCGCGCGGGCAGTCAGCTCGGGGGTATAGAAGGCGTAGAGATTGCGCCCGCTGGCCTTGGCCCGGAACAGCGCGGCGTCGGCATGCTGGAGCAGGTGATCGACATTGCGTGCGTCTTCCGGGAACAGGCTGACGCCCAGGCTCACCGACATGTAGATGAGCTGGCCGTTGACCTCGAAGGGCGCGCTCATCGCTTCCAGCAGCCGCTGGGCCAGGCTGCTGGCGTGGTGCGGCTGCTGGCTTTCGAGGACCACGGCGAACTCGTCGCCGCCGAGGCGCGCCAGGGAGCAGCGCTCGTCCAGGCAGCTTTCCAGGCGTTCGGCCACGGCGCGGATCAGCAGATCGCCGATGTTGTGGCCGAGGCTGTCGTTGATGTGCTTGAAGTGGTCGAGGTCGATGCTCAGCAGCGCGCCGCCGCTCTGTTCCCGCTCCGCGCGGGCCAGCGCCTGCTCGATACGTTCGCGCAGCAGCAGGCGGTTGGGCAGGCTGGTGAGCGGGTCGTGATGCGCGAGGAAGTCCAGCTCGTGCTGCGAGCGCTTCAGGCTGCTGAGGTCGGAGAACACTGCGACGTAGTGGGTCAGCTCGCCCTCGTCATTGCGCACGGCGCGGATGTGCTGCCACTGCGGGTACACCTCGCCGCTCTTGCGGCGGTTCCAGATCTCGCCGCTCCACACGCCGTCCTCGTGCAGGGCTTTCCACATGCACTGGTAGAAGGCGGCGTCCTGGCGGCCGGACTTGAGCAGCGAGGGCTGGCCTCCGAGCACGTCCTCGGCGCTGTAGCCGGTGATGCGCGAGAAGGACGGGTTGATGTGCACGATCACGCCGCGCGCGTCGGTTACCAGCAGCCCTTCCTGGGTCGCCTCGAACACGGCGGCGGCCTGGCGCAGGTGGTCTTCGTTGCTGCGCTGATGGGTGATGTCGCGGTTGACCCCGGTCAGCCGCAGGGGGTGGCCGTCTTCGGCGCGGGTCAGGCGCCCGCTGCTGCGTACCCAGCGGTAGCTGCCATCGCCGTGGCGGATGCGGTAGACGCATTCCAGTTCGGTGCGCAGGCCCTGGATGCAGTCCTGGTGCAGGGCGAGGGTGCGCGCGCGGTCGTCTGGATGCAGGCGCTGTTCCCATAGCAGCAGGTCATCGCTGAAGTGCTCCAGGGGCAGGCCGAGGAGCTTGGCGTAGCCGGGTGAGTAGTAGACCCGCTGCGTTTCCAGGTCCCAGTCCCAGATACCGTCCTCGACTACCGCAAAGGCACGGCTCAGGCGCTGCTCATTGTCGGCCAAGGCGGCGAAGGCGGCGTGCTGCTGGCGGAAGTACCGCCAGAGCAGGAAGAACAGCACCAGGAAGGTAATTGCCAGGAATCCGTATTTCTTCAGCTCCATCGCCCGCGCCAGCGACGCGGGGTCGGGCAGGACATTTTGTAACCATTGGTCACCCAGCCAGACCCAGAGGGTGGCTACGACCAGGTACAGAAAGCTGATGCGCAGGGCGCTGAGGCGTGGATTCATGCGGTAGTGGATTGGATTTATTGGCTGCGCAGTATAAATGATGGCCACTTGGCCGCGTTCGTATCTAAAAGACCGGATGGTAATCCGGACCTGCTTGGTGATAATGCGGGCTGTCTTCTGCCGGCAAAGCTTGCCGGCAGGGCGTAGTCCACACCCCTTCCGAGGTACAGTATCGCCTATGTGGTACAACGGTTTCCTTGACCTGTCGCCGTGGCAACTGGTGGCGGTCACCCTGGTCCTGACGCACATCACCATCGTCAGCGTCACTGTCTATCTGCACCGCTACTCGGCGCACCGGGCACTCGAACTGCATCCGGCGCTGCAGCATTTCTTCCGTTTCTGGCTGTGGATGACCACCGCCATGAACACCCGCGAGTGGACCGCCATCCACCGCAAGCATCACGCCAAGTGCGAAACCGCCGACGACCCGCACAGCCCGGTCTACAAGGGCCTGGGTACCGTCCTGCGGCGCGGCGCCGAGCTCTATCGCGCCGAGGCGGAGAACGAAGACACCCTGCGCATCTATGGCAAGAACTGCCCGGAAGACTGGATCGAGCGCAATGTCTATTCGCGCTACCCCATCGGCGGCATCGTGCTGATGGCGATCATCGACCTGGCGCTGTTCGGTGTACTCGGCATGACCGTCTGGGCCGTGCAGATGATGTGGATCCCCGTGTGGGCTGCCGGCGTCATCAATGGTCTGGGCCACGCCGTCGGCTACCGCAACTTCGAGTGCCGCGACGCTGCCACCAATCTCGTGCCCTGGGGCATCCTGATCGGTGGTGAAGAGCTGCACAACAACCACCACACCTACCCGAACTCGGCCAAGCTGTCGGTGAAGAAGTGGGAGTTCGACCTGGGCTGGGCCTGGATCAAGGTGTTCTGCTTCCTGCGTCTGGCCAAGGTGGCCCGCGTCGCGCCGATTGCCCACCGCGTGGAAGGCAAGGGCAGCCTGGACATGGACACCGCCATGGCCATCCTCAACAACCGGTTCCAGATCATGGCCCAGTACCGCAAGCTGGTGATCGGCCCGCTGGTGAAGCAGGAACTGGCCAAGGCCGACGAGTCGGTGCGCCACCTGTTCCGCCGCGCCAAGCGCCTGCTCTCGCGGGAGACCAGCCTGCTGGAAGAGCGCCACCACGCGCGCATCCAGGACCTGCTCGCGCAGAGCCAGTCCCTGCAGGTGATCTACGAGAAGCGCCTGGCACTTCAGCAGATCTGGGTGAAAACCAGCGCCAACGGCCACGACATGCTCGCCGCGATCAAACAGTGGGTACACGAGGCGGAAGCCAGTGGCATCCAGTCTCTGCGCGAGTTCGCCGAGCAGCTGAAGACCTACTCTCTGCGTCCGGCCGTCTGATTGACGGAAACGTCCTAGGACGTTGAGAGATGTGTCTCAAGAAAAGCCCGCCGTTCGGCGGGCTTTTCGTTTAATTTGCAGCAGCCTGGCGTAGTTTGCGGTCATAGCCCCGGTCAATGAGCGGGAGGACGCTGATACATGGATGAGAATAAATTACCGGCCGATCAGGAAGAGGCCTTGCTGGCACTGCTGCACAGTCGCGCCGAGGTGACGCGCCTGAAAGAGCGCGAACAACTCTTCAGTGCGTTGCTGGCGAGCGTGAACTCGGTGCTCTGGGCTTTCGACTGGCAGGCCCAGCGCATGGTCTATGTCAGCCCGGCGTACGAGCGCATCTTTGGCCGCTCCGCCGCGCTGCTGCTGGCGGACTACAACGAATGGCGCAACTGCATCTATCCCGATGACCTGGACTACGCCCAGAGCACCCTGCAGGAAGTACTGGAGCGCGGCGCCATCGAGCAGCGCGAATACCGCATCCTGCGCGCCGACGGCGAAGTCCGCTGGCTCAGCGACAAATGCTTCGTCAGCCAGCACAGCGATGCCGGCCTGCCGCTGATGATCGTCGGCATCGCCGAGGACATCACCGACAAGAAGCACCTGGAGACCGAACTGCACCGTCTGGCCACCACCGACGTGCTGACCCAGAGCAGCAACCGCCGCTACTTCTTCGACAACGCCGAGCAGGCTTTCCGAGACTGCAAGGCCACCTCCACGCCGCTGGCTTTCCTGCTGCTGGACGTGGATGACTTCAAGAAGATCAACGATCTCTACGGCCACCAGGTGGGTGACGTGGTGCTGCAGCGCATCGCGCAAAGCGGCGCCGGAGCGTTGCGCCGCGGTGACCTGTTCGGCCGTATCGGCGGCGAAGAATTCGCCGTGCTGCTGCCCGGTTGCGACGAGGGTATGGCGCGGCAGATTGGCGAGCGCTTGCAGCGGGAAGTGCAGCGGCTGCGCTTCAACGAGGCCGAGCATTTCTTCAGCGTCACCATCAGTCAGGGGCTGACCCTGTTGCAGCCTGATGACCAGAATCTTTCCGCGCTCTACAGCCGTTCCGACGCGGCTTTGTATCAGGCCAAGCGCACCGGCAAGGACCGCATTGTTCAGGGATGAAACACTCCGCCGCGTCCGTGGCGGGCCTGTTAATACTTTCTGATTAATACTTTTCCGCAGATGCGGAGCTGTATGTTTCTGCTGTCAAAAGGCCTGTGTCGGGATTATGGCGCCTTAGTAATCAATAACTTACAAAGTTCGAATTGCCTTTTGTCGGATTCTTGGCGTGTCGCGACATCGTTCATTGACATGCCTTCACCCCCCCCTCTATTACTATTCACATAGCAATATCGTGTGGTGTCTGGATGAGACACCTCAGGGAGCAGTCGCACGAGCAGTGTGTCACGGAAGATTCTGCCACCTCTTCTTCCTGTCACTTTCCTATCGCTGCCTGACAACTTCCGTCAGCACCCCTCGCTGCGGAAGCGCGATAGATTTTTGCTTTTGTTTTTCCAGATTTTCGGAACTTGGCCGAAGGGCGGTAGCTTTGCCCAGCGAAAAATAACGGCCACTCCAGGGACGAACAGTTGATTGTCGTTAATTGAATCGGGTCATTCGAACTCGGGCGGTAGCCTTGTCTTCGAAATTTGCATGTGGCCCGGCGCAGAGCATCTCCTGGACTGGAGTAAGTGACGATGGCCGCTGGAAGAATGGAAAACGACGGAACTTCGTGTGCCGTCCTTTCAAGCAAAAAGAGCAGCGCCTCCCCGGCGGGAATTGTTTCGCAAGTGAAACTGCGGAAGTTTGGCGCCAATCCCCTGGGTGCTAATGAAAAGTTTAGAAGGACTCTCTCGCTTAGTTCGAAATTTTGTTATGTCCCTATTTGTCGGCGCGAGTCAGGGTGTAACAAATATGAACTTATCGCTGAGAAAGAGCCACGCCAGACACTCTTTGTTTCATTCCTGAAACAGCAACTTCTGTCCATCACCGAAGTTCATCTGCAGGCGTTCGCCATCCATTCCGAACTGACTCCCGCGACCTTCCCGAATAAGGATCGTGCGACGGCGGCTGCGCCGCGAGTGACGGAATTCCGGCGCGTACGCCGCCACCCTGCCGGCCGACAGCGCCGGCATCACGAGAGCCGCGCGCCCCGCCGCGCTGGGAGTCAAGGCTGATGGCCGAGCAAACGCTTCGTTCCAATTATGCCTGTGTGGTCGGCGGCGCCGGCCCGGCAGGCATGGGATTCCTCTTCAACGCCTACAAGACCGGCGCGCTGGCGAGCCTCGCGCGCGATGGCCTGCTGGTCGTGGACGCTGCACTGGCGGTCGGTCGTGGCCGGCTGGGGGACTACCACATCACCGCCAACTCGGTGGGCGATGTGTTCCTCGATTGCCTGCGCGACCCGGCGCTGCTGCCGATCTTCGCGCCGCTGGCGCACTCGCCGGCGTTCCGCGCATTGCAGAACGACCCCCACGGCGCACCGATGCTCACCCAGGTGGGTGAGTTGCTGGCGCATGCCTCGACGCTGTTCATGCGCTACGTCACTGAGCATCTGGGCGTCGAAGTGGCGCTGGGGACGCGCATCGAGAAGATCACCGCGCAGGACGACGGCAGCTTCCAGCTGGCGCTGCGCAGCGGCTCCCATGGCGCGCAGATCGACGCCGGCGCATTGGTGATGAACCTGGGCGGCCGGCAGAACCGTGAATACCTCAACTGGAGCCTCGCCGAGCAGGACCTGATCCTGTCCCACGACGGCCCCACGGTGTACTCCTCCGACGCGCTGCTGAGCCTGAGTCCGGCCGAGCTGGTGGAGCTGTTCGGCGACCGGGTGACCCCGGGCAGCCGCTTCACCGTGGTTGGCGGTTCCCACAGCGCCTTCTCGATCCTCGACAACCTTGCCTGCGCCCTGGATTGCCTGGGTCTGGAACAGATCACCCTGCTGCACCGCGCGCCGATCCGCCTGTTCTTCGAGAGCGTGGAGGAAGCCCGTGCGGCCGGCTATGTGGTGGACGAAGGCATGGACGTCTGCCCGGTGTCCGGGCGGGTCAACCGTTCCGGCGGCCTACGCTATCGCGCCCACCAGGTCGGCACCGACGTGCTGTCCAACGGGGTGGTCAGCGGGACCCGCGTGAAGGTCGAACTGCTGTGCCTGGAAGACCGTTCGCCCGCCGTGCGCGAGCGCCTGGAGCAGTGCTGCAGCGAAGACGGCGTGATCGTCCAGGCCATCGGCTACCAGCCCTGCCTGCCGGCGCTGCGGCGTGCCAACGGCGAGCCGCTGCAGGTGCGCGAGAGCAAGGGCGGGCTGGATTCCGACGCCGCCGGTTGCCTGCGTGACCACACCGGCCGGCCGATTCCCGGCCTTTACAGCTTCGGCCTCGGCTCTGGCCTTGCGGCCAACCCGATGCTGGGCAGCGAGCGTTCCTTCGACAGCCGCATCTACGGCGTCTGGCAGTTCCACAACGACGCCAGCGGCCGCGTCATCGAGGCATTGCAGGAGCACCTGGCCAGTCGCACAGCACAGGCCGAACCCGCTTCGCAGGACCACAGCCACACCCGCATCGACGACGCGCCCTTCGCGCTGTCGGCACTGGGTTGAGCGGCGCCTGCGCCGGCTCTGGCCAACGGACTTTCCATCCAACAGAGGGATGCGACCGTGATCAATGTGACCAAGACCTACCTGGGCAACCTGGACAAGTTCAAGGCCTACGTGGAACAGATCTATGCCTCCGGCTGGATCACCAACCACGGCCCCTTTGTCACGGAGTTGGAAGAACGCCTGCAGGACTACTTCGGCGTTCGCCATGTGATTCTCACCAACAACGGCACCATCGCCCTGCAAGTGGCCTACCGGGCCCTGGGCGTGACCGGCAGTGCCGTGACCACCCCCTTCAGCTTCGTTGCCACCAGCAGCACGCTGCAGTGGGAGAGTATTCGCCCGCGCTTCGCCGACATCGACGCGCGGACCTGGAACCTCGACCCTGCGCGCATCGAAGCCAGCCTTGCGCCGGATACCACCGCCATCGTCGCCACCCACGTGTTCGGTAATCCCTGTGCGGTGGAGGAGATTCAGGCGGTGGCCCAGCGCAACCAGTTGAAAGTGATCTACGACGGCGCCCACGCCTTCGGCTCGCGCTACCGCGACCGCTCGGTGCTGGCCTGGGGGGACGCCACCACCCTGAGCTTCCACGCCACCAAGCTGTTCCACACCATCGAGGGCGGCGCCATCGTCACCTCCGATGACGAGTTGGCCAGGCAGATCCGCCTGATGTGCAACTTCGGCATTGCCGGCGTCGACCAGATCGTCGGGCTGGGCATCAACGCCAAGCTCAACGAGTTCTCCGCGGCCATGGGCCTGTGCGTGCTCGACGAAATCGACAGCATCCTCGCCCAGCGCGAGGAGATCGCCGCCCGCTACACCGCGGCGCTCAGCGGCTACTACGACCTGCAGGCCAGCGAGAGCTACGCGCGGCTGAACAACAGCTACTACCCCATCGGCCTGCGCGATGAGGCGCAGGTGCTGCGCGTGCGCACTGCGCTGAACGAGATCGGGGTCAACCCGCGGCGTTACTTCTACCCGTCGCTGGACACCCTCGATTACCTCGCCCCGCAGGTGCCGCAAGTGCAGTCCCGCGAGCTGAGCCAGCGCATCCTCTGCCTGCCGCTTTATCCGGGCCTGCCGCAGGAGATCCAGCGCGCGGTGATCGAAGTGCTGCTGCTGGAAAGCGGCCGCGTCGCGGTCGCGGTGTAAGGGGACGATCATGCGCACCGCACGCTCGCTGTCGATGGTCCGCAACACCCTGCTCAACTATGCAGGGCAGGCGTACGCCATCGTCATCGGCATCCTGATCCAGCCGTTCTACCTCGGCCACCTCGGGGCCGAGGCCTACGGCCTGATCGGCTTCTTCGCGGTGCTGCAGAGCTGGCTACTGCTGCTCGATGTCGGCCTGTCGCCGGCGCTGGTGCGGCAAGTCGCCCACGGCCGTGGGGTCAATGGCGAAGGCCAGCACCAGGCGCGCCTGCTGCGCTCCTTTGAGCTGATCCTGCTGCCGCTGACATTCCTCAGCAGCCTGGCGGTGTGGGGCGGCAGCACCTGGGTCGCCGGGCAGTGGCTCAACGTGCAGCAACTCTCGCCGGAGCTGGTGGCGCAGTGCATCAGCCTGATGGGGCTGCTGGTGGCCCTGCGGCTCTACGCCACCCTGTATCGCAGCGCGCTGCAGGGGCAGGAGCTGCACGGCTTCATCAATGCGGTGAACGTGTTCATCACCACCCTGCGTTACTTCGGCGGCCTGCTGCTGGTGGCGCAGGTCAGCCAGGACCCGCTGGTGTTCTTCCAGTTCCAGGTCGGTGTGTCGCTGATCGAGGCGCTGCTGCTGGGCGGCAAGGCCTACCTGTGGATGGATGTGCGTCTGCTGACCCGCTTCTGTTGGGACACGGTGCGCCCGGTGCTGCCTTTCGCCCTGGGCATGTCCTTCAGCTCCTGCCTGTGGATCGTGCTCACCCAACTGGACAAGGTCCTGCTGTCGAACCTGCTGCCACTGCAGCAGTACGGTTACTTCTCCCTGGTGGCGCTGATTTCCGGCGGCATCCTCACGCTGGTCAACCCGCTGGCGCAGTCGCTGCTGCCGCGCATGACCATGCTGGTCGCCGAAGAACGCCACGAAGACATGCAGCAGCTCTATCTCAAGGCGAACCGTTTCGTCTGCGTGCTGCTGTTCCCGATGGTCGCGGTGATCGCCGCTCATGGTCATGACCTGGTTCTGGCCTGGAGCGGCGATGCCGAGGCCGCCAGTTGGTGCCGGCCGATCCTCGCCTGGTACGTACTCGGCTCAGGTCTGCTGGCGGTGGCCAGCTTCCAGTTCTACCTGCAGTACGCCCACGGTCAGCTGAGCATGCACGTCTGGTACAGCGTCATTTCCACGCTGGTGACGGTGCCACTGGTGATCGCCAGCGCCTACCTCTACGGCGTGCTCGGCGTGGCGATGTGCTGGTTCGGCCTGCGCCTGCTGTCATTCCTGATCTGGCCGGCGATTGTGCACCGCACCTTCGCCCCCGGCCTGCATGGCGCGTGGATGCGCGACACCCTGCAGATCGCCGCGTTGAGCGCCGCCGGTCTACTGATCAGCGAACCCTTCTACGCGCTGCTGGCCCGTTCCGGCGAGCGCCTGTGGCTGCTGGTGGCGCTGGCCGTGTGCGGCCTGATCACCCTGTTCCTCGTGGGCGCGGGCTCTGCCCCGGCTTTGCTGCGCCTGTTCAAACCGTCCCACAAGCCGAGTGTCTAGACATGGATATCCGCTCCGAGCTGCAGATTCTCTCCAACTGGCCGGAAGACCCCAAGCCCCTTCTGAGCATCGTTTGCCTGGCCTACAACCAGGTGAACTACATCGGCCGCACGCTGGACAGCTTCCTCGAGCAGGTCACCGACTTCCGCTTCGAAGTGCTGGTCAATGACGACGCCTCCAACGACGGCACCAGCGAGCTGATCGCCGACTACGCCGCGCGCTACCCGCACATCATCAAGCCGATCTTCCACAAGGAAAACCAGTACTCCAAGGGCGTCTCCCACGGCCTGCCGGTGTTCCGCAAGGCGCGCGGCCGCTACATCGCCTACTGCGAGGGTGATGATTTCTGGACCGACCCGCGCAAGCTGCAGATCCAGGTCGACTTCCTGGAGAAGAACCCGGACTACGTGATCACCTACCACGACGCCTACACCTACAACGAGGACGGCGTGATCAAGCCCCGGCAGCTCACCGGCAAGTACCGCGGCGATGCCAGCCGCCTGGACCTGCAGAAGGCCCGGCCGATCTCCACCCTCACCACCTGCTTCCGTAACGTCCTCACCGAGATGCCCGAGGAGCTGCGCACCACGCGCATGGTCGATCTGTGCTGGTGGTCGCTGCTGGGTGCCTTCGGCAAGGGCAAGTTCATCGAGGAAATCCGCCCGGCCGCCTACCGCGTGCACCAGGGCGGGATCTTCTCCATGCAAGCCGATCGCGTGCAGCAGCAGATGACCCTGCACACCTACTACTGCCTGTCGCGCTACTACCAGCGTCTGGGGAGTCAGGAGCTCAACGAGTACTTCCTGATGCAGGTCTGCCGGATGTCCATGGCGGCTGTCTCGCCCATGCGCAAGGTGCAGGCCTTCCTGATGTTGATCGGCAATCACGGCGCCAACCTGCTCAAGCGGCTGAACCCGATTCAGGCGCGCTGAGCCGCGCCACCTCAATGGAGGATGGAAGTCCATGAGTGTCATGCCCCAATCACGCCTGGAAACGCTCCAGGACACCCGCATCGACGTTGCCGGCCTGCTGCGCCTGCTGTTCGATCACAAGAAGATGATCCTTGCCGTCACCGGCCTGTTCGCGGTGCTCGGGCTCTTCTATGCGGTGATCGCAACGCCCATCTATGTCTCCGGCGCGATGATCCAGATCGAGCAGAAGAAGAACGGCCTGAACGGCACGCCGGAGGTGATCAACCGCCCCGACTCGGTGTCGATCGCCTCCACCGAGATCGAGCTGCTGAAATCCCGCGCCGTGCTCGGCAAGGCGGTGGAGATTCTGAAGCTGGACATCATCGCCAAGCCCAAGCGGCTGCCGCTGATCGGTGACTACCTGGCGCGGCGCTATCACCCAGAGGCTGGGCAGGCTATCGCCGCGCCCTGGCTGGGCATGGGCGCTTATGGCTGGGGTGGCGAGCAGATCAAGGTGTTCGCCCTCGACGTGCCGGAGGAATACCTGGGCGAGCCGCTGACCCTGGTGGCCGATGGCGGTGAGGCCTATCACCTGCTCAACGCCGACGACCAGTTGATCCTGCGCGGCGAGCTGAAGAAAACCGTAATGGAGAAGGGCTTCAGCATCGAGGTGGACGAACTGGTGGCGCGCCCCGGCACCGAGTTCATCGTCGCCAAGAATCGTCTGCTGACCACCACCCTGAACTACCAGAAGCTGCTCAAGGTGGCCGAGGCCGGCAAGGACTCGGGGATCATCTACATGACCCTGGAGGACCCGAACCCGCTGCAGGCTGACCGCATCCTCGACAAGATCAGCCAGCTCTACGTGCTGCAGAACGTCGAACGCAGTTCCGCCGAAGCGTCCCAGCGCCTGCAGTTCCTGCGCTCGCAGCTGCCGGTGGTGCGCATGGACCTGGAAAAAGCCGAAGCCGCCTACAACGCCTACCAGACCACGGCCAAATCCGCCGACATCAGCGTCGAGACCCGTGGTGTGCTGGACCAGGTGGTGGGCATCGACAACCAGCTCTCCGAGCTCAAGCTCAAGCGCGCCGAGTACGACCGCCTGTACACCCCGACCCACCCGACCTACCAGGCCCTGCTCAAGCAGATGAGCAGCCTGGAAGACCGCAAGGCGCAACTGCAGAAACGCATCCAGACCCTGCCGGCGACCCAGCAGGAACTGCTGCGCCTGTCCCGTGACATGCAGGTCACCCGGCAGACCTACACCACCCTGCTGAACAAGGCCCAGGAGCAGGACATCATCCGCGCCGGCACCATCGGCAACGTGCGGGTGATCGACACCGCCCAGGCCAACGTCGAGCAGCCGGCCAAGCCCATGCGCAAGGTCATCGTGTTGCTCGCCACGCTGCTCGGCTTCTGCGTCGCGCTCGCCATCCTGTTCCTGCGCCAGGCCTTCTACCGTGGCGTGGAGAACCCTGAAGCCATCGAACAGCTCGGCCTCTCGGTGCTGGCCGCGATTCCGTACTCGCGGCAGCAGGAGCGTCTGGAGAAGGAGCGCAAGGGCGACATCCTCGGCCACACGCCGAAACTGCTGGCCGCCTCCACCCCCGGCGACCTGGCCAACGAGGCGATCCGCAGCCTGCGTACCAACCTGCATTTCGCCCTGCTCGAAGCGCGCAACAACGTGGTGATGCTCACCAGCCCCGCGCCGGGTGCCGGCAAGTCGTTCGTCTCCAGCAACCTCGCGGCCATCGTCGCGCAATCGGGGCTGCGGACCCTGTTGATCGACGCCGACATGCGCAAGGGCTATCTGCACCGGGTGTTCGGCCTGACCCCGCGCCATGGCCTGTCCGACGCGCTCAGTTCGCACCGTCCGCTGAGCGAAGTGATCCTGCCCACCGAGGTGCCGGAGCTCGACTTCATCTCCTGCGGCTTTGCTGCGCCGAACCCGTCCGAGCTGCTGATGCACGACAACTTTGCCCAGCTGCTGCGCGATGCCTCGGCGATGTACGACCTGGTGATAGTCGACACCCCGCCAGTGCTGGCGGTGACCGACGCCGCCCTGGTCGGCCGGCTGTGCGGCATCTGCCTGCTGGTGACGCGCTTCGGCCAGAGCCCGGCCAGCGAGATCGACACCGCTCGGCGTCGCCTTGGGCAGAGCGGCATCCACCTGCAGGGAGCAATCCTCAACGGTGTGAAACGCAAGGCCTCGACTGCGGCATACGACTACGGCGCCTACGCCTACCGCTACGACGCCAAGGATTGAGAAAGGAACTTAGGGAAAGGATGCAGCCATGGTCCATATCGTCAGTCTCATGCAGCCGTACCTGTTCCCCTACCTGGGGTACTTCCAGCTGATCGCCGCGAGCAGCCTGTTCATTCTCGGCGACAGCCTGCAGTACACCCGGCGTGGCTGGATCAACCGCAATCGCCTGCTGGTCGGCGGGAAGATCTGGCAGTTCAGTTTTCCCCTGGAACAGGGCTCGCAGAGCCAGGCGATCAACGAGCGCAGGCTGAGCCAGGAGATGCGCCTGACCAACCAGCGCCTGCTGCACACCATTCGCCACGCGTACCACCGCGCGCCCTGTTACGGGCAGGTGATGCCACTGCTGGAGGAGATCCTCGAACACCCCGAGCGCAACCTGTCGCACTTTGCCGAGCATTCGATCCGCAGCATCTGCCACTACATGGGTATCGATACACCCATGGCGCGGGTGTCCGAGCTGGACCTGGCCGAGGACATCGGCCGCGACCAGCGCCTGATCGAGGCGGTGAAGCAGAGCGGCGGCGACGTCTACCTCAACCCGGAAGGCGGCCGCCACCTGTACTCGCCCGAGGTGTTCCAGGCCCACGGTCTGGAGCTGCAGTTCCTGCGCATGGACGAGCTGAGCTACCCGCAGTTCAGCCCCGATTTCGTCCCCAGCCTGTCGATCATCGATGTGCTGATGTTCAACCCGCCGGACGAGATGCAGCGGTTGCTGGGCCGCTACACCCTGGAGCGTCCTGCTCCCTCGTCGGAAATCATTGGGGAGTACGAATCATGAATGCCGTGATCGGCGTGGACCTGAGTGCCGCGCAGTACCGCTGGTACCTGATCCAGAGCAAGCCGCACCAGGAACAGCGCGCCGAGGAAAATCTCGGCCGCCAGGGTTTCTCCTGCTATCGCCCGGTGGTGACGCTGGGCAACCGTTCGCAGCCGCTGTTCCCCGGCTATCTGTTCATCCGTCTCGATCAGCAGCATGACAACTGGTTCCCGATCCGCTCCACCCGTGGCGTGGCGCGCATCGTCAGCTTCGGCGCGCAGCCACTGGCGGTGACCGACGAACTGGTCGAAGGCATTCGCCAGCGCCTGGCGGCCATGCCCGAGCGGCCGTCCAGCGGCTTCCACGAAGGCCAGGTGGTGCGCGTGAAGTGCGCAGGCGAGTGCGAGGTGGAGGCCATCTTCCTCTGCGACGACGGCACCGAACGCGCGCTGATCCTGCTCAACCTGCTGCAACGCGAACAACGCATCCGGGTCCCGCTCAGCCAGCTTTCGGCGGTGGGCGGCAATGACGGCTGGCGCGCCTGAAGCGCGCAGCGCTCACAAGGGCAAGTACAAGGAGGAGTAGCGAGATGAATGGATCGACAGTGCTGGTGACGCTGACCTATGGCGATCGCCTTCAGTACCTGGAGGAGCTGCTGGCCCGAGCCTTCCGCGAGAAGGACATTTCCCGCGCCATCGTCGTCAGCAATGCCTCGGTGGCGGAGCTGGACCAGCTGTTCATGCTCTGGCCCAACCGCGTGCAGGTAATCGAGCTGGACAGCAATACCGGCTCGGCCAATGGTTACGCCGTGGGCATCGAGGCCGCGCTGCAGACCGGCTGCGATTTCATCTGGCTGATGGATGACGACAATGCGCCGACGCCGGGGTCCTTCCCGCTGCTCAAGCAACGCCTGATCGACTGCGCCCTGCGTCATGGCTCCGACAACACCGCCGTGCTGGGCTTCCGCCCGACCCACCAGGCTGACGTTGCCTCCGGCGTGCCGACCCGCTTCATCGCACCGCCGCGCTCCAGCTACTTCGGTTTCCACGTCCGTCAGTTGCCCTACAAACTCTGGCGCCGCACGCCCTGGGGCAAGCCTAAGCCGCGCCCGGCGCAGCCGCTGCTGGAGCTGCCGTTCGCCTACTACGGCGGGCTGCTCGGGCATGCCGACCTGTTCCGTCGCATCGGCCTGCCGCGCCGCGACCTGGTGCTCTACGCCGACGACACCGAATACACCTTCCGCATCGGCGCCCTGGGCGGCCATCTCTACCTGGTGCCGGAGGCCGGCCTGGATGACCTGGAGAACTCCTGGAACATCAAGGCGCGCACCTCCAACATCTACGAGACCTACCTGCTCGGCAGTTCCGACCTGCGCGCCTATTACGCGGCGCGCAACCAGGCCTGGTTCGACAAGAACCTCTGGGTCACCTCGCCGCTGATGTACCGCTTCAACCGCTGGGTGTTCATTCGCCTGCTGCACTTCTTCGCTCGTCGCCATGACCGTGGCAGCCGTCTGGCGCTGCTGCTGGAGGCGATCCGCGACGGCGAGGCCGGCGCGCTCGGCATGAACCGGGCCTACCCGTTATGAGACTGCTGCTGCTCAACACCCTCTACGCCCCGCACATCGGAGGTGGGGCGGAGGTCATGCTGCAGCACATGGCCGAGGGCCTGCGTGCCCGCGGCCATGACGTACAGGTGCTCTGCACCGGCCCGCAGGCGGGCCTGCAACACGAGACGCTGAATGGTGTGCCGGTGCTGCGCGCCGGCCTGCGCAACCTCTACTGGCCCTTTGACGAGCGCAACCACGGCTCACTCCAGCGCCTCGCCTGGCACGGGCTCGATCGCTACAACCGTGGCATGCGCAAGGTGCTGGCGCAGGTGCTGGAAGAGTTCGAGCCGGACCTGGTGGTCTGCCACAACCTGTCGGGCTGGTCGATCTCCGCCTGGGATGCAATACGCGCCGCTGGCGTGCCCATCGTGCAGATCCTCCACGACCAATACCTGACCTGCCCGCGCGGCGTGCGCTTCCACAAGGGGCGCCACTGTGAGCAGCAATGTGCGCCTTGCGCGCTACTGCGGCGCTCCCATGCCGCCGCATCGCGGGACATCGAGGCAGTGGTCGGGGTCAGTCGCTACCAGCTCAATGCTCTGCTCGACGCCGGGTACTTCACCGACAGCCAGGCCCATGTGGTCTACAACGGCTCGCCGATGGCGGAAGTGCCCGTTGCGCCGCCGGCCGGTGAGCGCCGTCCGCTGCGCTTCGGCTTCATCGGTGCACTGACGCCGAACAAGGGCGTGGAGTGGCTGATCGAGCAGTTCCAGGCGCGCGGTGACGATGCCTCGCTGCTGATCGCCGGACGCGGCGACGGTGCCTATGTGAACCAGCTGAAGTCCCTCGCCGACCCGCAGCGCGTGCATTTTGTCGGCTACCGCAAGGCGGCCGAGTTCTTTACCGAGATCGACGTTGCCGTGGTCCCCAGCCTGTCACCGGAATCCTTCGGTCTGGTGGCGCTGGAAGCCTGCGCCCACCACCTGCCTGTGATCGCTTCGCGCATGGGCGGCCTGGTGGAAATCGTCCAGGACGAAATCAATGGCCTGCTGTGCTCGCCCGACCAGCCTGATTCGCTGGGCGATGCGATCCAGCGCCTGGCGTGTGATGGGGCGCTGCGTCAGCGCCTGGCCGCGCGCGCCCGCGAAGTCGTGGCGCCGATGCTCAGCCTGGAGCGAATGCTCGACGAGTACGAAGCCATCCTGCGCCACACCCTGCTTACCCGCGGAGTCCAGCATGGAACTGCAATCCCCGTATCCCCGCTTTGAGCTCGACCGTCGCGTGACCTTCGACCGCTCGCTGCTGGCGCTCGGGGTGCTGGTGGCGTTGCTGCTGGTGGAGACGTTCAATGGCGCGCTGCGCTTCTACACCGACCAGGCCGGGCTGTCGGCCCTCGTCTACCTGCCCAAGGTGGCCTGTGTCATCGCGGTGGCCTGGGAGCTGTTCTCCCGCCCGCAGCAGCGCGGCCTGTGGTTGCTGCTGATCCTTGCGGCGGCTTCGCTGCTGCTCGGCCGGTTGCACGGCGCCGAGTTCAAGAGCGGCTTCTTCGCCGTGTTCATCTACGCGCCGCTACTGTTCGGCCTGCTCTGCGGCCCGTACCTGGAAATGCACCGCAAGGCGTTGGGCTGGATCATCGCCTTCTGCCTGATCGCCTCCCTTATCGGCATCGCGCTGGATCTGCTGATCAACGTGCCGTGGAAGGGATACACCTACTCGATGGGCGGGGTCGAGGTCAGCGCCAACCGCTCCTGGAGCGCCTATGGCCTGGACCGCATCGCCGGCTTCTCGCGGATGTCCTCGAGCCTGGCGATGATGCTGGCGATCTTCAGCCTCTACCTGGGGTCGTTCCGCCTCGCATTGCCGGTGCGCGGGCTGATCTACCTGGTGGCGCTGGTAGGCATTGTGCTGACCACCAACAAGTCCTCCGCCGGCGCCTTCTTCGTCGCCCTGCTGGTGATGAGCGTCAGCCGCCAGCGTCTGCTGTTCCTGCTGGCGGCGCTGCTGGTGGTGCTCGGCGCGTTGCTGCTGCCGCTGTACGGCCTCTACGCGCAGGTCGATCCGTACCTGGCCAGCGCCACCGGCGACAACCTGATGGGCTCGATGGTGGATCGCCTGGTCAATACCTGGCCGAACCTGATCAAGGTGATGGACTACAACGGCTGGATCTACACCGGCGCCGGCCTGGGCATGACCGGCAGTGCCTACGCGGCCTTCCCGATCTTCGGCGTCGAGCAACTGGCGGTGGCGGACAACTCGCTGCTCTACCTCTGGTGCCTGTTCGGTGTCGCCGGCGTGGCGCTCTACCTGATGGCGGTGCCGATGCTGATGCGCCTGCAACGCCAGCCCGGCCGCGAGGCTCGCGCGCTGCTCGGCATCGCCTACTGCATCCTGCTCATCGGCTGGACCAGCGACGTGCTCGAATCGCCGATACCCAGCCTGTTCCTCGGCCTGGCCATCGGCCGTGCCCTGCGCCTGCCGGGCGAGACCGCGCCACAACCGGCCCCGCGCACCCTGCGCCTGCAAGGCGGAATGCTCAGCCTGCTGGCGTGCGCGTTGCTGCTCGGTGGCCTGCTGCAATCGCCTTCCAGCATGGCCAAGGAAGCGCCGGTGGCGAACCTCGGTGCGCCGGAATTCATCGTCGGTGCCAGCACCCACCAGAACATCCGCGCGGGCAACCGTGACGGCATCAATCGCCTGGCCCGCGAGGCCGGCATCCTGTCGTTCCGCGATGACGCCTACTGGTCCAGCGTCGAGCGCGAGCCAGGCAAGCTTTCCATCGACGCCGCTTGGCGCGCGCAGTTGCGCAGCACCCGCAGCTTAGGGATAGACACCCTGCTGATCCTGGGCAACGAGAACCAGTTCTACGGCAACGCCAAGCCGCGCGACGACGCTTCCCGCGAGGGCTATCTGCGTTATGTGCGCTACGTGGTGCGCAGCTTCAAGGGGCAGGTTTCCTTCTACGAAGTGTGGAACGAGTGGGATTCGGAAAACGCCACCGACAAGGACTTCAGCGACGATTACCTGACCCTGGTGCGCGCAGCCGCCAAGGTGATCCGCGAGGAGGACCCGCAAGCCAGGGTGCTTGCCGGAGCCGTCACTCTCAAGGGCATCCGCCAGGGCTTCGCCGAGCGTATTGCCGGTGGCGGCGTGCTGGACGTCGTCGACGGCATTTCGCTGCACCCCTCGGTGTACTGCGAGGGCGAGATGTCCACGCCCGAGGCCTGGCTGAACTGGTTCCAGGGTGTGAACCAGAAGCTGGAGAACGCCGCCGGCAAGCCGGTGCCGCTGTACTTCACCGAGTTCAGTTGGCCGGCCCACGAAGGCGACTGCGGCATCAGCCGCGAGCGCCAGGCCGCGTACCTCGCCCGCGCCTACGTGCTGGTGCGCAGCCTGCCGAACGTGAAGGGCGCCTGGTGGTACGACCTGGTAGACGACGGCATCGACCGCACGGACATGGAGCACAACTTCGGCCTGCTCACCGCCAGCGGCCAGCCCAAGCCGGCCTACCACGCCATGGCCAGCATCGCCGACATCATCGGCCGCTACCGCTTCGTCGGCCGCGTGCCGAACCAGGACCCGAACGTCTACCTGCTGCGCTTCGCCAAGGCCAGCGAGGAAATCCTGGTGGCCTGGACCCTCGGTCACGAACAGACCCTGAACATCACCAGCAAGCCCGGCAGCAGCGACACCCTCTGGCGCCTGGACGCCGTGGAAGGCATCGCCCGCCGCGAGGGCCGGCCGGTGCCCTGGCAGTGCCCCGAAGGCGGCGGCGACTGCCAGGCCAGCATCCGCATCGACGAGTCGCCCACCCTGGTGCGCAGCGCGTCGGCCCCGCAGCTTTCGTTGCGCTGAACAGTGCGCGGAGAACCCCTCATGATCGTGATCAACGCGCGCTTCCTTACCCAGCAGGTAAGTGGTGTACAGCGCTTCGCCGAGCAGATATCGCTGTCGCTGGCGCGGCTGCGCAGCGACCTTCATTTCGTCGCCCCGCCTGGCGAAATCCTTCGCCCGGAGATCGCCCGTCAGCTCAACGTCGAACAGATCGGTCGCAACGGCGGCCACCTCTGGGAGCAGGTCGACCTGCCGCTGTGGCTGGCCCGGCATGGCCGGCCGTTGCTGGTCTCGCTGTGCAGCACGGCGCCGCTGGCGTACTCGCGGCAGGTGATGACGCACCACGACATCACCTACGTACGCCACCCGGAAAGCTTCTCCTGGAAGTTCCGCGCGCTGTACCGCCTGATGATCCCCCTGCTGCTTCGCCGCTCGCTGGCGCAGGTCACGGTGAGTGAGTTCTCCCGCCAGGAGATCGCCACGCACTACGGCGTCGAACCCAAGGGCATCCATGTGATCGCCAATGCGGTGTCCGCCGAGTTCTGCGCCGGCATCGAGCCGGCGGCGCTGGAGCGTCCCTATGTGCTGGCGGTGTCCTCGCCGGCCGCGCACAAGAACTTCGCCCGGCTGATCGAAGCCTTCCGCCTGCTCGGTGAGCTGGACGTCGAATTGCGCATCGTCGGCGCGGCCAACCGCAGCTTCGTCGATGGGCAGTTGCAGCAGAGCGGGCAGGCCGACCGGGTGCGCTGGCTCGGCCGGCTGGATGACGATCAACTGATCGAGCAGTACCGCAACGCCGCCGTCTTTGCCTTCCCGTCGCTGTATGAAGGTTTCGGCATCCCGCCGCTGGAGGCTCAGGCCTGCGGCTGCCCGGTGGTGGCCGCCAGCAGCGCCTCGATCCCCGAAGTGCTGGGCAACTCGGTGGTGTACTTCGACCCCCTCGATCCGCCCGGCATCGCTGCCGCGCTGCGCCGCGTGCTGCTTGACCACAAGCTGCGCGCCGACTTGCGCCGTCTCGGGCAGGAGAACGTCCTGCGCTACTCCTGGGATATCTCCGCGCTGCGGCTATCCAGCCTGATCGACACCTTTCTGATGGAGCGCTCGGACTACCCGGCGCGCTTCGACGCCAAACAGATTGCCAAGCAAGGAGGCAGACCGTGAAAGGCATCATTCTCGCCGGCGGCTCCGGCACGCGGTTGCACCCCATCACCCTGGGCGTGTCCAAGCAACTGCTGCCGATCTACGACAAGCCCATGGTGTACTACCCGCTGTCGGTGCTGATGCTGGCCGGCATCGACGACATCCTGCTGATCTGCACGCCCACCGACCTGCCGAACTTCCGCGCCCTGCTGGGCGACGGCGAACAGTTCGGGGTGCATCTGGAATACGCCGTGCAGCCGTCGCCGGATGGGCTGGCGCAGGCCTTCCTGATTGGCTCGCAGTTCATCGGCGACGACTCGGTCTGCCTCGTTCTGGGTGACAACATCTTCTACGGCCAGGGCTTCACCGAAACCCTCCGCGAGGCCGCCGCGCGACCCCATGGCGCCACCGTGTTCGGCTACCAGGTCGCGGACCCGACACGCTTCGGCGTGGTGGAGTTCGACGCTCAGGGCCGGGCGATTTCCATTGAGGAAAAGCCCCGCGCGCCGCGTTCGAACTATGCCGTCACCGGCCTGTACTTCTACGACAACCGCGTCGTGGAAATGGCCCGCCAGATTCGCCCTTCGGCCCGTGGCGAGCTGGAAATCACTGACATCAACAACCTCTACCTGGAGCTCGGCGAACTGCACGTGAGCCTGCTCGGCCGAGGGTTCGCCTGGCTGGATACCGGCACCCACGAGTCGCTGATGGAAGCCGGTCATTTCGTGCAGACCATCGAGGAACGCCAGGGACTGAAGGTCGCCTGCCTGGAGGAAATCGCGTACCAGCAGGGCTGGCTCAGCGAGACGCTGCTGGCCCTGCAGGCCGAGCGCCTGAGCAAGACCGGCTATGGCCGCTACCTGCAGCAGTTGCTGCTGGACAAGCGACAGTGAACCCGCACCCGGCGAGCCCGAGGAGGGCCCACCGGCACTGCGCCCGATAACGGACTGCGATAACGATGCAGCGGCGCCAGGAACGGCGCCGGCAGTCGTGAGGTCATCATGCCCAACAAGACGAAAGGAATCCTGCGCGCGCACCAGTCGCTGATCTCGCTGGCGCATCGCCTGAGTGACATCCTGGTGATCGTGCTCACCGGCGTGGTCCTGCTCAGCGCTGGCAACGGCGTGCTGGACGCACAGATCTGGGTCTCGGTGCTGCTCTGCGTGATGCTGTTCCACTGGCTCGGCGAGCTGAACCAGCTCTACGGCTCCTGGCGCGGTGAGTCGCTGCTGCGTGAATCGCTGAGCGTCACCCTGTACTGGTCACTGGCGTTCTTCGCCGTGCTGCTGCTGGACATCTCCCTGCGCCACGTGGAGCTGGAAGAGCCCCGGCGCCTGGGCTGGTTCGCGGCGGCGCTGCTGATCATGTGCGGCTACCGCCTGGCCATCCGCATGTTGCTGCGGGTCGCCCGCCGGCACGGCTTCAACAGCCGTAACGTGGCCATCTATGGCACCGGCGAAGTCGGCGCGCGACTGGCCGAGACCATCCTCGCCGCGCCCTGGATGGGCCTGCGCCTGATCGGCTTCTACGACGACCGCCCGCAGCAGATGGAGCTGGGCGAGCGCGTGCCGGTGAAGGGCGACCGCCTGGCTCTGATCGAGGCCGCCCGCTCGGGGCAGATCGACAAGGTCTACCTGACTCTGCCGCTGTCCCGCGAGCCGCTGCTCAACGAACTGATCCGCGAGCTCTCCGACACCACGGTGTCGGTCTACCTGATCCCTGACCTGTTCATGTTCGACCTGCTGCACGCGCGCAGCGAAAGCATCAACGGGCTGGCCACCATCAGCATCTTCGACACTCCCATGGACGGCCCCAACGCCGTGCTCAAGCGAATCGAGGACGTGGTGCTGGCCTCGCTGATCCTGCTGCTGATCGCCGTGCCCATGCTGTTCATCGCGGTGGCGGTGAAGCTCACTTCGCGCGGCCCGGTGCTGTTCCGTCAGACCCGCTACGGCATGGATGGCCGGCCCATCCGCGTCTGGAAATTCCGCAGCATGACGGTCATGGAAGACGGCGCCGCCGTCACCCAGGCCTCGCGCAACGATTGCCGCATCACCCCGCTGGGCGCCCTCCTGCGGCGCACCTCGCTGGATGAACTGCCACAATTCTTCAACGTCTTGCTCGGCGACATGTCAGTGGTCGGCCCACGCCCCCACGCCGTGGCGCACAACGAGCAATACCGGCGTCAGGTCAGCCGCTACATGCTGCGTCACAAGGTCAAGCCAGGCATCACCGGCTGGGCCCAGGTGAACGGCTGGCGCGGCGAAACCGACACCCTGGAGAAGATGCAGAAACGCATCGAGTTCGATCTGGACTACATCGAGAACTGGTCCGTCTGGTGGGACCTGAAGATCGTCATGCTGACCCTGTTCAAGGGTTTCGTACACCGCAACGCCTATTGAGTTTTCACACTCGTTTCAAGGAAGGATTGCCATGAAAAACCTGCTCGCTTTCAGCTTTGTAGTCGGCAGTCTGGCGCTACAAGGCTGCGTGTTCTCACCCGGTCAGCACATGACGGACTCCGATATCCAACGCGAGGCACAGAAAGAGGGGATGAACATCACCCTCGTGCCCATCACGCCCCAGGTGCTGCAACGCCAGGAGGCGGCCTTCGCCGCCAGGCCCGGCGTACCGGCAGAGCTGACGAACTACCGTCCGCCCCAGGAGGATTATGTGATCGGCGGCGGCGACGTGCTGCTGGTGACCGTCTGGGACCACCCCGAACTGACCAGCCCCGGCTCAACCCAGCAGATGGAAGCCAACGGCCGTGTGGTCGGCGCCGACGGCAACATCTTCTTCCCCTATGCCGGCGTTGTGCGCGCCGAAGGCCAGACACCGGCGCAACTGCGTAAACGCCTGTCCAGCCAGCTGGCGAAGAAGGGCATCGTCGACCCGCAGGTGGACGTCACCGTGTTGCGTTACGCCAGCCAGCACGTGGTTCTTTCCGGAGCCTTCCAGAACGGCGGACAGGTCGAACTGAACAACACGCCGACCACCCTGGTGCAGGCAGTCAGCAAGGCCGGGGTGATCACCGGCGAGGCCGACCTGTCCGGGCTGGTGCTCAAGCGTGACGGTCGCGAATACGTGCTCGATGTCGATGCGCTGAACCGCTCCGGTTCGACGCTCAGCGGCATCTACCTGAAGAATGGCGACCAGATCCACCTGCCGTACAACGACCGCAAGAAAGTCTACGTGGTGGGTGAGGTGGAACGTCCGCAGGTGGTCACCTACCGCACCACCGGCCTGTCACTGCTGGAAGTGCTTGGCAACGCTGGTGGCCTGGCCCCGGAAACCTCCGACGGTGACTCGGTCTACGTGATCCGCGGCAACCCGCAATCGGTCGCCGGTAGCGCACCGGGCACCTTCCAGGCCCAGGTCTTCCACCTGGAAGCCAAGCGCCCGACCGCCTACGCCCTGGCCAAGGAGTTCGCCATGCAGCCGCAGGACGTGGTGTTCATCGGCCCGGCCAACATCACCCGCTGGAACCGTTTCATCAGCCAGTTGCTGCCGTCGGCCAACATCGTCAGCACCAGCGCCGCCGTTGGCGGCAACTGATGGCATAGCCGGTCCGGTGGGCAACCACGGACCGGCCTGACCTGGGTGTCTCGCCGAGTCTCTGCGGCTAGGGAATTTTCTTACGGCTGAGGGAGGTTTGTTGGAATCGACTCTTTGCAGGCTGTTGGCCACTATCCCGCCAGCCGGCGCAGTGATGCGCCACTCCTTAAGGCTGACTGACGTCTGCCACTCTCCTTTGGGGCTTTCCCCTAGCACAAGGCCCCGACCCCGCCCGCGTTGCAGCGCCGGCGGGTTTTTTTTGCCTGGCATTTGATGGGCGAAGATTCCTACAACCAAATTGCTGGCAGGAGTACCACTAGCGATGGACTGCCAAAGGCATTCGAGACGCGTATCATATATTCCATAAAGAAATTACATATTAATAATTAATTCTTTTTGGATTTATGACGGTTCTTTTATCGTTGCCCTGCGTTGCCGCGAGCTGTCTCGGGCAGAGCAGAAGAGGGTGGCGATAAACCGCCAGTCCATTGCGGTAGTGTGGCGGTTTTCCGCTGACCTGGCCTTGGGGGAGTGGCTCTGAAATCGAGCCGGAGGCCGGAAAACGGGAGTGTCGGGCAGGACAGGCCGGTTGGCCTGGGGATTGCCTTGTCAGGTGGCGAATGCCCAGCGCATCGCCACAACAACAAGACACGAGAATCGATCCATGCCCTTCCCATCTTCTGCCGTATCCCTGTCCGCCTGCCTGCGCTTCGTTCCCGTCTAGCGGGGCGTCGAAACAACCAACGAATCCTGCATGCCCGTCGTGCTCGTCACGCCGTGGCCGCTGCCTGCCATTCGGTCGGACTCCCGGGGGAGCCAGTCGTCGTTGCGAATGGTGTGTTTCCAAGATCAATAAAATGGGGAAATTCCAATGAAAAGCCGCACTCTCACGCAATCGAGCCTCGCGCTCGCCATAGCCGCCGCAGGACTCGCGCAGTCCGCCGTCGCCGGCGGCTTCATCGAAGACAGCAAGGCCAACCTGACCCTGCGCAACTTCTATATCAACACCGACAACCGTAACGGCACCGCCGACCCGAGCAAGCAGGAAGAGTGGGGCCAGGGCTTCCTGCTCAACTACAGCTCCGGCTTCACCGAAGGCACCGTCGGCTTCGGCGTCGATGCACTGGGCCTGCTGGGCGTGAAGCTCGACAGCGGCGGCGGCACTCACTACGAGTCCTCTTCGCAGCGCGGCGGCACCGTCTTCCCGTCGGATAGCCACGGCGATGCGGTGGATGATTTCAGCAGCCTGGGCCTGACCGCCAAGGCCAAAGTGTCCAACACTGAATTCCGTTACGGCACCCTGCAGCCCAAGCTGCCGGTCGTGACCTACAACGATGGTCGTCTGCTGCCGGTCACCTTCGAAGGCGGCCAGGTCACCTCCACCGACCTGAAAGACTTCACCCTGACTGCCGGTCAACTGGAACACTCCAAGGGCCGTAACTCCACCGACAACCGCAGCCTGAGCATTGCCGGTGCCAACGGCAGCTCCGCCAGCTCGCGCGACAGCAACAAGTTCTACTACGCCGGTGGCGACTACAAGCTGAACAAAGACCTGACCCTGCAGTACTACTACGGTCAGCTCACCGACTTCTATCAGCAGCATTTCCTGGGCCTGCAGCACAACTGGGCCATCGGCCCGGGCGTCCTGAAGACTGACCTGCGCGCCTTCGACAGCAGCTCCGACGGCAAGAACGGCAGTTCCACCGGCCGCGCCGATGGCTATGTCAGCTCCGGCTATTACGGCAATGGTGTGACCAAGGGCGAAGTGGACAACCGCGCATTCAGCGGCCTCTTCACTTACTCCGTCAGCGGCCACAGCTTCGGCGCCGGCTACCAGGTGCTCAACGGCGATAGCGACTTCCCGTTCCTCAACCGTGGCGATGGCGAGGGTTCGACCGCCTACCTGATCACCGACGTGCAGATTGGCAAGTTCCAGCGTGCCGGCGAGCGCACCTGGCAGGTCCGCTACGGCTACGACTTCGCCAAGGCCGGCCTGCCGGGTCTGACCTTCCAGACCCTGTACCTGCATGGTGACAACATCGACACCAAGTACGGCGACAAGAGCGAGTGGGAGCGTGACATTTCCCTGGCCTACGTGATCCCGGATGGCACCCTCAAGGGCCTGGGCTTCACCTGGAAGAACGCTGCGCTGCGCAGTGGCCTGCCAGTCAGCGGCTCGGGCACCGCGACCCAGCGCGACCAGGACGAAAACCGTCTGATCGTCAGCTACACCATCCCGCTGCTGTAATCCTCGCAGGTTGAAAAAAGCCGCCGTTCTCGCAAGAGACGGCGGCTTTTTCATGTCTGCCCCACACCTTCGGGCGTTGCTCTTTGTAGGAGCGAGCTTGCTCGCGAACGGCTTCGCAGCCGGGATCGTTCGCGAGCAAGCTCGCTCCTGCAGAAGCATTTCTCTGCCAATGAAAAAGGCCGTCACTCCGTTAGGGGCGACGGCCTTTCATTACTCAGCGAATCAGCGAATCAGCGAATCAGCGTTTCTGCGGTGCCGGCTGCTGCTGGGTGATGCAGTGGATGTTGCCGCCACCCAGGAGGATCTCGCGGCCGGGCACCATCACGATTTCGTGCTCGGGGAAGATGCGCTTGAGGGTCGCCTCGGCCTCGGCGTCCGCCGGGTCGTCGAAGCGCGGGGCGATGATGCCGCCGTTGACGATCAGGAAGTTGACGTAGGAGCCGGCCAGGCGGATCGACGGATCGCGCGGCTGGGTACCGATCACCAGGTCGATGCCTTCGCACTCGGCTTCGGTCGCGTGGATCGGGCCGGGGATGACGATCTTGTGCACGGTCAGCTGGCGGCCCTTGGCGTCACGGGCGCTTTCCAGCACGCGCATGGCGGCCTGGCAGCGCTCGTAGTTCGGGTCGTTCACATCGTCGGTCCAGGCCAGCAGGACTTCACCCGGGCGCACGTAGCAGCAGAAGTTGTCGACGTGGCCATCGGTCTCGTCGTTGAACAGGCCGTCCGGCAGCCAGATCACGGTGTCGATGGCCAGGTGCTCGCGCAGCACGGCTTCGATTTCTTCGCGGCTCATGTGCGGGTTGCGGTTGTGGTTGAGCAGGCATTCCTCGGTGGTGATCAGGGTGCCTTCGCCGTCGACGTGGATGGAGCCGCCTTCCAGCACGAAGCCTTCGGTGCGGTAGCCGTCGCAGCGCTCGATGCCGAGGATCTTGCTCGCCACCTGGTCGTCGTGGTGCCAGGGGAAGTACAGGCCGCCTTCCAGGCCGCCCCAGGCGTTGAAGGTCCAGTCCACGCCGCGCACGTCACCCTGGCCGTTGGTGACGAAGGTCGGGCCGGTGTCGCGCACCCAGGCGTCGTCATTGCTGATTTCCACCACGCGGATGTTGGCCGCGTCAGCCAGCTGGGCGCGGGCGTTCTCGTACTGGCCGGCGGAAACGCCGATGGTCACCGGCTCGAAACGGGCGATGGCGCGGGCCACGGCGCTGAAGGCGGCCTGCGCAGGCTTGCCGCCCAGGCGCCAGTTGTCCGGACGCTCGGGCCAGACCATCCAGGTCTGGGTGTGGGGTTCCCATTCCGCCGGCATGCGGAAGCCATCGGCGCGGGGAGTGCTGGTCAGCGTGGTCATGGGGCGGTCCTTGGTCAGTGGTGCGAGGAAGGGGCGAGCCGATAGCCATCGATGGATATCGCCGCGCTCCACCCATCCTACGGAGAGGGTTGTGGCATTCGGGAGATCGTCGCCGGTAGCGCCGCAAGAGCGGTCCAGTATAGGTCGCCAGTGACGGCGTCGCGTCAGGACTCTCCCAGGGTGGGAGAATTTATATCCGATAAAAATCGGTTTATGAAGGGCGATCATGAAATATTTCGCCCGTCCATCCGGATATTTATCAGATAAAAATCGATTATTTAAGGGGCGACGGTCGTTTTGGCAGGCAGGGTGGCAGGTACAGCGACAGGTAGGCGTCGATCACCCGCATGCCTTCTTCGGCCAGGCGTTCGGTGATTTGCCCGTGGCGCTGCACGGAGAGGGCGTAGACGCGATCGCCCAGCTCGATGGCCAGGCTGAAAACCTCGATGTCCTGCGGCAGCGGCGGCAGCTCGAAGTGGCGCTCGAACAGTTCGCGCATGGCCTGGCCGAGTTGAACGTCGTGCTGGCTGTCGGCCTGGGTGACTTCGGCGAGGCCGTGGCTGGCGAGGATCAGTTGGCGGGCAGCGGCGTCTTCGGCGTAGACCGCCAGGGTGCGTTGCTCGACCAGTCGAGCGAGGTCGCGCCAGTCGCGCAGAGTGGCATGGTCGACGGGCTGTTCCAGGCAGGCGCGGAAGGCGGCGTGAACGTCGCTGGTCAGCCCCTGCAGCAGCGCCGGCACGCTGGGGAAGAAGTGGTAGACGGAGGAGGGCGGGATGTCTGCGCGCTCGGCCACCGCGTAGATCGACAGGCTCGCCGCGCCACTCTCGGCGAGCAGGGCGCGGGCAGCCTCGAGGATCACGGCGATGCGTGCCTGGCTGCTGGCGCGAGGCTTGCGAGTGGGAGAGGGAGCGGGCATGACGACCTCCGGAGCTGGGCGGCTATTGGACGCCAGCTCCGGGGTGCTCGGCAAGTCAGCTGCCGCCGGCGCGCAGTTTGTCCCAGACTTCGGTGATCACCGGGGCGGTCTTCTCCGGCGCGGTTTCCAGGGCGAACAGGCGACGCTTGGTCTCCTGGTCCGGATACAGGCCCGGCTGGTCGCGCAAGGCGGCGTCGAGGAACTGCGCGGAGTCCTTGTTGCCGTTGGGATAGAGGGTGGCGGCGGTGATCTGCGCGGCGACCTTGGGTTGCATCAGGTAGTCGATGAACTTGAGCGCCAGGTCCGGGTGTTCGGAGGCGGTGGGGACCACCAGGTTGTCGATGAACAGCACCGAGCCTTCCTGCGGCACCACGAAGCGCACCGGCTGGCCCGCATTGGCGGCGCCCAGGGCATCGCCGACCCAGGCCATGGCAACGCACAGCTTGCCGGCGTTGAGGTCCTGGATATAGCGCTCACTGTCGATGTAGCGCAGGTTCGGCCGCAGCTCGGCGAGCACCTCGCCGGCGCGGCGAATCTGCGACGGCGCGCTGCGGGCGAAGTTGCGGCCCTGGTAGTTCATCAGCACCGAAAAGGCTTCGTCCGGCGCATCCAGCAGGCTCATGCCGCAGGCCTTCAGGCGCTGGCTCTGCTGCGGGTCGAAGAGGATGCTCCAGCTGTCGGGCAGCTTGCCGCCGTAGGCCTTCTCCGCCTCGGGCTCGTTGATCGCCAGGCCCACGGCGCCCCACAGATAGGGCACGGCGTGCTGGTTGTTGGGGTCGACGGCGGCCAGTTTGCTCAGCAACTGGGTGTCGAGGTGGCTGCGGTTGGGGAGCTTGCTGAAGTCCAGCGCCTGGATGCGCTTGTCGCGGATCAGCGCTGGCAGGTCGTTGTGCGAAGGCACGGCGACGTCGATCTTCTCACCGCTCTCCAGGGCCTTCTTGACCTCTTCGGCGGTGCTATAGGTGGTGTACTCGACTCGAATGCCGGTGTCCCTCTCGAAGTCCTTGAGCACTTCGGGGGCAATGTAGTCGTTCCAGTTGTAGACGCGGATGACCTGGTCTGCCCAGGCGGACAGCGGGCACAGCAGCATCAGAATCAAGGCGTACAGGCGTGGCATTGGCGATCTCCCTGAATGAACCACGTAATCAGCGGATGCGGCTTTAGCCGCTCGAAAGCGCAACAGCAAAGACACGACAGACGCGATGGCGCCCAGGCGGGCGGATGGAGACATCGCGGGCAGGAAGGAACGACGGATATGACTCGCCCTGGCGCCCCTCCTCGCCGTTGCGATGTCGCAGTTCCCCGGATGTGCCAGAGGCACAAGGAAACGCCGGCGCGAGGGCCGGCGTTTCGATTACCACTTATACGGTGTGCAAGTACCAGTTGTACTCGAGATCGGAGATCGAATACTCGAACTCCTGCATCTCATGCTCCTTGCACGCGACGAAGATGTCGATGTACTCGGGGCTGATGTACTTGTTCATCACGTCGCTGTCGTCCAGCTCGCGCAGGGCATCGCGCAGGTTGTTCGGCAGGCTCTGTTCCAGCTGCTCGTAGGCGTTGCCTTCGATCGGCGCGCCCGGCTCGACCTTGTTGGTCAGGCCGTGATGGACACCCGCCAGTACCGCCGAGAGCAGCAGGTACGGGTTGGCGTCGGCGCCGGCGACGCGGTGCTCCAGGCGCACCGCTTCCGGCGCTCCGGTCGGCACGCGCAGGGCGACGGTACGGTTGTCCAGGCCCCAGCTCGGTGCGTTCGGCACGAAGAAGGCCGAACCGAAACGGCGGTACGAGTTGACGTTCGGGCAGAGGAACGCCATCGACGCCGGCAGGGTCTCGAGCACACCGCCGATCGCGTGGCGCAACGCGGCGTTCTGCTCGGGATCCTCGCTGGTGAAGATGTTCTTGCCGTCCTTGTCGAGCAGCGAGACGTGGACGTGCAGACCGTTGCCAGCCTGACCCGGGTAAGGCTTGGCCATGAAGGTCGAGTCCATCTCGTGGTCGTAGGCGACGTTCTTGATCAGGCGCTTGAGCAGGACTGCGTAGTCGCAGGCCTTCAGGGCGTCGTCAACGTGGTGCATGTTGACTTCGAACTGGGCCGGGGCGCTTTCCTTGACGATGGCGTCGGCCGGGATGCCCTGGGCGCGGGCGCCGTCGATGATGTCCTGCAGGCAGTCGGCGTACTCGTCGAGGTCGTCGATGGAGTAGACCTGGACCGATTGCGGACGCTTGCCCGAGATCGGCGAGCGCGGCGGCTGCGGACGGCCGTTCACGTTCTCCTGGTCGATCAGGTAGAACTCCAGCTCGAAGGCCGCGACGATGGTCAGGCCGATGTCGGTGAACTTCTGTACCACTTGACGCAGTACTTCACGCGGGTCGGCGAAGAACGGCGTGCGTTCTTCCATCTCGTGCATGGTCATCAGCAGCTGCGCGGTCGGGCGCTTCTGCCAGGGTTCCATGGAGAGTGTGTTGGGGATTGGGAAACAGACGCGATCCGCGTCGCCAATGTCCAGGCCGAGGCCGGTGCTTTCTACGGTGGAGCCGGTAATGTCGAGAGCGAAGAGAGAGGCGGGGAGGTTGATGCCCTTCTCATAGACTTTGGGCAGGTTGGTGCGTTCGATGCGCTTGCCGCGGACCACACCATTCATGTCTGCAATAAGGAGGTCGACGAACTGGACCTCGGGGTGTTCCTTCAGGAACTCACTCGCTTCTTCGAGCGACACGGCACTCTGGGGTACCGACATGATGTAACACCTTTATTGTTAAAAATTTCAATCATTCGAAAGCTGAGGTGTGAGTCAATCCGAATTGGCAAGGGTTGTCAATGTCGCACCAAAGTGGGGCGCACCGGTCGGGATGGGCCGTTTTTGGGGCGTTTCGAGCCGCTTTTGATGAGCGGAGAGCCTTTGCTGGCGGGCTGTTCAGTGGGGCGTGTTTGATTTTTTACATGGCTATTGTGTAAAAAAATGAACAAGGCTAAGCTCGGCCTCAAGCCCATAACACTTACAAACACGGGTGTCCCATGTCTCGCCTGCCGTTAATCGGCGTGTCCGCCTGCATCAAGCAGATCGGTTCCAAACCCTACCATGTTGCTGGCGACAAATACCTCAGAGCGCTGATCTCCGGGGCCTCGGGCATTCCTTTGATCATTCCCTCCCTGGGCGATGCCATCGACCAGGAAGACATGTTGGCCGCGTTCGACGGCCTGCTCTTCACAGGCTCGGCGTCGAACGTCGAGCCTCATCATTATAGTGGCTCCGCCAGCATTGCAGGCACCCCTCATGATCCCGAGCGCGACAGCACGACGCTGCCGCTGATCCGCCGCGCCGTCGCGGCCGGGATTCCGGTGCTGGGCATCTGCCGCGGTTTCCAGGAAATGAACGTCGCCTTCGGCGGTTCGCTGCACCAGAAGGTGCACGAAGTCGAAGGCTTCATGGACCACCGCGAACCCGCCGGTGAGCCGATCGAAATCCAATATGGTCTGCGGCACGTCGTCGACGTGCAGCCGGGCGGCGTTTTCGCCGGTATCGGGCTACCCTCGCAGTTCCAGGTCAACTCTATTCACGGCCAGGGCGTTGATCGTCTGGCGCCCGGCCTTCGTGTAGAAGCTCTGGCGCCTGACGGGTTGGTTGAAGCCTTCTCCGTCGAAGGTGCGGCCTTTGCCGTCGGGGTGCAGTGGCACCCGGAATGGCAGGTCGAAACGAACCCCAACTATCTCGCTATCTTCCAGGCATTCGGCAAAGCCTGCAGCAAGAGGGCGGGGAACCGCTGAGTCCGGCGTTGGGGCCGGGCTCTCAAACCCTGAGGTCTTTATGACTAGCAAGTTAGACCAGCTCAGTGGCTGGTTGAAGGAACGCAAGATCACTGAAGTGGAATGCATGATCGCCGACCTGACCGGGATTGCCCGGGGCAAGATCGCGCCGACCGCGAAATTCCTCAACGAGAAGGGCATGCGCCTGCCGGAAAGTGTTCTCCTGCAGACCGTGACCGGTGATTACGTCGAAGACGACATCTATTACGACCTGCTGGACCCGGCTGACATCGATATGGTCTGCCGTCCGGACGAGAATGCCGTGTTCCTCGTCCCCTGGGCCATCGAGCCGACTGCGATGGTCATCCACGACACCTACGACAAGCTGGGCAACCCCATCGAGCTGTCGCCGCGCAACGTGCTCAAGCGCGTGCTCCAGCTTTACGCCGACAAGGGCTGGAAGCCGATCGTGGCGCCGGAGATGGAGTTCTACCTGACCAAGCGCAGCGATGACCCCGACTACCCGCTGCAGGCTCCGATCGGCCGTTCCGGCCGCCAGGAGACTGGTCGCCAGTCCTTCTCCATCGACGCGGCGAACGAATTCGACCCGCTGTTCGAGGACATGTACGACTGGTGCGAGCTGCAGGGCCTGGATCTGGACACCCTGATCCATGAAGAAGGCACCGCGCAGATGGAAATCAACTTCCGTCACGGCGATGCCCTGGACCTGGCCGACCAGATCGTGGTGTTCAAGCGCACCATGCGCGAGGCCGCCCTCAAGCACAATGTGGCCGCGACCTTCATGGCCAAGCCGATGACCGGCGAGCCGGGCAGTGCCATGCACCTGCACCAGAGCATCGTCGACATCAAGACTGGCAAGAACATCTTCTCCAACGCCGACGGCAGCATGAGCGAGCTGTTCCTGCACCACATCGGCGGCCTGCAGAAGCTGATCCCCGAGGCGCTGCCGCTGTTCGCCCCGAACGTCAACTCGTTCCGCCGCTTCCTGCCCGATACCTCGGCGCCGGTGAACGTGGAGTGGGGCGAAGAGAACCGCACCGTGGGCCTGCGCGTACCGGATTCCACCCCGGACAACCGCCGCGTGGAGAATCGCCTGGCCGGCGCCGACGCCAACCCGTACCTGGCCCTGGCCGCCAGCCTGCTGTGCGGCTACATCGGCATGGTCGAAGGCCTCAAACCCAGTGCCCAGGTCAAAGGCCGTGGCTATGAACGGCGTAACCTGCGCCTGCCGCTGACCATCGAGGCCGCCCTGGAGTGCATGGAAGGTAGCAAGACCCTGGAGAAATACCTGGGTGACAAGTTCATTCGGGGCTACGTCGCGGTGAAGCGCGCCGAGCACGAGAACTTCAAGCGAGTAATCAGTTCCTGGGAGCGCGAGTTCCTCCTGCTTTCTGTCTGATCGGCGTGGGGTCCGGCGCGTGGCCGGGCCCCGTGTTTCTTAGAAAAGAGGTTTTATCAAGATGACTAACCAGACCAGCGCCAACACCCAACACTGGCAGGCGCTCAGCCGCGATCACCACCTGGCCCCGTTCACCGACTACAAGCAGTTGAACGAGAAGGGTGCGCGCATCATCACCAAGGCCGAAGGCGTGTACCTGTGGGACAGCGAGGGCAACAAGATCCTCGACGGCATGGCTGGCCTGTGGTGCGTGAACGTCGGCTACGGTCGCAAGGAACTTGCTGAAGTCGCCTACAAGCAGATGCAGGAACTGCCCTACTACAACCTGTTCTTCCAGACCGCCCACCCGCCAGTGCTGGAGCTGTCCAAGGCCATCGCCGACATCGCCCCCGAAGGCATGAACCACGTGTTCTTCACCGGCTCGGGCTCGGAGTCCAACGACACCGTGCTGCGCATGGTTCGCCACTACTGGACCATCAAGGGCCAGCCGCAGAAGAAAGTAGTCATCGGCCGCTGGAACGGTTACCACGGCTCCACCGTCGCCGGCGTCAGCCTGGGCGGCATGAAGGCGCTGCACGAGCAGGGCGACCTGCCGATCCCCGGCATCGAGCACATCGCCCAACCGTACTGGTTCGGCGAAGGCGGCGACATGGACCCGGAAGAGTTCGGTGTCTGGGCTGCCGAGCAGCTGGAGAAGAAGATTCTCGAAGTCGGCGAAGACAAGGTCGCCGCCTTCATCGCCGAGCCCTTGCAGGGCGCGGGCGGCGTGATCATTCCGCCGAAAACCTACTGGCCGAAGATCCGCGAGATCCTCGCCAAGTACGACATCCTGTTCATCGCCGACGAAGTCATCTGCGGCTTCGGCCGTACCGGCGAATGGTTCGGTAGCCAGTACTTCGGCAACGCCCCGGACCTGATGCCGATCGCCAAGGGCCTGACCAGCGGCTACATCCCCATGGGCGGTGTGATCGTTCGCGACGAGATCGTCCATACCCTGAATGAGGGTGGGGAGTTCTACCACGGCTTCACTTACTCTGGTCACCCGGTAGCCGCTGCGGTGGCGCTGGAGAACATCCGCATTCTGCGTGAAGAGAAGATTGTCGAGCGTGTGAAGAACGAAACGGCACCGTATTTGCAGCAGCGCTGGCAAGAGCTGGCCGACCATCCCCTGGTAGGCGAAGCCCGCGGGGTAGGCCTGGTGGCAGCACTGGAGCTGGTGAAGAACAAGAAGACCCGCGAGCGCTTCGAAGGCAAGGGTGTCGGGATGCTGTGCCGCGAGCACTGCTTCCGTAATGGTCTGATCATGCGCGCGGTGGGAGACACTATGATTATCTCGCCGCCGCTGGTGATCGAGAAATCGCAGATCGATGACCTGATCACCCTGGCGCGCAAGTGCCTCGATCAAACCGCCGCAGCCGTTCTGTCTTGAGTCTTTCACCGGACCTTTGACAGACTGCGCCTGTGCGTTGGCCAGGCTCACCGGGTGGTGACGGAAGGAGATGTCCACGCCACCCGGAACATCAAAAAAACAAACGGAGCTACCCGCATGTTCAAGACCTTCGGCAAATCCCTGCTCGCTGTAACGCTGGCGGGCGCTGTGGCTGGTATGGCGCAGGCAGATGACAAGGTGCTGCACGTTTACAACTGGTCGGACTACATCGCGCCGGACACGGTCGACAAGTTCACCAAGGAAACCGGAATCAAGGTCGTCTACGACGTCTACGACAGCAACGAAGTGCTGGAAGCCAAGCTGCTGGCCGGCAAATCGGGCTATGACATCGTGGTGCCGTCCAACTCCTTCCTGGCCAAGCAGATCAAGGCGGGCGTGTATGTGCCGCTGGACAAGTCCAAGCTGCCGAACTGGAAGAACCTGAATCCGGACATCATGAAGACTCTGGAGATCAGCGACCCGGGCAACCAGTACGCGATCCCCTACATGTGGGGCACCATCGGCATCGGCTACAACCCGGACAAGGTCAAGGCCGCACTGGGCGACAACGCCCCGGTGGACTCCTGGGACCTGGTATTCAAGCCGGAGAACATCCAGAAGCTGAAGGCCTGTGGCGTGAGCTTCCTCGACTCGCCGACCGAAATGCTCCCGGCCGCCCTGCACTACCTGGGTTACAAGCCCGATAGCCAGGACCCGAAAGAGCTGAAGGAAGCCGAAGCGCTGTTCCTGAAGATTCGTCCGTACGTCTCCTACTTCCACTCCTCCAAGTACATCTCCGACATCGCCAACGGCAACATCTGCGTGGCCATCGGTTACTCGGGTGACGTGTACCAGGCCAAGTCCCGCGCTGAAGAAGCCAAGAACAAGGTCACCGTGAAGTACAACATTCCGAAGGAAGGTGCTGGCGCGTTCTTCGACACCGTCGCCATTCCGAAGGATGCCGAGAACCAGGAAGCCGCGCTGAAGTGGATCAACTTCCTGCTCGAGCCGGCCGTCATGTCCGAGATCACCAACGTCGTGCAGTTCCCGAACGGCAACGCCGCGGCTACCCCGCTCGTGAGCGAGGCGATCCGCAACGACCCGGGCGTGTATCCGACTCCGGAAACCATGAAGAAGCTGTACGCCTTCCCGGATCTGCCGGCGAAGACCCAGCGTCTGATGACCCGCAGCTGGACCACCATCAAGTCCGGCAAGTAATCGGGTAGCCGCTGCCGCCTGGCGCGGCAGTGGATGGTCCGGGACAGCGGTGGGGGAGTGCCCTCCCTCGCCGCTACCGGCAGCAACAAACAGCTTCCATCGGTGGAATGGCTGCGCAAGCCCTGGCGCTCTCGTGCTGATGAAGGGTTCGGCGCTACCCACGGACCGGCCGTCGAAACCCCGGCAGCAACCGACTGAAGTAGTTAAAAACAACGAGAGGACTCACGTGTGCGCATTCCCTTCCGCAGAACCCTGATCGCTGCAGTCTCCGTCTTCGGCCTGACTTCGCTGGCACAGGCGCAGCAGACCGTCCATATCTACAACTGGTCGGACTACATCGGTGAAACCACCCTCGCCGATTTCGAGAAGGAAACCGGTATCAAGCCGGTGTACGACGTCTTCGACTCCAACGAAACCCTGGAAGGCAAGCTGCTGGCCGGTCGTACCGGCTATGACGTGGTCGTGCCGTCCAACCACTTCCTCGGTCGCCAGATCAAGGCCGGCGCGTTCCAGAAGCTGGACAAGAGCCAGCTGCCGAACTGGTCGAACCTTGACCCGCACCTGATGAAGCAGCTCGAGGCCAACGACCCGGGCAACCTGTACGGCGTGCCGTACCTGTGGGGCACCAACGGCATCGGCTACAACGTCGAGAAGGTCAAGGCCGTGCTGGGTGTCGACACCATCGATTCGTGGGCTGTGCTCTTCGAGCCCGAGAACATGAAGAAGCTCAGCCAGTGCGGCGTCGCCTTCCTCGATTCGGGCGACGAGATGATGCCGGCTGTGCTCAAGTACATGGGGCTGGACCCCAACAGCACCAACCCGGATGACTACAAGAAGGTGGAAGAGAAGCTGATGGCGGTGCGCCCGTACGTCACCTACTTCCACTCCTCCAAGTACATCTCGGACCTCGCCAACGGCAACATCTGCGTGGCGGCCGGTTTCTCCGGCGACGTGTTCCAGGCTGCCAACCGCGCCAAGGAAGCCGGCAAGGGCGTGAACATCGCCTACGCCATTCCCAAGGAAGGCGCCAACCTCTGGTTCGACATCCTCGCCGTGCCGAAGGATGCCTCCAACCCGAAGGCGGCTCACGCGTTCATCAATTACCTGCTCAAACCCGAAGTAATCGCCAAGGTCAGCGATTACGTCGGTTACGCCAACCCGAACCCCAAGGCTGGCGAATTCATGGATGAGTCCGTGCGCAACAATCCTGAGGTGTACCCATCCCAGGAGGTTCTCGACAAACTCTTCGTGCAGCATGAGCTGCCGCCGAAGATCCTGCGCCTCATGACCCGTTCCTGGACCAAGATCAAGTCGGGCAAGTAAGACGGGTTTCCCCAAATCCGTCCGCGCGGGCACGGAGCGTCGGAGAGCCTCTCGAAAGGTTTTCCGGCGCACGTAAACTGCGCCAGCCCTGAGTAATACCAAGCATGCCCGGCCGCGGGGGCCGGGCCTCTATGATTTGGGAGTTGTGGTAATGGCAATAGCCTCCGGTGCCTACAAGAAAGCCTTGAGTGGCGACCAGAAACCGAAAGAGGTTCTGGTAAAAATCGACCGGGTCAGCAAGCAGTTCGACGAAACGCTGGCTGTGGACAGCGTGTCTCTGGACATCAAGAAGGGCGAGATCTTCGCCCTGCTGGGTGGTTCGGGTTCGGGCAAGTCGACCCTGCTTCGCATGCTGGCTGGTTTCGAGCGTCCCACTGAAGGTCGCATCTTCCTCGATGGCCAGGACATTACCGACCTGCCGCCCTATGAGCGGCCGATCAACATGATGTTCCAGTCGTACGCCTTGTTCCCCCACATGAGCGTGGCGCAGAACATCGCCTTCGGCCTGAAGCAGGACGGCCTGCCCAAGGCGGAAATCGACAAGATCGTCGACGAGATGCTCAAGCTCGTGCAGATGACCCAATACGCCAAGCGCAAGCCGCACCAGCTCTCCGGCGGCCAGCGTCAGCGCGTGGCCCTGGCCCGCTCCCTGGCCAAGCGTCCGAAGCTGCTGCTGCTCGATGAGCCCATGGGCGCACTGGACAAGAAACTGCGTTCGCAGATGCAGCTGGAACTGGTGGAGATCATCGAGCGCGTGGGCGTGACCTGCGTAATGGTGACCCACGACCAGGAAGAGGCCATGACCATGGCCCAGCGCATCGCCATCATGCACCTGGGTTGCATCGAGCAGATCGGCAGCCCGATGGACATCTACGAGACTCCGGCCAGCCGCCTGATCTGCGAGTTCATCGGCAACGTCAACCTGTTCGACGGCGAGATCGTCGAAGACCTGCAGGACCACGCGGTCATTGCCTGTCCGCAGCTGGAAAACCCGATCTACATCGGCCACGGGATCAGCACCCGTGCCGAGAACAAGCGCATCACCTACGCGCTGCGTCCGGAAAAGGTCATGGTCAGCGCGCAGAAGCCTGACAACCTGGAGCACGAAGGCTTCAACGTCGCCCAGGGCACCGTCCATGACATCGCCTACCTGGGCGGTCACTCGGTGTACTACATCAAGCTGGCCTCCGGCTTCATCGTCCAGGCCTTCATGGCCAACGCCGAGCGCCACGTGGCGCGTCCGACCTGGGACCAGCCGGTTTACATCAGCTGGTACGACGACAGCGGTGTGGTACTGCAATCATGAACATCAGCAAATCGCTCATGAAACGCCTGCCGAACGGCCGGCATGCCGTGATCGGTGTGCCGTTCTTCTGGCTGTTCCTGTTCTTCCTGCTGCCCTTCGCCATCGTGCTGAAGATCAGTCTGGCGGCAGCGGACGTGGCCATTCCGCCGTACACCGAAGTGTTCCAGTACGCCGACCAGACGCTCCAGGTCGTGATGAACCTGGGCAACTACCTGATGCTGACGGACGACCCGCTCTACATCGACGCCTACCTGGGCTCGCTGAAGATGGCGGCGATCAGCACTTTCCTCTGCCTTGTGATCGGTTATCCGATGGCCTACGCCATCGCCCGCGCCAGCAAGGAAATGCAGACCGTCCTGCTGCTGCTGATCATGATGCCGACCTGGACGGCGATCCTGATCCGTGTGTACGCCTGGATGGGCATCCTGTCCAACAACGGCCTGCTCAACAGCTTCCTGATGTGGCTGGGCATCATCAACGAGCCGCTGACGATCCTGAACACCAACTTCGCGGTGTACATCGGCATCGTCTACTCGTACCTGCCCTTCATGGTCATGCCGCTCTACGCCAACCTGGTGAAGCACGACATGAGCCTGCTGGAAGCCGCCTCCGACCTCGGTGCGCGCAGCTTCACCAGCTTCTGGAAGATCACCGTCCCGCTGTCCAAGAACGGCATCATCGCCGGCTGCATGCTGGTGTTCATCCCGGCGGTGGGCGAGTTCGTGATCCCGGAACTGCTGGGCGGCCCCGAGACGCTGATGATCGGCAAGGTGCTGTGGCAGGAGTTCTTCAACAACCGTGACTGGCCGGTGGCGTCTGCCCTTGCCGTGGTGATGCTGGCAATCCTGATCATCCCCATCATCCTCTTTAACAAGAACCAGGCTAAAGAGCTGGAGGGCAAGGTATGAACAAGCGTTGGTCGTTCTCCAACATCATGCTGGTGTTGGGCCTGCTCTTCATCTACGTGCCGATGCTCATCCTGGTCATCTACTCGTTCAACGGCTCCAAGCTGGTGACCGTGTGGGGCGGCTGGTCGGTGAAGTGGTACGTCGGCCTGCTGGACAACCAGCAACTGGTCGGCTCGGTATTCCGCTCGCTGGAGATCGCCTGCTACACCGCGATCTCCTCGGTGGCCCTGGGTACCCTGGCCGCCTTCGTGCTGACCCGCATCCCGCGCTTCCGTGGCCGCACGCTGTTCGGCGGCATGGTTACCGCGCCGCTGGTCATGCCCGAGGTGATCACCGGTCTGTCGCTGCTGCTGCTGTTCGTTGCCATGGCCCAGCTGATCGGCTGGCCGCAGGAGCGCGGCATCGTGACCATCTGGATCGCCCACACCAGCTTCTGCTCGTCCTACGTGGCGGTGGTGGTGTCGGCGCGTCTGCGTGAGCTGGACCTGTCCATCGAGGAAGCGGCCATGGACCTGGGCGCCAAGCCCTGGAAAGTGTTCATGCTGATCACCATCCCGATGATCGCCCCGTCGCTGGCGGCGGGCGGCATGATGTCCTTCGCGCTGTCGCTGGATGACCTGGTACTGGCCAGCTTCGTGTCCGGTCCTGGCTCCACCACCCTGCCGATGGAAGTGTTCTCCGCCGTGCGCCTGGGCGTGAAGCCGGAGATCAACGCCGTCGCCAGCCTGATCCTGCTGACCGTCTCGCTGTTCACCTTCTTCGCCTGGTACTTCACTCGCCAGGCCGAGGAGCGTCGCAAGCGTGCGATCCAGGAAGCCATGGAGTCCAACGCGACCGATTGGCAGAAGGGTTCGACAGCCACCGCCTGACGCCGTCTTGTCGGCCGGTAGTATCCGGCGATTGTCGAACCACGGGCCACCTTCGGGTGGCCCGTGTTTTTTTGCTCACACGTTATTCCGAAGTGCTTGGAAATTCGGGAGTTATCGGAAAAATCCGTGCGTCGCAAAGGCTCGCTCCCGGCCGATTGCGAACTACGCTTGAAGTGTTCGGATGCGTTGCCCGGTCACCCCCCGAACCAGGACCGGACCGCGTAGCCGGCAAACTTCCAGTGACGCCTTATGGCACTCCGTGCGGGAGACGGCGCCCAATACAACACCCCGATCGTTATCCCTTGGGGAAATAAAGCGCCAGGGAGCTTCGGCATCTCCCGCAACACTCTCTACAACGCACCCATGAAAAACCCCGCAGGAGCGGGGTTTTTCATTTATGGGCGGTTCTTGTCGAAGTAGCTTCAGCGACGGACGGGAATCAGCCGCAGGATGCCCTTGGTGTTGGCCTTCACCTCGTTGTCGTCATAGTGCTGCGGCAGGTATTGGCCCTCGATATAGGCCTCGGCCTGGTCGTCGTAGTGCTTGTCGAAGGGCACGCCGCTCTGACCCACCGGGTTGATGCCCAGGCTGTGGGCCGGGTCGGCGAAGTCGATCAGGCGACGGGTGGACGGGCCGTAGATCACCTGCCAGGGAGCCGGGCCGACGCGGGCGGAGAGGTTGTTCGGTACCTCGTGACCACCCGGCGCGGCGAACGGGCCGACGTTGAAGATACGGTCCAGCGGCTTCTGCTGACCCAGCGGGTGGCCGTGGGTCAGGGTGTGCGCCTTGCCCCACTGCCATTGCTTCGAATCCTGGCCTAGGGTGGTGCGCAGGTGCGCCAGGCTGTCCTTCCAGGCGGCCTTGACGATATCAGCGCGAGTTTCCTTCTGCGGCGTCTTGCGGTTGTCCCACCAGGGCGAATTCTCGTCGGCGGCCAGGCGCGGCAGGGCCACGTCGAGCACACGGGTGGACAGCAGGTTGTCGAAGAAGGCGTCGCCCATCTCGTCGCGCATGGCGCCGTCGGCTACCTGATAGAGCAACTGGTTGAACAGAGTGGCGGTCACGGAGTCCAGCGGGTGGTCGCCCTGCCAGTTGGCCAGGTTCTCCACCAGTGCCTTCTCCTCGTCGGTTCCGGCGGCTTCACGCAGGATCGGCAGCACCGGCTTGAGGAAGCGCGGGCCGTAGCCGGTAGCGGTGTCCAGTTGCAGCGCCTGGCTGTTCTGCAGGTCCCACTTCACCGAATCGTCGGCCAGGCGCTTGTTCAACTGCTGGCCGCGATCGGGCAGGTTGTAGTAGCCGGGCACGGGGCGGCCGTTGGCCGGTACCGGCTGGAAGTTGGCGGAGACGATGTAGCCGCGCGCCGGGTTTTCTTCCTGCGGGTTCTCGCTGAAGGGGTAGAAGCCGGTCTTGTCGGCCTGGCCGCTGGCGCCGTCGAGCAGGAAGTTCGGGTTGACCCCGTCCGGGCGCACCGGCAGCTGCGCCGAGGCCCACCAGCCGATGTCGCCACGGGCGTTGGCCCAGACCACGTTGAGGCCTGGCGACTGGATCTTCGAGGCGGCCGTGCGCGCCTTGGCCAGAGTGTCGGCGCGGTTCAGCTCGTAGAAGGCGTCGAGGATGGGATTCTGGGTTTCCAGGAAGGCCCACCACATGGACACCGGCGTCTTGCCCGAGGCGGTGCCCAGCGCATCGTTGACCAGCGGGCCATGGGGCGAGCTGCGCAGGATGATCTTCACCGGCGCCTCGCCCTTCACCGCGATGCTCTGTTCTTCGCTCTTCAGGTCCACCCACTGGCCGTGGTACCAGACCTGGCTGGGGTTGTCCGGGTTGACCTTCTCGGCGACCAGATCGACGTCGTCGTTCTGGAACATCGTCAGGCTCCAGCCGAACTGCAGATTGTGGCCGAGCGAGGCGAAGGGGTTGAGCGCCTGATAGTGACCGTACAGTTCGAAGCCCGGTGCGCTGGCCTGCATCTCGTACCACACCGCCGGCACGGCGAAGCGGATGTGCGGGTCGCCCGCGAGCAACGGCTTGCCGCTCTTGGTGCGGCTGCCGGAGACGGCCCAGGCGTTGCTGCCCTCGAACTGCGGCAGGCCGGCCTTCTCCAGCGCCGCGTGGCTCAGCCGGGCAATGGCGCTGAGGTCCTGCCAGTCGGCGGCGGCCAGCGCCTTGGGAGTCATCACGCCTTCGGGATGCCAGTCGAGATCGAAGACCTTCAGGTAGTCCGCGCCCAGTTCGTCGCGCACGTAGGTCAGCACCGGCTCGGTGCGGAAGGCGGCAGCAAAGCTGTAGGCCATGTAGCCGGCGACGCTGACGGTGTCTTCGGGCGTGAACGGGCGCTTGGGAATGCCGAGGATGTCGAACTCCACGGGGCGCGGGTGGCTGTCCTGGAACTGGTTGACGCCGTCCAGGTAGGCGACCAGCGCCTTCCAGGCCGGGGAGTTCTTGTCCTGGGTCTTGACGTACTCCGCCGCGTGGTCGCGAATGCGCAGGCTGCGGAACATGCGGTCGGTGTCCACCAGCTTGGGCCCGAGCACCTCTGCCAGCTCGCCACGGGACAGACGTCGCAGGATTTCCATCTGGAACAGGCGGTCCTGGGCGTGGACATAACCGATCGCCCGGTACATGTCCTCCTCGCTTCCAGCCTTGATGTGCGGCACGCCGCGCTCGTCGTAGCGGACCGTGACTTCGCTGGCGAGGCCAGCCAGGGGCAGTTGTCCGTCGCGTACCGGCTGCTTGCCGTGCAGGTACCAGCCGCCACCGGCCGTTGCAGCGGCGATGACGACAGCGAGGACAGTCAAAGTGCGTTTCATGCGGCAACTCCTTGTTGTTATGGGGCGATTTTGCAGTGGTTGCCGCTCGCCGCTCATTGACCAAAGGTCTCGTGACTGGAATTCTCCGGTCAATCCCAGGAGTGACCATGGCCGCCCCCGAGCTGAACTTCCCCGCCACCCCGGCGCTGACCCAGTCCGCCACCCTGCGCCGCCAGCTGTATGAAGCGCTCTCGGTGCTGGGCTTCGACCCGACCGACATCTACCGCCAGGCGCTGCAGAAGGTCCGGCTGCCGCCGCCGGCGCAAAGCGGCCGCCTGGTGCATGACGACGCGCCATTGTTCTGGACGACCCTTGACGACATTACCGGTGATGCCGATATCGGCCTGCACCTTGGCGAGGCGATGAAGCCGCGCCTGCTGGATGTGGTCGGCTACTTGCTGATGGCCAGCGGCGACCTGCGCGAGGCACTGCACAGCTTCCTGCGCTTCCAGCACATCCTTTCCGGTGGTTTTGCTGCGCAGATGCGCGAGGAGGGCGAGCAGGTAAGGCTGATCCTCGACCTCAACTACCTCGGCACCATCAATCTGCGCCAGCAGATGGAGTGCCTGATGCTGCTGTTCCTCAAATTGCTGGCGCTGATCACCGATGATGAATTCCGCGTCCAGGCCATCGAGTTCCGCCACCCGCAGCCGCGCAAGCTCAGCGAGCATCGGCGGCTGTTTGGCCTGACACCCAGCTTTGGAAAGCCCAATGACGCCCTGCTGTTCGACCGCGCCCTGCTGGCCCGGCCGTCACGCACCGGTAATCCGGCGCTGCACCGGTTGCTCACCGAGCACGCGCGCGAACAGTTGGGCACGCTGGACGAGAACGACCTGCTCAATCGCCTGCGCTACCTGATCGGCGTTCGCCTGGGGGAGGAGGATTGCACCCTGCAAAGCTGCGCCCGCGAGCTGGGCGTGCGCGCAGGGCTGCTGCAGCGCAACCTGGCGAGCCGCGCGCAGACCTTCAGGGAAGTGCGCGAAGAAGTGCGTCGACAGCGTGCGGCGCAATTGCTGGAGCAGGGCGTGGCGATCCGCGACGTGGCGCGGGCCTGCGGTTTTGCCGAGCTGTCGCCGTTCTATCGCGCGTTCAAGCGATGGTACTCGGTGCCGCCCGAACGCTATCGCCAGCGCCTGCAGGGTGGCACCGAAAGCTGAGGGTTACTCGGCCAGCGGAATTTCGCGGCTGACTTCCAGCAGCGCCATGGCGTCGAGCTGGTCCTCGATCTGCAGGAAGCGCAGCGCGCGTTGCGGCGAGACTTCCTTGGCGATGCGCTTGAGGTACTTCTCCTTGAGTTCCTGGCGGTCGTCCTGCAGCTCCAGCACCTGTTTCTGCAGCTTGGCCGCGTCGTCGTTGCTCACCGAGCCGGTGTTATAGCTGTTGGCGTAGTCGATGATGATTGCCAGGGTCTGCTTGCTCAGCTTGTCCGCCTCGGTGCGGTAGCTGTTGTAGATCGGCCAGAACTTCTCGGTTTCCTGCTGGGTGAGCTTCATGTTGGCTTCGACGATGCGCTTGCGCTTGTAGTCGATGTCGGCAATGCGGTTGTTGATGGCCTGCTTGTGTTGCTCCATCACCTGTTTGCTGTTGGGGGCATCTTCGGCGTGGGCGGCCAGAGGCAGGACAAGCCCGGTGGAGAGGACGGCGCAGAAGGCGAGGGCGGAATGAAGACGCATGCGAAAAGCTCCTTGGTAGCGATCGGCCCTTCATGGGCCGGCGAACCAAGTGTAGTCACGGATTGGCCATCGTCTTCGTTGATGCGGCTCAGTGCTTCGCGCCATCCCAGGGGCAGTAGCAACCTACCGCCAGAGTGTGGGTAGCGTTCACGTGGCGCCCCTGCACCAGGGCATCGAGGATCGGCTCGATGAAGCTGTTGCCCGAGGTGCACACCGCACCCTCGCTGTAGGGGCCGAAGTAGGCCAGCTTGCCCTGGGCGTCCCAGATCGCCACCGCGGGGCTGGCCGGCAGTTGTTCGGCGCCAGGCAGGGAGTCCAGCGTACGCATGGCGTTCAGCGTGTCGGGCAGGTGGCCGCGGGTGCCGGGCTTCTGCACGGCGAAGAACTCCACGCCCTGCGGGCCGAAGCGCTGGATCAGCTCACCCAGGTGCTGCTGGTTGCCGACGTTGCAGGGGCAGGCCGGGTCCCAGAAGTGCACCAGGCGGATCTTGCCCGGGCCGGCCAGTTGGGCCGGCAGCATCAGGTGGTCGCCGGAAAACAGCTGCGGCTGGTGGCTGAACGGACGGATGAAGCGGTTCTCGTACCACCAGTAGGTGGCGAGCAGCGCGCCCAGGCAGAGCGCGGCGATCAGCCAGGTGAACAGCGATTTTCGGCGTGAGGGCATGGCGGCGACCAGTGGCAGAGTCGGTAAGATAGCCGACAAGCTTGCCACGGGGGCGAGCGCGGCAGAATATCCGGCTGCTGCACGCGCTCCTTTCTTCACCCGCCTGCCAGAAGCGAAACGCCCATGCCTGAAGCCTTCCAGCCCGATCTGCTGCGCACCCTGCTGCGACCTCTGACCGCAGAGGCGAACGAGGTCGGCATCGCGCTGTACCAGCATTTCTACGGCCTGGACCTGCACGGCCGGCATCCGGGCCTGCAGAGCCGCCTGGGCACCTTCGAGGCCGGCGGCTACCAGATTGCGGCGCAGTACTGGCGGCCGGTGCTGGCGCGCGGCACCGTCGTGCTGCTGCATGGTTACTACGATCACATGGGGCTGTACCGCCACGTGATCGACTGGGCGCTGGGCATGAACTTCGCAGTGCTGGCCTGCGACCTGCCGGGGCATGGGCTCTCGGGCGGCGCCGCCGCCAGCATCGGCGACTTTGCCGAATACCAGCTGGTGCTCGGCGCGCTACTGGCCCAGGCCCAGGCGCTGGACCTGCCGCAGCCCTGGCACCTCTGCGGGCAGAGCACCGGCGGGGCGATCCTGCTGGACTACCTGCTCACCGGCACGCCGCGTCCGGAGCTGGGCCGTACCATCCTGCTGGCGCCGCTGGTGCGACCGCGGGCCTGGGGCTGGTCGAAGTTCAGCTACCAGATGCTGCGGCCCTTCGTGGATTCGATTCCGCGACGCTTCAGCGAGAATTCCAACGACGCCGAATTCCTTTCCTTCCTGCGCGACCGTGATCCGCTGCAGCCCAAGATCCTGCCCACGGCCTGGGTTGGCGCACTGGCGCGCTGGATTCCACGCATCGAGGCGGCCGGCCACGGTGCGCAGAGCCTGCTGGTGGTGCAGGGCGACGCCGACGAGACGGTGGACTGGCGCTACAACCTGAAGGTGCTGGAGGAGAAGTTCGAGAAGATCGAATGCCTGCTGCTGACCGGGGCGCGACACCACCTGGCGAACGAGAGCGAGACGCTGCGCCGGCGTTACTTCGATTTTCTCAGTGAGCGGATGGCCTAGCGGGAATGATGCGGGGAAGGGAGCCACTGTAGTCGAGGGTGTGTCCTTCACTCCCTGCGCCATGCTCCTCAGGCGCCACCCTCTGTACAGCGGGCGCCATTCTAGAAGGGGTGTTCCTCGGAGTGGTCTTCAAGCAGGGTCGGTCTTTTCCGATCACTGCCCGCCGGAGGAAACCGATAACCCTGCCTTGAGGGCGGCCAGTGCGGCGCGGTAATAATCGCGTCCGGCCGGCGACTCGCTGAAGTCGGCGAACTGGCCCAGCTCGGCATCGCTAAGGCCGCGATAGACGTACAGCAGGGTGTTGTCGAGGTCGGCGCCGATCTGGCTCATCAGCTTCTGCCGCTGGCCTTCGAGCATGCCCTGGGTGGTGCCGCCACCGAGCAGGCCGGGAAGCATCTGGCTGAGGCTGTCGGCGGCCACGCTGGCCAAGGCAAGGCTCACTTCAGCGCCTGCTTCGCGGGCTGGCAGCACCTGGCTCAGGCGATGGACGATTTGCTTGCGTGCATCGCTGGCCTGCTGGCGCGGCAGGCCGTTGGCGTATTTCTGCAACTGGTCGCTGCGGGTGGCCAGGGTTTCGGCACCGGCGACCTTGCGGCCCAGCGGGGATTCGAAGAAATTCACCGCCGCCGCGCTGTCCGGCAGGTTCTGGCGCAGGCCGTTCAAGGCGCGCTGGTCGATGTCGGCGGGGGCGAAGCGTTGGTTGCTGTTGTCCACCAGCGTCTGGTACAGCGCCGGCGGCAGGTTGCCCTGGTAGCGCTTCTGCGCAGCGTGCAGGGCGTCATTGAAGTGTGCTCGCTGTTCCGGCCAGCCGGCGGCCTGGTACAGGCGCTGGTAGTTGTCGGCCAGGGCAGGCATGCCCAGTACAAGAAGGGTGAGGGCCAGCAGTACGCGCATTGCAACTCCTTTTGGGCGGCAGGGTTCGCTCGCCGGGGGCTATTGTCGGCAAGGCTTGCCCTGCTTGTCGAGACACTGGCGCTGGACGTTACAATGCGCGATGCATTTCGACGTCGATTCTCCGCTCCTGCAGAACATTGTTGATGACCTCGCCGAGAAGGGCTGGTCGCAGCAGGACGCCTTCCTTCCCGATGCCCTGATCGCCCAACTGGCGGCGGAGTGCCGTGCGCGTGACGCGGCCGGCAAGCTGGCCTCCGCGGCTATCGGAAGGGGGGACGGGCAGGCCGTGCGCGAAGGCATTCGCGGCGACCGCATCCAGTGGCTGGAGCCCGGCCAGTCCGAGGCTTGCGACCTCTACCTGGCTGCGCTGGACGAGCTGCGCCAACAGATCAATCGCGCGCTTTACCTGGGCCTGGAAGATTTCGAAGGGCACTTCGCGCTTTATCCGCCAGGGGCGTTCTACCAGAAGCACCTGGACCGTTTTCGCGACGATGATCGCCGCACCCTCTCCGCCGTGTTCTACCTCAATCGCGACTGGCCGGTGACGCAGGGCGGCGAATTGCGCCTGTACCTCCCCGACGAACGGACGCTGGACCTGCCACCGCTCGCTGGCCGGCTGGTGGTGTTTCTCTCCGGCGAGTTCCCCCACGAGGTGTTGCCGGCCAGCCACGAGCGTCTGTCGCTCACCGGCTGGTTCCGCCGCCGCGGCTAAGCCCCGCTCCGAACCCCGAAGGCGTCAGTGGCCCCAGATCTTCAGGGTGCCGCTGATGTCCTGGATGTCGCGCACCTCGATGCTGCCCAGCTTTCCGCCGCCCACGTAGAGATCACCGGCCACGCGCAGGCGGATGGTCTGCGACGGCAATCCGCTGGCGTTGAGTTGCTGGTTGATGGTGGTGAGGTCGGGCAGGGTCAGGGCCAGTTGCTGCTGGCCGCCGGCGCCCTGCACCACGTCTACCTGCAGGGTTGGTTGCTCGATGCCGAAGATCGGCAGGCTCAGGCCCAGCTGCGCGGGCCCGTATGGCAGGCTGCCGCCGCGTCCGTCGGGGCAGTCCCCGGCACTCACGCAGCCGTTGTCGATGAACACGTTGCGCAGCGAGACACTGCCGCCATCATCCTTCCACGCCACGCTGTCCATGCGTGCCAGCACGTCGGCGCGGATGCTGATGCCATCCTGACCGGTGACGGCGCCCAGGCGCTCGTTATCCAGGGCCTGGAGCTCGGCGAAGGCAAAGGGCAGGTAGGACAGTGCAGCGAAGGTGGCGGTGCAGAGCAAGAGACGCGGCATGACGAGGGCTCCATGGCGATTGGCCGATGCGCGAGTCTGGTTGGCGGCCGGTCTTGCGGCCAGTGCCGGACGGCTGTTCCCGTCGAAGGTTGTGTTTCAGCGCTGTGCCGACGACCGGCGCGCCGCTCTGGCGCCCGACTTTCGGCGGGGCGGAAACCTGTTGCGACACACCCCCCGATGAAACTTGCGTTACCCGGCGTGACCGGCAAACGGCGAGCGGCTAGTCTGTCCCCTTCCAAAAGGGAGTGATTCGCCCATGCAGAAGGTTCTCGTCAGCCGCTGCCTGCTTGGCCATCGCGTCCGCTACGACGGCGGCGCGCACGGGCCGTTCGACCTGCTGTCGCGCTGGCTGGACCAGGGGCGAGTGGTCGCGCTGTGTCCGGAAGTCGCCGGCGGCCTGCCGACGCCCCGCGCCCCGGCGGAAATCCCAGGCGGCCAGGGTCTGGCCGTGCTGGAACGGGCGCGCCCGGTGATGACGGTGGAGGGTGAAGACGTCAGCGATGCCTTCCTGCTCGGCGCCGAGGAGGCGATGGCGTTGGTGCGCCGCCACGACATCCGCCTGGCGGTGCTCAAAGCGCGCAGCCCTTCCTGCGGCAACCGCGAGAACTACGACGGCAGTTTCAGCGGCCAGAAGGTTGCCGGCGAAGGTGTGACCGCCGCTGCGCTCAAGCGCATGGGCGTACTGGTGTTCAGCGAGGAAGAGCTGGATGCCGCCGCCGTCTGTCTGGCCGGGCTGGAAGCCGGAGGCTAGAGCGCTCGCCGTCACTCGAAGAAGCACTATTTTGCTTGAGCCTCGCGCCGTGGCGCCTATGCTTGTGCGTTCCATGCGTGAGGCGAGGCCGGCCTGAGCGGCTCCTTCGCCTTTCGATTTCCATGTAGAAGGAGAAGAACATGAGAACCCTGCTGCCTTGCCTGGGCCTTGCCGCGCTGCTCGCCGGCACTTCCGCCGTTGCTGCCGACATCCCGCGTACCCCGGCTCCGGAAGGCGCGAAGGTGTACTTCATCGAGCCGGCCGACGGTGCCACGGTGGACAAGACCTTCACCGTCAAATTCGGCCTCAAGGGTATGGGTGTTGCGCCGGCGGGCGTGGATTCCCCGGCCACCGGCCACCATCACCTGCTGATCGACCTCAAGGAGCAGCCGGCGATGAACCTGCCGCTGCCGATGACCGACCAGATCAAACACTTCGGCAAGGGCCAGACCGAGACCCAGGTGACCCTGTCGCCGGGCAAGCACACCCTGCAGCTGCTGGTAGGAGACAAGAACCACGTGCCGTTCGACCCGCCGGTGGAGTCGCAGCAGATTACCGTCAACGTGAAGTAAATCCGCAAGGCTGACGTTCTTGTAGGAGCGAGCTTGCTCGCGAACAATCCCGCAACGATGCGGTTCGCGAGCAAGCTCGCTCCTACAGGGGGTGCCCTCGCCGTTGTGTCCGGTGCGGAAACAAAAAAGGAGGCCCGAAGGCCTCCTTTTTCTTTACCGCAATCAGCGCTTAGAACAGCACGCGGCTGCGGATGGTGCCGTTCACGTGCTGCAGCTTCTCCAGCGCCAGGTCCGAGTACTCGGCGTCGACGTCGATTACCACGTAGCCGACCTTGTCGTTGGTCTGCAGGTACTGGCCGGAGATGTTGATGCCGTTGTCGGCGAACACCTTGTTGATCTCGCTCATCACGCCCGGAATGTTCTCGTGGATGTGCAGCAGACGGTGCTTGCCAGGGTGCGACGGCAGGGCCACTTCCGGGAAGTTGACGGAAGAGACCGAGGTGCCGTTGTCGCTGTACTTGACCAGCTTCTCGGCTACTTCCAGGCCGATGTTGGCCTGGGCTTCGGCGGTGGAGCCGCCAATGTGCGGGGTCAGGATCACGCGGTCCAGACCACGCAGCGGGCTTTCGAACTCGTCGTCGTTGGACTTGGGCTCGACCGGGAACACGTCGATGGCAGCGCCGATCAGGTGCTCGTCCTTGATCGCGGCGGCCAGGTGGTCCAGCTCGACCACGGTGCCACGGGCGGCGTTGATCAGGATGCCGCCTTTCTTGATCGCGCGGATTTCCTTCTCACCGATCATCCACTGGGTGGACGGCAGTTCCGGTACGTGCAGCGAGACGATGTCGGACATGCCGAGCAGCTCGTGCAGGTTGCCGACCTGCTGGGCGTTACCCAGCGGCAGCTTGGTCACGGTGTCGTAGAAGAACACCTGCATGCCCAGGGCCTCGGCCAGGACCGACAGCTGGGTACCGATCGAGCCGTAGCCGACGATGCCCAGCTTCTTGCCGCGGATCTCGAAGGAGTTGGCTGCGGACTTGATCCAGCCGCCGCGGTGGCAGGAAGCGTTCTTCTCCGGGATACCGCGCAGCAGCAGGATGGCCTCGGCCAGTACCAGTTCGGCAACCGAACGGGTGTTGGAGTAGGGCGCGTTGAACACGGCGATGCCGCGCTCGCGGGCTGCGTTCAGGTCGACCTGGTTGGTGCCGATGCAGAAGCAGCCGACGGCGATCAGCTTCTTGGCAGCGTCGAAGACTTCTTCGGTCAGCTGGGTGCGGGAGCGGATACCGATGAAGTGGGCATCGGCAATCTTTTCCTTCAGCTCGTCACCGGACAGTGCGGTCTTGAGGTACTCGATGTTGGAGTAGCCGGCCGCCTTGAGGGTGTCGACGGCGTTCTGGTGCACGCCTTCAAGGAGAAGGAATTTGATCTTGCTCTTGTCGAGAGAAGTCTTGCTCATCTGCTTTGAACCTGTAGTCCCGGGATGTGGCGAGAAATTGAACAGCTCAGGCCGGACCGGCCGGTGCCAAGCTTGGCGCCAGGTGGCGATCTGCGTGGGGTGCGTATGCTAGCATGTTCTCCCTTTTCCTTGCCCGGTTGCGACCTGAGCTGTTCTCAGGACGACCATGAACCATTTGAGAGTTCCTCCAATGACCCGCGACGCCCTGATCGAATCGCTCAAGCCCCTGCTGGATGCCGGGAAGCTGCTGACAGACGCCGATTCCCTCGACACCTACGGCAAGGATTGGACCAAGCATTTCGCCCCGGCACCCCTGGCGATCGCCTTCCCCAAGAGCACCGAGCAGGTCCAGGCCATCGTCCGCTGGGCAAACGAGCACAAGGTCGCGCTGGTCCCCTCGGGCGGTCGTACCGGCCTCTCTGCCGCTGCCGTCGCCGCCAACGGTGAGCTGGTCGTGGCCTTCGACTACATGAACAAGGTGCTGGAATTCAACGAATTCGACCGCACCGTGGTCTGCCAGCCGGGCGTGATCACCAAGCAGCTGCAGACCTTCGCCGAAGAGCATGGCCTGTACTACCCGGTGGACTTCGCCTCGTCGGGTTCCAGCCAGATTGGCGGCAACATCGGCACCAATGCCGGCGGGATCAAGGTCATTCGCTACGGCATGACCCGCAACTGGGTGGCTGGCATGAAGGTCGTCACCGGCAAGGGCGACCTGCTGGAGCTGAACAAGGACCTGATCAAGAACGCCACCGGCTATGACCTGCGCCAGCTGTTCATCGGCGCCGAAGGCACCCTGGGCTTCGTGGTCGAGGCCACCATGCGCCTGGAGCGCACGCCGAAGAACCTCACCGCGATGGTCCTCGGCACTCCGGATTTCGATTCGATCATGCCGGTGCTGCACGCCTTCCAGAACAAGCTGGACCTGACCGCCTTCGAATTCTTCTCCGACAAGGCCCTGGCCAAGATCATGGCCCGTGGCGACGTGCCGCCGGCCTTCGAGACCGACTGCCCGTTCTACGCCCTGCTGGAGTTCGAGGCGAGCACCGAGGAAGTGGCCAACGAGGCGCTGGCCACTTTCGAACATTGTGTAGAGCAGGGCTGGGTCCTCGATGGCGTGATGAGTCAGAGCGAGCAGCAACTGCAGAACCTGTGGAAGCTGCGTGAGTACATCTCCGAGACCATCTCCCACTGGACGCCGTACAAGAACGACATCTCCGTCACCGTCGGCAAGGTCCCGGCCTTCCTCAAGGACATCGACGATATCGTTGCGGCCAACTACCCCGACTTCGAAGTCGTCTGGTTCGGCCACATCGGCGACGGCAACCTGCACCTGAACATCCTCAAGCCCGAGAACCTGAGCAAGGACGAGTTCTTCGCCAAGTGCGCGACCGTCAACAAGTGGGTGTTCGAGACCGTGCAGAAGTACAACGGCTCCATCTCGGCCGAGCACGGTGTGGGCATGACCAAGCGCGATTACCTGGGTTACTCTCGCTCCGAGGCTGAAATCGGCTACATGAAGGCGGTCAAGGCAGTGTTCGACCCGAACGGGATCATGAATCCCGGCAAGATTTTCGCCGAATAAGTCGCTGCATATAGAGGAGGGCCGGCTCTTTGGATAGAGGGGCCGGCCCTTCGCACGTCAGCGCCACGGGAAGTGGCGCGTGCGCCGGCAGGATGCGGGCAACCGCGCGGGATCACGAGCCCCGCGCAGAACATCTCTTCCATGCGTTCAGGAGTCGGTCATGAGTTACCAGCATCAGTACGTCGATGGCACCCCGATCCATTTCACCCTGGGCAAGGTGGTCTGCGTCGGCCGCAACTACGCGGAGCACGCCAAGGAGCTGAACAACCCGGTGCCGACCGAGCCGCTGCTGTTCATCAAGCCCGGTTCCTGCACAGTTTCCCAGGCGGGTGGCTTCGCCATCCCTGAAGATCGTGGCTCGGTGCACTACGAGGCGGAAATCGCCGTGCTGATCGGCAAGCCGCTGTCGCGCAAGCCGAGTGCCGAGGAAGTGCTGGACGCCATTTCCGGCTATGCCCCGGCGCTGGACCTGACCCTGCGCGACGTACAGGCCAAGCTGAAGGAAAAGGGCTTGCCGTGGGAGCTGGCCAAGTCCTTCGACGGCGCCTTCGTGCTGGCGCCCTTCGTCAGCGCTGACCATTTCCCGGACCCGACCGACATCGGCATTCGCCTGGTGATCGACGGCGAAGTCCGCCAGGACGGCAACAGCCGCGACATGCTCAACCCCATCGTGCCGCTGATCCAGCACATCTGCGGGCACTTCTCGCTGCAGCCGGGCGACGTGGTCTCCACCGGCACCCCGGTCGGCGTCGGCCCACTCAAGAGCGGCAGCGACGTGGTGCTGGAACTTCCCGGCGCCAGTCGATTCGAAAGCCGCGTGCTTTAACACCGTTGTCCCGCCGAAGGCCGCCGTTTGTGCGGCCTTCGCTTGTTGCGGGGCGCCTTCGTGCTGATCAACAAGAGTCGTCATGACCATGTCCGTCCTTCGTCCTCGCTGGCTACTGCTGGCTCTGCTGCTCGTGCTGATAGTGCTTGGCGTCCTGACCTCGCTGTTCCACTGGGATGACCGCGCGCGCCTGTGGCTGCGCGAGCAGGACACCAGCGCGCAGTCCCGCGCCGAGAGCATCTGGCTGCCGGGCTATACGGCGGTGATCCAGGCCAAGCCACTCAAGGGTGGCATCGAAGGACAGGAGACGTCGGACCTTGCCTATAACCCGGTGACCCGCACGCTCTTCACCGTCACCGGCAAGAAACCGCTGCTGGCAGAACTGTCGCTCAGCGGTGACGTGCTGCGGGTAATTCCGCTGCTGGGCATGGCCAACCCCGAAGGCGTCGCGGTGCTGGAGAACGGCAATGTCGCGGTGACCGACGAGCGCCAGAACTCCCTGACCATCTTCCATGTCGACCCGCAGACCCGTGAGCTGAGCACCGAGAAGCTCTCCAGCTTCGACCTGGGTCAGCGCGGCAAGAAGAACAAGGGCATCGAAGGTATCGCCTGGGACCCACGCCAGCACCGCTTGCTGCTCGGCCAGGAGCGTGACCCGATGACACTGTTCAGCCTCGCCAGTGATGGCAGTGCCAGCCTGAGTGGTGCGCTGCAGGCGCTGCCCAGCGAGCAGTTGATGATGCGCAACGTGTCGGCGCTGAGCATCGACCCGCGCACCGGCCACACCCTGGTGCTGTCGGCGGAGTCGCACCTGCTGCTGGAACTGGACGAGAAAGGCGAGCCGGTGAGCTTCATCAGCCTGCTGGGCGGGCTGAACGGCTTGCACGAGAAAATCCCGCGCGCCGAAGGGGTCGCCATCGACGAGCAGGGCACCATCTACATGGTCAGCGAGCCAGACCTGTTCTACGTGTTCAAACGTGAGGCGCAGCCGGCGCAGGATTGATTCAGATCGGAGTAAGCGGCGGTTTTGTGGTCTTAAGCTTGGATTAAGTCCTGATTCAGGCTGGTTTCAGCCATGGACACTAAGCTGAGCCCATCGAAAACGCCCAAGGAGGCACTTCCATGAAACTCCGTCATCTCCCCCTGATCGCCGCCGTTGGCCTGTTCTCCACCGTTACCTTCGCCGCGGGCGGCTACACCGGCCCGGGCAGCGATGCCCAGCCCGCTGCAGCCGCTGCCGGCCAGATCACCACGGTGAAGCAGGCCCAGGCCGCCGCCGATGACACCAAGGTCGTGCTCGAAGGCACCATCACCAAGCGCATCAGCAGCGAGCACTACGAGTTCAAGGACGCCACCGGCAGCATCCAGGTCGAGATCGACCACGACGATTGGCCGGCGGGTACTTCGGTCTCCGAAAACACTAAGGTGCGCCTGACCGGTGAAGTCGATCACCACAAGCAGAAGCCCACCGACATCGACGTGGACCGCGTGGAAATCCTCCAGTAATCCGCGCTCGATAAAGAAGCCGCGCCGGGAATTCCCATCCCCGGCGCGGCTTTTTTGTGGCTCTACTGTAGGAGCGAGCTTGCTCGCGAACCCTGGCGTTTCGCCGATTTCCCGGCGTGCCCGGTCGGATTTTCGCGAGCAAGCTCGCTCCTACAGCACAGCCCTCAACCGATGCTTTCGAAGCCCTGCAGCACGTTGATCGCGTTGATGCCGATCTCTTCCACTGCGTAGCCGCCCTCCATCACGAACAGCGTTGGCAGGCCGAGCTTGCCGATGGCCTCGCCCATGCGCAGGTAGTCCGGGCTGTCCAGTTTGAACTGGGAGATCGGGTCTTCCTTGTAGGTATCCACGCCCAGCGACACGATCAGCACGTCCGGCTTGTACGCCGAGATCTGCCGGATCGCCGCCTGCAGCGCCAGGCTCCACACCGACCAGTCGCTGCCTGAGGCCAGCGGGTAGTTGAAGTTGAAACCTTCGCCGACACCCTGGCCCTTTTCGTCGGCGTAGCCGAGGAAGTAGGGGTACTCGAAGCGCGGGTCGCCGTGGATCGAGGTGAACAGCACGTCGGCGCGATCGTAGAAGATGTCCTGGGTGCCGTTGCCGTGGTGGTAGTCGACGTCGAGGATGGCCACGCGGTTGGCGCCCTGGTCGAGGATCGACTGGGCGGCGATGGCCGCGTTGTTGAAGAAGCAGTAACCGCCCATGAAGTCCGCCGAGGCATGGTGACCCGGCGGGCGGCAGAGCGAGAACACCGAGCGCGCGCCCTTGGCCAGTTCGGCCTGGCCAGTCATTGCCACGTTCACCGAACTGAGCACCGCCTGCCAGGTGCCGGCGGTGATCGGCGCGCCGGCGTCCAGGCTGTAATAGCCCAGGCGCCCGTCGATGCTGTCCGGCTCCTTCTGCCGCAGGCGGCGGGTCGGCCAGCAGATCGGCAGCATGTCGTGGGTCCGGCCGGTGGCCAGCCAGTCACGCCAGGCATGCTGCAGAAACCGCACGAAGCCTTCGCTGTGCACCCTCAGGATGGGCTCCAGGCCGAAGTCGCGCGGGGCCTGGATGTCGCCCAGTTTCACCGCCTTGGCCCGGTCCAGTACCATGTCGGCGCGGCTGGGCTTTTCGAAGCAGGGGGTGAACTGGCCGCCGATCAGCTCATGCTGACCGTGGTGCAAGCGATGGTCGTCGGTATAGATCGTCAACATCACGCGCTCCTGAGGGCGCCTCCGGGCGCCCGTTGGGTTCTGAGTAGCTGGGCCGTCAGGCGTTTTCCTCGAAATTCACACTCGGTGCCTTGCGACGGAAGCCGCCGGTATGCACCGCCAGATAGGCAAAGCCGACTGCGAACCAGCTCAGGCCGACGATCAGCGTCAGCTGCGAGAGGCTGGTCCACAGCCACAGGGTCAGGCACAGGCCGATGAACGGAATCGCGCCATACAGCAGGACGTTCTTCGCGCCGCGACGGCGCTCCACGCCCAGGTAAGTGCGGATCACCGCCAGGTTGACCACGGAGAAGGCCACCAGCGCGCCGAAGCTGATCATCGAAGCGAGGGTGGTCAGGTCCAGCACGATGGCCAGCAGCGAGATCGCGGAGACCACCAGGATCGCTACCACCGGCGTCTGGAAGCGTGCGTGCAGGACGCCGAACAGGCTGCGCGGCAGGATACCGTCACGGCCCATGGTGAAGATGATGCGCGATACCGAGGCCTGGGACGCCAGCGCCGAGCCGATGCAGCCGGCGATATAGGCGGAGGTGAAGAAGTTGCCGAGGAACTGGCCGCCGGCCTTGAGCATCACTTCGTTGGCCGCCGAGTCGGCGTTCTGGAACACGCTGCCGGGGAACACCAGCTGGCTGATGATTGCCAGCAGGGTGAACATCAGGCCGGCGATGACGGTGGTGATGATGATTGCGCGGGGAATGTCGCGGCGGGCGTCGCGGGTTTCCTCGGCCATGGTCGAGACCGCGTCGAAGCCCAGGAACGACAGGCACAGCACCGCGGCGCCGGCCATCAGCGGGGCGAAGCCGGGCTGGGTACCGTCACCAACGAAGGGCAGGGTGAAGTCGATGGCCGCGCCACCGCTCAGGGTCTTGATCGACATGACCACGAACACCGCGATGAACACCAGCTGCGCGCCGACGATCACGTTGCTCATGCCGGCCACCTGGCTGATGCCGACGACGTTGAGCACGGTGACCAGGGCGATGGAAGCGACCACGAACATCCAGGCCGGGATTTCCGGGAAGGCGATGTTCATGAACAGGCCGATGAGCAGGTAGTTGATCATCGGCAGGAACAGATAGTCGAGCAGCAGCGACCAGCCGGACAGGAAGCCGACCACGGGGCCGAAGCTCAGGCTGGTGTAGGAGTACGCGGAGCCGGAAATCGGGTACTTGCGCACCATGAAGCTGTAGGACGCTGCGGTGAACAGCATCGCCAGCAGGGTGATCAGGTAGGCGCTGGCGGTACGGCCGCCGGTCATCTCGGTGACCACGCCATAGGTGGTGAACATGGTCAGCGGGACCATGTAGACCAGGCCGAAGAAGACCAGGGCGGGCAGGCCCAGGACGCGTTTCAGGCGGGCGTCGGCGCTGGCCGGGGTGCCTTGTTGGGTGCTCTGTGGAGCGCTCTTTGAAGTCGGAGCAGTGCTGGCGCTGTGTTGGCTGGCCATGGGGGAATCCTCGCGATTTTTATGATGGCTTGCGGGCGGGCGGCGTTCGGTGGCCGTCCTGATGTCGTCGGCTTACGGCTCAGCCGCAGCGCTGACGACGCGCGAGGAATGAGGGTGTGTGCTGCAGGTTGACGCAAAAGCTGGTCATGGGCGTTCTCGGGGCATTTGTTCTTGTGGATAACGCGCTCGCGTTCCCTCGGGATATCCCTGCGCCATCTGCGATGGTGCAAGGGCTGGCCGCCTTTCCAGCCGCTCCCTGCGCGAGCCGCCCGACTCTAGCAACCGAGGTCACCGGGCAGAACCCTGCAAAGGGTCAAAAAGGGATCGAAATGGCCAAAATGGCTGTCAGGATCACCCGGCGCGCACCGCCGCGCCGGGTGACCTCCCGGTCATTTCTTCAGCTTGGTCCAGACCTTGGAGCGCAGTTGCAGGGCCTTGGGCGAGCAGAGCTTGAAGGGCTTCAGGCGATCCAGCTTGTCCGCCGGGGTGTTGATCGCCGGATCGTCGAACAGCTCCTTGTCCATGAACTTGTCCGAGCCTTCGATCGCGTTGTTGTACTTGGCGAAGTTGGAGGCCAGGGCGATGTTCTCAGGCTGCATCATCCAGTTCAGGAAGGCGTGGGCCTCCTTGATGTTGGTGGCGTCCTTGGGAATGGTCAGGTTGTCGATGAACAGGCGCACGCCTTCCTTGGGATAGACGTAGACCAGGCTGGCGCGCTGGGCGTGGGCGCGGTGGAAGGCGCCGTTCCATTGCTGGTGCATGGAGACCTCGCCGGCGGCCATGCGCTCGATGGTGCCGTCGCTGTTGTACATGGCCAGCATCGGTTTCTGCTTGAGCAGCAGGTCCTGGATCTTCGCCGCCTCTTTCGGGTCCTCGGTGCATTCGTCGACGCCCAGGTAATAGGACGCCGGGGCGTAGAGCTCTTCGATGGAATTGAGCGCGACGACCTTGCCTTTCAGCTCCGCCGGCGGCTCGAAGAACGGCTTCCAGCTTTCATCTAGCTTGCCGCCGGGTACCTTGGCGCTGTCGTAGCTGTAGCCGGTGGTGCCCCACAGGTAGGGCACGGAGTAGTCGTGGCCCGGGTCGTAGGTCAGGGTCTTGAACTTGTCTTTCAGGTTCGCCAGGTTCGGCAGCTGCGACTTGTCGAGCTTCTGCAGCAGGCCTTCCTTGACGAAGATCTCGATGAAGCTGTCCGACGGCACGACCACGTCGTAGGCGCCGCCGCCGGCCTTGAGTTTGGCCAGCAGGGTTTCGTTGCTGTCGTAGGAGTCCAGGGTGGCGTGGATGCCGGTGTCCTTCTCGAACTTCTTCAGCAGTTCCGGCGGAAAGTAGTCGGACCAGTTGGCGAAGTGCAGGGTGCCGTCGGCGTGGGCGCTGCCGGCCAGCAGCAGGCTAGCGGCGACGAGCGCGCGGGCGATGGGGGTACGGCGGAATTTCATCGGTGAAGCTCCTTGCAATGTTGTTTTGTTTGGCGGCAGGAGGTCAGTGGCGACGCTGGCCGACGTAGTACGACAACGCAACGAACGCGATGGAAATCAACAGTATTATTGAAGATATGGCGTTGATCTTCGGGGAAATCCCCATTCGGATGGAGCTGAAGATGTACACCGGCAGGGTGGTGGCCCCGGCGCCGGCGACGAAGTAGGTGATGACGAAGTCGTCCATCGAGATGATGAACGCCAGCATCGCCCCCGACACGATCCCCGGCGTCAGCAGGGGGAAGGTCACCTTCCAGAAGGTCTTCCACGGCGAGGCATAGAGGTCCGCCGCCGCTTCCGCCAGCCGTGGGTCCATGCCTTCGAGGCGGGCGCGGATGGGCAGGTAGGCGAAGGGAATGCAGAACACGATGTGCGCCAGCAGGATGGTGAACAGCGACAGCTTCAGGCCGATGAAGGCAAAGAACATCAGGGTCGCCACGGCGGTGACGATCTCCGGCACCAGCAGCGGCAGGCCCAGTACACCACTCATCAGCGTCTGCCCGCGGAACGAGCGACCGCGCATGCCCAGTGCAGCGAGCGTGGCCAGGGTGGTAGCGACGACGGTGGCCAGGGTGGCGACGATCAGCGAGTTCTTCGCCGCGCGAAGGATTTCCGGGTCGTCCGCAACGACCGAGTACCACTTCAGGCTGAAGCTTTCCCACAGCGTGGCCGATTGGCCGCTGTTGAAGCTCAGCACCACCAGCACGAAGATCGGGATGTAGAGGAAGGCGAAGAACAGCCAGGCGGCGGGCCGGACCCCGGTGAAGCGCCAGAGCGGGTTGGCCGACTTCATGGATGACCTCCCGACGCGCCCTGTTTGAACCGCATGCTGTAGATCATCATCGCCAGCAGCACGAAGGCCAGCAGGGCGAAGGACAGCGCTGCGCCGAACGGCCAGTTGTGCGCCGTGCCGAACTGCAGCTGGATCAGGTTGCCGATCATCAGCGACTTACCGCCCCCGAGCAGCTCGGGAATGATGTAGCTGCCCAGCGACGGGATGAACACCAGGATGCAGCCGGCGACGATGCCGGGCATGGCCAGTGGGATGATGATCCGCTTCAGCGCCTTCCAGCGGTTGGCGCCCAGGTCGAAGGCCGCTTCCACCAGGCGCCAGTCCATCTTCTCCAGGCTGGTGTAGATGGGCAGGACCATGAACGGCAGGTAGGTGTAGAGCAGGCCGATGATCACCGCGTTGTCGGTGTAGAGGATGCCCAGGGAGGCGTCAGAGAAACCCAGCCCGTGCAGCCCCTCGTCGATCAGCCCGCCGTTGCGCAGCAACAGCATCCAGGCGTAGACCCGCACCAGCAGGTTGGTCCAGAACGGCACCGTGACCAGGAACAGCAGCAGGTTGCGCCGGCGTTCGTCCTGCAGCGCCAAGTACAGCGCGGTGGGAAAGCCGATCAGCACGCAGCCCAGGGTGGTCAGGATCGACAGCCAGAACGAGCGCTGGAAGATGCCCAGGTAGTCGGCGTTGAACGCCAGGCTGTCGTCCAGGTCGCGCTCCCAGAGGAAGTTGATGTAGGCCTCGACGGTGTGCTGGCCCCACTTCACGCCGCCGTAGTCCCCCGGTGCCTGGATCGACACGGCGAACATGATGCCCAGCGGCAGGACCAGGAACACCACCAGCATGATCATCGCCGGGCTGGTCAGGGCCAGGCGATTGAACAGTGATTTGCGTTCCGCTTGTGCGCGTAGTGTTGTACTCATTCGGCCAGCACCCGGATGGCGGTGGCGGGAACGCGGACCCGCACCCGCGCGCCGGGCGCGTGGGTGGAAAGAGCGCCGTCGCGGTTCTGCTGACGGACCCGGAAGCCGCCCTGACCGGCGACGTTGAGGTGGTACACGGTGTCGGTGCCGACGTAGACGATGTTCTCGACCACGCCTTCGAGCTGGCCGTCCTGCGCGAGCTCGGTGCGCTCCGGGCGGATCGCCAGGGTCACCTTGCCGGGCAGAGTGGTGGCGGCCGGCAGCAACTGGCCGTCGGCCAGGCGCACGTTGTCACCGCTGGATTCGCCTTCGAGGAAATTGGTCTCGCCGATGAAGTCGGCCACCAGGCGGTTGACCGGCGCCTCGTAGATCTCGGTGGGAGTGCCGATCTGCATGACCTTGCCACGGCTCATCACCGCGATGCGGTCGGACATGGTCAGCGCTTCTTCCTGGTCGTGGGTGACAAAGATGAAGGTGATGCCGGTCTCGTGCTGCAGGCGCTTGAGCTCGATCTGCATTTCCTTGCGCAGCTTGAGGTCCAGCGCGGAAAGCGATTCGTCGAGCAGCAGTACCTTGGGTCGGCTGGCCAGGGCGCGAGCCAGGGCGATGCGCTGTTGCTGGCCGCCGGAAAGCTGATCGGCGCGGCGCTTGCCGACGTCGGGCAGGCGCACCAGGTCGAGCATCTTCTGCACGGTGGCATCGATGTCGCTGCGCTGCTTGCCCTGCATCTCAAGGCCGAAGGCGATGTTCTCCGCCACGGTCATGTGGGGGAACAGGGCATAGCTCTGGAAGACGGTATTGACCGGGCGCTTGAAGGGCGGAAGGCCTTCCATCGCGTCGCCGTATAGGCGAATGCTGCCGGAGGAGGGTTGTTCGAAGCCGGCGATCAGTCGCAGCAAGGTGGTCTTGCCGCAGCCCGACGGGCCGAGGAGGGTGAAGAACTCGTTGGCGCGGATTTCCAGTGACACGTCGTCCAGGGCCTTGAGGCCTTGTCCGGGTGTACCGAACTCCATGCATATCCGCTCGATGGTGATCGCGCTGGTCATGCTCGTACCATGCAGTTAAGCAGTTGTTATTGTTGAGGTTTTACGGTTTCTAGGACCGTTTCACCTAGCTGCGGATTGATAATGACCAAGCGCCGGGACGCGCAGAACGATAGATCAGGCCAATAAGGGATAAATCAGGCCAAGTTGAAAATGCCGTCTGAAATGCTGGATTTCGGGCGTCAGCGGTGTGTCGTCTGCCGGGCTTTTTGTAGGAGCGAGCTTGCTCGCGAACCGATCGACTCAGGCGCGTGGACTGGCTTTGCCCTCTCCCCAGCCCTCTCCCTGAAGGGAGAGGGAGCCGTGCGGAGTTCTTCGGATGTAATGGAGTCAGCCGGCGAACGCGGGACTTTCCGCTTGCTCCGGAAAGTCCTCTCTCCCTGAAGGGAGAGGGAGCCGTCTGGAGTTCTTCGGATGGAATGGAGTCAGCCGGCGAGCGCGGGACTTTCCGCTTGCTGCGGAAAGTCCCCTCTCCCTGAAGGGAGAGGGAGCCGTGCGGAGTTCTTCGGATGTAATGGAGTCAGCCGGCGAACGCGGGACTTTCTGCTTGCTGTGGAAAGTCCCCTCTCCCTTAAGGGAGAGGGGACCGTGCGGAGTTCTTCGGATGTAATGGAGTCAGCCGGCGAGCGCGGGACTTTCTGCTTGCTGCGGAAAGTCCCCTCTCCCTTAAGGGAGAGGGGGCCGTGCGGAGTTCTTCGGATGTAATGGAGTCAGCCGGCGAACGCGGGACTTTCCGCTTGCTCCGGAAAGTCCCCTCTCCCTTCAGGGAGAGGGTTAGGGAGAGGGTGTCGCCGGTCTGCACCTAGCCCCGATACAGGCTCGGACTCGCCCCACTCCAGCGCTGGAAGGCATGCCGGAAGCTGGCCGTCTCGCTATAACCCAACTGCTCGGCGATCAGGTAGATCGGCAGGTCAGTATCCTTGAGCAATTGCCGCGCACGGTCGAAACGCACCTCGTCGAGCACCTGTTGATAACTGGTGTTCTGCTGCTGCAGGTGGCGGCGCAGGGTGCGGGTAGAGCGGTGCAGGTGGCGGGCCACGGTGTCCAGGTTGGCGGTGTCCTGCAGGTGGCTGGCCAGGTGCTGGCGCAACTGGTCGATCACGTCGCCGCGGCTGCTGAGCATCGCGCTCATGCGCAGGCATTGCTGCACACCATTGTGGCAGCTGACCGGGTCGGCCAGCGGCAGCGGCCGGTCGAGCAGCGCTGGGCTGAAGCACAGGGCGCTGGTGGGCGCACCGAAATCCACCGGGCAGCCCAGGCGCTCGGTGTAGGTCTCGGCGTGCAGCGGTGGTCGGTAGGCCAGCAGCATTCGCCGCGGCCGCACCGATTCGCCGAGCAGATCGCGGATCACCGTCAGCAGCGACGTCAGGCACAACTCGGTGTTGAACACCGTCAGCTCCGGCGCGTAGCGGTACCCGTCGGCGGTCAGGTGAACCTCGTCGCCCTGCGGCGTCAGCGCCAGGCGGAAGTAGGTGCCGAGCAGTTCGGGGAATGACAGTGCCAGGTGCAGCGCATCGCGCAGGGTGCGGCTGGCGAGCATGCTATAGCCGAGGATGCCGTAGGCCGAGACATGCATGCGCAGGCCAAGGTAGAGGCCCAGCGCCGGATCGTGGTGGCAGTTCAGGGCATTGGCGAAGACCCGCAGCTCCTGAGCGTGAGTGATCAGCTTTTCCGGGGTGAGCAGGTCCGCCTCCCCGATGCCACTGCCCTCCAGCAGCTTCGGCCGCGGCACGCCGGCGTGGTGCAGCACTTCGGTCGCCAGCACCACGGTGTGCAGGGTTGCCTGCTGGCGTTGTTCGGGAAGCAGATGCTGGGCCATCGATACGCCTCTTGCAGTCACTTGCAAAAGAATCACGGGACAGTCTTGCGCTAACCTGACTCTAGCCTGCCCGCGGTTGCTGGTGGCCTTTAAGTTTGGCTTCAGGCGCTGCTGTCACTCTGCCACGCCATCCCCACCCCGAGTCCTCCATGCGCCGTCTGCTCAAACCCCGCCGTCTGTTCCTGCTGCTGGCGCTGATCGCCCTGGCCCTGCTGCTTGCGCTGGGCCAGAGCTTCCGGGTCTACGAGCGCGGCTGGTTCAAGTTCAACGAGTGGCGCCACGCGGCGCAGTGGCAGGAGCAGTCCATCTGGCTGCCCGACTACCGCGTGGTGCTGGAGGCGCAGCCGATCGAGGGGCTGGAGGACAACGTCTCGGCGCTGACCTACGACCCGGACCGGCAGACCCTCTTCACCGTCACCAACAAGCAGAACGAGCTGGTGGAGCTGTCGCTGGAGGGCAAGCTGCTGCGCAGGATCGCGCTGCACGGTTTCGGCGATACCGAGGCCATCGAATACATCAGCCGCAACGTCTATGTGATTACCGACGAGACCCACCAGCGCCTGCTGCGTGTGGAACTGCGCGACGACACGAAGGAGTTGAACGCCGAAGACGCCCAGCAGCTTGCCCTGGCCCTGGGGCGCGGCGGCAACAGCGGCTTCGAGGGGCTGGCCTACGACTCGGTGGGCAAGCGCCTGTTCGTCGCCAAGGAGCGGCACCCGGTGCATATCTATGAGGTGCGCGGCTTCCCCTACGAGCAGTCGGAGCAGCCTATCGCTGTACACGTGGTGGAAGACCTGCAGCACAACCGCAACCTGTTCGTTCGCGATCTTTCCAGCCTGCAGTACGACGAGCGCAGCGGGCACCTGCTGGCGCTGTCCGACGAATCCCGGCTGGTGCTGGAGTTGAGCGCCGACGGCGAACCGATCAGCTCACTGTCGCTGCTGCGCGGCATGCAGGGCCTGCGGCGCAGCGTGCCGCAGGCGGAGGGCATCGCCATGGACGACCAGGGCACGCTGTACCTGGTCAGTGAGCCCAATCTCTTCTACGTGTTCAAGAAGCGCGAGGCGCACTGAGGGCGCCTCGCTTTCCCGCGATCAGAACTGCCACTGCACGCCGAGGGAGTAGGACGCCTGGCTGCCCTCGCTGTGGGCGAAGCGCGAGTTGGCCTCGGCGAATACGCCCAACTGCTCGGTGACTGCCAGCAGGGCGCCGAGCTGGGCGCGGCCGAAGTCCTTGTCCACGTCGCCCAGGTCGGCGACGCGGGTGCGGCCATCGCCCAGGGCGGTCAAGGCGATATCGTCCAGGCGGCCGTCGGCCAGTTCCTTCACCCAGCGCACGCTGGCGTAGGGCTGCACGGCCATGTGGTTGCCCAACGGCAACTCGCCGCGCAGACCCCAGCCAAGGCTGGCTTCGACCGAGTCATAGTCCTGCTTCTCGTAGCCCAGCGCAGTGCGCAGGTCGTCGTCTTCGTTGAAGTCGTCGATCTTGTAGTGCACATAGTCGAGCCCGCCCTGCGGCCCGGTCTTGATGCCGGCGATGTCGAAGTCGTAACCGCCGTCGACTCGTGCACCCCAGAACCAGGCGTTGGTGTCGCCGTCGATGCGCTGGTCGAGCAGTACCGGGCCGTTCTTCGCCTTCAGGTAAACCGAGCGCTTGCTGTCGAAGTCGGCATAGCCGGCGCTCAGTTCGCCGCCCAGCCAGGCCGGGCCTCCGTCGTTGAGCAGGCCGTAGAGGCCCAACTGCCAGGTTTCGGCCTCCAGGCGGGCGCTATGGTCCATATTGTCGCGGCTACGCTGGAAGCTCAGGCTACCGCCGACGGTCACGGCCTCGCTGGCGCGGTAGTCGCCCAGCAGGTTCACGCCGGCGCGGTGCGAGCGCGGGTCGCCGGGCATGTCGAAGCCGCTCTCGGGGCTGGTCTCGCCCTCCACGCCCACCGCGCCGTCGAAGCTGCCGACCGGGCGCGAGCTGCCCAGCAGCGTCAGCCAGCGGCGGTCATGCAGGCGGGTCAGGGCCAGGTGCTGGCGCTGCAGTTGGTCTTCCATTTGCCGCGCCATGGCGCCGCCGGAGGCGGTGGAGGCGAGCAGGTCGGCGTTGGTGAGCTCCAGCACCAGGCGGGTGAGCAGGCGCGAGAAGTCGCGCAGGCGCTGGTCGATGCGCTCCTGGCCGAAGGCCCCGGTGAGTACCTGTTCATTGTCCAGCGTTGGGTTGTGCCAGGTGGCGCCGCCAGGAATGGCGGGATTATCGGTCTGCTCGTAGCCGTCCAGATCGCCCAGTTCCCAGTTGGTGGCTTCGATGAACAGCACCGGGACGTTCAAGCCCTCGAAGCTTTCGCCGTCACTGCAGCAACCGGTGCCGGCGGGGTATTCCTCGTTCAGGCCGGGGTTGGTGAACAGCGGGATCTTCAGTTCCTGGGCGATGCGCAGGAGCTGGTCGCGGTAGGCGCCCAGTGCGGGGTTGTCGACGCTGTTGAAACCGGCGTGGGCGTACATCTTGTCGCCGGTGATCAGGCTGTCGAGATTGATCATGCCCAGCAGGTTGCTGCGCTGCTCGTCGCTGAGCGAGGCGACATAGGCGCGGGAGCCGCGCAGGCCCTCTTCCTCGGCGCCGAAGCCGACCACTTCCAGGCCGTTTTCCAGCGTGATGCCGCCCAGATTGCGGGCGATCTCGGTCAGCACGGCGGCGCCCGAGCCGTTGTCGTCCAGGCCTTGCAGGGTCGGACGGCCGTAGTAGGTATCGTAGTGAGCACCCAGTACCACGTACTGGCCGCTGCTGCCCGGGGCACTGGCGATGACGTTCTGCGAGCTGCGGTTGCCGGCCCAGGTGAAGTCCTGGACCTGCGTCTGGTAACCGAAGCCCAGGCGCGACTGCATCAGTGCGGTGGCGCCGGCGAAGCTGGCGGTGCCACGGTAACGGCCCGGGTACTCGTTGATCAGGGTGTCGAGGGTGTCCCCGGCATACTCCCCGTATTCGTAGGCGTTGGCGTCGGTCGCCAACGCAGCGCAGCCCAGGCTGACCGCAACAGCTATAGGTTTGAACACGGCACTTTCCTCTGTGTCGATTGGAATCGCATCGGTCTTCGATGCGTGCGCCGGAGGAAAGCAGGATGCAGGCCGGTTCGCCGGAGATGGGCGGAATTTGACGCGTCAGTGACCGAGGGTGTCGCGCCACTGTAACAGTAGTGATACACGGCCGGCGATAGAGCCGGCCGTGCGAAGCGGGTGCGCCGAGGCGCTCACCGAAACGGTGCGCTGTCAGGTGTCGTCGCTGATCGGCGCGTCTGGCGCATAGCGTTTGACCGCCGCCACGCCGGCCTCGGCGGTGGCCTTGCTGGCGTACATCTGGCTCTGTCCGACGACCTGGCCGTTGGTGGCCTTGAGTACGAAGTAATGCTTGCCGTTGGCGGCGACCTTGATCTCGAAGGCCCCTTCGCGCTGCGAGTTCTTGCGCACCGATTCGATGCCGTCTACGGCCGAGGTCTTGGCCTTGTACAGCTCGCTGGTCAGGACGATTTCGCCGTTGCTGGCGTGCAGATTGAAGTGGAACTGGCCATCACTGGCCTTTTTCAGATGGTACTTGGCGGCCATGCTGCATCTCCCTTTGGGATTAAGGTCATCCCAGCGTAGACGGCAGTGGGCGCTCTGGAAGGCGCCATCCGGCGGATGGCGCCTGGCGCGTCAGACCTTGAGGGTCTTCACCCCTTCGGCGGTGCCCAGCAGCAGCAGGTCCGCCGGGCGCGCGGCGAACAGGCCATTGGTGACCACGCCGACGATGTTGTTGATCGCTTCTTCCAGCTGCACCGGGCTGTCGATGCGCAGGTTGTGCACGTCGAGGATGATGTTGCCGTTATCGGTCAGCACACCCTCGCGGTACACCGGGTCGCCGCCCAGCTTCACCAGTTGGCGGGCCACGTGGCTGCGGGCCATGGGGATGACTTCCACCGGCAGCGGGAAGCCGCCGAGGATCGGCACCAGCTTGCTGGCGTCGGCGATGCAGATGAACTGCTTGGCCACGGCCGCGACAATCTTCTCGCGGGTCAGCGCGGCGCCGCCGCCCTTGATCAGCTCCAGGCGCTCGTTGGTCTCGTCGGCGCCGTCCACATAGAACTCCAGTTCGCTGACGGTGTTCAGGTCGTAGACCGGGATGCCATGGCCCTTCAGGCGCTGGGCAGTGGCTTCGGAGCTGGCCACGGCGCCGTCGAACTCGGCCTTGTGCTTGGCCAGCAGGTCGATGAAGAAGTTGGCGGTGGAGCCGGTGCCCACGCCGACGATGCTCTTGCTGTCGAGGTGCGGAAGGATGTGGTCGACGGCGGCCTGGGCCACTGCCTGCTTGAGCTGATCCTGGTTCATGGCGAAGGGTCTTCTTACCTGGCTGGGCGCGAAAGCGCCGGGGAATAATCGAAAGGGCGGATTATAGCGGTCGATGGCGCGCCGGTGTTGCGCCGCCGGGCAACTGTTACGGTCATCTGCGCGCGGATTGTTCGGTGGCCCGCGCTGCGCCCGCTGGAGTAGACTCGCGGTTCCTCGAAAAGCCGCCGATATAGCCCTTCCGATGCTCGAACACTACGTCAAGAAGATCCTCACCTCGCGTGTCTACGACGTTGCCGTGGAAACGCCCCTGCAGCCCGCCCGCCAGCTCTCCGAGCGCCTGGGCAACCAGATTCTGCTGAAACGCGAAGACCTGCAGCCGGTGTTCTCCTTCAAGATTCGCGGCGCCTACAACAAGCTGGCGCAGCTGAGCCCGGAAGAACTCGCCCGTGGCGTCGTCACCGCCTCTGCCGGCAACCATGCCCAGGGTGTAGCGCTGGCCGCCCGCGAGCTGGGCATCAAGGCCACCATCGTGATGCCACGCACTACGCCAGAGCTGAAGGTCCAGGGCGTGCGCGCCCGTGGCGGCAAGGCCGTGCTGCACGGCGATGCCTTCCCCGATGCGCTGGCGCATTCGCTGAAGCTGGTGGAAGAGAAGGGCTACGTCTACATCCATCCCTATGACGATCCGGACGTGATCGCCGGCCAGGGCACCGTGGCGATGGAAATCCTCCGCCAGAATCCGGGCCGCATCGACGCGATCTTCGTGCCGGTCGGCGGCGGCGGCCTGATCGCCGGCATTGCCGCCTACGTCAAATACCTGCGTCCGGAGATCAAGATCATCGGCGTCGAGCCCGATGACTCCAATTGCCTGCAGGCCGCCATGGCTGCCGGCGAGCGCGTGGTGCTCGGTCAGGTCGGGCTGTTCGCCGACGGCGTGGCCGTGGCACAGATCGGCAAGCACAACTTCGAGCTGTGCAAGGACCATGTCGATGAAGTAATCACCGTCAGCACCGACGAGATCTGCGCGGCGATCAAGGACATCTACGACGACACCCGTTCGATCACCGAGCCGGCCGGCGCGCTGGCGGTGGCCGGGATCAAGCGGTACGTCGAGCGTGAAGGTGTGAAGGGCGAGACCCTGGTGGCCATCGATTCGGGCGCCAACATCAACTTCGACCGCTTGCGCCACGTGGCCGAGCGCGCGGAGCTGGGCGAGAAGCGCGAAGCGATCATCGCGGTGACCATCCCCGAGCGTCCGGGCAGCTTCAAGGCGTTCTGCGAGGCCATCGGCAAGCGCCAAATCACCGAGTTCAACTACCGCTACAACACCGACAGCGAAGCGCACATCTTCGTCGGCGTGCAGACGCACCCGGAGAACGATCCGCGCGCGGCGCTGGTGCAGCAACTGCAGGACCAGGGTTTCCCGGTGCTCGACCTGACCGACAACGAACTGGCCAAGCTGCACATTCGCCACATGGTCGGCGGCCATTCGCCGCGCGTCTCCGGCGAGCAGGTGTTCCGCTTCGAGTTCCCCGAGCGTCCCGGCGCGCTGTTCAACTTCCTCAACCGCCTGGGCGGGCGCTGGAACATCACCCTGTTCCACTACCGCAACCATGGTGCCGCCGACGGTCGCGTGGTCGCCGGCCTGCAAGTACCGGAGGACGAGCGTCACCTGGTGGCGGCCGCGCTGGAAGAGATCGGCTACCCCTACTGGGACGAGACGGACAACCCGGCCTATCGCCTGTTCCTCGGCTGAGGATCAGGCAGAGGCGGCGCGACTGCTGCTAGGCTTGTCGGAACGCCGCCTTCTTCACAGGGAATTGAAATGGAAAGCCTGCAGACCTTCCGCATCCTCCACGGCATCGCCGCGGTGCTGCCGTTCCTGGCCATCATCGGCCTGGCCTGGTACGGCTGGCGCAGCTGGCGTGGCGGCGACGCCGGGGTGATCGCCAAGGCGCTGCAGCGCATCGGCCTGATCGGCTGGGTACTGGTCGCCGGTAGCGTCGCCAGCCTGCCGGTTACCGGCTATCGCATGGTGCAGACCATCGGCTGGCCGCTGGGGCAGACCTGGCTGCTGGGCAGTGCCTGCCTGCTGATCGTCGCGACGATCTTCTGGCTGCTTTTCACCACCCGCCTGTGGCGCATCCGCGACCTCGCGCTGGTGGCGCAAAGCAGCGGCGAACCGATCTCCGCCGGTGCGGCACGGCAGTGGAAGTTCGGCCTGGCCTTCTTCGCGCTGGCGCTGCTGTGCGTGGTCGCCATCCTGGTGCTGATGATCAGCAAACCGGTGTGATTCTGCACACTGGTTCCTGCGTCCGCTTCGATCTGTTCACGTAAGGTGGCGGATCGTCGGTTGATCGAAGTACGCCCATGAATGTTCTTCTGTTAGGCGCCCGGGGGTTCCTCGGTCGTCATCTGCTACCCGCGCTGCTCGCCGAAGGGCACCAGGTCTTCGCCTGCGCCCGCGCGATTCCTCATGGCCCTGCACTGCCGGGCGTGCAGTGGCTGGCGCTGGATCTTGTCTCGCTGGCGGATGACCCCGGCACCTTTGTCTGGCCGGCGCCGATTGATGTGGTGATCAATGCTACTGGCGTGCTCAGTGACGACATTGATGAGCTAGACAAGGTGCAGGCCCGTGGGCCACAGCAGCTGTTCGCCTTGGCCGCGCGCAATGGCGCGCGAATTCTGCAGCTTTCCGCACTGGGCGCAGGTGAGCATGCGGATATTCCCTTCCTGGTGAGCAAGGCCGTCGCCGACCAGGCGGCTCTGTCCCATACCCGTTCGGTCGTACTGCGGCCTTCGTTGGTGCTCGGCCCTGGCGGAGCCAGCAGTGGCTGGTTGGCGCAGTTGTCGAGATTGCCCTGGGTGCCGCTGCCTGACGCTGCGGCTCGTCTGCAGCCATTGCATGTCCAGGATTTGGTGGGCGCCGTCCTCGCGTTGCTACGCCGCTGGCCGGAGCGCAGCCTCGCCCTGCCGTTGGTGGGGCCGCGCGCCATGACGCAGCGCGAGTTGCTGAATCTGCTTCGTAACGCGCAGGGGCTGCGTGCGCGTCGGCCCCCACGACTGCCCTGGTGGTGTGCACGCGGACTGTCTGCCCTGGGCGCAAGGCTGGGGTGGCGCATGTTCAGTCCGCAGTTGCTGCGCCTTGCCCGTCGGGACAACCTGGCCAGCGCCGACGAGCTCGCTGGTGCCTGTGGCTATCGGGCGGCACCGCTGGAGTCTCGGCTGCTGGGCTGGCCTGATGCGCGTGCCGCGCTGTTCGAAGGCTTGCGGCCGGTCTGGTTGGGCGTGCTCGCCGCCATCTGGATCGGGACCGCTGTCGTCTGCCTGGGCCCCGGTTTCGACTGGGGGCTGCGAATCATGAGCGAGTTCGGGGTGGACGGCTGGCCGGCTGTTCTGGCAGTCGTCGTCGGTGCGCTGTTCGATGGCATTCTGGGCATCGGCCTTTTGTTGCGCCGGTGGCGCCGGCCGGCCTTGTGCGGGCAGATCGCGCTGATGCTGGCGTACATGCTGCTGATCAGTTGGCGACTGCCGCATTACTGGTTCGACCCGTTCATGGCGGTGGGAAAGAACTTTGCGATCCTGATTGCCAATATCGGTCTGCTGGCCAGTGAACCCGACAAGGACGCCGCGTGAACCTCTACCTGCTGCTCAAGACCCTGCACATCCTGTCTTCCACGCTGCTGTTCGGTACCGGGCTGGGTTCGGCCTACTACAGCTGGCGCGCCTGGCGCAGCGGCAACCTGGAAGCGATCCGCATCACCTTCCGCCACCTGGTCACCGCCGACTGGCTGTTCATCGCCACCACGGCGGTGTTCCAGCCGTTGAGCGGCATCGCCATGGCGCACATGGCCGGCTGGCCGCTGGATTCGGGCTGGCTGCTATGGAGTCTGGCGCTTTATGTGTTCGCGGGCGCCTGCTGGCTGCCGGTGGTCTGGCTGCAGATTCGCGTGCGGAACATGGCCGAGGCTGCGCACCGGGAAGGCACCGCGTTGCCGCCGCGAGCCTTCCTCTATATGCGCTGGTGGTTCGCTCTGGGTTGGCCGGCGTTCCTGGCCTTCCTGGCGATCTTCTACCTGATGGTCAACAAGAGCTTCTGATGACTTAGTCGCGCAGGCTGATCACCGGCCAGCCGCGTTCGATAGCGGTGGCGCGCAGGGTGTCGTCGGGGTCGACGGCCACCGGGTTGGCGACCTGCTCGAGCAGCGGCAGGTCGTTGCGCGAGTCGCTGTAGAAGTAGGCGTCGTCCAGCGTCAGGCCGGTTTCTTCCAGCCAGCGGTTCAGGCGCGTCACCTTGCCGCCCTGGAAGCAGGGCACGCCACAGGTCTGGCCGGTATAGAGGCCATCCCGCATCTCGCACTCGGTGGCGATCAGGGTTTCCACGCCCAGGCGCTCGACGATGGGTGCGGTGATGAAGCGGTTGGTGGCGGTGATGATCACCAGCTTGTCGCCGGCGGCGCGGTGCTCGGCCAGCAGGGCCTCGCCCTTGGCCAGGATGATGGGCTCGATGATCTCTTCCATGAACTGGCGGTGCCAGGCGGCCAGTTGCGCCAGGTCGGTGCGGCCGAGAATGGCCTGGGTGAAGGCCTGGTAGGCGAACACGTCGAGTGTGCCGGCGACATAGTCGGCATAGAAGGCATCGTTGCGCGCCTGGTACTCGCCAGCGTCCACCAGTCCCTTCTGGCACAGCCATTCGCCCCAGCTGTGGTCGCTGTCGCCGGCCAGGAGGGTGTTGTCGAGATCGAAGAGAGCCAGTCGCACGATGGATTACCGCCAGTTGCCAATACGGAAAAGTCGCCTAGAGTAACGGCTTTTGCCCACCCAGCACAGGACGCCGCAGCCCGCGTTGCCGCTGTCACAAGCTTTGTGGAACAATGCGGGCACACGCGATTTCGAGGATGTACCGCCGTGATCGATCCCGATGGTTTTCGCCCCAATGTCGGCATCATCCTTTGCAACGATGTCGGACAGGTACTGTGGGCACGGCGCATCAACCAGGAAGCCTGGCAATTTCCCCAGGGCGGCATCAACGCCCGCGAAACCCCTGAGGAAGCGCTGTACCGCGAACTGAACGAAGAAGTCGGCCTGGAAGAGCATGACGTCAAGATCCTCGCCTGTACCCGGGGCTGGCTGCGTTACCGCCTGCCGCAACGCCTGGTGCGTACCAACAGCCAGCCGCTGTGCATCGGGCAGAAACAGAAGTGGTTCCTTCTGCGCCTGACCGGCGAGGAAAGCCGGGTGCGCATGGATGTCACCGGCAAGCCCGAATTCGACGGCTGGAAATGGGTGAGCTACTGGTACCCGCTGGGCCAGGTCGTGACCTTCAAACGCGAGGTCTACCGCCGGGCTCTGAAGGAATTGGCACCGCGCCTGCTGGCGCGCGACTAGCACGAAGTTCAAGGAGTTAGACCCCCACGCCATGCTCAACACGCTGCGTAAGATCGTCCAGGAAGTGAACTCCGCCAAGGACCTCAAGGCGGCGCTGGGCATCATCGTGCTGCGGGTCAAGGAGGCCATGGGCAGCCAGGTGTGCTCGGTCTACCTGCTCGACCCGGAGAGCAACCGCTTCGTGCTGATGGCCACCGAGGGCCTGAACAAGCGCTCCATTGGCAAGGTCAGCATGGCGCCCAACGAGGGTCTGGTCGGCCTGGTCGGCACCCGCGAGGAGCCGCTGAACCTCGAGAACGCCTCCGAACACCCCCGTTACCGCTACTTCGCCGAGACGGGCGAGGAACGCTACGCCTCCTTCCTCGGCGCGCCGATTATCCACCACCGCCGGGTGATGGGCGTTCTGGTCGTGCAGCAGAAGGAAAAGCGCCAGTTCGACGAGGGCGAGGAAGCCTTCCTCGTCACCATGAGCGCGCAGCTTGCCGGCGTTATCGCCCACGCCGAGGCCACCGGCTCGATCCGCGGCCTGGGCAAGATGGGCAAGGGCATCAGCGAAGCCAAGTTCGTCGGCGTCCCCGGCGCTCCCGGCGTGGCCGTGGGCAAGGCCGTGGTGGTGCTGCCGCCGGCTGATCTCGAAGTAGTCCCGGACAAACCCATCGACGACGTCGAGGCCGAGGTCGAGCGCTTCAAGCAGGCGCTGGAGTCGGTCCGCGAAGACATGCGCAACCTCTCCAGCAAGCTGGCTACCCAGCTGCGCAAGGAAGAGCGTGCGCTGTTCGACGTGTACCTGATGATGCTCGACGACGCCTCCATCGGCCTCGAAGTCAAACGCATCATCCGCACCGGCCAGTGGGCCCAGGGCGCCCTGCGCCAGGTGGTGATGGAGCATGTGCAGCGCTTCGAACTGATGGACGACGCCTACCTGCGCGAGCGGGCATCGGACGTGAAGGACATCGGCCGGCGCATTCTTGCCTACCTCCAGGAGGAGCGTAAGCAGTCGCTGACCTACCCCGACCAGACCATCATCGTCAGCGAGGAACTGTCGCCGGCGATGCTCGGCGAAGTGCCGGAGGGCAAGCTGGTGGGCCTGATCTCGGTACTCGGTTCGGGCAACTCCCACGTGGCCATTCTGGCGCGTGCCATGGGTATCCCGACCGTCATGGGCGCGGTCGATCTGCCGTACTCCAAGGTCGACGGCATCGACCTGATCGTCGACGGCTACCACGGCGAGATCTACACCAACCCGTCGCCGCAGCTGGTCAAGCAGTACGGCGAAGTGGTCGCCGAAGAGAAAGAGCTGAGCAAGGGCCTCGCCGCGCTGCGCGAACTGCCCTGCGAGACGCTGGACGGCCATCGCATGCCGCTGTGGGTCAACACCGGCCTGCTGGCGGACGTGGCGCGTGCCCAGGAGCGCGGCGCGGAGGGCGTTGGCCTGTACCGCACCGAAGTGCCGTTCATGATCAACGACCGCTTCCCCAGCGAGAAGGAACAGCTCGCCATCTACCGCGAGCAGCTCTCCGCCTTCCATCCGCTGCCGGTGACCATGCGTACCCTGGACATCGGCGGCGACAAGGCGCTGTCCTACTTCCCGATCAAGGAAGACAACCCCTTCCTCGGCTGGCGCGGCATCCGCGTCACGCTCGACCACCCGGAAATCTTCCTGGTGCAGACCCGCGCCATGCTCAAGGCCAGTGAAGGCCTGGACAACCTGCGCATCCTGCTGCCGATGATCTCCGGCACCCACGAGCTGGAAGAGGCGCTGCACCTGATCCACCGCGCCTGGGGCGAAGTGCGCGACGAAGGCGTCGACATCCCCATGCCACCGATCGGCATGATGGTGGAGATCCCCGCGGCCGTGTACCAGACCCGCGAGCTGGCGCGCCAGGTGGACTTCCTCTCGGTCGGCTCCAACGACCTGACCCAGTACCTGCTGGCGGTGGACCGCAACAACCCGCGCGTCGCCGACCTCTACGACTACCTGCACCCGGCCGTGCTGCAGGCGCTGAAGAAGGTGGTCGACGACTCCCACGCCGAAGGCAAGCCGGTGAGCATCTGCGGCGAAATGGCCGGCGACCCGGCGGCCGCCGTGCTGCTGATGGCCATGGGCTTCGATTCCCTGTCGATGAACGCCACCAACCTGCCCAAGGTGAAATGGCTGCTGCGCCAGATGACCCTGTCCAGGGCCCGCGAACTGCTCGGCCAACTGATGACCTTCGACAACCCGCAGGTTATCCACAGCTCGCTGCACCTAGCCCTGCGCAACCTGGGCCTGGGCCGCGTGATCAACCCGGCGGCCACCATCCAGGCCTGACGCCGACCAAAGCCGCCTCCCGGAGCCGTGCATTTCCGGGAGGATCGAAGACGACACGGCCGGAACACCGGCCAGGACGAAGCTTATGGAAGAGCTCGACGTCACCCCTTGCACGGAGGGCGATAGCAGCGCCCGCACCCTGCGCTATGCCCTGAGTATCGTCAGCGACGGCATCTGGGACTGGGACATCCGCACCAACCATGTCACCCGCAGCCCGAGCTGGTACGCCATGCTCGGCTACGACCCCGACAGCCTTCCGGAAAACGTTGCCACCTGGCACGAGATCATCCACCCCGAAGATTTCGGCCGGGTCATGTTCGCCTTCGATGCCTACGTGCAGGGTCGCAGCGGCGTTTACCGCGAGGAGTATCGCTGCCGCTGCCTGGACGGCAGCTACCTGTGGGTCAGCGATCATGGGCGTTTCTTCGAGTTCGACGGGAGCGGCAAGCCCACGCGGATGATCGGTGCACACCGCAACATCCACGAACGCAAGCTGGCGGAGCTGGCGCTGCAGGAGAAGAACCACGAGCTGCACCAGCTCAACCTGAGCCTGGAGCTGCTGGTGCAGACCCGTACCGAAGCATTGCGCCAAGCCAACCAGGCGTTGGCGGAACAGGCGGCCGTCGCCCTGCGCCTGTCAGAGATCGACCCGTTGACCCAGATCGCCAACCGGCGACGCTTCGAACAGCAACTGCATGCCGAGTGGCAGCGCTTGCAACGGCACCACCACGGCTGTGCGCTGATGATGTTCGACCTCGATCACTTCAAGCGCATCAACGACAGCCTCGGCCACCAGGCTGGCGACCGCGTGCTGGTGGCGGTCGCCGAAGTGGTGCGGCGGCGCCTGCGTGAAGAGGACTGCTTTGCCCGCTGGGGCGGCGAGGAATTCATCGTGCTGCTGCCGGAAACCACCTGCGAAGCGGCGCGGGAACTGGCCGAGCGCCTGCGCCTGAGCCTGCGCCGGGCAGATATCTCGCTACCCACGCAACTCACCGCCAGCTTCTCGGTCACCGCGATGCAGCCCGGCGAGGATCTGATGGCGCTGTTGCGTCGCCTCGACGACGGGCTATACCGCGCCAAGGGCCAGCGCGACTGCATCGTTGTCTGCTAGACGATCAGGGAAACCTCGCCCAGACGCGCTCCGCTGGGGCCGAAGCTGTGCTCCAGGAACTCGCGGCGACCATCGGCGTGGACGATCAGCGCGGTGCTGGCGCGGGTGCCGTAGGTCGGGCTGGCGATGAATATGCTGGAAAGCAGGCGCTCCGTCGCCAGGCCGACGCCGGTGTCTGGCAGCTCCGCTTCGCTGGGCTGACGATTATCCGCCAGCAGCGCAACCAAGGAGCGGGTGTCTGGTTTCTCCAACGCTGTCACCAGGCCGTTGCGGGCGGCAAGCAGTTTTGGCCAGGGTGTGTCCAGCGCGGCGTTGGACAGACCGTGCACGCCCGGCGCCACCGCCACCGGCGGGCCGACGCGGGGATTGAAGTAGCAGAGCTGCGTGCGATCGCCCACCAGCAGATTGAAGCCGCTGTAGTCCGAGGTGCGGCGGGCCACCTGCTGCAGGTACTCCAGCGGCGATTGCCGGCCCTGCAGGAAGGCTGCCACCAGTTCGCCACGGGAGCGCGGGCCTGCCGGCTGGCCAGGGTCGCGCACGTTGGTCAGCGCGGCGAAGCGTCCGTCCGGCGCCACCCCCAGCCAGGTGCCGCCGGCCTCCAGGTCGCGGCCGGCGTAGAGGCCGGGATAATCCTCCCAGGCTGCCAGCGGCAGAGTCGGGCGGGCGTAGAACTCATCGCGGTTGGCCGCGACGATTAGGGGCGTGGCGTGTTCGGGACGCCAGGCGAAGACGATCAGGCACATGGGTCGAACTCCGTGGTGTGCCGGCAGTCTATCAACATCCGCCGATGTCCCGGAGTGGCTGGAGCGCCCGGGAGCCTTCGGCTACCATGCCCGCTTTGTTGCCCGAGGTTGCCCATGGAGTTCGTGCTCTACCTGGTGCTTGGCGCCTGCGCTGGCGTGCTCGCCGGCCTGTTCGGCGTCGGCGGCGGGTTGATCATCGTCCCGGCCCTGGTATTCAGTTTCACCGCCCATGGCTTCTCACCCGAGGTGCTGACCCAGATGGCGGTCGGCACGTCGCTGGCAACCATCATCTTCACCTCGATCAATTCGATCCTCGAACACCACCGCCGCGGCGCCGTACTCTGGCCGGTATTCGCCTGGATGACCGTTGGGATCCTGGTCGGCAGCGCGCTGGGCGCGGTCACCGCGTCGAAGATCCAGGGCCCGGTGCTGCAGAAGATCATCGGCACCTTCGCCATTCTGGTTTCGATCCAGATGGCGCTGGGTCTGCAGCCAAAGGGCGAGCGCGGACTGCCCGGGCGCTTCGGCCTGGGCGTGGCCGGAGGCGTGGTGGGCTGGGCATCGGCAATCTTTGGTATCGGCGGCGGCTCGCTGACCGTGCCTTTCCTGTCCTGGCGTGGCGTCTCCATGCAACAGGCAGTTGCGACTTCCTCGGCGTGCGGCCTGCCGATCGCCATCGCCGGCGCGATATCCTTCATCGTCGTCGGCTGGCACAACGAAAAGCTGCCGGAGATGAGCCTGGGCTTCGTCTACCTCCCGGCGCTGGTGGGCATTGCCGTTACCAGCATGTTCTTTGCCCGCATCGGGGCACGTCTGGCGCATCGGCTGCCGGCCAAGGTCCTGAAGCGTTTGTTTGCCCTGCTGTTGTTCAGCGTGGGTTTGAGTTTTCTGATCTGAGTTCCTGCTAGGAGAAGCGGATGTTGCCTTATCCACAGATCGACCCGGTTGCCTTGTCGCTCGGGCCGCTGAAAATCCACTGGTACGGCCTGATGTACCTGATCGGCATCGGCGGCGCCTGGCTGCTGGCGTCGCGCAAGCTGAAAGATTTCGATCCGACCTGGACCAAGGAGAAACTCTCCGACCTGGTCTTCTGGGTGGCGTGCGGCGTGGTGCTGGGCGGTCGCCTGGGCTATGTGCTGTTCTACAACCTGGACGAATACATCGCCAATCCGACGCTGATCTTCGAGGTCTGGAAGGGCGGCATGTCGTTCCACGGCGGGCTGATTGGCGTGATGCTGGCCACCTGGTGGTTCGGCAAGCGCAACAACAAGAGCTTCTTCCAACTGATGGACCTGATCGCGCCGCTGGTGCCGATCGGCCTGGGCGCCGGGCGCATCGGCAACTTCATCAACGGCGAACTGTGGGGCAAGGTGACCGATGTGCCCTGGGCGATGATCTTCCCCACCGGCGGCCCGGAGCCGCGCCACCCGTCGCAGCTGTACCAGTTCGCGCTGGAAGGCGTGGCGCTGTTCGTCGTCCTCTGGCTGTTCACCCGCAAGCCGCGGCCGACCGCCTCGGTGTCCGGCCTGTTCGTGCTGTGCTACGGCATCTTCCGCTTCATCGTCGAGTTCGTCCGCGTGCCGGATGCCCAGCTGGGCTACCTGGCGTGGGGTTGGCTGACCATGGGGCAGGTGCTGTGCGTACCGATGGTGCTGGGCGGGATTGCGCTGATGGTCTGGGCCTATCGCCGCGCCCCGGCGCAGCCAGCGGCGAGCTGAGCATCGCCTGAATAAAAAAGCCCGCCAATTGGCGGGCTTTTTCATGGTTTTTGTAGGAGCGAGCTTGCTCGCGAACAGGTCCCGCGGTGGGGATTGGGTTCGCGAGCAAGCTCGCTCCTACAGTAAAGGCTGGGGACGGGCGCCCAGAGCGTAGGGCGGATAACGTTCGACGTTATCCGCCGTTTGGCCTTGATTTCAGGACATTCCGAGGCTGGCCCCACAACTTCGATGATGATCGTTGGATCGGCGTACAGCCGCTAGCGGCTGTACGCCCTACGGAAGGGCGCGTGTACCAGTGGGGCGGTGGTCAGACGGGCTCGACGAGAAGCAGCACGCCCTCCTGTCCGGTCACGCGCACTGGCGCGCCCGCCGGCAGGTCCGGGCCGCTGACCAGCCACACGCTGTCGCCGACGCGGATCTTTCCGCGACCGCCGACGATGGCGTCATGCAGGGCGAACTGGCGGCCCACCAGCTCGCTGCCGCGACGGTTGAGGCTGGAAGGTTGCGCGGCGCGCTTGTTCAGGCGCTGGTGATTCCACCAGTACAACGCGGTGAGGATCGCCAGCACGCCGAAGGCCAGGCATTGCCAGACCCAGTCCAGCCCCGGCAGCAGGAACGACAGCACGCCAGTCAGTGCGGCGGCGATACCGATCCACAGCAGGTAGCCGCCGGCGCCGAAGATTTCCAGGATCAGCAGGACGATGCCCAGGCCCAGCCAGTCCCAGAAACCGAGGTTCTGGAGAAAGGCGGCCATCAGCTGCGCCCTTTGCTTTCGCCGAAGGTGGCCTTGACGATTTCGCCGATGCCGCCCACCGCGCCGATCACCTGGCTGGCCTCCAGCGGCATCAGCACGATCTTGCTGTTGTTGGAGCTGGCCAGCTGGCCGAGGGCGTCGACGTACTTCTGGGCGACGAAGTAGTTGATCGCCTGCACGTTGCCGCTGGCGATGGCCTCGGAGACCACCTGGGTCGCCTTGGCTTCAGCCTCGGCCTGGCGTTCGCGGGCTTCGGATTCGAGGAAGGCCGATTGGCGCAGGCCCTCGGCTTCAAGAATCTGTGCCTGCTTCTTGCCTTCGGCGGTGAGGATTTCCGCAGCGCGGCGGCCTTCGGCTTCGAGAATCTGCGCGCGCTTGAGGCGCTCGGCCTTCATCTGGCTGGCCATGGCTTCCACCAGGTCGGCCGGCGGGCTGATGTCCTTGATCTCGATGCGGGTGACCTTCAGGCCCCAGGGCGCGGTGGCCTCGTCGACGGTGCGCAGCAGGCGTTCGTTGATCGCGTCGCGCTGGCTGAGCATGTGGTCCAGCTCCATGGAGCCGAGCACGGTGCGGATGTTGGTCATGACCAGGTTGCGCACGGCGTTTTCCAGCCCGCTCACTTCATAGGCCGCCTGCGCCGCGTCGACCACCTGGAAGAAGCACACGGCGTCGATCTGCACGATGGCGTTGTCGGCGCTGATGGCTTCCTGCGGCGGTACGTCGAGCACGCGCTCCATCATGTTGATCTTCTGGCCGACGCGGTCCACCACCGGAATGATGAGGCTCAGGCCCGGCTTGAGGGTGACGGTGTAGCGGCCGAAGCGCTCGATGGTCCATTCGTAGCCCTGGGGCACGACTTTGAACCCCATCAGGACGATGACGATGGCGAGGATGACGAAGAGCAGGGCGACACTGCCGATTTCCATGCAAAGGACTCCTTGTCTGCTGGATGAAAGGTCTGGCGTGGATCGAGTGAGGCTCGAGTGTAACTGCCCGGCCAGACTGGCATGCAGGAAAGTGCAGCAGTCTGCGCCGGATATTTCCTGGTGTGCCTGACGGGCGGCTTACTTCTGCTCGCTTTGCGGAGTGACCCGCATGACTTCCTCGATGGTCGTCAGGCCCGCCGCGACCTTCTGCGCGCCGGAAAGGCGCAGGCTGCGCATGCCTTCCTTGAAGGCCTGGCGGCGCAGCGGAATGAGGTCGGTGTCGGCGGTGATCAGCTCCTTCAGCGATTCGCTCAGCAGCATGATCTCGTACACGCCAGCGCGCCCGCGGTAGCCGGTGTCGCGGCACTCCAGGCAGCCGACGGCCTGGTGCGCGCCGGTGGGCAGCGGGGCGTTCCACGGGCGGGTGACTTCCTGCCAGTCCTCCTCGTGCAGCTCCATCGGTGCCTTGCAGTGCGGGCACAGGGTGCGCACCAGGCGCTGGGCCATGACGCCCAGTACGGTGGCGCGGATCAGGTAGTAGGGCACGCCCAGTTCCAGCAGGCGGGTGATGGCGGTGGGCGAGTCGTTGGTGTGCAGGGTGGAGAGCACCAGGTGGCCGGTGAGCGCGGCCTGGATTGCCATTTCGGCAGTCTCCAGGTCGCGGATCTCGCCGACCATGATGATGTCCGGGTCCTGACGCAGCAGGGCGCGCACGCCGCTGGCGAAGGTCAGGTCGATGTTGTGCTGCACCTGCATCTGGTTGAACGAGGGCTCGATCATCTCGATCGGGTCCTCGATGGTGCAGAGGTTCACCTCGTCGGTCGCCAGTTGCTTGAGCGTGGTGTAGAGCGTGGTGGTCTTGCCCGACCCGGTGGGCCCGGTGACCAGGATGATGCCGTTGGGCTGGCTGGTCATGCTCTCCCAGCGGCGCAGGTCATCGGGGGAGAAGCCGAGCTGGTCGAAGCTCTTGAGCAGCACCTCGGGGTCGAAGATCCGCATCACCATCTTCTCGCCGAAGGCGGTGGGCAGGGTCGAGAGCCGCAGCTCCACCTCGGCGCCGTCGGGGGTCTTGGTCTTCACCCGGCCGTCCTGCGGTTTGCGCTTTTCGGCGACGTTCATCCGGCCCAGGGTCTTCAGGCGGCTGACCACCGCCATGCTGACCTGCGGCGGGAACTGGTAGACGTTGTGCAGCACGCCGTCGATGCGGAAGCGCACCGTGCCCTGCTCGCGGCGCGGCTCGATGTGGATATCGCTGGCGCGCTGCTGGAAGGCGTACTGGAACAGCCAGTCGACGATGGTGACGATGTGCGCGTCGTTGGCATCGGGCTCCTGGTCGCTGGCGCCCAGGTTGAGCAATTGCTCGAAGTTGCCGATACCGCTGATCTTCTGGTCTTGCGAGCTGGCGCCGGTCACCGACTTGGCGAGGCGGTAGAACTCCACGGTGAAGCGCTGGATGTCCACCGGATTGGCCACTACGCGCTTGATCGGGCGCTTGAGCACGTGGGTGAGGTTGCTCTCCCAGGCGTGCACGAATGGCTGCGCGCTGGCGATGGTGACTTCATCCGGGGCCACCGCGACCGCGAGGATCAGATGGCGCTGGGCGAAGGCGTAGGACATCAGCGGGGTGACCGCGGCGACGTCGATCTTCAGCGGGTCGATGCGCAGGTAGGGCTGTCCGGAGAAGTCCGCCAGCCACCTTACCAGGGTATCCAGGTCCAGCTTGTGCCCCGGCCGCTGGCGGTCCGCGACCTGCTGCGCGGCGAGGAATTCCAGCGGGTGCTGCTGGTTCTTCACGGCGCTGCGGCGGATCGCCAGGCACTGCTCGGCGTCATCCTGGGCGACACGGCCCTGGGTGACCAGTTCGCGCAGGATGTCGCCCAGGTCGAGCGGACGGTCCTGGGCGGATGGGGCAAAGACGGACATCGGAACTCCTGTTGGTCGTGAAGAACGACGCCGCAGCGAAGATTCCTGTAGGAGCGAGCTTGCTCGCGAACCCGGCTTGGCACCGCGCCGGCTCTGTTCGCGAGCAAGCTCGCTCCTACAAAAAAGCCTGCACCGCGGTACGCGCGAAGCTTATTTCAAAAGCGCCTTCCACGGCTTGAGGGTCAGCACAGTATGGGCCTGGGCCGCGAGGGCATCCAGGCGCCCCTCGGCGTCGGGAGTGACGAGCAGCTCCTGCAGCTTGGCCAGTTCGCCATACAGGCGATCGGTTTCCGGCAGCTCCAGCACGCCGCGCGCCAGGCGCAGCCAGACCAGCATGCGTTGCAGGCGTGGCAGTTGGTCGGCGAGTACTTCGGGCAATTGCTGGGCGCGTTGCAGCGGCATGGCCTGGGCCTCTTCGGCCAGGGTGCGCTGCAGCCACTTGCCGACGGCGGAGCCGCCCAGGCGGTTGGCGCGCTCATTGCGCTCAAGGGTCCAGGCCTTGCCCAGCAGCCAGCGCGAAGTACTCAGGGAGAACTGACCCCAGCGCACGTTGGCCAGTTCCTCGAGGAAGACCGCCGGCATCTGCTGGCGCACGGCGTCGTCGTGGCGGCCCTGTTCGATGCGCGGTTGCCAGTCGGCGATCAGTGCGTCGAGGGCTGCGCGCAGCTCGCGGGTGCTGGCGCGCGGCACGGCCTGGCCGAGGCTGCCGAGCAGGGCGCGCAGGTCGACCAACTGTTGCAGCCAGCTTTCCAGCAGGCTCCAGTGGCCGTTGAAGCGGTACTGCTCGGCCAGACGCTGGCTGCTGCCCAGCAGCGCCCAGGACAGCGCGGCGAAGGCGCCGTCCAGCGGGGTTTCATGCAGCAGCTTCTGGGTGTCGGGCTGGATGCTGTAGCTGGCCGGGTCGAACAGGCGGTAGCCGCGCTCGGCCTTGCTGATGTCGCAGGGCATCAGCGCCAGGTCGGCGGCCAGCTCGATGGCCAGTTCCAGCAGCGCCTCGGGCTCGCCCTGGCGCAGTTCCAGTTCCAGCTCGCAGATTTCCTCCTGCTGCTTGCCGGCGACGACCTTGCCCAGGTCTAGGGCGGCCTCAATCACCACCTTGGCCTTGCCGCGACCCCAGGCGATCTCGGCGCGCTGGCGGGTGAAGTCGGTGCTGAAGATCGGCTTCAGGCTCTTCTTGTCCAGGTCGGCGAGGGCGGCCGGCCAGCACTGGTCGTCGAGTTTCTTCAGGTCGAGCTTGTTCTTCTCCAGGTACCAGTCCCACTCGTTGCGCTCGGACAGGCCGGCAACGCTCTGGCCGCGCGTCTTCAGGGTCTGGATGAACTGCTCGCCATCCTTGCGCATGCGCAGCGCCACGCGGGCGCGAGCCAGGTCGCGGGCGGGGGTGTCGTAGTACTGGTTGAACAGCTCGCGGGGCTCCCAGCCGGATTTGTTGCGCTTCTTCAGCGCTGGGTGATCGCGCAGGGCTTCGAGGGTCTCGCGGCTGACGCGCAATTTGATTTCGGTTTCTTTCTGCATGGCGGGGGTCCGGTTCAGAGCGGCCGCGCCCGTTTCCGAGCTTGTTGTACGAAGGACGGAACGACGGGCGCGAAAAAGACTTCAAAGTCATGCAGTTTACAGGACTTCGGCGTTCCTGCCGGGCGCCGCGAGGTTTTACCGCACCGTCGCATGGTCCATAGTGGTGTCCATCTTCTGGAGAAAGCCATGCCGTTGCCGCCGCTGAAACAACGCTTCGCCGAACTGATCGCCATTCCCTCGGTGAGCTGTACCCAGCCCGCGCTGGATCAGTCCAACCGTCCGGTGGTCGAGTTGCTGGGCAACTGGCTGGTTGACCTCGGCTTTGCCTGCGAAATGCAGCCGGTATCGCCGGGCAAGTTCAACCTGGTCGCGACCCTCGGCAGCGGCCCTGGCGGCTTGGTGCTGGCCGGGCACACCGATACCGTGCCCTACGACGAGGCCCTGTGGAAAAGTGACCCGCTGGGCCTGAGCGAGCGCGATGGGCGCTGGTTCGGCCTGGGTTCCTGCGACATGAAGGGCTTCTTCGCCCTCGTCATCGAAGCCCTGCTGCCGCTGCTGGAGCAGCCGTTCAAGCAGCCGCTGATCATCCTCGCCACCTGCGACGAGGAAAGCTCCATGGCCGGCGCCCGCGCGCTGGCCGAGGCGGGGCGGCCGTTGGGCCGCGCGGCGGTGATCGGTGAGCCGACCAACCTCAAGCCGATCCGCCTGCACAAGGGCGTGATGATGGAGCGCATCGACATCCTCGGGCAGAGCGGCCATTCCTCCGACCCCAGCCTGGGGCGCAGCGCGTTGGAGGCGATGCAGGCGGTAATGGGCGAATTGCAGGGCTTGCGTAGCCAGTGGCAGCGTGAGTTCAACAACCCGCAGTTCAGCGTGCCGCAGCCGACCCTCAACCTGGGTTGCATCCACGGCGGCGACAACCCCAACCGCATCTGCGGCCAGTGCGCTCTGGAATTCGACCTGCGCCCGCTGCCGGGCATGGCTCCGGAGGCTCTGCGTCAGGCCATCCGCGAGCGGCTCAAGCCCGTCGCCGAACGCCACGCGGTGAAGATCGACTACGCGCCGCTGTTCCCGGCCGTGCCACCCTTCGAGGAGCCGGCACAGAGCGAGCTGGTGCGGCTGGCCGAAAGTCTGACCGGGCACACGGCGGAAGCGGTAGCCTTTGGCACCGAAGCACCGTATCTTCAGCAGCTCGGCTGCCAGACCCTGGTGCTGGGTCCTGGCGACATCGCCTGTGCCCACCAGCCGGATGAACACCTCGAGCTCGAGCGCATCGAGCCCACCGTGGAACTGCTGCGCGGACTGATCCGTCATTACTGTCTGTAAGACTGTTGTTCCTGCGTCAGAAACTGTTGATGAAGAGTTGCCTGTAGAGCGCCCCGACAACGGGCCCGACCTATCCAAGAGGAGAAACCTGTCGATGTTCCTGCGACGACGATAACCGCGCCGCCCCTGGCCGTGCCCTCGGCCGCATCCGACAGATTTCCGCCCACTCGAACGACAGGCTTTTCAAGCAATGCACGACTACGTCAACTGGCTGCGCCACGCCTCGCCCTATATCAACTCGCACCGGGACTGCACCTTCGTGGTGATGCTCCCCGGCGAAGGCGTCGAAGATCCCAATTTCGGCAATATCGTCCACGATCTGGTTTTGCTCCACAGCCTGGGCGTGCGTCTGGTGCTGGTACACGGCTCGCGCCCGCAGATCGAGGCGCGCCTGGCCTCCCACGGACTGGCGCCGCGCTTCCACCGTGGCCTGCGCGTCACCGACGCGCCGACCCTGGGCTGTGTGATCGATGCGGTGGGCAGCCTGCGCATCACCATCGAGGCACGCCTGTCCATGGGCATGGCCGCCTCGCCCATGCAGGGCTCGCGGATGCGCGTGACCTCGGGCAACTTTGTCACCGCGCGGCCGATCGGCGTGGTCGACGGTATCGACTATCACCATACCGGCGAAGTCCGTCGGATCGACCGCAAGGGCATCAACCGCCAGCTCGACGAGCGCAGCATCGTGCTGCTCTCGCCGCTGGGCTATTCGCCCACCGGCGAAATCTTCAACCTCGCCTGTGAGGACGTGGCCATGCGCGCGGCCATCGACCTGGGCGCGGACAAACTGATTCTCTACGGAGCCGAGCGCGGTCTGATGGACGAGGCCGGCAAGCTGGTGCGCGAGCTGCGCCCACAGCAGGTGCCGGCGCACCTGGAGCGCCTCGGCACGAGCTACCAGGGCGAACTCCTGGATGCCGCTGCCCAGGCGTGTCGCGCGGGTGTGCGTCGCAGCCATATCGTCAGCTACACCGAAGACGGCTCGCTGCTCAGCGAACTCTTCACCCGCACCGGCAACGGCACCCTGGTGGCCCAGGAGCAGTTCGAGCAATTGCGCGAGGCGGGCATCGAGGACGTCGGCGGCCTGCTGGAGCTGATCCGCCCGCTGGAAGAGCAGGGCATTCTGGTGCGCCGTTCCCGCGAAGTGCTGGAGCGCGAGATCGAGCAGTTCAGCATCGTTGAACGCGAAGGGCTGATCATCGCCTGTGCGGCGCTCTATCCCATCGCCGATTCGGACTCAGGCGAACTGGCGTGCCTGGCGGTGAACCCGGAGTACCGCCACGGCGGGCGCGGCGACGACCTGCTGGACCGCATCGAACAGCGCGCGCGCAACCTCGGCCTGAAGACCCTTTACGTGCTCACCACGCGGACCGCCCACTGGTTCCGCGAGCGCGGCTTCCAGCCCAGCAGCGTGGAGCGCCTGCCGGCGGCGCGGGCGTCGCTGTACAACTACCAGCGCAATTCCCAGGTGTTCGAGAAGACCCTCTGATCAGATTGGCGCGTGCTGCTTCACCGAGTGCCTGATCCGCACCATCAGTGGTAGCGCTTTGCGAGGCGCTGCCTTGGGGCGGCTCTGGTGCTGGCGCAACCGTTTGCTGCCATCGAGCCAGCCGGCTTCCCAGCTGGCGGCCAGGACTTCATGGATGGGGCGGCGAGGCTGTCGTTCGAGCAGCGCTTCCAGATAGCCCTGCTTGTAGGTGGTCTCCAGTTGCTGGAGGGTCCAGGGGGATGAAGGGGAAGACATGAATCGCTTTCCTGAGAAGGCTTGCGCGGATCGCGCCGGTGGTGCCGGTTGCGATCCGCAGGGAGGGGAATTCTCTCCCCGCCCTCACAGGATGCCGATCAGAACTCTTTGAGCTGCATGTCAGCGATTTCTTGCTCCGTCAGACGCTGAGCAGGCCCAGGATGCTCGCCTGATACGCGGCGACGAAGGTGTCGAAATCGCCTTCGGGCTGTTTCTCCAGCTCCGCCTGCTCGGCCAGGGATTCGCTGGCCATGCTTTCGAAGCGTGCCTGCTCCTCGGCCGGCAGCGGTTCGCCCTGCAGGGTGGCGGCATGCTGGCGGCTATAGCGCAGGGCGAAGGCTTCGAAGCTTTCGCCACGCTCGCGCATTTCCGCCAGAACGCGGGCGGACGGAGTCAGGCTGGAATCGGCGATCTTGGCGCGCTGCTCGGCCAGGCTCTGCGCGTGCAGGTCGCTGTCGTTGGCGCGGTCGAGCAGGTCGATGATCGGTGCGATGCCGTCGAGCAGAGCGCTCGCCCATGCCGTCATCTCGATCTGCTGGCCACCGCGTTCGAGTTTCAGGCCCGGACGACGACCCTCCTTGACCACCTTGAGGAAGTTGCTGGTGGCCGAGCCGCACTCGCAACCACCCAGCGGCGGGCTGTCGGAGAGTGCGCAGTAGAGCAGGAAGGCGTCGAGGAAGCGTGCTTCGGTGACGTCGATGCCCAGCGGCAGGAAGGGGTTGATGTCCAGGCAGCGCGCCTCGACGTACTGCACGCCACGGGCCATCAGCGCCTGGATCGGACGCTCGCCGGTGTAGGTGACGCGTTTCGGGCGGATGCTCGAGTAGTACTCGTTCTCGATCTGCAGGATGTTGGTGTTGAGCTGAACCCACTCGCCATCGACCTTGGTGCCGACCTTCTCGTACGGCGCGTAGGGCGTGCTCACCGCGCGGCGCAGGCTGTCGATGTAGCTGTCCAGGTCGTTGTAGCAGGGGGTCAGGCCGGCCTGGGCGTTGTTCTGGTAGCCCAGGTCGCTCATGCGCAGGCTGGTGGCGTAGGGCAGGTAGAGCGTGTGCTCGTCGAAGGATTCCAGGCCGTGCGGGCGGCCGCGCAGGAAGCCGGCGTCCAGGGCGGGCGATGCGCCGAACAGGTACATCAGCAACCAGCTGTAGCGGCGGAAGTTACGGATCATCGCGATGTAGCGGTGCGACTGGAAGTCCCGTGCGCTCTTTTCGCTGCCTTCTTCCTCGCGCAACAGCTCCCAGATGCCTTCGGGCAGGGAGAAGTTGTAGTGGATGCCGGCGATGCATTGCATGGTCTTGCCATAACGCAGGGCCAGGCCCTTGCGGTAGACGTACTTCAGGCGGCCGATATGCGAGCTGCCGTAGCGGGCGATCGGGATGGTTTCTTCATCCGGCAGCTCGCAGGGCATGGACGGGCTCCACAGGTATTCGCCGTCGAGCTTGCCGCTGGCGAAGCGGTGGATTTCACCCAGCTCGTCCAGGGTCTTCTCGACGCTGGTGGACGTCGGGGTGATGAATTCCAGCAGTGACTCGGAGTAGTCCGTGGTGATCTGCGGGTTGGTCAGCGCCGAGCCCAGGGCACGCGGATGCGGGGTCAGGGCGAGCTTGCCGCGTTCATCGACGCGCAGGCATTCGCGCTCGATACCGTGCAGGCACTGGGTGAGCAGGGACAGGTTGGCGGCATCGCCAAGCAGGGCCAGGCGGCGGGAGAGTTGGTCGCTCAAGTTGGAAGTCCTTCACACGGCAATCGCCCCACTATGGGGGTGGACTGGGCGGTCTACAAGGGGAGAACAACCGGCGTGGTCGCCTGGCTTTATCGAGGCGCTGCGCCGGCGCCCGCAAATCCGGGGCTCCGGCATACAGCATAGGTCAGTTGTCGCGGCGCGAATTACAACTGGGCGAAGGTGCCTTGTCCCTTGGCGACCAGCTTGTCGCCCTGGTGGATGTCGGCCTCGACCACCAGCGAGCGGCGCCCGGCGTGCAGGACCTTGGCCACACAGCGCACTTCGCCTTCGGATACCGCGCGGATGTAGTTGATCTTGCATTCCAGGGTGACGCTCTGCCGGTCGAAACCATGGGCGCTGGAGCAGGCCAGGCCCATGGTCATGTCCATCAGCGTGAAGAGTGCGCCGCCATGCATGACGTTGCCGCGATTGCGCAGGTGCTCGGCCATTGGCAGCAGCACCTCGGCTTCGCCGTCGGCGACACGGATCGGCTGCACGCCGAGGGTATCGCTGAAGCGGCTGATCATCAGCTCGCGGGCGGGCATCTCGCTCATGGACCTTCCTTACTTCTTCTTCAGTTGCTTGGCGTTGGCGAACAGCGAGGCCATGGCGTTGTTCGCCGGGGCCTTCTCCTGCTGGCGCGGGGCAGCGCTGCGTTCGCCACGCGGCGCGCCATTGCCGGGACGGCCACCGCCGCGTGGGCCGTCGACCTTCTCGCCGGGGGTGTCGCTCATGCGCATGGACAGGCCGACGCGGTTGCGCGGGATATCCACTTCCATGACCTTGACCTTGACGATGTCACCGGCCTTGACCACTTCGTACGGGTCCTTGACGAACTTCTCCGACAGGGCGGAGATGTGCACCAGGCCGTCCTGGTGGACGCCGATGTCAACGAAGGCGCCGAAGTTGGTGACGTTGGTCACCACGCCTTCGAGCACCATGCCGGGGGTGAGGTCCTTCAGGCTCTCGACGCCGTCCTGGAACTCGGCGGTCTTGAACTCCGGGCGTGGGTCGCGGCCGGGCTTGTCGAGTTCCTTGAGGATGTCGGTGACGGTGGGCAGGCCGAACTGCTCGTCGGTGAACTTCTTCGGGTCCAGGCGCTTCAGGAAGCCCGAGTCGCCGATCAGCGAGCGCACGTCGCGGCCGGTGTCGGCGGCGATGCGCTGCACCAGCGGGTAGGTTTCCGGGTGCACCGCGGAGGCGTCCAGCGGGTTGTCACCGTTCATCACGCGGAGGAAGCCGGCGGCCTGTTCGAAGGTCTTGTCGCCCAGGCGGCTGACCTTGCGCAGGTCGTCGCGGGTGCGGAACGCGCCGTTGGCGTCGCGGTGCGCGACGATGTTCTGCGCCAGGGTGCTGTTGAGGCCGGAAATGCGCGCCAGCAGGGCGGCGGAGGCAGTGTTGACGTCCACGCCGACGGCGTTCACGCAGTCTTCCACCACCGCGTCCAGGCTGCGCGCGAGCTGCAGCTGAGACACGTCGTGCTGGTACTGGCCGACGCCGATGGATTTCGGCTCGATCTTCACCAGCTCGGCCAGCGGGTCCTGCAGGCGGCGGGCGATGGAGACGGCGCCACGCAGCGATACGTCCAGCTCCGGGAATTCCTTGGCGGCCAGTTCGGATGCCGAGTACACCGAAGCGCCGGCCTCGCTGACCATGATCTTGGTGCACTTGAGCGCCGGGTATTTCTTGATCAGCTCGGCGGCCAGCTTGTCGGTCTCGCGGCTGGCGGTGCCGTTGCCGATGGCGATCAGCTCCACCTGGTGCTTGGCGCACAGCGCGGCGAGCACGGCGATGGTCTGGTCCCACTGGTTCTTCGGCACGTGCGGGTAGACGGTGGCGGTGTCCAGCAGCTTGCCGGTGGCGTCGACCACGGCGACCTTCACGCCGGTGCGCAGACCCGGGTCGAGACCCAGGGTGGCGCGCGGGCCGGCCGGGGCGGCCAGCAGCAGGTCGTGCAGGTTGCGCGCGAAGACGTTGATCGCCTCGAGGTCGGCGCCTTCGCGCAGCTCGCCCAGCAGATCGGTTTCCAGGTGGGTGTAGAGCTTGACCTTCCAGGTCCAGCGCACCACTTCGGACAGCCACTTGTCCGCGGCGCGGCCCTGGTTACTCACGCCGAAGCGCTCGCCTATCATGACTTCGCACGGGTGCGAGGTGCCCGGCAGCTCTTCGCCGACCTTCAGGGCGACGCTCAGGATGCCTTCGTTGCGGCCGCGGAAGATCGCCAGGGCGCGGTGCGACGGAGCGTTCTTCAGCGGCTCGTCGTGTTCGAAGTAGTCGCTGAACTTGGCGCCTTCGGTTTCCTTGCCGGGGACCATGCGCGCGGTCAGGGTGGCGTTGTCCTTGAGGAAGCTGCGCAGACGATCCAGCAGGGTGGCGTCCTCGGCGAAGCGCTCCATGAGGATGTACTTGGCACCTTCGAGCACGGCTTTGGTATCGGCGAAGCCCTTCTCGGCATCGACGAAGCGCGCGGCTTCGGTTTCCGGGGGCAGGTTCGGGTCGTTGAACAGGGCATCGGCCAGTTCACCGAGGCCGGCTTCCAGGGCGATCTGGCCCTTGGTGCGGCGCTTCTGCTTATAGGGCAGGTAGAGGTCTTCGAGGCGGGTCTTGGTGTCGGCGAGGTTGATCTCGCGGGCCAGTTCCGGGGTCAGCTTGCCCTGTTCCTCGATGCTGGCGAGGATCGCGCCACGGCGCTCGTCCAGTTCGCGCAGGTAGCGCAGGCGCTCTTCGAGCATGCGCAGCTGGGTATCATCCAGGCTGCCGGTGACTTCTTTCCGGTAACGGGCGATGAAGGGAACGGTGGAGCCTTCATCGAGCAAGGCGACGGCAGCGGCGACTTGCTGCGGTTGAACGCGGCCGGAGGGCAGTGCGGAAAGCTCTTCGGCGATACGGGTGTTGATGCTGTCCATAAATCCACCTGGTGAAACCAACAAAATACGGGGCGCATGATCTGCTGCGCGTCGGCATAACTGCGTTGAGGCCAACCGAGAAATGCTCATTGACTGCAGTCAACTTCGCTTTCTCAGCTGTCCTCGCCTTGTTCTGCTCTAGCTCGCAAGATCATGAACAGGCTCATAACAGAGCATCTGGACCGGGCTTCCCGGTCATTCGACAGGCTCTGTGACAACGCCCCGCCGCAAAAGCGCCGCATTATACCCACGACAATTTCACCGGGTGGGCGGCTGGTCGGGGAAAAATCTGCTAACAATGGACAAGCCGTGAAGCACGGCGGCTGGGCGATAATGCCCGCCGAATCAGATTCTGGGAGTTTCCATGAGCAACGCTGCCACCCTGCCGGAAGGCGAAAAGATCCTCGTGGTCGATGACGACGCGCGCCTGCGCCGTCTGCTGGAACGCTTCCTCGATGAGCAGGGTTACCGTGTCCGCGCCGTTGAAAACACCGAGCAGATGGACCGCCTGCTGGCCCGCGAACTGTTCCAGCTGGTGGTGCTCGACCTGATGATGCCCGGCGAGGATGGCCTCTCCGCGTGCAAGCGCCTGCGCGACTCGAACAACCAGATCCCGATCATCATGCTCACCGCCAAGGGCGACGAGTCCAGCCGCATCTCCGGCCTGGAACAGGGCGCTGACGACTACCTGGCCAAACCCTTCAATCCGCGCGAGCTGCTGGCGCGGATCAAGGCCGTGCTGCGCCGCCAGGCGCCGCTGGTGCCGGGCGCGCCGGCGGGCGAGGACGAGATCGTCACCTTCGGCGACTATGAACTGCACCTGGCCACCCGCGAGCTGAAGAAGGGCGAGGAAGTGCACATGCTCACCACCGGTGAGTTCGCCGTGCTCAAGGCCCTGGTGCAGCACGCCCGCGAGCCGCTGACCCGCGACAAGCTGATGAACCTGGCCCGCGGCCGCGAGTGGGACGCTCTGGAGCGCTCCATCGACGTGCAGATTTCCCGCCTGCGCCGACTGATCGAGCCCGATCCATCGAAGCCGCGCTACATCCAGACCGTCTGGGGCGTGGGCTACGTATTCGTGCCGGACGGCGCTGCGCGCAAGTGATTCAACCTGTAGGAGCGAGCTTGCTCGCGAACAATGTTTCGCTTCGATGCGGGTTCGCGAGCAAGCTCGCTCCTACTACAGCCGTTCCCTGGTAAGCCGTTCTTGAAAACACCCCTCTGGTTCCCGCAAAGCTTCTTCGCCCGCACCCTCTGGCTGGTGCTCATCGTCGTGCTGTTCTCCAAGGCGCTGACCTTGGTCTACCTGCTGATGAACGAAGACATGCTGGTTGACCGCCAGTACAGCCACGGCGCGGCGTTGACCGTACGCGCCTACTGGGCCGCGGACGAGAAATCGCGGGAGGCCATCGCCCAGTCCGCCGGGCTGAAGTGGGCGCCCCACGAGCAGGGGCAGCCGGAGGAAGTGCACTGGCCGTACACGGAAATCTTCCAGCGGCAGATGCGCATGGAGCTGGGCATCGATACCGAGACGCGCCTGCGCATCCATCATCCGTCGATGCTCTGGGTGCGCGCGCCGACCCTGGGTGACGGCTGGATCGGCGTGCCGCTGTACCCGCACCCACTGCGCGGCCAGCAGATCTGGAGCGTGCTGGGCTGGTTCCTCGGCATCGGCCTGTTGTCCACGGCGGCGGCCTGGATCTTCGTGCGGCAACTCAGCCAGCCGCTCAAGCGCCTGGTCTTCGCCTCCCGCGAGTTCGGCAAGGGGCGCAGCGTACGCCTGCCCCTGGGGCAGGAAACGCCCAGCGAAATGGCCGAGGTATACCGCGCCTTCAACCAGATGGCCGACGATGTCGAGCAGGCCGGGCGCGAGCGCGAGCTGATGCTGGCTGGGGTCTCCCATGACCTGCGTACGCCGCTGACGCGTCTGCGCCTGTCGTTGGAGCTGATGCCTGACAGCGACCGCGAGATGGTCGAGGACATGGTCCGTGACATCGAGGACATGGACGCCATCCTCGACCAGTTCCTCGCCTTCATTCGCGACGGCCGCGACGAGCCGGTGGAAGAGGGTGACCTCGCCGACCTGATCCGCGAAGTGGCCGATGCCTTCAACCAGACCGGCAACCGCGTGCGCTTGTGCCTGGAAACGCTGCCGCTGTTCCGCTTCCGAAGGGTTTCGATCAAGCGCCTGCTCGGCAACCTGATCGAGAACGGCCTGAACCATGGTGGCGGCAAGGTCGAAGTGGCGGCCCATGTGGCCGGCGGTGGCGGTGCGCCCTACGTCGTGCTCAGCGTGCTGGACCGTGGCGCGGGTGTCGATCCGCAGGAACTGGAGAACATCTTCAACCCCTTCTTCCGCGGCGACAAAGCCCGCGGCGGGAAGGGCACCGGCCTCGGCCTGGCCATCGTCAAGCGCATCGCCGAACAGCACGGCGGCAGCATCGAGTTGCGCAACCGCGAGGGTGGTGGCGTGGAAGCGCGCGTCTGTCTGCCGCTGGGCCTGCTGCTGCCGCGCGACGCACATTAAGAGCCTGCTAGCGATCTGCTGCGCGTCGGCATAACGGCGTTGAGGCCAGCCGAGAAATGCTCATTGACGGCAGTCAACTCCGCTTTCTCAGCTGTCCTCGCCTTGTTCTGCTCCAGCTCGCGAGATCGTAAACAGACCCTAATCCCAGCGCAGGGATTTTCCTTCCAGCACCACCTGGCGACCATAGGGCCAGGCGCGGTTGTGCGCGCCGTGGCCGCTGGGCAGGCCATGGTAGAGCGGCACGCCCAGTTGCGCGGCGTACTCGGCGAAGATTTCTTCCAGGCTGTGGGCTACACCCTTGCGCGGGCAATCGGTGAAGGTGCCGAGGCAGATCGCGCCCAGGCGTGCGCCGTGCAGGCTGTTGAGTAGTTGCCAGAGGCTGCGCTCGATGCGGTAGTAGGGCTCGCCGACGTCTTCGAGAATCAGGATCGCGCCGTCGGGTACGTACAGCGCACCTTCGGTGCCGGCCATGCAGGCCAGCGCGGTGAGGTTGCCGCCGATCAGTTCGCCTTCTACAGCCGCTTTCGGCCCTGCCAGATGCTGCACTGCCAGTTTGCCGGGGCCGCCGGCCAGCACATGGCTGATCGAGGCCAGCGAGGCCAAGCGTTCACGCTGCTCGCTGGGGGCGCTCAGCGGCTGCAGGCCCAGTCCGGTAGCGACCATGCCGTGAATCGCCGGCAGCCCCTGCCGATGGAAGGCGCTGAGCAGGATGGAGATGTCCGAGAAGCCGATCAGCGGGCGCGGCGAAGCTGCCTCGATGCGCTGCCAATCCAGCAGCGGGATGAGTTGTCCACAACCGTAGCCACCGCGCAGGCACCAGACGGCGCTGACATCTGTCAGCTCGAAGGCGGCGTGGAAGTCTTCCAGGCGTTGCTCCGGCGTACCGGCCAGGTAGCGGTAGCGGGCGTCGGCGTGTGCGCCCAGGTGGTAGTCGATGCCCTGCACCTCCAATTGACGAAGGGTGGCCTCCAGCACTTCTTCGGCGATCGCCGAGGCCGGCGCGACCAGCGCGACGCGGCCTTCGATGGGCGACCATTTGAGTTCGGCGTGGGGGCGGGAAGCGGGCATGGTTGGATTCCGATTACTTCAGGAGAAACTGTAGGAGCGAGCTTGCTCGCGATGGGTTCCGTGGGGCAATGAAGCTTGGAGCTGGAACTTCGGGGGCTCGGTGCTTCATTCTGATTTGGCTGCCATGCGGCTCCTCACCCTCACCCTGGCTACGGGCCTCGCTCCGAAGGGAGTGGGGACTGATCGGTGCAGGACGAAACCATGGTGTCAGCCGGCACGGACGGCTCCCTCTCCCTCCGGGAGAGGGCTGGGGTGAGGGTAGGACCCGGCGCAGTGCTTGAAGGGAGCTTTATGAGAGTTTGTTCCTGACATCCATGTCGTCACTACGTGCCTCTCTGAGACCCCTGCCAGGCCATCCGTGGCCTGGCGTTCGCCGGCGCGACGCATGCGTCGCGAAGCCCCGGCTCACCCCTTGCCCTTGGTCCGCGCCAGATGCGGCCCGCCATTCTTCTCCAGGTACTCGATGATCACCCCGGCGATGTCCTTGCCGGTGGTGGTCTCGATGCCTTCCAGGCCCGGCGAGGAGTTCACCTCCATGACCAGTGGCCCGTGGTTGGAGCGCAGGATGTCGACGCCAGCCACGTGCAGGCCCATCACCTTGGCGGCGCGGACGGCGGTCATGCGCTCCTCCGGGGTGATCTTGATCAGGCTCGCGCTGCCGCCGCGATGCAGGTTGGAGCGGAACTCACCGGCTGCGGCCTGGCGCTTCATCGAAGCGATCACCTTGTCGCCCACCACGAAGCAGCGGATATCAGCGCCGCCGGCTTCCTTGATGTACTCCTGCACCATGATGTTGTGCTTGAGCCCCATGAAGGCTTCCAGCACGGACTCGGCAGCCTTCTCCGTCTCGCACAGCACCACGCCGATGCCCTGGGTGCCTTCCAGCAGTTTGATCACCAGCGGCGCGCCGCCGACCATCTGGATCAGGTCCGGCACGTCATCGGGGGAGTGGGCGAAGCCGGTCACCGGCAGGCCGATGCCCTTGCGCGAGAGCAGCTGCAGCGAGCGCAGCTTGTCGCGCGAGCGGGCGATGGCCACCGATTCGTTGAGCGGGAACACCCCCATCATCTCGAACTGGCGCAGTACTGCGCAGCCATAGAAGGTCACCGAGGCGCCGATGCGCGGGATGACTGCGTCGAAGCCTTCCAGCGATTGGCCGCGGTAGTGGATCTGCGGCTTGTGGCTGGCGATGTTCATGTAGGCGCGGAGGGTGTCGATCACCACCATCTCGTGGCCACGTTGCTGCCCGGCCTCCACCAGCCGACGGGTGGAATACAGGCGCGGATTGCGCGACAGCACAGCAATTTTCATTGATCACCTGGAAGGGTGGCGGGAACCATGATGAGGGGTTTGTCTTGTACGTAGGTCAGGCCAGGATTGACCACCAGCTGGCCCTGGACCAGGGCCTTGGAGCCTAGCAGCACGCGGTAGCGCATGGTCTTGCGGCAGGCCAGAGTGAATTCCACCGACCAGGCGCGGTCGCCCAGGGCCAGCAGGGTGCGGATCACGTAGCGGGTCTGGGCCTGGCCGTTGGAGCTCTTGATGGTCTTCATCGTCACCACCGGCGCTTCGCAGCGATGACGGCGCTGCACCTGGGTGCCCAGGTGGGCGACGAAGCGCACCCAGCTCTGGCCATTGCGCTTGAACGGCACGATCTCACTGGCATGCAGGCTGGAGGTACTGGCGCCGGTGTCGATCTTCGCGCGCAGGCCGACCATGCCCAGTTCGGGCAGGGCAATCCACTCACGCAAACCAATTACCGACAGCTGGTCGAAAGTCTTCAAGGCTGGTGTCCCCGGCGTTTGCCGGCATTCTAGTCAGGCCGGTTGTACCCCGCCAGCGGGGCGCGGGTACACTCTCAGACCCGCATGACGAGGTTGTGAAGTGAGCGAAAAAGACGACGACAAGGTCCGCCTGGACAAGTGGCTGTGGGCGGCGCGCTTCTTTAAGACCCGCTCCCTGGCCAAGGAAGCCATCGACGGTGGCAAGGTGCATTGCCGGGGCGAGCGCTGCAAGCCGGGCAAGGAGCCGAAGGTGGGCGAGGAGTATGTCATCCGCACCGGTTTCGACGAGCGCACCGTGGTGGTGAAGGCGCTGTCGATGGTGCGTCGCGGTGCGCCCGAGGCGCAGCTTCTTTATGAAGAGACCGCTGACAGTGTGAAGCGCCGCGAAGACGCCTCAGCGATGCGCAAGGCCGGTGCACTGGGCGTGCAGACCGACGGGCGCCCGACCAAGAAGCAGCGCCGCCAACTGTTCAGCTTCCGCGATCAGGAGTGATTCGCCGGTGAGGGCCGCAGGGGCCTCACTGGGAATGGCTTGTGGTCAGCCCGCGACAACGCTCAGGCGGTTGACCAGCGGAATCCTTGCCACGAGGCGGAACAGCGGCTCGGTCCAGCGCACCAGCGCGGCACTGCCCTTGGCGGCGAACGGAGTGAAGCAGCTCCAGGCCAGGGCCACCAGGGCCATCTGTACGCCGCCGATGTAGTCGTCCTGCCCCCAATGCGCGCCGGCCACCAGGCGCGGCAGCATGAACAGCAGCGCCAGGCCCCAGATCGCCACCCACTGCAGGGCGTTGCGGGCGAACAGGGTGAGGAACAGTGCCCAGATCAGCAGCACCGAGGCATGGTCGCCGGGGAAGCTGCGGGCGGACTCGTCCTTCACCTCGAACGCGGTGTTTTCCCACTGCGGGAAGAAGTGCTCCAGGCGCACGGCATCCGGCGCGATGCTGGAAATACTCGCGTGCTGCCAGCCGAGCTTGTGGGCGATCTTGGCGTAGAGGATGCGTACGACCACCAGCACCACGGCCGCGCATAAAAAGCCGAAGGTCGCCGCACGGGCCTGGGTGGCCTTGAAAATCCAGTCGCCACGGATCAGCAGGAGCAGCAGGATCACCCCGACCAGCAGGTCGAACGGCCGGGTGCTGGCTACGGCCCAGGTCAGGCGCCAGGCTTCGTTGGTCGCCAGCGGCTGGTTGAGCAGGCTGAACAGGCTGAAATCGAACAGGTCCATCGCGCTGCGCGTGGGCTCCCAGAGCCACAGCAGGAGCAGGGCGAGGGCCATCAGGTGACAGGCGATGAAGGGTTTCCAGGACCAGGTGGCTTGGAACGGCGTGGTTTTGTCCATAAAATCGATACCCCCTTACGGAACCACCCGACCGTGGGTGGTGCTGCAAAGCGCGCTTTATATGCCTTTGCCATTAACTTGTCATTTATTTGTGCCTATCGCAGCGTTGTGCCCAGCATGTCCCAAATCGATCAAAGTCAGCGTTTCCTGTTCGACAACACCGATGTCCGCGGTGAGCTGGTGGAGCTCGACCGCAGCTACGCCGAAGTGCTGGCCAAGCACCCCTATCCGCAGCCGGTCGCCCAGTTGCTGGGAGAAATGCTAGCCGCTGCCGCGCTGCTGTGCGGCACCCTGAAGTTCGACGGCCTGCTGGTACTGCAGGCGCGCTCCAGTGGCGCCGTGCCGCTGCTGATGGTGGAGTGCTCCAGTGATCGCGAAGTGCGCGGCCTCGCTCGCTACGACGCGGACGCCATCGGCGATACCGCCGGCCTGCCGGAACTGATGCCCCATGGTGTGCTGACCCTCACCGTCGACCCGAAGAACGGCAAGCGCTACCAGGGTATCGTGCCGCTGGAGGGCGCGACCCTGGCGGACTGCCTGTCGACCTACTTCGCCACGTCCGAGCAATTGCCGACCCGCTTCTGGCTCAACGCCGACAGCCGTCGCGCCCGTGGCCTGCTGCTGCAGCAACTGCCGGCCGACCGCCAGCGCGATGCCGAGTCCCGCGAAGCCAGTTGGCAGCACGTCACCACCCTGGCCGACACCCTCACGGCCGAGGAACTGCTGGGCCTGGACAACGCCACCGTGCTGCACCGCCTGTACCACGAAGACGATGTGCGCCTGTTCGAGCCGCAGCCGCTGGTGTTCCGCTGCAGCTGCTCGCGGGAACGCTCGGCCAATGCGCTGGTCAGTCTTGGGCAGGAAGACGCCGAGCGTCTGCTGGCCGAAGAGGACGGCGAGATCGTCATCGACTGCCAGTTCTGCAACCAGCGTTATAGCTTCGACGGTTCGGACGTCGCCCAGCTGTTCTCGGGCGGCGGTAGCCAGACACCGTCAGAAACTCGCCATTGACCGCGTCGATTTGTCCGATAGCCGAACCAATGGCGCTCTCGCCAGATCAGAGGCTGCACGAGAACAGTTCTTTTCTGGCATAATCCCGCGACTTTTTTCCGCGGTAGTGGGAATCAGAAGTCACTACGCAATGTTTGGAGGACTCGGCTTCGGCCGACGGGGACCCACATGACGCAAGCCAATAAAGCCGTTTACACCGACATCAGCGTTGCCCAACTGGTCGAGGAAGCCATTCGCCGCGGCGAAGGCGAACTCGCCGACAACGGCTCGCTGGTCGTACGTACCGGCCACCGCACCGGCCGCTCGCCTGCCGACCGTTTCATCGTCGAAGAGCCGGGCAGCAAGGATTCCATCGCTTGGGGCGCCATCAACCGTCCGTTCCCGGCCGACAAGTTCGATGCCCTGTGGGACCGTGTCCAGGCCTTCAATAACGCCCAGGACCATTTCGTTTCCCACGTCCATGTAGGTTCGGCACACGAGCACTACCTGGCCGTGAAGATGACCACCGCCACCGCCTGGCAGAACCTGTTCGGTCGCGCGCTGTTCATCGAGCCCGAGCAGTACAACCCGGCCGGCCGCGAAGAGTGGCAGGTTCTCAACGTCGCCAACTTCGAGTGCGTGCCCGAGCGTGACGGCACCAACTCCGATGGCTGCGTGATCCTCAACTTCGCCCAGAAGAAAGTGCTGATCGCCGGTATGCGCTACGCCGGTGAAATGAAGAAGGCCATGTTCGGCGTGCAGAACTACCTGCTGCCGGAAAAAGACGTGCTGCCGATGCACTGCGCCGCCAACATCGGCGAAGCGGGCGACGTGACCCTGTTCTTCGGTCTGTCGGGCACCGGCAAGACCACCCTGTCCGCTGATGAAAGCCGCTACCTGATCGGCGACGACGAGCACGGCTGGGGCGAAGGCGTTGTCTTCAACATCGAAGGCGGCTGCTACGCCAAGTGCATCGACCTGTCCGAGAAGAACGAGCCGGTCATCTGGAAAGCCATCAAGTTCGGCGCCGTGCTGGAAAACGTCGTTCTCGACGAAAACCGTACTCCGGATTACGCCGATGACAGCCTGACCCAGAACTCCCGCGCGGCCTACCCGCTGGAGAACGTCGAGAAGCGTTCCGAGCAGAACCTCGGCGGCGAGCCGAATGCCGTGATCTTCCTGACCTGCGACCTGACTGGCGTTCTGCCGCCGGTGTCGATCCTGAACAACGAGCAGGCGGCCTACCACTTCCTGTCCGGCTACACCGCGCTGGTCGGTTCCACCGAAATGGGTTCGGGCGGCGGCATCAAGTCGACCTTCTCCACCTGCTTCGGCGCGCCGTTCTTCCCGCGTCCGGCCGGCGTCTACGCCGAGCTGCTGATCAAGCGCATCAAGGCCTTCGGTTCCAAGGTCTACCTGGTCAACACCGGCTGGACCGGTGGTGGCTACGGCGTCGGCAAGCGCTTCAACATCCCGACCACCCGTGGCGTCATCGCCGCCATCCAGAGCGGTGCTCTGATCGGCGCTGAAACCGAGCACCTGGACATCATCAACCTGGACGTGCCCAAGGCCGTTCCGGGCGTCGAGACCGTCCTGCTCAACCCGCGCAACACCTGGGAAGACAAGGCCGCCTACGACGAAGCCGCCAAGGGTCTGGCCAGCAAGTTCATCGACAACTTCAAGAAGTTCGACGTGAGCGACGCCATCAAGAACGCCGGCCCGCAGCTGTAAGCGAGCCTGTTCTGGAAAGAGCCGCCTTCGGGCGGCTTTTTCATTGGCGCCTCGGAACCGTCCTGCTTCAGGGGCTCTTCGTAGGAGCGAGCTTGCTCGCGAACAGTCCAGCTCCGGTTCGCGAGCAAGCTCGCTCCTACAATGACGCTTTCTAGGCTGGGTGGATGCCCATGAAAGGAGTTATCCCCATGCACGACACCCTCGAACGCGTCTTCGGCTTTCGCCAATTCCGCCCCGGCCAGGAAGCGGCGGTCAGTGCGGTACTGGCCGGGCGCTCGGCGGCGGCGATCTTCCCCACCGGCTCGGGCAAGTCGCTGTGCTACCAGTTGCCGGCGCTGCTGCTGCCGCACCTGACCCTGGTGGTCTCGCCGCTGCTGGCACTGATGCAGGACCAGCTCGCCTTTCTTGCCCGCCACGGTATCGCCGCCGCCAGCATCGACTCGGCGCAAAGCCGCGAGCAGACAGCGCAGACCATGGCCCGCGCGCGTAGCGGCGAGCTGAAGGTGCTGATGATCTCGGTGGAGCGCCTGAAGAATGAGCGCTTCCGCAACTTCATCAGCGAAGTGCCTATCTCCCTGCTGGTGGTGGACGAGGCGCACTGCATTTCCGAATGGGGGCACAACTTCCGTCCCGACTACCTGAAGCTGCCGGACTACCAGAAGCAGTTCCGTATTCCCCAGGTGCTGCTGCTCACCGCCACAGCGACGCCGGCGGTGATCGCCGACATGCGCGCCAAGTTCGCCATCACCGAGAGCGATGTGGTCACCACTGGTTTCTACCGCGCCAACCTCGACCTGCAGATTGAGCCGATCTCCAGCGCCGCCCGCCGTGCGAGGCTGGTGCAGTGGCTGGGCGAGCGCGCCGGGCAGCCGGCCATCGTCTACGTCACCCAGCAGAAGACCGCTGAGGAAGTCGCCACGCACTTGGCCGAGCGCGGCATTCCCGCCTGTGCCTACCACGCGGGGATGGAACACCCGGAGCGCGAAGGCATCCAGCGCCGTTTCATGGATGGCTCGCTGAACTGCATCGTCGCCACCATCGCCTTCGGCATGGGTATCGACAAGAGCGACATCCGCCAGGTGGTGCATTACGACCTGCCAAAGTCGCTGGAAAACTACAGCCAGGAGATCGGCCGCGCCGGCCGCGATGGCCAGCGCTCGGAGTGCCTGGTCCTGGCCAACCGCGACAGCCTCAACGTGCTGGAGAACTTCGTCTACGGCGACACGCCCGAACGCGAAGGCATTCGCAACGTGCTGGAGGAAATCCGCCAGGCACCCAATGGCCAGTGGGAAACCATGCTGGTGCCGCTGTCGGACCAGTCCAACATTCGCCAGCTGCCGCTCAAGACGCTGTTGGTGCAGCTGGAATTGCGCGGCATCATCGCACCACGTTTCGCCTATTTCGCCGAATATCGCTACAAACTGTTGATTGATTCCTCCGCATTGCTGAGTCATTTCGAAGGCGAGCGGCGGCAGTTCGTCGAAGCCATCCTCAGCACCTCTGCACGCGCCCGAACCTGGGCGACCCTGGACTTCGACACGCTCTACAGCCGCCATGGCGCCGAGCGCGCGCGGGTGGTGAAGGCGCTGGACTACTTCCAGGAGCGCGGCTGGCTGGAGCTGGAGAGCAAGCAGATGACCGAGGTCTACTCGGTGCGCGACGCGTCCTTCTCTGTGGATAACCTGAGCGAAGAGCTGCACAGCTACTTCAAGCGTCACGAGGAAAGCGAGATCGCCCGCATTGGCGCCATGCTCGACCTGCTGGGCAGCTCGGAATGCCTGAGCTGGCGCCTGGCGCAGTACTTCGGCGACCAGCAGGCGCCGCGCCACTGCGGCCACTGTTCGGTCTGCGCCGGCCGCGTCGCCCGGCTGCCGGAGCCGCCCGCGTTGCCGCTGCTGGACGGCCGGTCGCTGCACGACCGCTGTGCCGCCTTCCTGGAAAAGTACCGTAGCGCCCGCGGCTCAGAGCCCAGCGCCGACTGCATCACCCGCTTCCTCTGTGGCATCAGCGTGCCGGCCTTCGCCCGCATGCGGGCGCGCACCTTGCCGGGCTATGCGACGCTGGAGGACTACCCCTACGCCCAGGTGCGCGACTGGGTTCAGGCGCAGCTCTGAACGCCGGAATACGGCGGCGCCACGCACGACTAAAGGTCGGCGTGATGCCGGCCGAGCTGCTTGTAGGGTGAGGGGAGGAAATTCCTCCTAGACTCACCAGGCACTGCCTGCCCAACGGCCGAGGAGCCCCAAGCATGTCCGTCGAGCATCTGGATGTACTGATCATCGGCGCCGGCCTGTCCGGCATCGGCGCCGCCTGCCATCTGCAGAAGCAATGCCCCGGCAAGTCCTACGCAATCCTCGAAGGCCGCGAGGCCATGGGCGGCACCTGGGACCTGTTCCGCTATCCGGGCATTCGCTCCGACTCGGACATGTACACCCTGGGCTACAACTTCAAGCCCTGGACCGATCCCAAGGCCATCGCCGACGGCCCGTCGATTCTCAACTACATCCGCGAGACCGCCCGCGAGTACCGCGTCGAGGACAAGGTGCGCTACCGCCACCGCGTGCTCAAGGCCGACTGGGACAGCAACACGGCGCGCTGGAACCTTACCGTGCAGCGTGGTGACGAGGCGGAGCCGGTGCGGATGAGCGCGCAGTTCCTCTTCATGTGCACCGGCTACTACCGCTACGACGCCGGCTACACCCCGGATTTCCCTGGTCGCGAAAGCTTCGCCGGGCAGGTCATCCACCCGCAGCTGTGGCCGGAAAACTTCGACTACAGCGGCAAGCGCATCGTGGTGATCGGCAGCGGCGCCACCGCCGTCACGCTGATCCCCTCGCTGACCGACAAGGCCGCCCACGTCACCATGCTGCAGCGTTCGCCGTCCTACGTGATCACGTTGCCGGCGAAGGACCCGATCTCCAACTTCCTGCGCAACTTCCTGCCGGAGAAGTGGGTGTATCGCCAGGCGCGGGCGCGCAACGTGACCATGCAGATGATCTTCTTCATGGCTTCCAAGGCGTTCCCCGGCGCGGTACGCAAACTCATGCTCAAGCTCGCCAACCTGCAGCTGGGCAAGGATTTCGACATGCGCCACTTCAGCCCGCGTTACAAGCCGTGGGATGAGCGTGTGTGCTGCGTGCCCGACGGTGACCTGTTCAAGGCGCTGCGCCAGGGACGCGCCTCGGTGGTCACCGACCACATCGAGCGCTTCACCGAGAAAGGCATCCTGCTCAAGTCCGGGCAGTTGCTGGAAGCGGACGTGATCGTCACCGCCACCGGGCTGGACCTGGTGATGTTCGGCGGCGCCGAGCTGGCCATCGACGGCAAGCCCTTCGAGGTCACGAAGAGCATGGGTTATCGCGGCATCATGCTGCGCGATTTGCCCAACCTCGCGGCCATCGTCGGCTATACCAACGCCAGCTGGACGCTCAAGGCGGACCTTTCCAGCGAGTACTTCTGCCGGTTGATCAATCACCTCGATGCCGTCGGCATGCGTCAGTGCACGCCGCGCCAGGCCGATGGCTCGGTGAAGGAAGAGCCCTTCCTCAACCTCAACTCCGGCTATATCCAGCGCGCCGCCGACCGCATGCCCAAGCAGGGCGACCGCACGCCGTGGAAGCTCTACCAGAACTACGCACTGGACCTCGCCCTGCTGCGCTTTGGCAAGGTCGAGGATGGCTACCTGGCCTTCACCTCGCCCAAGCAGCGCCAGGCCACGGCCGCTCCGGTGGAAGCGCTGGAGAGCTGATCCCCGGTCGGAGCCCGCCGGTCCTGGCGGGCTTCGTTCTATCGAGGCATCGGATAGACATTATCGATACGTCGCTCTGCAACAGGGCTGCCTCTCGGCTTACCATGCGCGCCATTCCCGCCCATGCCAGCCAGAGGACTTTCCATGCTGATCGAAGACGCCATCCGCAGCCGCCGCTCCATTCGTGGTTTCGACACTTCCTACGTGATGAGCCGCGAGGAGAAGGACGACCTGCTGCAACAGGCGCTGCTCGCTCCCACCTCGTTCAACCTGCAGCACGTGCGCCTGGTGGAAGTCAGCGACCCGCAGCTGCGCGCACAGATTCGCAAAGCCGGCTGGGACCAGGTGCAGATGACCGAGGCTTCGATGCTGGTGATCGTCTGTGCGCAGGTCGACAGCTGGGAGCAGAACGCCGAGCGCGTGTGGGACGGCGCCCCGGTTGAAGTGAAGAACTACATGGTCGGCGCCATCGACGGCTACTACCGCGACAAGCCGCAGACCCAGCGCGACGAAGCCATGCGCAGCTGCGGCCTGGTGGCCCAGACCCTGATGCTCGCCGCCCGTGGCCGCGGCCTGGACAGCGTGCCGATGGTCGGTTTCGACTTCGATGCTGTGGGCAAGCTGATCAACCTGCCAGCCAACCATGCCATCGGCCTGATGATCGCCGTGGGTAAACAGGCGGTGGAAGCCAAGCCGCGCATCGGCCGCCTGCCGCTGGAAGAGACGATCGTTCGCGATCGCTTCTGATCCCCACGAAACGCGCCTCCGGGCGCGTTTTTCTTTTCGTAGGAGCGAGCTTGCCCGCGAACCAGCCCAACACCAGTGTTTCGGGGGACGTCTGTTCGCGGGCAAGCTCGCTCCTACAACTTGGGCCTGGCCACGTCACTCACTCCGGCGCCGCCTCGACGATCCGCTCCACCAGCCATTGCAGCGCCGCATCCCGCTCGCGCTGGGCGAGATAGACCAGATCCAGGTGGAACTGCCCCACGTCGAATGGCAGCTCCAGCACCTGCAACGGCAGCAACTGAGCGAAATGCGCCGCCAGCCGCGTCGGCAGAACCGTCAGCAGATCCGTGCTCGCCACCAGATGCGCCGCCTGCAGGTAGTTGGGCGTGGTGTAGGCAATCTCGCGCTTGAGCCCCTGGCTGGCGAGCCACTGGTCGACCATGCCCTTGGTCTGCCCGCCGGAAACCCACAGGTGCCGCTGGCCGAGGAAGGTCTGCAGATCGATTGCGCCGTCCACCTGCGGATGCCCGCGCCGGGCCAGCAGGCGCAGCGTTTCGCTCGCCCAGGGACGGCGCTGGAAGCGCGCCGGCAGATCCTCGAAGCGGCCCAGCACCAGGTCGAGGTTGCCCTTGTCCAGCGCCTCGGCCGGCAGCGTGGGGGTCAGGTGCTGAATGGCGAGGCTCATGCCAGGCGCCGTGCTGCCCAGACTTTCGAGCAGGTGCGGCATGCACAACGCTTCCACATAGTCGGTCAGCGCCAGGGTGAAGCGCTGGCGGCTGCGTGCCGGGTCGAAGGTATCGCCGCCGGCCAGGCTCTGGCCGATGCGCTGCAGCGCATCGCGAATCGGCGCTTCGAGCTCCAGCGCCCGGGGCGTCGGCTGCATCGCCCGGCCGACGCGCACCAGCAGCGGATCATCGAGCAGTTCGCGCAGGCGGTTCAGCGCGTTGCTCACTGCCGGCTGGCTCAGTGACAGGCGCTCCGCCGCGCGCGAGACGTTGCGCTCGCGCAGCAGCGCGTCCAGGACGCGCAGCAGGTTGAGGTCGAACGTATTCATATTCATCAGCTGAATGCCACTTATCACAACTCAAAATTTCAAAAATAGTACCGCCTTCCCTAAGGTGAGTGGTCTTCAAACGAGCGCTTCAGGCTGACAAGAGGAACAACATGAGCCAGAACATCCGCATCGCCAGCGCCGCCGTCATCGGCGCCGGCACCATGGGCCGGGGCATTGCCATGTGCCTGGCGAACGCCGGGGTGCAGGTCCTGTGGCTGGACAACAACCCGCAGATGCTCACCCAGGCCCTAGGCGCCGTGGCCGACACCTACGCCCACAACGTCCGCCAGGGGCGCATCGACGAGGCCGAGGCGGCCCGCCGCCGTGCGCGCATCTCCCAGGTGGCGAATTACGCGGCGATCCGCGAGGTGGACCTGGTGATCGAGGCGGTGTACGAAAACCTGGAGCTCAAGCAGTCGATCTTCCGCGAGCTGGATGCGGCGCTGAAACCCTCGGCGATCCTGGCTTCCAACACTTCCTACCTGGATGTCGACGCGATCGCCGCGGTGACCTCGCGTCCGTCCCAGGTGCTCGGCCTGCACTTCTTCAGCCCGGCGCACATCATGAAGCTGCTGGAAATCGTGCGCGGCGCGAAAACCTCCCCCGCCGTGCTCGAAGCCGCGCTGGAACTGGGCGAGCGCATGGGCAAGGTCAGCGTGGTGGCCGGCAACTGCCACGGCTTCATCGGCAACCGCATGCTGGAGAAATACGTCCAGGAATCGCGCCGGTTGATCCTCGAAGGCTCGTTGCCGCACCAGGTGGACGCGGCGATCCAGGGCTTCGGTTTCGCCATGGGGCCGTTCCGCATGTTCGACGTGGTCGGCATCGACCTCGAATGGCGCGCCCGCGAGCTGGCCGGCAAGGGCCAGGACGCGCCGACCGTGCAGGTGGACAACCGCCTGTGCGAGATGGGCCGCTTCGGCCAGAAGAGCGGCAACGGCTTCTACCACTACGAGCCGGGCAGCCGGCAGGCCGAGCATGACCCGGAAGTCGACGCCCTGGTAGTGCGCGAATCCGAGCGCCTGGGTTACGCCCGCCGCGACATCGGCGCCGAGGAAATCCTCGAGCGCTGCCTGCTGGCCCTGGTCAACGAAGGCGCGAAGATCCTCGACGAAGGCATCGCCTCCGCCAGTGCCGACATCGACACCGTTTACCTCAATGGTTATGGCTTCCCGAAGGACAAGTCCGGCCCAATGGCCTGGGCCGATGCCCAGGGCCTGCAGAGCGTGCTGGCGCGCCTGCGTGACCTGGCCGGCGAGCACGGCGCGCACTGGCAGCCGGCCGCGCTGATCGAGCGCCTGGCCGCCGCCAATGGCCGCTTCGCCGACGTGAAACAGGAGTCCTTCGCATGAGTTACCAGGCACCCCTGCGCGACATGCGCTTCGTCCTTCATGAACTGTTCGACGTTAGCGCCCACTGCGAGCTGCTGGGCAACGGCCTCGACCGCGAGCTGATCGACGGCGTGCTGGAAGAAGGCGCGCGCTACACCGGCGAAGTGGTTGCGCCGTTGAACCGCAACAGCGACGAGCAGGGCGCGACCTTGCTCAATGGCGAAGTCACCACGCCCGATGGCTTCCGCGAGGCCTACCGGCAGTATTGCGACAATGGCTGGGCGAGCATGACCGGGCCGACCGAGTTCGGTGGCCAGGGTTTCCCGCAGATGGTTTCGGCCAGTTTCCACGAGATGCTGATGGCCGCCTCGCTGTCCTTCCGCGTCTATTCCGGCCTCACCGAAGGCGCAGTGCTGGCGCTGTACAAGCACGGTGCGCCGGAGTTGCAGCGCGACTACCTGGGCAAGATGGTCAGCGGCGTGTGGACCGGCACCATGTGCCTCACCGAGCCGCAGGCCGGCACCGACCTCGCGCTGCTGCGCACCCGCGCCGAGCCGCAGGCTGACGGCAGCTATCAGGTCAGTGGCAGCAAGATATTCATCAGCGGCGGCGAGCAGGACCTGTCCGAGAACATCGTTCACCTGGTGCTGGCGCGCCTGCCGGATGCGCCGGCCGGGGTGAAGGGCATCAGCCTGTTCCTCGTGCCGAAATTCATCGCCAATGCCGACGGCACGCCCGGCGCACGCAACTCCCTGAGCTGCGGCGCCATCGAGCACAAGATGGGCATCAAGGGCGCGTCCACCTGCGTGATGAACTTCGACGGCGCCTCCGGCTGGCTGATCGGCCAGGCCAACCAAGGGCTGGCGTGCATGTTTACCATGATGAACGACGCGCGCTTCCAGGTCGGCCTGCAGGGGTTGGGCATCGCCGAGCGCTCCTGCCAGGGCGCGCTGGCCTATGCCCGCGAGCGCCTGCAATCGCGCGCGCTGACCGGTGCGGCGGAGCCGTCGAAAGCTGCCGACCCGATCATCGTCCACCCCGACGTGCGGCGCATGCTCTTGACCCAGAAGACCCTCACCGAGGGCTGCCGCATGGTGTCCGCGCTCTGCGCCCGTGAGCTGGACCTGGAGCACGGCCACCCCGAGGCCGAGGCCCGCAAGGCCGCGAGCAAGCGCGCAGCGCTGCTGATCCCCATCGTGAAGTCGTTCTTCACTGATGTCGGCCAGGAGGTGTCCAGCCTCGGCGTGCAGGTCTTCGGCGGCCACGGCTACATCCGCGAGTGGGGCATGGAGCAACTGATGCGCGACAGCCGCATCACCCAGATCTACGAAGGCACCAACGGCATCCAGGCCCTCGACCTGATCCGCCGCAAGTTGCTGGGCGATGGCGGCACGGAGCTGAACGCGCTGATCGGCGAGCTCGCCGCTATCTGTGAAACCGCCGGTGCTCGCGCTGAGCTGGCCGTTCTGGCTGAAACCGTACGTCAGCGCCTGCTGGAGTGGCGCAGCCTGACCAGCGAAGTGATCGCCGCCTGCCAGCGTGACCCACAGGAAATCGGTGCCACTTCGGTGGACTTCCTGCAGTACTGCTCCTACGTGCTGCTCGCCGGACTCTGGGTGCAGGCCGCCGGCGTGGCCGAGGCGAAGCTGGCGGCCGGCGAGGGCGACGCGGATTTCTACCGCGCCAAGCTCGCCAGCGCCGAGTTCTACGTCAAGCGCATCCTGCCGCGCGCCAGCATGCACCGCGAGGCGCTGCTGGGCGGCGCGGATTGCCTGATGGGGCTGGATGCGGAGCACTTTGCGTTCTGATGGCCTGAGGTAAAGAAAAACGCCGCGCCGGGGGGGCCGGGGCGGCGTTTTTCTTTGAAGGTACGGAGTTGGGCGTTCCCTCTCCCTAACCCTCTCCCTGAAGGGAGAGGGGATATCCGAGTGAGGCGCACTTGCTTACGTCACCGGCGAGCACGGTGTGTTCATTTCGCTCCGAACCGCTCCCTCTCCCTGAAGGGAGAGGGCTGGGGAGAGGGCACTTGCGCTGAAAATCTCAAGCCCGCTCCCAAACCTCGAACGCATAAGCCGGCGTCTCGCCTTCGGCGTCATGTTCGATGCTCGACGCCAGGTGCCAGTGCGCTTCATCCACTTCCGGGAAGTGCGCATCACCCGCCGGGCTCAACCCCACGCGGGTCAGGTACAGCCGCTCGGCGCGCTCCAGTGCCTCACCATACAGCTGCGCACCACCGATCAGCATCAGCTCGTCGGCTTCCTCTTCCTTGGCCCACTGTTCGGCCCGCTCCAGCGCGGCGTCGAGGCTGGTGAAGACTTCCGCACCTTCAAGCTTCAGCCCGGCCTGGCGAGTGACTACGATGTTCAGCCGGCCCGGCAGCGGGCGGCCCAGCGAATCCCAGGTCTTGCGGCCCATGATCACCGGCTTGCCCAGGGTCATCGCCTTGAAGTGCTTGAGGTCCTGCGGCAGGTGCCAGGGCAGGCGGTTGTCGACGCCGATCACGCGGTTGTCGGCAAGGGCGGCGATCATCGCCAGGGGCAGGGCTTCGGACATCGTGACTCCAGTGCTGAACATCAGTGGGAACTCCCAGTGCCAGAGGATACCAGCCGCTCGCCCTCGGCGGGGCCGGCGGCGGGCGGAACGCGCATGAAGAAGGTGCCGTCCTCGTTGACCTGGGTGATGCCGGTGGAGAGCACCTTGCGATAGTCCTTGAGGTTGAAGACCAGCGTCTGGTCCGGACGCTCGGCCTTGAGCAGCACCTGCGAGTAGGTGATGAGAATCTCGAAGATCTTCAGGTCCCCCGATTGCAGCCAGATATAGGACGGTCCCGCCTGGCGCGGCGGCTCGAAGGCCAGCGAAGCGGTGCCGGGCTTGGGCGCGAATTTCAGGTGCAGGCCCTTGGTGTCCAGCCAGCTGGATTCCACCCGGCCATCGATGCCCACCAGCGGGAAGACCTGGTGGTAGTTCAGGTGCATCACGTTGTCCTGCAGCACCGCACCGGGTCGCTCAAGCGTCACCAGCGAATCCAGGCGCAGGCCCACCAGGCTCATGGCGCCGTAGCTGGGCACGCCGAGCACCTTCACGCTGTCGGGCTGGTAGTCGAGGTTGTCGCCGTCGAGCTTCACCGTGCCGGAGAGCCGCAGCGGCAGCCAGGGCCCGACGCCCAGCGGCTGCACCTCGCCGGCCACCAGCAGGCGGTCGCCCTCGATGCTCAGCTTGAAGTCGCGCAGCATGGTCTCCGGGTAGGCGAGGATGTGTTGGTTGAACAGGTTGGCAAGCTGCTCGGGGCTGAGGATCACCTCGCCCTCGGAGACGTTGATGCGCATGTCCTGCGGGCGGTCGAAGTCGATCGGCTCGCCGGCCTTGAGCGGCACCAGCCAGCCCTTGAGCAGCGGGCTGTGGAAGCCGATGTTGCCCTGGAAGTACATGTCCACGTTGTTCAGCAGGATGCCCACGCCGTCCTGGCCGGAATCGCGCAGGCCGCCCGGCCGGCTGGCCTTGAAGTCCGGCGCTGGCGGCGTCTGCTGGAACCAGCCCTGGCGCAGCACGCCCAGTTCACGCTGCTGCTTGTCGATGGCGCTCTCGGCGACGGCCTGGCCGGCCAGCGCGAGGCAGAGTAGGGAAGCGAGGAGGGTTCTCATAGGGCTTTCTCCTCCGGGGCGGGCGCTTTAACGGGCGAGACGGCGATGTGCACCATGCCGTCCTCGCGCAGGCGGATCTCGCCGTACTGCAGCTGGCGGCGGTAGTCGTAGAGATTGAACAGCAGCGGCGCGTCGGGACTCAGGCTGGTGAACAGCGCGTAGGCCTTCACCAGGATGGTCCGCGCCATCTTGATGTCGCCGCCCTCGATGAACATGTAGCTCTTGGGTGCCTTGAGCTGCGGCCATTTCAGCTCGGCCAGATCGTTGCCCAGCAGCAGGTCCATCCCGCCGTCGGCGAGCTTCAGGCTGCTGACGGTGAAGTCCAGGCGCGGCGGCGGGAACAGGCCGTCGAGGTCGACCAGGATGCGGTTGCCGATCAGCTGCATGTGCGCGGTGTGCAGTTGCAGCACCTCGGACATCTCGATGGACGCGGCGGTCAGCGAGGGCGTGACGTCCACGTTGTCGACGAAGATCCGCTGCGGCACCAGCGCCACCTTCAGCGGCCCCGCCTGCTCGATCCCGGTGACCATCCGCAGCGGTCGCCAGCGCCCCTTGCGCAGCAGTTCGCCATGGACTTCCTGGCCGTCGGCGCGGGTGCTGAGCTTGAGGTTGCGCACCGGCGCGTTGGCGTTACGCAGCTCCTCGTTGAGCAGGCTGGCGAGGGTGGCGTCGGTAACGAAGATGTCCCCGGCCTGGATGCGCGCGACCATGGACTTCGGGTCGTCGAGCATCAGCGGCGTACCGGCCCCGGCCACCGGGCTCATCTGGATCAGCATCTTGCGGATGAAGAAGCCGATGTCGTCGTGCAGGCGAAAGTCGGTCTGGCTGATCCACAGTTGCGAGGTGTTGCTGGCGGACTGCCGGGCGCTGACGTGGGCGTCCAGCACGCGCGGTGGCACGGCCCGCATCAGCGGAGTGTCAGGGCCCCAGTTGGAAGGGCGCACCGGGGGAGTTTCCACGGCGGCCGCGGTGGCGGCGGCCAGCAGCAGGGGCAAGGCACTGAGCATCGAGCGCAGCATGGCGAGGCCTCATTGTTGTAGTTATCCCCTGAGTCTGAGGCTGGCCGGGCGCGGCGAGAGCCCCTCCTTGGTTTGGTTGACGCCACTGGGTGTTACCGGCGGTGCCGGGACGCGGCGGCGAGCAGCGGTTATCCTTGGGGCCGAGTACCGACTGTCGGAGACCCCGTGAGCGAAACCCCCGCTTCCGCCCTCGAATCCCTGTGGCTGTGCGAGGCCGTGCGCCTGCGCGAGGAGCAGGTCGGCCCGCTGGAAGACAGCGAAGCCAACCGCCGCGCCATCGTCAGCGGCGGTGACCTCGCCCGCCGCCTGCAACAGCGCGCGCTGCTGCTCGCCGAACGCGACGGCCAGCTCGGCGCTCTGCGCACCTGGGTACAGGGCTCGCGCCTGGCGCTTTATCTCTTGCTGGCGCTGGCGCTGTTCACCGGCGGTGGCCTGGCCTTCGCCGCGCTGGGCGACGGCCAGCGCCCGGTGAATGTGTTCTGGGCCCTGGCCAGCCTGCTCGGCCTGCACCTGATCACCCTGATCGGCTGGGCCCTGGCCTTCTTCGCCGGCGGCGAGGCGGCTGGTGCACTCGGTCGCCTGTGGTTGTGGCTGAGTGGCAAGCTCGCCCGCGACGCGCACGCCGCGCAGCTGGCGCCGGCGCTGCTGGTGCTGCTGGACCGGCAGAAGCTCACGCGTTGGGCGCTCGGCCTGCTGGTCCATGGCCTCTGGTTCGTTGCACTCACGACCGCGCTGGGCGTGATGCTGGCGCTACTGGCGACGCGACGCTACGGCTTCGTCTGGGAGACCACCATTCTCGGCGGCGACACCTTCATTGCGTTGACCCACGGGCTCGGCGCGTTGCCCTCGCTGCTCGGCTTCCCGCAGCCGGATTCGGAGCTGGTGCGCGCCAGCGGCGATGCCCTGGTGGCCAGCGAGAATGCGCGCCACGCCTGGGCCGGCTGGCTGGTGGGCATCCTGCTGGTGTACGGCGTGCTGCTGCGTGGCGCGCTGTGGCTGCTTTGCCTGTGGCAGTGGAAGCGTGGGCGTGCGCAACTGGCGCTGGATGTCTCGCTGCCCGGCTACGCCCTGCTGCGCGAGCGGCTGATGCCGGCCAGCGAGCGTCTGGGCGTCAGCGATGCCGCGCCCGATGAACTGGTCGAACCGCAGGCGCAGGCCCCGGCGGCCACTGCCGATGGCGCGGTGCTGGTCTCCATCGAACTGCTCGACCGGCCCAACTGGCCGCCGAAGCTGCCGGACAGCATCGCCAATGCCGGCGACCTCGATGACGGCGCCCAGCGCCGCCGCCTGCTGGAGCAACTCACCCGCTACCCGCCGGCGCGCCTGGTGATCGCCTGCGACCCACGCCGCTCGCCGGATCGCGGCACCCTGGCGTTGATCGCCGAGCTCTCGCGCTGCGCCGCCGCTACCCGTGTCTGGCTGCTGCAGGCGCCTGCCGGCGAAGCGCTGGACGCCGAGCGCCTGGGCGATTGGCACGCCAGCATCGAACGGCTGCAACTGCCGCACACCTCGGCATCCCCGCTGGGCTGGCTGGAGACCGGGCATGACTGATTCGCTGAAACTGGCCGTGGTTGGCCACACCAATGTCGGCAAGACCTCGTTGCTGCGCACCCTGACCCGCGACGTGGGCTTCGGCGAAGTCTCCCACCGACCCAGCACCACGCGGCATGTGGAAGGTGCGCGGTTGTCGGTGGACGGCGAGCCGCTGCTGGAGCTTTACGACACGCCCGGCCTGGAGGACGCCATCGCCCTGCGCGACTTTCTCGATGGCCTGGAGCGGCCCGGCGAACGCCTGGATGGTCCGGAGAAACTGCGGCGCTTCCTCGATGGCAGCGAGGCTCTCGGTCGGTTCGAGCAGGAAGCCAAGGTGCTGCGCCAGTTGCTCGCTTCCGACGCCGGCCTCTATGTGATCGACGCTCGGGAGCCGGTGCTGGCCAAGTACCGCGACGAACTGGCGGTGCTCGCCGCCTGTGCTCGACCCTTGTTACCAGTACTCAACTTCGTCGCCAGCCCGCAGCACCGCGAGGAGCAGTGGCGCGAGGCGTTGTCCCGTCTCGGCCTGCATGCATTGGTGCGTTTCGACAGCGTGGCGCCGCCGCTGGACGGCGAGCGGCGCCTGTACGAAAGCCTGGCGCTGCTGCTGGAGCGTGCGCGCCCGCAGCTGGATCGGCTGGTGGCCGATCACGAGGCCCAGGCCGTCGCCCGTCGTGAGGCTGGTGCGCGGCTGATCGCCGAAATGCTGGTGGATGTCGCCGCCTGCCGCCAGTTGGTGCCCGCTGGCGACGCCGCGGTACGGGATGCCACCGAGACGCTGCGCAACCAGGTGCGCAAGCGCGAAGACACCTGCGTGAAGGCGCTGCTCAGCCTCTACGCGTTCCGCAAGGACGACGCTCGCGCAGTCGACCTCCCGCTGATGGATGGCCGCTGGGGCGACGACCTGTTCAACCCGGAAACCCTGCGGCAGCTGGGCATTCGCCTCGGCGGCGGTGTCGCGGCCGGTGCGGCGGCGGGGGCGGGGATCGACCTGCTGGTGGGTGGCCTGACCCTGGGTGCGGCCACTGCGCTGGGCGCCATCGCTGGTGGCGCCTGGCAGACCGTCGGCCATTACGGCCAGCGCCTGCTGGGCAAGCTCAAAGGCAGCCGCGAGCTTTCCGTGGACGACAGCGTGCTGCGCTTGCTGGCGCTGAGGCAGCGGCAATTGCTGGCGGCCTTGCAGGTTCGCGGGCATGCGGCGGTGGAGGCGATCCACCTGCAGTCACCGGAAGACAAGCAATGGCGTGAGGGCAAGCTACCCGATGCTCTGCGCAAGGCGCGGGCGCATCCGGAGTGGTCGGGTCTCAATGGTCGCCGCCGCAGCGAAAAAACCGAGCGGCAGGAGGCGGTAGCGCAGTTGGTCACGCAGTTGCTCGAACCGTAAATGCGGTGTGGCGGCGGTTCGCGAGCGAGCTCGCTCCTACAGGGGCGCCGCTCTTCTGTAGGAGCGGGCTTGCTCGCGAATACTCCTAGACCAGCGAAACCATCTCCACCTCGGCCGTCCCATCGACCACGGTCAGGATCGCCAACGCAATCGGCAACTTGAACCGCCGTGGCCCCGCGCTGCCCGGATTCAGATACAGCACCCCATCGCGCACCTCGCTCAGCGGCTTGTGCGAATGCCCCGCGACCACCACGTCGATACCTTCGGCGACGGGATCGATGGCCAATTGCTTGAGATCGTGGATCAGGTAGAGCCGCAGCCCGCCCAGCTCCAGCAGCAAGGTCTCGGGCAACGCGCCAGCCCAGTCGTCAGTGTCGTTGTTGCCGCGCACCACCTCCAGCGGCGCGAGTTCGCGCAGCTGATCCAGCAGCGTGGCAGGGCCGATATCGCCCAGGTGCAAGATGCGTTCGCAGCCTTGCAATGCCGCCAGCGCTTCGGGGCGCAGCAAGCCGTGGGTGTCGGCGATGACGCCGATGCGCAGGGAAGTGGTCATGCAGGGGAGCATAAACGACGACGCCACCCGAAGGTGGCGTCGTGGCAGATCAGCCGTTGTGCGAGGCCCTGGCGGCTTCGGACTCAGGCAGGAACCAGTTCAGCAGCAGGGCGCAGATGCCGCCGGTGGCAACGCCGGACTCCAGCACGTTGCGGATCGCGTGGGGCATGTGCGCGAGGAACTCGGGCACCTGCGAGATGCCCAGGCCCAGCGCCAGGCTGACGGCGATGATCAGCAGCGCGCGGCGGTCCAGGTGGGTGCCGGCGAGGATGTTGATGCCCGAGGCGGCGACCGCGCCGAACATCACCATCACTGCGCCGCCGAGCACCGGCTCGGGAACGGCCTGGATCACGCCGGCCACGCTGGGGAACAGGCCCAGCACGATCAGCATCGCGGCGATCCACAGGCCGACGTGGCGGCTGGCGACGCCGGTCAGCTGGATCACCCCGTTGTTCTGCGCGAACACCGAGCTGGGGAAGGTATTGAACAGGCCGGCCAGCAGCGAGTTGGCGCCGTTCACCAGCACGCCACCCTTGATGCGCTGCATCCACAGCGGGCCTTCGACCGGCTGCTTGGAGATCTTGCTGGTGGCGGTGACGTCACCAATGGCTTCCAGCGAAGTGACCAGGTAGATCACCAGCATCGGGATGAACAGGCTCCAGGAGAAGCCCACACCAAAATGCAGCGGCACCGGGATCTGGAAGGCCGGCGCCTCGTGCATGCCGGTGAAGTCCAGGCGGCCCAGGTAGCCGGCCAGCGCATAGCCCACGGCCAGGGCGATGACGATGGCGCCGCTGCGCATCCATACCACCGGAATGCGGTTGAGGATGACGATGATCGCCAGCACCAGGCCCGACAGCATCAGGTTCTCGCCGTTGGCGAAGGTGCCGTTGGCCATGGCCGAGAAGCCGCCGCCCATGCTGATCAGGCCAACCTTGATCAGGGTCAGGCCGATCATCAGCACCACGATGCCGGTAACCAGCGGGGTGATCAGGCGCTTCACGAAGGGCAGGATGCGCGACACGCCCATCTCCACGAAGGAGCCGGCCATGACCACGCCGAAGATGGCCGCCATCACTGCTTCCACCGGGGTGCCGTTCTTCACCATCAGCGCACCGCCAGCGATCAGCGGACCGACGAAGTTGAAGCTGGTGCCCTGGACGATCAGCAGGCCCGCGCCGAACGGCCCGAAGCGCTTGCACTGGACGAAGGTGGCGATGCCGGAGATCACCAGCGACATCGACACGATGAGGTTGGTGTCGCGCGGCGACACGCCCAGCGCCTGGCAGATCAGCAGGCCGGGGGTGACGATCGGCACGATGATCGCCAGCAGATGCTGCAGCGCCGCCAGCAGGGCGATGGGCAGGGCGGGGCGGTCTTCCAGGCCGTAGACCAGGTCGGGCTGGTCCTTGGCGGCGGACGGGTTCTCGAGGGAGCTCATGGGCGGCGGTCCGGGAAAAAAGAGCGCGATTTTACTGGCCCACGGCGGGATCGCACAGTGCCATGAGGCAAGGAGGGATGAGTGGCGGAGAGGAAGTTGGAACCTGTCTTGTAGGACAGAGCTTGCTGTAGGCCTGGTTTTCGTAAAAAAGGGCAGAAATTCAGAGGGTTATGAGGAAGCGTCTGAATGTAGGGCCTCGTTTCCGCGACTTCACTGCATTGCATCCGGCGCCACTGGAGGCTCCGGATGCCATTCACAGAAGGACTTGATGATGAAGAACGTGCAGCGCGGTTTTACCCTGATCGAATTGATGATTGTCGTGGCGATCATCGGCATCCTGGCCTCGGTTTCCCTTCCCCTGTATTCGGACTACTCCTCGCGTTCACGGGCTGCGGCGGCCAAGACCGAGTTGTCCGGCGTGAAGACGGCGGTCAGCCTTTGTCTGGCGGAAGCCAAGTCATCGGAGTGTGTTGCCGGGGCATTCGGTATCCCTGAGAGCTTCACCTATACATCGAACGTGACCGAAGGCTATTCGGTGACCGATGGCGTCATTGAGGCGAAAACCGGCGCTACCGATGTTGACGGCAATGCATTGACCATCAAGCTGGCGCCGACGAAGGACAAGTCAACTGGCAACATTGCCTGGGAGGAGCAAGGTTCGATCTGCAACGCGGACCGTGGCATGAAGCCGGGAAATGGCGACTGCCCGAAGACGCCGAAAACCGGCTCGTAAGGTTTAACGAAATCCGCGACCAGCCATCAGGTAGAGGAGTCGCATGAACCTGTAGGAGCGAGCTTGCTCGCGAAGGGATTTCCCGGCTGCACGGGAGCTGGGCCGGTTCGCGAGCAAGCTCGCTCCTACGAACAGCGAAAAACAGCAACCGAAACAAAAAAGCCCGGCATTCGCCGGGCTTTTTCTTACCGCTGCAAGGCTCAGCCTTCCAGCAGCGCCTTGTCGCGCACCGCGCCCTTGTCGGCGCTGGTGGCCAGCAGGGCGTAGGCCTTCAGTGCGGTGCTCACCTTGCGCGCGCGCGGTTGAGCCGGCTTCCAGCCCTTCTTGTCCTGTTCGGCACGGCGGGCGGCCAGTTCTTCATCGCTCACCAGCAGGTTGATGCTGCGGTTGGGGATGTCGATCAGCACCTTGTCGCCGTCCTGCACCAGGCCGATGGCGCCGCCTGCGGCAGCTTCCGGCGAGGCGTGGCCGATGGACAGGCCCGAAGTGCCGCCGGAGAAGCGGCCGTCGGTGAGCAGGGCGCAGTCCTTGCCCAGGCCCTTGGACTTCAGGTAGCTGGTCGGGTACAGCATTTCCTGCATGCCAGGGCCACCTTTCGGGCCTTCGTAGCGGATGATCACGATGTCGCCCGGCTTCACTTCGTCGGCGAGGATGCCCTTCACGGCGCCGTCCTGGCTTTCGAAGATCTTCGCGCGGCCTTCGAAGACGTGGATGGATTCGTCCACGCCAGCGGTCTTCACCACGCAGCCATCGAGGGCGATGTTGCCGTACAGCACGGCGAGGCCGCCTTCCTGGGAGTAGGCGTGCTCGACGCTGCGGATGCAGCCTTCGGCGCGGTCATCGTCCAGGGTGTCCCAACGGGTGCTCTGGCTGAAGGCCACTTGCGTGGGGATGCCGGCAGGGCCGGCCTTGAAGAAGGTGTGGACCTTCTCGTCCTGGGTCTGGGTGATGTCCCACTCGGCGATGGCGTCGGCCATGCTCGGGCTGTGCACGGTCGGTACGTCGGTGTGCAGCAGGCCGCCACGGGCCAGTTCGCCGAGGATGGAGAAGATGCCACCGGCACGGTGCACGTCTTCCATGTGGTACTTCTGGATGTTCGGCGCGACCTTGCACAGCTGCGGTACCTTGCGCGACAGGCGATCGATGTCGCGCAGGTCGAAGGCGATCTCCGCTTCCTGGGCGGCGGCGAGCAGGTGCAGGATGGTGTTGGTCGAGCCGCCCATGGCGATGTCCAGGGTCATGGCGTTCTCGAACGCCTTGAAGCTGGCGACATTGCGCGGCAGCACGGACTCGTCGCCTTCGCCGTAGTAGCGCTGGCACAGCTCGACGGCCAGGCGGCCGGCGCGCAGGAACAGCTGCTCGCGGTCGGCGTGGGTGGCCAGGGTCGAACCGTTGCCCGGCAGCGACAGGCCCAGGGCTTCAGTCAGACAGTTCATCGAGTTGGCGGTGAACATGCCGGAGCACGAACCGCAGGTCGGGCAGGCGCTGCGCTCGTACTCGGCGACTTTTTCGTCGGAGCAGGAGTCATCGGCGGCGACCACCATGGCGTCCACCAGGTCCAGGCCGTGGTTGGCCAGCTTGGTCTTGCCGGCTTCCATCGGGCCGCCGGAGACGAACACTACCGGGATATTCAGGCGCAGGGCGGCCATCAGCATGCCGGGGGTGATCTTGTCGCAGTTGGAGATGCAGACGATGGCGTCGGCGCAGTGGGCGTTGACCATGTATTCCACGGAGTCGGCGATGATCTCGCGCGACGGCAGGGAATAGAGCATGCCGTCATGACCCATGGCGATGCCGTCGTCCACGGCGATGGTGTTGAATTCCTTGGCCACGCCGCCGTGCTTTTCGATCTCGCGGGCGACCAGTTGGCCCAGGTCCTTCAGGTGCACGTGGCCGGGCACGAACTGGGTGAAGGAGTTGGCGATAGCGATGATCGGCTTCTTGAAGTCTTCGTCCTTCATCCCGGTGGCGCGCCACAGAGCACGGGCGCCGGCCATGTTGCGGCCATGGGTGGAGGTTTTCGAGCGGTAATCGGGCATGACAGGTTCCTGCGCATCAGGTCACGGTGGGAGTCGATCCGGGTCTTCTGTGCGGCGGCGTACAGCGGGTAGGGCTGGCCGGCGAGACCTTGAGCAGACTCTAAGTCGTATCGTGAGCGCGGTACGCACCGGATGCAAACAGCAGATGGCCTTGCATGGGCGAGGTCGGCACGGGGCGTGGCGGGGTCACCGCCTGCTCGGCCGGGGCTCACAGGCCCGCCGGGGGATAAATGGCAGGAATGGGCCCGATTCTACGCCGGCCCTTGCTGCCAGGGAAAGGCTGGCGGTCGGCACGGGCCATAGACTTTCGCCGCGCTGGCGTGGTCAGAATGGCCATTGATGCATCTTGGTCCCGTTCGTTGAAGGAGCAATCCATGAAAATCATCCCCATCGCGCTGCTGGCCGCGGTCTTCGCCGGTAGCGTGCAGGCCTCGTCCGACGCGGCCTGGCAAGCGCAGGACAAGCAGCAGCGCGCGGCCTGCCTGGCGCTGAGTCATCTGCAGAACAAGCAGGTGCTGGGCGCGCCGGTGCTGTTCGACGACAGCGTGGGCTACACGGCGCTGATGATTGGTGGGACTTATGCGCAGAAGCACCTGAAGGGAAAACCGGGCCGCGAGCTGTGCCTGTTCGAGCGCAAGACCGGCAAGGCGGTGATCAGCGAGGCGGATTCGCTGATGCCGATCAAGTGACGGCGTTATCCGCCAAACCCGCCGGCCGCTGGTAGCAGCCGGCTGATAAGGCGTTCCGCTTTATTCGCCCTGCGCCGAGAAAAGAAAAACGGGGTGCTTCCGTCAGGAGGCGCCCCGTTTTCCGTGCCGCTCAGCCTCAGCCGTTGGGCAGCAGGCGGACGGTCAGGCTCTTGATGTAGCGGGTTTCCGGGATCGCCAGGTGGACCGGGTGGTCCGGGCCCTGGCCGCCGCGCTCGAGCAGCTGGATGTTGCGGTCCAGGTGGCGGGCGCTGCCGAGCAGGATGTTCTGCAGGTCGTCCTCGGGCAGATGCATCGAGCAGGACGCGCTGACCAGCACGCCGTCCTTGGACAGCAGGCGCATGGCTTGTTCGTTGAGGCGGCGGTAGGCGGCCTCGCCGTTCTTCAGGTCCTTCTTGCGTTTGATGAAGGCGGGCGGGTCGGCAACGATCACATCGAAGCGCTCGTCGGCGGCCTTCAGCTCGCGCAGGGCATCGAACACGTCGCCTTCCACGCAGGCGACCTTCTCGGCCAGGCCGTTGAGGGTGGCGTTGCGCTCCACGCCATCAAGGGCAAAGCCGGAGGCATCGACACACATCACTTCGCTGGCGCCGAAGGCCGCGGCCTGGATGCCCCAGCCGCCGATGTAGCTGAACAGGTCGAGTACACGCTTGCCCTGCACATAGGGCTGCAGGCGGGCGCGGTTCATGCGGTGGTCGTAGAACCAGCCGGTCTTCTGACCGGCCAGTACAGGGGCCTCGAACTTGACGCCGTTCTCTTCCAGGGCGACCCATTCCGGGACTTCGCCGTAGGCGTTCTCGACGTAGCGCTCCAGGCCTTCGGCGTCACGGGCGCTGGAGTCGTTTTTCCACAGCACGGCGCTGGGCTTGAGCACTTGCAGGAGGGCGGCGAGCACGTCGTCGCGGTGCTTCTCCATGGTCGCCGAGGCGAGCTGGACCACCAGCACGTCGCCGAAACGGTCCACTACCAGACCCGGGAGCAGGTCGGAGTCACCGTAGACCAGGCGATAGAAGGGCTTGTCGAACAGGCGGTCGCGCAGGCTAAGGGCGACGTTCAGGCGATGAACCAGCAGGGATTTGTCGAGAACGTGCTTGGTATCGCGGGAAATCAGACGGGCGCAGATGAGGTTGTTCGGGCTCATCGCGACGATGCCCAGCGGCTTGCCGTTGGCCATTTCGAGGATGGCCTGCTCGCCGGCGCCGAAACCGTTCAGCGGGGTGGCGGCGACGTCCACCTCGTTGCTGTAGACCCACAGGTGGCCGGCGCGCAGGCGGCGCTCGGCGTTGGCTTTCAGACGCAGGCTGGGCAGGGTCATGGGGAAGGCTCCGGCAAAAGAGCGGGATTATAGCGCAGCGGCGTGCGCCGCCGGAGCACGGCGCACGCGCTTTTGATCGGGTCAGGCGGCCAGGGTTTCGATCAGCTGCTTGTTGAAGGCGGGGATATCGTCGGGCTTGCGGCTGCTGATCAGATGCCCGTCCTTGACCACCTGGCGGTCGACCCAGTGGCCGCCGGCATTGTTGATGTCGTCCTTGAGCGAGTTCCAGCTGGTCAGGGTCTTGCCCTTCACCAGCCCCGCGGAGACCAGCAGCCAGGCGCCATGGCAGATCACCGCGATGGGTTTGTCGGCCTGGGCGGCCTTCTGCACGATTTCCTGGGCCTTGGGCAGGTTGCGGATCTGGTCGGCGTTGATCACCCCGCCCGGCAACAGGACGGCGTCGTACTCGTCGATACGGGCGGTTTCGAAGGTGCCGTCGACCTTGAAGCTGTCCGCGGGCTGGTCGTGGTTCCAGCCGCGCACCTTGTCCTTGCTGTCGGAGAGGATCTTCACCTTGGCGCCGGCCTTTTTCAGGGCGTCGCGGGGGCCGGTCAGCTCCACCTGCTCGAAACCGTCGGTGACCAGGATGGCAATGGTCTTGCCTTTGAGTGTCTGGCTCATGGCTTGTCTCCCATTTCTTCCGTTTGGGTGTAAAGGTTCCGACACAGTCGCCGATGAAAGTTCAATCAAAAGCAGTCCTTCCAGACGCCTCGGCTCTGGGTAAACTGTGCACCCTGTCAACTTTCATCAGCGCACCCATGTCCCAAGAACTCTCCGCCGAACAGATCCGTCAGGCCCTGCAGGGCATCAGCGTGCCGCCGCAGCCGCAGATCATGGTTGACCTGCAGATGGAGCAGTTCATGCCCAACCCGGACCTGAAGGCGATCGCCAAGCTGATCAGCCAGGACCCGGGGCTGTCCGGTGCACTGCTGAAGCTGGTGAACTCGCCGTTCTTCGGCCTGGCCAACCGCATCACCTCGATCCAGCGCGCGGTGAACCTGCTGGGTAGCCGCTCGGTGATCAACCTGATCAACGCCCAGTCGATCAAGGGCGAGATGACCGACGACACCATCGTCACCCTCAACCGCTTCTGGGACACCGCCCAGGACGTGGCCATGAGCTGCCTGACCCTGGCCAAGCGCATTGGCTACGAGTCGGTGGACGAGGCCTACGCGCTGGGGCTGTTCCACAACTGCGGCATCCCGCTGATGCTCAAGCGCTTTCCGCACTACATGTCGGTGCTGGAGGAGGCCTACGCCAGCGCGAGCGATGAGCGTCGCGTGGTGGACACCGAGAACCGCGTGCTGAACACCAATCATGCAGTGGTCGGCTACTTCACCGCGCGCTCCTGGCGCCTGCCTGAGCACGTCTGCGAGGCCATCGCCAACCATCACAACGCGCTGTCGATCTTCAGCGAGGACAACTGTCGCGATACCCAGCTGAAGAACCTGCTGGCGATCCTGAAGATGGCCGAACACATCTGCGGCTCCTACCGCGTGCTGGGCAACCAGGACGAGGACCACGAGTGGGAGAGCGTGTGCGCGCTGGTGCTGGATTACGTCGGGCTCAGCGAGTACGACTTCGAGAACCTCAAGGCGAGCATTCTCGAGTTGGGTGTGGGGCAAGGGACGTACTGACCTGCGACCCTGGAGCGGTGACTGGTCATCGCGGATAAATCCGCCTTACGCGGCGTGAGGCTCCCTTCTTTCGTGTAGGAGCGAGCTTGCTCGCGAACCGCTCAGCGCCGTAGCCACCGGGAAATCTGTTCGCGAGCAAGCTCGCTCCTACAAGGTGGGCAGAGCGCCGAATTAGCCTTCAGATATGAAAAAGCCGGGCATCTGCCCGGCTTTTTCGTTCAACGTCGGCGATCAGTCGAGCATGTCGCTGAAGCGCGCGTCCTTCTTGTAGGCAATGGTCTGGCTGAAGCCGGGGACCTGGATGCCCTGGTCGCTGATCTCGATGGATTGCTCGTCGATCATGTCGTTGCCGAAGTTGTAGATGATCTCGAAGCGGCCCTGGGTGGCGGCTTCGTCGTACTGCCGGGCGGCAGCACGAGTCGCTTCGCGGCGGCTCTGGTAGTCGGCGAAGGCAGTGTCGCCATGGCGCTTGCGCAGCATCTTCTCGGTGATGGCCGGCGACAGCAGTACGCCGGTGGCGTTGTTGCCGCCGAAGCCCTTGGAGTTGATGAAGCACACTTCCAGATCGTCGCGGCGCACGTCGCTGTTGGACAGGGCGATGTGGTCCTTGAAGACGTCGTCGGCGAAGGTGTCCACGGTCTTGATGCCGGGAATCACGCCGTAGCGGAAGGTGCCCAGGGCGGAGATCAGCTGGTCGGCGCTGGCGGTGGCCAGAGAGTGGCCGACGAAGGCTTTCACTGCGGTGACTGGCCAGCCTTCGATGCCGAAGGCGGTAGCGACGCGGTCGAGGATTTCCGATTCGGTGACGCGGTTGGCCGGGGTGCTGGAGCCGTGTGCATGGACGAAGCTGTGCTGGCGCACGCTGTTCTCGCCAACGATCTGCGCGGCGGCGGCCACGGCTTTGGCCATGGTCAGGTAGTTGCCCGGGCCGGGAGCGGAGATGGATTTCTTGAAGCCATCGGCGTTGATGAATACGTCCGGCACCGAACCGTGGATGTCGGCGCCCAGCTCCAGGGCCAGGGCGTCGTCCATCAGCACCACGTACTGCGCGGACTCGGCGAGGGAGAAGCCGCAGTTGTCGCCGAACGGGCGGCTGGCGCGGCGGAAGTCGACGTCGTCGCGGCCTTCGATCAGGCGGAGGCCTTCTTCGGTGGCCAGCGCGCCCATGGCGGCGTAGCCCTCGATGATCTCGGAGGTAATCGGCGCTTCGGCGTTGCCGACGATGGCCACGCGGGCCTGGCCGGTGGTGATGACGTCGATGCCTTTCTGCAGGTTGTACAGGAAGGTGGCGCAGGCGCCGGTGACGCTGCCGGTCATGCCGACACTGCCCAGTACGTAGGCGTTGATGAAGTCGGTGGGCATGCTGTTGAAGCCCAGCGGCAGCTGCTTGGCCGACACGCGGTGGCCACGCAGGCGCGATTGCAGCAGGCCGCCGAAGCCGTTCTCGTCCAGCTGGCTCATGATGCTGCTGGAGAACACGGCAATTTCGTCAGGCTGCACGGCGTTGCAGATGGTCTTCCAGTCGATGCCGGTCGAGCGCACCGCGTCAGTCGCGGCAACCACCGACATCTGCAGGCCGCGCGGATGGAAGCGTGAGTTGTACAGCTCGCCCGGCTCGAAGCCGGTGGGCAGCTGGCCGGCGGACTTCACTGGCAGTGCGCGGTAGCTGTCGACCTTGAACTCGCAGCTGTCGTGCAGGGTAACGCGGACTTCGCCGCCTTCGAGCTCTTCCACCGACCAGTTGGCCGGCAGTGGCTCGGGCAGTTGCTTGCGCAGGGTGGTGAAGGTGACCGGGCCGCCGGCCGCGCTGACGGTCAGGCTCTTGTGGCAGTGCGCGGCGTCGACGTCGAGGTATTGCAGCTCGATGCGACGGATCAGGGTGGACTGGCGAATCTGCTGCCCGAAGCGCTGCTCGATGGCGGCGAGGTCGAGGCTGTTGCTGTCGGCGTCCTGGTACTGGCCATCGACGACCTTGACCAGTTTCATCATCACCGCGAGACCGGCGAGGGTTTCCTGGCGGGCGGCGCTCTCCATGGATTCGAGAACGGTGCGGCGGAACCCATGGTGGAAGGAACTGCGGCCTGCCGCGTTATATCCACCAAAACCAACGATGACCGGTAGTCGAGACATCTCTCGGAAACTCCTTCAGCAAGTGCATCTTGCGCACCGGACGACGGTGGCCCATGGAGGGGCAGCCCGGTGGCACAAAGCCAGGCGGTGGCTTCTAGTGATTCGGAATGCTTTAGCTGACGAGGATCATGACCGCCGAGTCACGCTCGCGCCAGGAATTGTCGGAAGAAGGCGACGAGTTTCCGGGCAGATCGTGCAGGAGTCTCCTAACGAAAACGGGAGCCTTGAGGGCTCCCGTTTCGATGTTGCCTTTGCTGAGCAGGGGCTTAGCGGTACTCGATGCCAGTCTTCTTGGTGCTGACACGTGTGCCGGATTTGCCCTGGGTAATGGCGACGATGTTTTCCAGCGAGCCGATCACCGCGTCCTTGCCGGTGGCGCGGGCAAATTCCATCGCGGCCATGACTTTCGGCCCCATGGAGCCGGCGGCGAAGCCGAGGCGCTCCAGTTCGTCCGGGTGAGCCTGGGCGATGGCTTTCTGGGTGGGTTTGCCCCAGTCGATGTAAGCCGCGTCCACGTCAGTGGCAATGATCAGGATGTCAGCCGACAGTTCCTGGGCCAGCAGCGAGGAGCACAGGTCCTTGTCGATCACCGCTTCGACGCCGGAGAGTTTCTTGCCGGATTCGTCGTACATGGTCGGGATGCCGCCGCCACCTGCGCAGATGACGATGGTGCCTTTCTCCAACAGCCACTTGACCGGGCGAATCTCGAAGATGCGCTTCGGGCGCGGGCTGGCGACTACACGACGGAACTTGTCGCCGTCCGGAGCGATGCTCCAGCCTTTCGCCTTGGCCAGGGCTTCGGCTTCTTCCTTCGAATAGACAGGGCCGATCGGCTTGGTCGGGTTCTGGAAGGCCGGGTCCTTGGCGTCCACTTCAACCTGGGTGAGGATGGTGGCGAACGGTACTTCGAACGGCAGCAGGTTGCCCATTTCCTGTTCGATCATGTAGCCGATCATGCCTTCGGTTTCGGCGCCGAGGACGTCCAGCGGATACGGGGCGACTTTCTCATAGGCTGCACCCTGCAGGGCGAGCAGGCCAACTTGCGGCCCGTTGCCGTGGGCGATCACCAGTTCGTTGCCGGGGGCGACCTTGGCGATCTGCTCGGCGGCGATCCGAACGTTCAGGCGTTGATTGTCAGCAGTCATGGGCTCGCCACGACGCAGCAGGGCATTACCGCCCAATGCGACGACGATACGCATATTCAGTACCTCCGAAAGAGTGGAAACGCCCCCGGACCGGCTCTCTGGCGCGGCCCGGGGGCGGCCCGGCATTACATGTCGGCGAGGGTCGAAACGAGGATTGCCTTGATGGTGTGCATGCGGTTTTCCGCTTGCTCGAAGGCAATGTTGTACGGGGATTCGAAGACGTCTTCGGTCACTTCGATGCCGTTCTTCAGGTTCGGGTACTTGGCGGCGATTTCCTTGCCGACCTTGGTCTCGCTGTTGTGGAAGGCGGGCAGGCAGTGCATGAACTTCACGCGCGGGTTGCCGGCGGCTTTCATCATGTCCATGTTGACCTGATAGGGCAGCAGTTCAGTGATGCGTTCGCCCCAGGCTTCCACCGGTTCACCCATGGAAACCCAGACATCGGTGTGGATGAAGTCCACGCCCTTGACGGCTTCTTTCGGGTCTTCGGTGATGGTCAGGCGGGCACCGCTTTCCTCGGCGAATTTCTTGCAGGCGGCGACGTGTTCGTCGGTCGGCCACAGCTCCTTCGGTGCGGCGATGCGTACGTCCATGCCCAGCTTGGCGCCGATCAGCAGCAGGGAGTTACCCATGTTGTTGCGGGCGTCGCCCAGGTAGGCGTAGCTGATGTCGTGCAGCGGTTTGTCGCTGTGCTCACGCATGGTCAGCACGTCGGCCAGCATCTGGGTCGGGTGGTACTCGTCGGTGAGGCCGTTGAACACTGGTACGCCAGCGTATTTGGCCAGTTCTTCGACGATTTCCTGCTTGAAGCCACGGTACTCGATGGCGTCATACATGCGGCCCAGTACGCGGGCGGTGTCCTTCATCGACTCCTTGTGGCCGATCTGCGAGGAGTTCGGGTCGATGTAGGTGACATTGGCGCCCTGGTCATAGGCGGCGACTTCGAAGGCGCAACGGGTGCGGGTCGAGGTCTTCTCGAAGATCAGCGCAATGTTGTTGCCTTTCAGGTGCTGTTGCTCGGTACCGGTGTACTTGGCGCGCTTCAGGTCGCGGGACAGGTCGAGCAGATAGCGCAACTCGCGAGTGCTGTGGTGCATCAGGCTGAGCAGGTTGCGGTTGTGCATATTGAAAGCCATGTTCGTTCTCCTTGTGGGATGGAATCTTGGCCTCGTCAGTACAGCTCGTGGCTGGCGGGGCGGGCGGCCCTGGCTATAGGGCCGCCTCTTCAGTACGTTGCGCTCTGTTGGGTGTAGCTGGTTTCTTAGTAATCGACCGGATCGCGGATGATCGGGCAGGTCATGCAGTGACCGCCGCCACGGCCCCGGCCCAGTTCGCCGGCGCTGATGGTGATGACTTCCACGCCAGCCTTGCGCAGCAGGGTATTGGTGTAGGTGTTGCGGTCATAACCGACTACCACGCCCGGCTCCAGGCAGACCACGTTGTTGCCGTCGTCCCACTGCTCGCGCTCGGCGGCGAAGCTGTTGCCGCCGGTTTCGACGACGCGCAGTTTCTTCAGGCCCAGGCTCTCGGCAACGACGGTCATGAAGTCCTTGTCTTCGCGCTGGACGTTGATGCCGTAGGGGCTCTTCTCGTCCGGGCGCAGGGTGAAGGCAACGATCTCTTTCACCACTTCCGGGAAGACGGTGACCAGGTCGCGGTCGCAGAAGGTGAAGACGGTGTCCAGGTGCATCGCGGCGCGGGACTTGGGCAGGCCGGCAACGATGACTTTCTCGGCAGCGCCTTTGGCGAACAGCGCCTGGGCAACCTGGCCGATGGCCTGGCGGGAGGAACGCTCACCCATACCGATCAGCACGACACCGTTGCCGATGGGCATGACGTCGCCGCCTTCGAGGGTGGACATGCCGTGATCCTTGTCCGGATCGCCGTACCAGACTTCGAATTCGGCGTTGGTGAATTCCGGGTGGAACTTGTAGATCGCGGTGGTCAGCAGGGTTTCCTGACGTCGCGCCGGCCAGTACATCGGGTTCAGGGTCACACCGCCGTAGATCCAGCAGGTGGTGTCACGGGTGAACTGGGTGTTGGGCAGCGGCGGCAGCAGGAAGCTGGAGTGGCCCAGGTAGTCGCGGTACATCTTCAGCGCCTTGGCGCCTTCGCTTTCCGGGATGTCATCGGAAGCCACGCCGCCAATGAGGAACTCCGCCAGCTTGCGAGGCTCCAGGCTTTCGAGCCAGCCGCGCAGTTCCTGGGTCAGGCCCACGCCAACGCTGTCATTGGTGATCTTGCGATCGAGGATCCATTTGAGGGCTTCGGGGTTCTGGACGGTCTCGGTCAGCAGGTTGTGCATTTCGAGGACGTCGATGCCACGCTCGCGCATCTTGGTGACGAAGTCGAAGTGGTCGCGCTTCGCCTGATTCACCCAGATAACGTCGTCGAACAGCAACTCGTCGCAGTTGCTCGGGGTCAGGCGTTGATGGGCGAGTCCAGGCGAGCAGACCATCACTTTGCGTAGTTTGCCAGCTTCAGAATGGACGCCAAGTTTGGTTTTTTCCGTGCTCATGAGATGTCTCCAGGAGTTACAGAGTGAGGAAGCCGTCGTAGAGGCCATAGGCCGCGATCAGTGCACCGATCACGACTACTGCGAAGATGAGCTTCTCGACATTGGTGAAGATGGGTTGACCCACTTCGTGTTTCGCTTTGGCGAAGAGGATGACGCCGGGCGCGTACAGCAGCGCCGACAGCAGCAGGTACTTCAGGCCACCTGCATAGATCAGCCACACCGCGTAGAGAACCGAGATCCCGGCGATGATCAGGTCTTTGGTGCGGTCAGCCGAGTCGGTCTCGTAGGTCTCGCCCTTGACTGCCAGCAGCAGGCCGTAGGCTGCGGACCAGAAGTACGGGATGAGGATCATCGAGGTCGCCAGCAGCAGCATCTTGGTGTACGGGTCCATTTCGCCGTCGGCACTGCCGGAGGTGAAGAACACGATGACCAGGAAGACCTGCACGCAGATGTTGGTCAGCCAGAGGGCGTTGGCCGGCACCTGGTTGGCGTTCTCCTTGCGGAGGAACTCCGGCATGGTGTGGTCCTTGGCGGCGGCGAACATGATCTCGGCGCACAGCAGGACCCAGGAGAGCAGGGCGCCCAGCAGGGAGATGAGCAGGCCGACGCTGATCAGGACCGCGCCCCAGTGGCCGACCACATGCTCCAGCACCAGTGCCATCGACGGGTTCTGCAGCTTGGCCAGTTCCGGCTGGGTCATCACGCCCATGGACAGCACGTTCACCAGTACCAGCAGCAGCAGGACGGTGATGAAGCCGATCACGGTGGCCTTACCGACGTCCGAACGTTTTTCCGCACGGGAGGAGAAGATGCTCGCGCCCTCGATGCCGATGAACACCCACACGGTGACCAGCATCATGTTGCGCACCTGGTTCATCACGCTGCCCAGGTCAGGATTGCTCTTGCCCCAGATGTCGGCGGTGAAGATGTCCAGCTTGAAGGCGAACAGGCAGATCAGGATGAACAGGAACAGCGGGACGATCTTCGCCACCGTGGTGATGGTGTTGATGAACGCCGCTTCCTTGATACCGCGCAGCACCAGGAAGTGCAGGGCCCACAAGAGGATCGACGCGCAGACGATTGCCGCGACGGTGTCACCTTTGCCGAAGATCGGGAAGAAGTAGCCCAGGGTGCTGAACAGCAGGAGGAAATAACCGACGTTGCCCAGCCAGGCGCTGATCCAGTAACCCCAGGCCGAGGAGAAGCCCATGTAGTCACCGAAACCGGCCTTGGCGTAGGCGTACACACCACCGTCAAGTTGGGGTTTGCGGTTGGCCAGGGTCTGGAAGACGAAGGCCAGGGTCAGCATGCCGACCGCGGTGATGGCCCAACCGATGAGAATGGCGCCAACGTCTGCGCTGGCGGCCATGTTTTGCGGAAGGGAGAAAATGCCCCCCCCGATCATGGAGCCTACGACCAGGGCTGTCAGCGCGCCGAGTCGTAGTTTTTGGCTGCTTTCTTGCGACATTTAGGAATCTCCCTATAGGAAGTTGGAGAGTGGGGCTATTAGGCGCCTGTCCCCGGGGCTCGCCCCTGATTCAGGTCAATAGCTTGCTATCCAATGTATTGGGCAGTACTTCCTGCTCTGCCCACCCCGGATAAACCATAGGAGAGGTTTTGCATTAGCGCCCGATTTAGAGGGGATTTCGTGAAGATTTGAGCGCGGTTTCATGACCGCAGAATGGCAGTCGATTTTGCAGGCCCGCGGCGGGCGCGCCGTTGCGCTTGATTCACAGGTGCACGCAGGCACAGGACCGCTATGTAGGAAAGTCCTGAACGAAGGTGCGGAAGGTGAGAATTGGCCGGGGCAGGATCACTGCACCCGGCGATGCGCCTGTCGAATCGAAGGCACGAGATGGCAAGAAGCCCGAAGGACACCGCCGGGTTCGTGGCCCGGCGGGCGCGACGTGACGGGCACGCCGCGAGATGCGACGCACAAGGCAATCGCACCCGTGTCGCAGAGCAAGGTGTATGCCAGGGCTGAAGACTACGTCAGAGCGCTTTGTAGCGCTGTTCGCCCTTGGTCGCAGTCAAATCCATCGGCGGATTTCTGCTCAGATGTCGCCGTCGTCGGCGGAATTTCCGCCACTTCCGGAGAACAGCAGCCCGTGCTTGCGCAGTTTGTCGTGCAGGGTCTTGCGTGGCAGGCCCAGAGCTTCGGCCAGGCTGCGCAGGGAGTTGTGCGACCGGCTCATCTCGGCAGCGATCAAACTGCGCTCAAAGGACTCCACCTGTTCATTCAGCCCGGTGCCGGGAGCGATGTTCATGGCCTGGCCGTGGCGCTCATCCAGACCCAGGTCCAGTCCGAGGGCGTAGCGTTCCGCCGCGTTCTGCAGTTCGCGGACATTGCCCGGCCAGCCATGGGCCAATAATTGTGCACGTTGCGCCGAGTCCAGTGGGCGGGCGGTCAGGCCATGGCGCTCTGCGCCGCGCTCAGCGAAGTGCCGGAACAACAGCAGAATGTCATCACCGCGCTCGCGCAGTGGTGGAATGCGTACACTCGCGACGTTCAGGCGGTAATAGAGGTCGGCACGGAAGCGGCCTTCATCGGAGGCCAGGCGCAGGTCCTCCTTGGTCGCCGCGATGATGCGAATGTCCAGTGGGATGAGCTGGTTGGAGCCGAGGCGTTCGACAGTGCGTTCCTGCAACAGGCGCAGCAGCTTCACCTGCACGTCCAGGCTCATGCTCTCGATCTCATCGAGGAACAGAGTGCCGCCGTTGGCGAACTCGAACTTGCCGATGCGGCGTTTCTGCGCGCCGGTGAAGGCGCCCTGCTCATGGCCGAACAGCTCGCTCTCCACCACTGACTCGGCCAGTGCGCCGGCGTTGATCGCGACGAAGGGGCCGTTACGGCGGCTCGACAGGTCATGCAGGGCGCGGGCGACCACTTCCTTGCCGGAGCCGGTTTCACCCAGCACCAGCACGTCCGCCTGGATCGCCGCGAGCGACGCGACCTGCTGTTGCAGACGCTGCATCGGCGCGGACTGTCCAACCAGACGGCCACGGACTTCTTTCTGCTCGGTCAGCGCCAGACGCAGGCTGCGGTTTTCCAGTACCAGTCGGCGAACGTCCAGCGCGCGGCGCACGCTGTCGAGCAGCGCATCGCTGGGGAACGGCTTTTCGAGGAAGTCGTAGGCGCCCGAGCGCATGGCCTTCACCGCGAGCGGAACATCGCCGTGGCCGGTGACCAGAATCACCGGTAGTTCGGAGTCCTGCGCGTGCAGTTGTTCCAGCAACTGCAGGCCATCGATGCCGGGCATGCGGATGTCACTGACGATCACTCCCGGCCAGTCGCGGGCCTGTTGTGGGTCGATCTGCCGTGCATCGCCGAGCGCGACCACCTTGAAGCCAGCAAGGTCGAGGGTCTGGCAGAGCGCCTGGCGCAGGTGCGGATCATCATCGATCAGCAGCACCTGGGTGGTGGTGTCGAACGGCTCGGCCGAACTCATGCGCGGGTTTCCTCTTGCGGCGTCAGTGTCACGCCGGGGATGCCCGGCAACAGGTGCAATTGTACGAGAGCGCCGCCCTCGGGGTGGTTGCCGAATTCAAGATGCCCGCCCAACGTGCGCAGTAAGGTGTCGCATATGGCCAGGCCCAGCCCCAGGCCTTTCGCGCTGGTCTTGGTGGTGAAGAAGGGCTCACGGGCGTGGGCCAGGGCCTCTTGGGAGAAACCGGGGCCGTTGTCACGCAGGGACAGGATGATGCGTTCGGGCGTCTGCTCGGCAGTGAGCCAGATGCGCCGCGGCAGGCCCTTTTCGGCCAGGGCATCGAGGGCGTTGGAGATCAGATTGGAAAGAATCTGCCGCAGGCGCGTCTCGCCGGCCTGTACCCAGATCGCGGCGTCGGGCAGATCGCGCAGCAGTTCCACGTTCATGGCCTGGCGGCGTTGGGCGACCAGAGCCAGAGCGTCATTGATCGCCGGCTGCAGTGCCACGTTTTCCGGTGCGCGCCGGGCGCCGCGGGCATAGGCCTTCAGGTGGCCGATGATCGAGGCCATGCGCCCGGTCAGTTCGCCGATCTGCACCAGATTGCCGCGGGCATCGTCGTAGCGCTCGTGGTCGAGCAGTACACGCGCGTTGTCAGCGTAGCTGCGGATCGCCGCCAGCGGCTGGTTGAGTTCGTGACTGATGCTGGCGGACATGGTGCCCAGGGCGGTCAGCTTGCCGGCTTGCACCACTTCATCCTGGGCGTGCATGAGCTCGCGCTGCGCCTGCTCGCGGTTGCTGACTTCCTCCTGCAGCCGCGTATTAGCGCCTTCCAACTCCTGGGTGCGTTCTTGCACACGCAGTTCCAGTTCGTGCTTGGCCTGCGCCTCGAGGGCAATTCGCTCCAGGTAGTGGCGGCGGCTGATCGTCAGTAGCGACAGCAAAAGAAGGAGCGCGACTAAGGTAGCCGCCCCGATCAGTACGACGCTGCGTACGGGCCCGTCGACCTGGCTGCGCGGGGTATAGATGCTCACCGTCCAGCCGGTCTCCGGCAGGTGGCGGCTTTGGCTGATCCAGCGCCGCTGGTCGATCTTCAGGGGAGCCGGGTGCAGCACGGGATAGGGAATGTTCTCGGCAATTTCGCGCTGCTTGGCAGGCGACAGCTCCTTGGCCGTGTGGAAACGCCATGCGTTGCTGGAAGAGAGGATGACGACGCCGTTGGAGTCCATCACCAGCAATTGCTCCGGGGTATTGCCCCAGAGCTGCTCCATGTGCTCGAGATCGACCTTCACCACCAGCACGCCGAGCAGTTTGCCGCCATCACGCACATCGCTGGCAAAGTAGTAACCGCGCCGCTTGGAGGTGGTGCCCAGGCCGAAGAACCGCCCCTGCCGGCCTTGCGTCGCCTCCTTATAGTAGGGGCGGAAGGCGAAGTTGCGGCCGACGAAGCTGTCCGGCTGATCCCAGTTGGAGGCGGCGTGGGTCATGCCGTCCGCCTGGATCAGGTAGATGACATCGGCGCCGGTGCGCCCGCGGATACGTTGCAGCTCGAGGTTGGCGGTGTTCTGCGCTGTTAGGCTCTCTGGCGCTTGCAGCGCGGCGCGCAGGGTGGGCAGCTCGCCGAGAATAGGTGGCAGGTCCTCGTAGCGGCGTAGCGTGCCTAGCAGGTTGGCGACGTAGAGGTCGAGGGTTTGCTGGTTCTGCTCGGCCAGTTGCTCGCTGTAGTAGCGCTCGGCGAGGTGGTGGAGGGGCCAGAGAAGAGCCAGGAGCAGCAGAATCAGTGGGAGTCGCAAATGCCAGCGGGCAGAGAGGGGAGGCAGATTCATTGATTCACGCCTGGCGGTGGTGAGCGATCACGGAGGGGCAAATGTTTCGGGTTAAGGCGAAAGCCTCAGGATGTAATATCATTGTAATGTTATGATTTAGGAGTTTTCTGTAGGACAAGGGCCCTAATGCGCCTGAAGCGGCAGTTCCTGTGAGGAATTGTACCTCCTACGGAGTGAAAATGTCTGAGTCAAAGAAATTGTAAGTGCGGGGGCGTAGTGTTTAGAAATAAGAGGGTTGTATTGTTTTTGTCCTTGGTAACTATTGCTGTGGTCTCATGGTGGCTTGATCGCTACTCCCTTGGTTTGCAGTTGAATAGTTATATTGGCAGTGCAGGTTTTTTTGCTAATAGTTTGCCGTTTGTTATCTTTTTTCTGCTGCTTCTGGCGCTGACGAATAGAGTAATATTTTCCAGTGGGTTGACACTGTTGATGACTGCTGTCATCTATTCGGTAAATAAAGAAAAGCTGGCCTTGCTGGAAAAGCCCTTATCCATCCAAGATGCAATGTTCCTAAAAGAGATTGACTGGTCTGTGGTCAGTTTGTTGGGGAATTACTTGGACCCGCGTATTTTGGCGTTGTCTGTGGTGCCGTTGATTGTATTGGGAGTGGTGTTCGTAGTTGAAAGGCGCTTCTTTGTGATTTGGCCGAAGCTTCGATTGTTTATCCTGCTGTCGTCTACGATGGCTACCTACGGTATGACATCGGGAAGTCAGGCCTTCGAGAGTATATATGATTACCAACGCCTGAAATTGGGCTGGGTGGATGAGGAAAGCTCTCTTCATGCAGGACTCATGAGTACATTGATCTATAATGGCATAAAACAGCAATCTAGCACTGAAGAGTCGGTAGATATAAGTGCCGCTGGCAGAATTATTGATAAGTACCCTGCCTGTGCAAAAGAAATACCGCTCCATTCTGCCGATGAGCGGCCGGATATTGTTGTCATTCAAAGCGAATCGTTCTTTGATCCGGCAGTGCTGGACGGAGTCGAGGTAGATGCCAATGTTCTGCCTAACTTCAGGCGAGCAAAAAGCCTGGGCTTCGGAGGTGAAATGCTGGTGCCGACTTTTGGTGGTGGGACATTGCGGACGGAGTTCGAGGTCTTGACGGGGATTCCTCTATTTGCGTACCCCCGTGTGCAGTTTCCTTATACGCAAGTCGATATGGGGCCATTGCATAGTATGGCCTCTGAACTAGCGAGGAAAGGATATGAGACAGTCGCGATTCATGGAAATAAAGGGGCTTTCTGGAATCGGAAGAAAACTTTTGAGCAAGCAGGATTCGATAGCTTCCTGACTATAGACGATTTCCCGGCTGAGGATGGTCAGGAGGGCTGGTTTGCCTCGGACAACGCAATGACAACCTTGATGATGGAGCGGCTCTCGTCGTCCGATCAGCCGAAATTTATTTTCGCTATCAGTATTGAGGCGCATGGCCCATACGGCAGGAGTCCGGTTCGCGACCAGAGCAAGTGGAACGCCTTGGCTGCGCCAGCTGCACTCAGCAAGGCTGCGGCGATTGAGTACAAGAACTATCTGTATCACATCAACAATGCAGACGCTGAGCTGGGCCGGATTCTGGACTTCCTGGAGAAGCGGAAGAGACCTTATGTTCTGGCGTTCTATGGTGACCACCTGCCTGGCTTCAAGTACATCTATGAGGAGAAAGGCTTCAAGAATGGAAAGAGTGCTCCGCAGCAGCAAGTTCCCTGGTTGATTGTCAGTAATATGGAAGGCCCGCCGAAAATTCACGTTCCTCAGTCCTGGGTCTTAGGTTCTAACATTCTGAGAGTTGCTGGTTATCGTGGGGGGCGTTATTTCAGCCTGACTCGTAAAGTTGGACAGTCTCTTGAGTCTGATGAACAGGATTCGCAAGATTCGCTTATTTCAGATTTTATGTCGGTCGCGCGCTTACAATTGACTGGAAAGCTTTCCGGTGTGGTTGGGGATATGGAGATGTCTAAGTGAAAACGGTGCTTTCTGTATTTCTTTCAGCTCTTTTTGCGGGGGCTGTATATGTTGCGTTTTCCTCCAGTGCCGTTCTTGACGTAGAGCCAAACAAGCTTCCCGGATGTAGCTTGGACAGAATAAGCAGTGTAGTGACATGGAAAGTGGATGGGGCTGGAACTAAGTTTGTCCGTATTTATGTGAAAGAAGTTGGAAAAAAGGAAAGGCTCTGGGCAGAGGGTGACCCAGTCGGAAGCCAGAAAACGGAACCCTGGGTGGGGGACGGTCTGACCTTTATCCTGAAAGATGACAAGGGAGTTGTCTTGGCTCGCCGCACGATTGAGGCTTCCAGTTGCGCTACATGATCTAGGTGCAGAGGTTAAAAGAAGCGGGCGCCGTATATAGCGCCCGTAGCTTTTTGTTAGTTTATTTTTTTTTGAATGCGTCTGCTTTCTGGCGAAGAAGTGCTGCACTTGCGGCGATCATGTCCCTGTATTGGGTGTTCTTGAAACCCCACAGAGTAGATGACATCTCCTCTTTGTGTCCGACCAGAAACGGGAAGGTAGTAATTATGTCCACTCCGGATTGCTTTTCGATGAATCGATCGATTGTGTTGGATGCAGGGTTCCGGTTGTTTTCATCCCAGCCAAGAATTTTGGGGAATGATCTTGCATTGTAGGTATTGAGGACCGTGCTGGTCATTTTGTCGATATGAATAAGTTCGAAATCTTCGAAATCGTCCAGGGCTTTTACATTGGTTTCTTCGTGAAGGTTGGCAATAAGGCCGGAGAAGATATCCCACGGCTTTTCGTCATTCTTCAGATGTGAGTGAATTTCATCGAATCGCGCTTTCCAGCCCGGAAGAAAATCGACGTCATCCTCACATACAGTAATTTTATCGAACTGCTGTTCATAGGCTTTTCGAATGATGAACTTATAGCTGAGGCCGCAGCCGATCCAGCCCACGTTGTGGCGCAGCCCCGGGAAGTACTGGAACCCTTCTGAGTTATCATTCTCAAAGTCGGCCTTTCGTTCTGTCGACTCGGGAAGTCCCAGGCAGACCAAGTCCTTCCTGAACTCTATATTATGACCTGCGAGATCATAGAATTCGTCAAAACTGATGTTGTCGGACGCCAGCAGGAAGCGGTTGAAGTAATAATTGAAGGAGTTTGGGGAGCTTCTCAAAATCTCTTCGTTCTGCTTGGTTTTCGCCACAAGATCAGCCGGATTTTCGAGCCAGTGATCGATGCGGCGTGTCATCGCCTCGATGTCGCCAACTGCGACGAAGTCAATCAATTCTTGCAGTTGGCCGTTCTCATCTACATCCGGACTACTTTCCGAAATAAGCATGGCACCGAGAGAAAGACATTCGTAAAGACGGGTGGTTTCCAGTAGTGCCCCTTCATAATAGTGGATGTTCACCACTAGACGAGCTTTGGCGATTTCTTGATAGAGTTCTTCGCCGAAGATGTTATTTATTATCTTGGTTTTATATTTCTTGCTGAGGACGTTGAGGTAGTCCTTCCGGCGCTCATTGTTGGCATCACCATAGAACAGGATGTCATATTCTTTGGCCGGCTTTTCGGCGCTGTAGTAATCTGGAATGTACGATATGGGCGTGTAGTAGATCTGACGTAGAGTTAGCCCATTTTCCTGGAGATATTTTACGTTGGTGAGAGAGTAGTCGAAAATTGCAAATGAATTCTCCAGCATCTGCAGGTAGTCATTGGTAAACCATCGAGAGCTGACGGACTGCTCCATCTGGAATGCTACATACAGCCCAGGCAGTGATTTGAATATTTGCGGGCAAATAACGAAGTGGAGGGAGCTGGAAAATCCGCCCTCAGGCTCCTGGAATATGATTTCGCTGGGGAATCCCGCAGCTTGCAGATTGCGCTTGATCTGTTCCGCTACAAATATACAGTGTTCGGTACTGAGAATGAAGGTGGTTTCCTGGCGGCTCAGGCGGATGGCTGCCATCGTAGGAGTTGTGGCGGGAGCGTATCGGTACTGAAGAGCTCGCCTTGATTGGCTAATGGTATCCTTCAGTCCATTTTTCAGCAGGTGGCGGAATGCACGTCGCAAGACCTGCGGGTCATCGGCTATGGTTTTGGCTGCATACTTGAGCTTCTGCCGATAGGCCGGGAGTCTGAGAATAATAGTGCTCAGGATTCTTCTGACTGCTCGCAGGGGCGATGTGACGCGCCAGGACGCACTGGTCAGGAGTTCTGCCGTGCGGGCTCTTTCCTGATTTATTTCGACTTGGAACTGGCTGAGTCGTTTTTCCAGTTCCTCCTGTTTCTCGATATACCGCCCAAGATCCACGGAGAGTGCGATAATTTTATTGTCTTTTTTGTCGAGCGCTCGGGATAGCTCTTCGTCCTTGCTTTCGAGCAATAGCAGAATCTCGTCTCTGGACTTAAGAGCCTTTTCTATTTCTTCTTTGGATTTCTCAAGAGCTGCGGCGATTTCTGCTTTTTCGTCGAGTGCCCGGGAGAATCCGTCTTCCTTTTGATGAAGTTCAATTCGCAGTTTTTCGTTTTCTGCGCTAAGTTCAATGTTGGCTTTTGCTGTCATATTGCTCATTTGCTGCTCTATCCCTTTGAGCATCATCTCGCTTAGAGTGAGGTTTTCACTCACGGAAATCCCGTAGGTTCTTAGGTGCCAATGTAGAATTTCTACTTCTTTAGGATTGCTTAGGCGGAATCTGATGTATTCTGAGTTATAGATCTCGGTGAGTGGTACTAGGTAGCAGAATAAGTAGAAGCTGAGGCGGTTTGCAGTTTCCTCCTGGCTCTCGGCGGATAGGATGAATGAGTACGAAGCATCTCCTAGGGCTTGTACTGGTTTTTCGAAGAGTAGTGCTTCTATTCCAAGGCTGGAGTTTATTGTGATCAGAGCTCTGCATTTTCGCATGAACTCGATGCTGTTCGGGGATTCATCGACAAGAATCCTGGAGCTCTTGGCTGTAAATAGACTGCTTGGGTGGGGGCGAATTAGTAAGTTTTCTGCGTGCTCTTTTAGCGTGGCGAAGGCCATTAGCCCCTGGTTATCAAAATCATTGCCATAGGCTATAAGATTGGAGTCATCCTCTACTTGCAGGGGAAGTCCAAGATACTTCGCTTCCGAAACATTCAACGTTCTGGGGATGTTCAGGAAAAAGTGGCGGACGCCGAACAGGTCGAAGGCATCGCTATTCAAGTTGGCAGCAATGTTTGAGTAACGGATTTCTGCTTCGGTATTTCCATTGACGCCCGAGAAGTCCAGGTAGCCGGTATCTCTATAAATGGGAGATCTCAGCGGCCCGATCTCAGAGTGTATAACTGGGATCCCATATTTCTCGGCAACTGCTTTCAGTGAGGGGCAGTTTACCCAGGAGATTATGGCTTCCGCCTGGGAGTCTGCTAGTGCTGAATCAAGCTCCCGTTCAAGCAACGGAATCCGTTCACATAGAAATGCTCGAAACGCTGCGAGAGGATTCCCGGAATGCAGTTTAAGCAATTCCTCGAAGATCCTATGGTCAAGGAACGTAAAGCTGTGCCTGGAAATGTCGTCTGCGGTCGGGGCAGCGTATTTCAATTTCTGACAAGTTTCCGGGTCTAACTCCCAGCGGTTCTGCAGAGTAAAATGTTCGCTCGGCTGTAAATAGCTTTTCCCTGTCAGGAAGTGAAGTGGCTCCTTTGCTTCACTGAGGAATTTGTAGAAAACCCATAGATAGGGGGCTTCTATTCCTCTGAATGGATATGGTGGCAGGAATATCGTCAGCATCAGGTTTTCGTCTGTATGTTGATTGATATAGGTGAATAGATGTATCCAACCTGTTCTCTAGGAGACCAGAAGCGGAGCCTGACCATTGGTCGGCGTTGGTCGAGCTCCTCTCTCCTGCCTGCGTTGGTGCAAGACAAGCCGCAGTGAACAAGATACTCACCGGCACTAAGAGGAAGGCGGACGCTGTACTCGATAGTGGTTTTTCCTGAGGACAGACTAATGGGCACGCCAGCGCTGAGATTGTTGTCCCCCCAGAGGTCTCCGCCTTGGGCCTTGCTGATGGATATGCCCAGGGCTACGTCTTTGATTGACTCACTTGCCAGGATGGACATGACGAAGCGAAGCTCTTCGCCAGCTTTGAGTACCGGCTTTTCGCTGAAGCTTTGGCCATCGGAGCTGAATATCTCGACGTCTTTTATGATGGCGCGTGCGGTGCCAAAGCGTCGCTCCCCGGTTTCTCGGTTGAACTCTTCGGCCTGCATTCTCTGCAGTTGTTCGAGCGTGTACTCCTCCGCGGCCTCGTTGAGAAGGCTTTTGGCGGTGGGAGCATTCTGCGCGAGTATCATGCCCTTTTCGTAGGCCAATACTGCAGATAGTACATCGTGGGTGTCTTGAATCAGCCTGCCGTTTTCTATGACCAGGCAGCGGCTGGCATATTGCAGAATGCTGCCAGTCGAATGGGTCACCATAAGGATGGTCGTCCCTTGCTCTCGCAGCTTTTCAATACGTTTGAAGCATTTGTACTGGAAGCCGATATCACCTACGGCCAGTGCTTCATCGATAATCAGAATGTCAGGGTTTACGCAGGCTTGTACCGCGAATGCAAGCCTGACGTACATCCCGCTTGAGTAAGTCTTGACCGGTTGTTCGATAAAGTCGCCGATGTCTGCGAATTCGGTAATTTCATTATAGCGCGAGTCTATCTCTTCCTTGGTTAACCCGAGGATGCTGCCATTGAGGTATATATTCTCGCGACCGCTGAATTCAGGGTTAAAGCCGGCTCCCAATTCAAGAAGTGCTGCGACTCGACCGTTTACCTCGGTGCTACCGCTTGTCGGCGACAAGGTTCCGCAGATAATCTGCAATAGGGTGGACTTGCCTGCGCCATTTCGTCCAATAATACCGATTGTTTCGCCCTTGCTGATTTCGAAGGACACTTCACGAAGCGCCCAAAACTCCTTGAAGTAGTTTTTCCTCTTCAGGCCCAGCAGGGTTTGGCTGGCAGGGAGTAGGAACTGTTTCATGCGATCTCTGGGCTGTTCATAAATGTGAAAGCACTTATGAACTTGATCGACCTTGATCGCAATTTCAGAGGACATCGGCAAATCCTTTACGAGTCTTTTGGAACCAAGCGTAACTTAATAGTGCAAAGGTTAGGGATATGAGGAGGTAGCGAGTAAACTGCCCCCAGTCCGGGCTGGCTCCCTGGATCATCGTCATGCGGACCAGTTCGATGGACAGAGTCATTGGGTTGTAGTAGAGCAGCTCTTGGTACTCGGGAGGCAGCGAAGAGGCTGGATAGAAGACCGGAGACAGGAAAAGCAGTGCTGTCGTAAAGACCCCTACGATCTGCGAGACATCCCTGAAGAAAACACCCAGAGATGCGAGCAGCCATCCTGCTCCCAGCGACATAAACAGCACGGGCAGAAGCATGAGAGGTGTCAGGAATATCGTGGTTGGTGGGTACTTTATGAGGAAAATATAAAATACCAGCCAGACAAGAAAGCCAACTAATGTGTGAAAGAGCGCTGCTCCGAAGGAAACGATAGGGAGTATTTCCAGGGGGAATATTACTTTCTTAACATAGTTTGCATTCGAGATGATGAGTGAAGGCGCTCTGTTAAGGCATTCAGCAAAGAGGTTGAAGACCAGAAGGCCCGAAAAGAGTACGAGGGCGAATTCTGCTTTGGAATCGCTTCCGCCACTCCAGCGGGCTTTGAATATGACGCTGAAGACGAACGTGTAGACACTTAGCATCAGGATGGGGTTGAAAAGCGACCACAGTAACCCTAGGGTTGAGCCTTGGTAACGGCCAATTACCTCTCTTCTGATTAGCGCCAACAGTAAACTTCTATTTCCCCAGAAAGACTTGAGCATTCCTAGGGGGGAATATGAATAAGCCTGCATCAGGAGTAAACCTCCGCATAGTGCAGGCTCTTGCCGGTCTGATCCTTCGAGGACAGAGTCGGTTTCAGGTCGCCCATGCACGGCCACTCAATTGCGATGCTCGGATCATTCCATACCAAGCAATGCTCGTCTTGGGGGGCGTAATAATCAGTGGTCTTGTAAAGGAATTCGGCACTCTCGCTGAGCACGAGGAAGCCGTGGGCAAATCCCGGCGGTACCCACAGTTGTTTCTTGTTGTCAGCGCTGAGAGTCTCGCCTACCCACTTGCCAAAGTGAGGTGAGCTTTTGCGCAAGTCCACCACGACGTCGAATACTTCGCCGCTGATTACGCGGACGAGCTTTCCCTGCGGTTGGTGGAGTTGATAGTGCAGACCACGGAGGACGCCACGTCCCGATAGAGAATGATTGTCCTGGACAAAGTCAGGACTGCTTCCAATTGCTTCATGGAATTGGCGCAGGTTGAAGCTTTCGAAGAAGAATCCCCTGTCGTCGCCGAAGACTCTGGGCTCCAGCAATACAACGTCAGGGATTGCGAGGCGGGTAGCTTTCATCAGTAGACAATCTCAGTCAGCAGGCGCTTCAGGTACTGGCCATAGCCATTTTTAGACAGGGGTTTGGCGAGCTCCTCGAGCTGCTCAGCAGTAATCCACTTCTGGCGGAACGCAATTTCTTCCGGGCAGGCAACTTTCAGACCCTGCCGATTTTCCAGGGTAGCAATGAAGCTGCTGGCTTCCAGCAAGGAATCATGGGTGCCGGTGTCCAGCCACGCATAGCCACGCCCCATGATTTCGACCGACAAGGCGCCCCGCGCCAAGTAGGTTTTGTTGACATCGGTAATCTCGAGTTCTCCTCGCGCTGACGGTTTGATGCTCTTCGCGATGTCTACAACCTGATTGTCATAGAAGTACAGGCCGGTGACGGCATAGCTGGACTTCGGGGTGGCAGGCTTCTCCTCCAGGCTGACGGCCTTGCCGTCGGCATCGAACTCGACGACGCCGTAGCGCTCGGGGTCGTGCACGTGGTAGGCGAAGACACTGGCGCCCGTTGGGCGCTGCATGGCGCTGACCAGCAGTTCCTGGAAGTCATGCCCATGATAGATATTGTCGCCCAGCACCAGTGCTACTGCATCCTTGCCGATGAACTCCTCGCCTATCAGGAAGGCCTGAGCCAGGCCATCCGGGGAGGGTTGGACGGCATACTGCAGATTCAGACCCCATTGGTTGCCGTTGCCAAGCAACTGCTCGAAGCGAGGGGTGTCCTGGGGAGTGGAGATGATCAGGATGTCTCGGATGCCGGCCAGCATTAGTGTGCTCAGCGGGTAATAGATCATCGGCTTGTCGTATACAGGCAGCAATTGCTTGGAGATGGCCAAGGTTGCTGGGTGCAGGCGGGTACCCGAGCCACCCGCCAGGATAATTCCTTTCCGTTTCATATCATTCCCTGATCCGCAAGCTCTCTGATCATGCGCTGGACGTGGTATTCCCAGGCGGGAAGCACCACATTGAAGGTTTGTTGCAGTTTGCTATTGGCCAGGCGTGAGTTGGTCGGTCGCCTAGCAGGCAGTGGATACTCGCTGGTGGTAATCGGTGTGATGTTTTCCGGTGTGGTGCGCAGGGAACTGCCCAGCCGAATGGCTTCGGTAATGACGAACTGGGCATAGTGGTGCCAACTGGTCTCGCCACTGGCGACGAGGTGGTAAGTGCCGCTGGCCTGCTCGCGAAGTTTAGCGTCGTATGCCAGTCGTTGCAGCGCCAGAGCCGTGACGTCGGCAATCAGTTCTGCGCTGGTCGGTGCGCCAAACTGATCGGCGATCACGCGCAACTCGTCGCGATCCTTGGCCAGGCGCAGCATGGTCTTGGCGAAGTTTGCCCCGCGGGATGCATATACCCAGCTGGTGCGGAATATCAGGTGACGGCAACCACTTTTGCGAATTGCCTCTTCGCCCTCAAGTTTGGACTGTCCATAGATGCTTAGTGGGCCGGTGATTGCGTCTTCGTCGAATGGCTGATTGCCGGATCCGTCGAACACGTAATCTGTCGAATAGTGTACGAGCCAGGTTTCCTGTTTACGCGCCGCCATTGCCAGGGTGGCAACCGCTTCGGCATTGACTCGTCGGGCGCCATCGATATCACTTTCGGCCTTGTCTACCGCCGTGTAGGCGCCAGCATTGACGATGATGCTCGGACGTTCCTCGTCGATCAGTCTCGTCAGGCCTTGCAGATCGCTGAGATCGCCATGTTGCCGGTCGCAGGCTACCAGTGGTGCGAGGGGAGCCAGCGAACGCTGAAGTTCCCAGCCGACCTGGCCATTGGCACCCAGCAGAAGAATCTTGTTCATGCGTATTGCTTACCTACCCATTCGCGGTACGCGCCGTTGGTTATGTTGTTCACCCACTCCTGGTTATCCAGATACCAGCGCACGGTCTTGCGGATGCCCGTCTCGAAAGTCTCTGCCGGTTTCCAGCCGAGCTCTCGTTCCAGCCGCGAGGCGTCGATTGCGTAACGACGGTCATGGCCGGGGCGATCCTTGACGAAGGTGACCTGCTCGCGATAGCTCCGTCCGTCGGTGCGGGCTTTTTCCTGATCAAGAATGTCGCAGAGGGTATGGACTACGTCGAGATTGGTCTTTTCATTCCAGCCGCCCACGTTGTAGGTCTCGCCGGTTTGGCCTGCTTCCAGGACTCGGCGAATGGCCGTGCAGTGGTCTTTCACATACAACCAGTCTCGGATCTGTTGGCCATCGCCGTAGATCGGCAGGGCTTTGCCGGCAAGAGCGTTGTGAATGACCAGGGGAATGAGCTTCTCTGGGAAATGGTAAGGGCCGTAGTTATTGGAGCAGTTGGTGGTCAGAACTGGCAGCCCATAGGTATGGTGATAGGCGCGAACCAGATGATCGGATGCGGCCTTGGACGCCGAGTACGGGCTGTTGGGTTCATACTTGTTGGTTTCGCTGAATGCCGGATCGCTCAGGCTCAGGGAGCCATAAACCTCGTCAGTGGAAACATGGAGAAGACGGAAGTCCGCCTGCTCCGCTTCACCAAGGCCATTCCAGTGAGTGCGTACTGCTTCTAGCAGACGGAAGGTGCCGACGATATTGGTCTGGATGAAGTCTTCGGGGCCGTGGATGGAGCGGTCCACATGGGATTCTGCGGCAAAGTTGAGCACAGCGCGCGGCTGGTGCTCGGCCAGCAACCGTGAGACCAAGTCGCTATCACCGATGTCGCCATGAACAAAGACATGGCGCTCATCGCCGTCCAGGCTGGCCAGGTTCTGACGGTTGCCAGCGTAGGTCAGCTTGTCGAGGCTGATGACCTTTTCGTCATTGCCAGCCAGCCAGTCGAGTACGAAGTTGGCGCCGATAAAGCCGGCGCTTCCAGTTACGAGGATGGTCATCAGGTCAAATCCTTTGAATTATGGCTGCCGCGGTCAACCCGAGCGTGCCAACCAGAGATTGGCGGTGGACGCCGGATTGCCGGATTAATTTAAGGCGCCCCAGCAAACCCGAGTGTCGAGCCCGCTCGAAGAGATTCAGAGACGTCTGGTTCTCAGGGGTGAGCTGGTCACGAAATGGCGCTAATGCGGCGAGATTCGCGTCTATCCAGTCACGAAATGTACCGTTAAGCATCTTTCTCACGCGTACTACACGCTCTTGCAGGCCCGAGTTGGACCCCATGAGATTCTGATGGTGCTGCCGGTAATCGACCGTTGGCAGCGGTTCGTATGCGACGCTGCCGCCACATCCCGTGACCAGCAGGTAGGTCCACCAATCATGCGATATGATTCGCTCGTCGGCGGCTGTTTGCCGCAATAGGTCGCGCGTTGCGCTGTTGAACAGCATGGTATTGCCGCCAGCGATGCATTGTACCAAAGCGTTCTCGAAAGACGGCGGGCGCCTGAAGAGCGGCGACAGTCCGATTGGCGATCCGAGACTGTCCACCAATCGAGTACGAGAGCAGAACAGGGCAGGCTGCTCACTGTTTGCCTTGCTGATCCAGGCAAGGCCGGTTTCCAGGCGTTGCGGTGTCCAGTGATCGTCCTGATCGCAAAAAGCGAAATAGCGGGCCTGTATATCGCTTCGGTGCAGCAGGCTCAGGAAATTTGCCGCGAATCCGCGCTGAGGGCCTTTGTGGACGATGATCCGGTCTGTACCTAGCTGAGCTTGGTAGCGATAGAGAATCTCGAGTGTCGCGTCGGTAGAGCCGTCGTCCGATGCGTAGATTCTCCAGTGCGGATGAGTCTGAGCGATGAGTGAGTCCAGCTGCTCTGCAAGGAATCCGGCACCATTGTATGTGGACAGGAGAATGGCTACCTGTGCCGGATGCGTTGTTGAGCTTGGCTCCTTTTCCAGGGAAGCGGGAGAGAGGGGCGTCAATTCAAAATCTCCGGCAGGCGCCTTCGATGGATGCTTGGCTTCCATCCATTGTCGGAAAGAAATCGTGGGCGCGGATCTGGGGGCGCCGGAAAAGAGGTGGACATTGTTATGTTTCTTGCTCAGTGAGTAAATCGTCTCTAATCAAGGGCTTTTCACTTAGCCGGGTTCAGGAAGGCGCGTCCGTCCCCGTGCGTTCGAAAAATGTGCCTTAGATTCGGTTCACGGTAAAAAGTTTCACCTCTTGGGTCGCAGGGTGGAGTTCTCGGTCTTGCCAAGAAATCTGAATGCCAGAAACGCTTCTGTTGGAGGCTGGCAAGGCATCCCGCTGCGAGGAGGATGCGAGAATCAGAAATCTCTCGATGATGGGCGCGTTGTGCCACGACCAGCGCCGCCAGTGGATAGCTGAGGGTACAGCCTGGCATTGGGGGCAAAGAGAATACCGTGGTGATTATAGGGAGCGGAGTGCTTTTTGTGCGCTGCTCAAGCGCTACAGGCCATTGGTAGGCAATTCCTGACGGCCTGCCGCTTCCCGGGGCTGATGGCCTGCACTTTATCCGGACTCTGTCCGGGTTTTGAGTGAGGGGGCTGTAACGCGTCATCCGGCACATCCTTGCGAAGGGCTGGGGAGGCCGGATGGTTGTTTGAGGTTTTCACTCGTTGGCTACGCGTATGCCTGTGAGAATTTCGGTGTGGCGGGCTTTGGCCTACGATTGCAGGCCAAAGGAGTGTTGGCTCACTCCGTTTGGTATCCGTTCGGATTCTGTGTCTGCCATCGCCACGCATCGACACACATCGTCAGCAAGTCCTTCTCTGCGGCCCAGTTGAGGTACTGTTTGGCCTTGGACGGGTCGGAGTAGCAGGAGGCGACGTCTCCGGGCCGGCGGGGGGCAAGTTGGTAGGGAATCGATCGGCCACTTGCCTGTTCGAAGGACTTGACCACATCCAGCACGCTGTAGCCGATGCCTGTGCCCAGGTTGGTTGTGAAGCACTGCGGCCGATCCAGGCACTCAAGCGCTTTCAGGTGTCCCCGTGCCAAATCGACGACATGAATGTAGTCGCGCATGCCGGTGCCGTCGGGGGTCGGGTAGTCGTTGCCCCAGATCATCAATTGTTCTCGGCGCCCGATAGCGACCTGAGCAACGAAGGGCATCAGATTGTTCGGGATGCCTTGAGGGTCCTCACCGATGCGCCCGCTGGAGTGTGCCCCGACAGGATTGAAATACCGAAGAATTGCGATCTGCCAAGTCGGGTCGGAGCGATAGAGGTCGTGCAGCATCTCTTCGATGATGAGTTTGCTGCGGCCATAAGGGTTGGTTGCGGACAGTGGATGATCTTCAGTGAGAGGCAGGTGCTGAGGTTCACCGTACACTGTTGCTGAGGAGCTGAAGACCAGGCGGCGCAGGCCGCAGGAGGCCATCGCGGCGAGCAACCGGTGCGTGCCAATGACGTTGTTGTCATAGTACGCAAGCGGTTGCTCGACCGACTCTCCGACTGCCTTGAGGCCTGCGAAATGGATGACTGCGCTGCATTTGTAGGTGCGGAGAGCATTCTCGATTGCAGGTTGGTCGCGTATGTCGCCCTCCACCAGAATAATTGGCTTTCCGGTCAACTCTTCGACACGGCGCAAGGACTCGCGATGGCTATTACAGAAGCTGTCAAAAACAACGACTTCCTGGCCTGCAGTCAGGAGTTCAAGGCAGGTATGTGAACCAATATAGCCAGCGCCGCCAGTGACAAAAATCATTGAGTATCTCGCTCGCAAAAATAACCATTCTAACCATCCCTGTGGATTGCCGGCCAGGGATGCGCGTGCTTGAGCGAGTGCTTACCGATTTATTTAGGCCGTCGGGCCCTGCGATGGTTTGCGGCTTGCGTGCAGCGAGGTAAGTTATGCAGCGAAACTGCGAGTGATGATCTGGTTGATCATTCAGGTCTACAGCACCCTGTCGATCAGGGGGCTGTGAAATGGTGCCGGCACCAGGAGTCGAACCCGGGACCTACTGATTACAAGTCAGTTGCTCTACCAGCTGAGCTATACCGGCAAGGAGGGCGGCCATTATAGCCACGCCGCCGTTGGTGTAAACCACTGATTTGTCAGACTGATCCGACAATTTTTGTCAGTGTCCTCCGGCTGTTGCCGCGCCGGGCTTGGCGCCGAAGGGAGGCTTGGCCAGGCAAATGACCACCAGCATGGCGAGGAACAGCCAGCCGAGCAGGGTGAAGTAGTCGATGGTGGAGATCATGTAGGCCTGGCTTTCCACCATGCGCTCGAGTAGAGCGGCGCTGTGCTGGCCGGGGCCGCCAAGCTGTTCGACGGTGGCGCGGGTGGCCGGGTCGTACTGGCTGAGGTTCTCGGTCAGGTAGGCGTGGTGCATGGTGGCGCGGCGGTTCCAGATCCAGGTGGTCAGGGATGCGGCGAAGCTGCCGGCCAGGGTCCGCAGGAAGGTCGCAAGACCAGAGCCGTCAGCGATCTGGTCGGGCGGGAGGTCCGAAAGCAGAATGCTCAGGATCGGCATGAAGAAGAATGCCACGCCCAACCCCATGAACATCTGCACCAGGGCGATGTGCATATAGTCGACTTCAGTGGTGAAGTCGGCGCGCATGAAGCAGGTCGCGGCCATTGCCAGGAAAGCCAGTCCTGCCAGCAGGCGCAGGTCGAAATTGTTCGCATAGCGGCCGACGAGCGGCGAGAGGAACACAGGCAGGATGCCGATGGGTGCCGCCGCCAGGCCCGCCCAGGTCGCGGTGTAGCCCATCTGGGTCTGCAGCCACTGCGGCAGGAGCAGGTTCATGCCGAAGAAGCCGGCGTAGCCGCCGACCAGCGCCAGTGTCCCCACGGTGAAGTTGCGGTGTACGAACAGTCGCAGATTGACGATTGGGTGCTTGTCGGTCAGTTCCCATATTACGAAGACTGCCAGGGCGATCACGGCGATCACCGTGCCGCCGATGATGAAGCCGGATTCGAACCAGTCCAGGTCGTTGCCCTTGTCGAGCACGATCTGCAGGGCGCCGACGCCGATCACCAGCATCGCCAGGCCCATGTAATCCATGGGCGCGTGCTTGATCACCACCGGACGCGCGCGCAGCTGTTGGTAGACCACCATGGCGGCGAACAGGCCGATGGGCACGTTGATGAAAAAGATCCATGGCCAGCTGTAGCTGTCGGTGATCCAGCCGCCGAGGATCGGCCCGGCAATGGGCGCGACCACCGTCACCATCGCCAGCAGTGCCAGTGCCATCCCCCTTTTCGCCGGGGGGTAGATGGAGATCAGCAGGGTCTGGGTGATTGGGTAGAGCGGGCCGGCGACGAAGCCCTGGATGGCGCGGAAGCCCACCAGCATGCCCATCTGCTGCGCGACGCCGCAAAGGAACGAGGCGATCACGAAGAGCAGGGTGGCGGCGATGAAAAGCTTCACCTCACCGACCTTGCGGCTCAGCCAGCCGGTCAGCGGCAGGGCGATGGCGTTGCTCACTGCGAAGGAGGTGATGACCCAGGTGCCCTGCTCGGAGCTCACCCCGAGGTTGCCGGAGATGGTCGGCAGGGCGACGTTGGCGATAGTGGTGTCCAGCACCTGCATGAAGGTCGCCAGCGACAGGCCGATGGTGGCCATGACCAGGCTGGGTGGGCTGAAACTGCTGCTGTTGGGCTGGCTCATGACGGCGGTCGGATCAGCGCTGCGCAGTGCGGTGGCTGGCGTCGGCCAGGTTGGCCTGGATCAGCTTCTCGATCAGTTGGTCGGCCGAGGCCAGTTGCTCCTGGTACACGTCAGTGGAGAACACCGCCTCGTGCGGGGGCTGCTGGGCGAGCGCAGGGCCGCTCTGGTCGTGCAGGCTGACGTTGACGTCCATCGACAGGCCGATGCGCAGCGGATTCTTTGCCAGCTCCTCGGCGTTGATGCGAATGCGCACGGGCACGCGCTGGACGATCTTGATCCAGTTGCCGGTGGCGTTCTGCGCCGGCAACAGGGAGAAAGCGCTGCCGGTGCCGACGCCGAGGCTGTCGACGGTGCCGGAGTACTTCACTTCACTGCCGTAGAGGTCGGAGCGGATTTCCACTGGCTGGCCGATGCGCATGTGTTTGAGCTGGGTTTCCTTGAAGTTGGCGTCGATCCACACCTGGTCCAGCGGGATCACCGCCATCAGCGCGGCACCCGGCTGCACGCGCTGGCCAACCTGTACGGTGCGCTTGGCGACGTAGCCGGTGACCGGCGCGATGATCACTGCGCGGGCATCGTCCAGGTAGGACTGGCGCAGCTTGGCGGCGGCGGCTTTGACGTCCGGGTGCGAGGCGATCACGGTGTCGTCGACCAGCGCGCGGTTGGTGTCCAGTTGCTGCTCGGAGGTGGTCAGCGAGCTGCGTGCGGTGTCCAGGGCGTCGCGGGCGTGGGCCAGTTCCTCCTGGGAGATGGCGCCGTCATTGGCGAGGTTCTGGCGGCGCTTGAAGTCGGCTTCGGCCTTGGTCAGAGCGACTTTCTTCGCGGCCACGTCGGCCTTGTAGCCATCGACGTTGCTGAACAGCCCGCGCACCTGGCGCACGGTGCGCGCGAGATTGGCTTCGGCTTGCTGCAAAGCGATGTCGGCGTCGCTGGGGTCGAACTTCACCAGCACCTGGCCCTTGTGCACCAGGTCGCCGTCATCGGCGCCGATGCTGACCACGGTGCCGGTGATCTGCGGGGTGATCTGCACGACGTTGCCGTTCACGTAGGCATCGTCGGTGTCCTCGTGCCAGCGGCCGTAGAGGATTTCCCAGGCGACGCTGGCGAGGCCGGCCAGGATGACGACGGCGAGCAGGATCAGCAGCCAGCGCTTGCGCTTGGGATTGCTGGTGGGGGTTTCTTGCGTAGCGGTGCTCATGTCGGGTGCCTCGTTCAGTGCGCGGCGGCCGCGTTCGCCTGGGCGAGCGGGGCGGGAGTGGATGTGGTGTCGGGCTGGTAGCCACCGCCCAGGGCCTGGATCAGTTGCACCGAGAGGTCTATGCGCTGGGCGTCCAGGCTGGCCAGTTGGCGCTCGGCGATGAGCAGTTGTTGCTGCACGCTGAGGGCGTCGAGGTAGTTGCCGACGCCTTCGCCGTAGCGGCGCATGGCCAGGTCGAAGTTGGATTTGGCGATGTCACGGGCATCGCGCTGGTCGTCGATCTGCTGCTCCAGCGAGCGGAGCTTGCCAAGGTCGTCGGTGACCTCGCCGAGGGCGTTGACCAGGGTCTTGTTGTACTGGGCGACGGCCAGGTCGTAGTCGGCATCCTTGCCCGCAAGGTTGGCACGCAGGCGGCCGCCGTCGAAGATCGGCAGGGAGATCGCCGGGGCGACCTGGAAGAATCGGCTCGGCGCCTTCAGCACGTCGCTGGTGTGCATCGCAGCCAAGCCGACCATCGCACCCAGGTTCACGTTGGGATAGAACTCGGTCTTCGCTGAATCGATGCTTTTCGACGCCGCCTCGACTCGCCAGCGCGCGGCGACGATGTCCGGGCGACGGCCCAGCAGTTCGGCCGGCAGGTTTGACGGCAGGCCCAGCGCGCCCGGCTTGAGCACCTGCGGGCGTTGCAGCTCCTGGCCCCGGTCCGGGCCCTGGCCGAGCAGAACGGCGAGGGCGATGCGGTCGCTGGCGATGTCCTGTTCCGCCGCCGCCAATTGCTGCTTGGCGCTGGCGACCTGGGTTTGCGTTTGTTGCAGCTGAACCTTGCTGTCCAGGCCGGCGTCCATTCGCTTCTGGCTGAGCTGGAAGAGATGCTGCGAGCGGTCCAGTTCGTCGCGTGCCAGGTCACGGGCGACAAAGGCGTGGGCCAGTTCGCTGTAGGCGCGGGCGACGTTGGTGGAGAGCGTGATCGATGCAGCCTGGCGGTCGACTTCAGCAGCGTTGGCCTGGCCGAGGGCGGCTTCCCAGGCGTCGCGCTGGCCGCCCCAGAGGTCGAGGTCGTAGCTGAAACTCATCGACAGGTATTTCACCGCCGAATAGCGGCCGCCCGTCGGTGCCGGCAGGACGCTTTCCGGTGCGCGGATGCCGGCGTAGCTGGCGGTGCCTTTCACGCTGGGCATGCGCTCGGCGTCCTGCGCTTGGGCGGCGGCGGTGGCCTGGCGTGCGCGGGCGCTGGCGATTTCCAGGTCAGGCGTGCCTTGCAGGGCTTCGCTGATCAGGCTGTCCAGTTGCGGGTCGCCCAGGCTGCTCCACCAGTGCTCGCTGGGCCAGGCGGCGGGCGACAGGGGCGCGCCGTCAAGGCTGACGCCGGCCTTCAGGGCGGCGGGATCGACGGCCTTGCCGCTGGTGGTGAGCCCGGAGTAGCTGACGCAACCGGACACGCCCAGCAGAGCGGCGAACACGGCGGCCGGCAGCAGGGCGAGGCGCAGGTGGTTCATCTTCATTTCTCCTGCGCCGCGCAATGGGCGGCGGCGCCGTGGGCGCGCAGGATCTTGTCGAGCAGGCCGGTGAGGGTCTGCAGTTCGTCGCGGGAGAGGCCGCCGACCAGCTCGTTCATGGCGGCAGCGGCGATGCGTGGTGCTTCGTCGTTTACCGCCTGCCCGGCGCTACTGAGGCTCAGACGCACACTGCGGCGGTCGTTCTGGCAGGGTTCGCGGACCAGCAGATCCTTGCGCGCGAGGCGGTCGAGCATGCGCGTCATGGAGCCGCTGTCGATGGACAGTTCACGGCACAGCTCGGCCGGGGTGTTGGCGCGGTCGTTACCGATGAAGAACAGCACCTTGAACTGCGCGGCAGTGATGTCCAGGTGCGCCAGGTGCTTGTCCAGTAGGCGATCCTTGAGGATGGCGGTGGCGCCCAGCAACTGGCCGATGGAGCCTTTGAATGGAAAATCCGCGACGTCGTAGTGATTCATGTCAAAACAGATAGCTGCTTAGGCAGTGAAATGTTTCGAAATGATACTGCCTAGGCAGCGATTGACAAGGTTCGATTGTCGCGATTGCGCAACAATCCGTTCGACGAAGCGCCATTGGATCGGGAATAACAACAGGTATGGCTGATTTCCTACGACCTTGGCGGTGCTTTATGCACAACGGCCGAAGCTTTAGGGCGCAAATCGCATATAAGATGTGATAGCAATCACTTATTTGCGTAAGTTTCTGTTTTTAAAGGATTAAATTTATATGTACAGAAAATGACCAGATCGCCGCGAGGCGGTCTGGGCGGTATGGAAGGGGGTGTTTTTCCAGGGTTACGAACAGAGTTATCCACAGGTCCTGTGGGTGAATCTCTGGAACGCCCGTCTCAGGTGCGTTCGGCCAGTAACAGCAGGTTTCTCGGGGTCATTCGGGGGGCGCAGAAGGCGCCCAGGGTGGTGCGATAGCCCTGCTCCTCAAGGAATAACGCGCGGTCCAGCAGCAACCAGAGCTCCATGGGGCGGCGGAACAGCCCGCGCACCAGTTCCAGGTTGCGGACTTGCGCCAGGCGCTGCCAACCCTGTACTTCCAGTGCCTGCCAGTCCATCTCGGCGGGCAGGTTTAGCCCTTTGAGTGCGGCGAGGGCGCGGCAATAGTCGGCAAAGGGCTTGTCCAGCCAGGTCGGCGATACGGAGGGGGTGGGCAGGTAGTCGGAACTGCCACGGATCTGCCGTTGCAGCAGATCGAACGCCAACCGCCGCGCCATCGAGCCGTCGCGCTGGCGCCGCACCCGCGCACCGGCGGTCACGGTTTCTGCCAATGGCAGGCGCAGGTCGTCCCGGGAGAGCACCAGGGCGGAACTTTGCGCGGCGTGCGAAAGCGGCTGGTAGTGCTTGCTATCGATACGGTTATAGCAGCAGGGCGCCACTGCCAGTTGGCGACAGCCATGGGCGCTGGCGAGCTGCAGCAGGCGCACATGCAGATCGCCGCAGGCGTGCAGGGCGAGGGCGGTGTAGCCGGCCTGCAAATGCTCGCGGACGTCCGGCGCAAGTACGTCCTGCTGGCGATGTTGGGCGCGAAGTTGAAGTCGGTCGCTCAGGCGTTGACCTTCCTCCACCAGGGTGTTGTCGAACTCCAGGCTCAGCAGTGGCTTGCCATCGCGGGCCAGCAGGCGGCCGAGATGACCCTTGCCGGCACACCAGTCGAGCCACTGTAGCGGCGCTTCTGCGAACTCCAGGCGGCTGGCAAAGGCTTCGATCTGCTGCCACTTGCGGCCGGGAACATCGACGGTCAGCAGGTTCGGCAGTTTGCCCAGAGGTCTTGCCGGGAGTTCGCCGACGGCTGCCAGTCGTGCGGCCGTGGAGGCGAGTGCGGGGAACGGCGCAGGGGCACCGAGTTGCTCGGGCGTGTTGTGCACCGCTTCGGCGTCTTCGAGGCTTCGGCTGCGTAGCCAAGTGGCCAGTTCAGGGTGGTCGCGCTCCCAGGGCAGCTCCAGCGCCGTGAAGGGCTTCGGCCGCCATAGCGCCTGATGTTCCAGTAGAAAGCCGTCCAGTGCCTGGAAGCGCTGGAGCAGATCGGAGCCGGTCAGGGGAGTGTCGTTCGGGAGCACGATGCGAAGCGGGAGAAAGCCACGGGGCGCGCATTATAGCGGCCCCGTGGGCAAGCGGCGCGCCGGTCAGCGGCCTTGCATGGAGTCCACCTTCAGCCAGTGTTCCAGCAGCCGGAAGATGCGGGTCAGCAACAGGGTGATGACCAGGTAGAACACCCCGGCGAGGCAGAAGAACAGCATGGCCTCGTAGGTGCGCGCGATGATGGTGCGGGTCATGCCCATGATGTCGAACAGGGTCACGGTGTAGACCACCGCGCTGGCCTTGAGCATGAGGATCACTTCGTTGCTGTAGGCCGGCATGGCGATGCGCGCAGCGCGCGGCAGGATGATGTGGAACAGTGCCTGGCGGCGGGACATGCCCAGCGCGCGGGCCGCCTCCACTTCACCCACCGGGATGGCGTGGATCGCGCCGCGCAGGATCTCGGCAATGTAGGCCGCGGTGTGCAGCGTCATGGTCAGCAGCGCGCACCAGTAGGGATCGCGCAGGTACGGCCAGAGCGGCCCCTTGCGCACACTCTCGAACTGGGCAAAACCGTAGTAGACGATGAACAGCTGCAGCAGCAGCGGCGTGCCACGGAAGAAGAATATGTAGGCGTAGGGCACTGCGCGCACATACCAGTGCCGCGAGGCGCGGGCGATACCCAATGGTACGGCCAGGCACAAGCCGGCGACGACGGCGATGGCCAGCAGCTCCAGGGTCAGGGTGGCGCCCTGGAGCATCTTCGGCATCCATTTGAGGATCAGCTCGAGATCGGTCATAGCTCGTTCCTCACGAAGCCGCGGCCGGCGCGACGCTCAAGGACGTGCAGGGCGGCCATGATGAAGACGGTCAGGCCCAGGTAGATGAAGGCCGCGGTCATGTAGAAGGTGAAGGGTTCCTTGGTCGCGTTCGAGGCGACCTGAGCCTTGCGCATGATTTCATCGAGGGTGATGAGTGAAACCAGCGCGGTGTCCTTCAGAAGAATCAGATAGAGGTTGCCCAGGCCCGGCAGCGCCACGCGCCACACCTGCGGCAGGACGATGCGCCAGAAGATGCGCGGGGCGGAGAGGCCCAGCGCCTGACCGGCCTCGCGGTGACCCTTGGGGATCGCCAGCAGCGCGCCACGGAAGACTTCAGTGGCATAGGCGCCAAAGCACAGGCCCAGCGCGCAGGTGCCGGCGGCGAAGGGCGAGAGGGCGAATTCGGGATAGCCGAACAGGTCACCGATGGCGTTCAGCCCGGCCACGGTGCCGAAGTAGATCATCAGTACCCAGAGCGTCTCGGGTACGCCGCGCACCACGGTGGTGTAGAACCCGCCGAGCATGCGCAGGAAGCTGTTCTTCGAGGTCTTGGCGACGGCGCCGAGCAGGCCGAGTATCAGTCCCACGCAGACTGCGGCGAGCGAAAGCTTGAGCGTCATCCAGGTGCCGGCGATCAACTGATCGCCAAAGCCGTGCAGGTCGAAAATCATGGGGAGTCACGCCTGAAGGCGCGCGCCGCCCGGCGAGGGGCGGCGCGGCACGTGCATCAGTAGATGCTGAAGGGGAAGTACTTGTCGTTGATCTTCTTGTAGGTACCGTCGTCGACGATTTCCTTCAGAGCGGCGTTCAGCTTGTCACGCAGCGGGTCGCCCTTGCGCACGGCGATGCCGATCTTGTCGTTGTCGAATACCGGCTCGCCCTTGAATTCGAAGTCCTTGCCGGCGTCGCTCTTCAGCCAGTCGTACTGCACGAACTTGTCGGCCAGTACGCCATCGAGGCGGCCCGAGGACAGGTCGAGGTAGGCGTTTTCCTGGGTGTCGTACAGCTTGATGGTGACGGTGTCGGACATGTTGTCCTCGAGCCAGGTACCGGCGATGGTCGCACGCTGGGCACCGATCACCTTGCCTTTCAGGTAGCCCTTGTCGGTCTTGAAGTCGGTCGACTTGGGCGCCACGAACTGCAGCTTGTTGGTGTAGTAGGGGTTGGTGAAGTCGACTGCCTGCTTGCGTTCGTCGGTGATCGACATGGACGCGACGATGAAGTCGAACTTCTTGGCGTTCAGGGCCGGGATGATGCCGTCCCAGTCGGAGGTAACGACGTCGCACTCGGTCTTCATCTTGGCGCACAGCGCCTTGCCGATCTCGATATCGAAACCGACGACCTGGCCGCTGGCGTCGATGCCGTTGAAGGGCGGGTAGGCGCCTTCGGTACCGATGCGCAGTTTGTCTGCGGCGATGGCCTGGCTCCCCAGTGCAAAGGTGGCCGCGATAGCCAGAACGATCTTCTTATAGTTGTTCATGCAGTGATGCTCCGTTAGCGGTGGCTGGACATGAATTGTTTACAGCGTGCCGATTGCGGGTTGTCAAATACCTGCTGCGGCGGTCCCTGTTCTTCTACCAGGCCCTGGTGGAGGAACACCACCTCGCTGGATACCTGGCGGGCAAAGTTCATTTCATGGGTCACCAGCAGCATGGTGCGACCCTCATCGGCGAGCGCGCGGATAACGTTAAGCACTTCCTGGACCATTTCCGGGTCCAGTGCCGAAGTCGGCTCGTCGAAGAGGATGACCTTGGGCTGCATCGCCAGGGTGCGGGCGATGGCGGCGCGTTGCTGCTGACCACCGGAAAGCTGCGCGGGGAAGCTGTGGCGCTTGTCGGAGATGCCGACCTTGGCCAGCAGGGCCTCGGCGATCTCGGTGGCTTCAGCGCGGGTCTTGCCCAGCACACGGCGCGGCGCCTCGATGATGTTGTCGAGGATGCTCATGTGCGGCCAGAGATTGAAGTTCTGGAAGACGAAGCCCAGTTCGCTGCGCAGACGGTTGATCTGCTTGTTATCCGAGGCGACCAGCGAGCCGTCCTTGGTTTTCTTCAGCTTGAGCTCTTCACCGGCGACCAGGATCTGGCCCTGGTGCGGGTTCTCCAGCAGGTTGATGCAGCGCAGGAACGTGGATTTACCGGAACCGGAGGAGCCGAGAATGGAAATCACATCGCCGTCGCGGGCGGTCAGGGAAATGCCTTTGAGCACTTCCAGGTCACCGTAACGCTTGTGCAGGTTACGGATTTCCAGTGCGGGTATGGCCGTGGCCATAGGGGGCTCCTCTATTGTTATTCGGACGCTTTCGCAGCAGGTCACTGCAGAATCGGGGCCATCCTGGCGAGGGCAACCTAACACGCACTCCGGAGTGCGCCAAGCGCCCATCGGCCGCGGTCGTCGGCTGTAGTGGCAAGTTGTCGCATTGCCGCTCGGCGTTGTCGCCTGGGCTGAACTAGCCGCGCCGCATCGGGGCGTCGGCTGATGGTGCGGGGGCGGGATAGTGCCAGTTTAGACCGGCCAGTAAAAGTCCGGCGGCCTCTGGGGCCGCCGGTTTGGGTTACTGCATCATCTGCCGTAGCTGCGGGCTGGGGTCTTCGATCGCTTCGGCGGGTGTGATGTCGTCCTGGGACTCGGGCGGCTGGCTGGCCATCAGGTTCGGATGCCCGGACAGGCGCGGGATCGGCAGCGGCTTGGCGTCCGCCAGGCCCGTGCCGCCAGCCTCGGTCGCATTGATTGAGGATTTGCGCGGCTGGGTCAGCACGTGGAAATCGGTGATCTCGATGATGCCCTTGCCTTCGGCGAGCAGGTGGAAAGAGAACGCCTTGCGCGCTTCCTCGTTGTCGAAGCCGAAGGTCACTTCCAGCGGCTGGTTGCGTTTGACCAGCGGGAATTCCGGCATCTCGATGGGCACCGGCTTTTCGAAGGAGCGCGTCTTGAGCGTCACTTTCGCCCCATTGGCGTCCATTTGGATCGCACGGATCTTCAGGCGCACCGTTGTATGGGTGTTGGCCGGAAACTCCAGGTACTGCGCGCCGATCAGGTTGTCGGTGTACTCGTTGTCGATCTGCGGCTTCAGGCGGATGCGTTCCTTGGTCGCGAACTGGTATTCGCGGGCCGACTGCGCCTTGGTCACCGACTGGTCGAGGATGTCCGCGCGGGCGGTCATCAGGCGAGCATCGCGGCCACTGTAGCGCCCGACGAACTTGGCGCTGTCGGCGATGAAGCCGTCACTCTGGTAGCGCCGGCAGACCTGCTGGAAGTCGCACTCGGTGAAGTTGCCCTTGCCGTCGTGATAACGCTGCATGCCGTTGGTGAACGAAACCATCTCGCGGCCTGCGCTGTATTCGCGGAACAGCGAGCGGCCGGCGATATCCTGCGGGGCCTTGATGGCGAAGTAGTCGAGCACCGAGGACTCCAGGTCGACATGGCCGTAGACGCCGGCCTTGACCGGCGGCAGCGCGGCCTGTTCCGGTGCAAGGATCAGGTTCAGGCCCCAGGCCGAGGCAAGACGCACGTTATCGATGCCGTGGGACTCATCGGAGGTGACGATCACCAGGGTGTCCTTGAGCACGCCTTTTTCTTCCAGGCCCTTGAGGAAGGCATCGACGGCGTCGTCCAGGTAGGCGACCGCCGCCTGGCGCGGTGTCGGGTACTTGGCCAGGTATTCCGGCGTTGCCGAATACGGCTGGTGGGTGCCAACGGTGAGCAGGGTGAGCATCCACGGCTGCTTCTTCTGGCGCAGTTGGCCGACGTAGTCCAGCGCGCCTTCGAAGAAGGCCTTGTCATCCATGCCCCAGGCGAACTCCAGGTAGGGCTTCTTCTTGAACCAGTCGCGGCCCAGGGTCTTGTCGAAGCCCATGGCCGGCATGACCTTGTCCTTGGCCATGAAGCGCAGCCCGGCGCCTTGCAGGAAGTGGGTGCTGAAGCCGGCCTGGTGCATCTGCGCCGGCAGGCATTCCGCAGCGCGGGTCGGGTTGCCCAACAGTTCGACGCCCTTGGGCGTGCCGTTGTCCAGCTTGCTGTAGTCGCCGCAGAGCATGGCGTAGAGGCCGCGAATGGTCTGGTGGCTGTGCACCACGTAGTCCGGCGTGGTCATGGCGCGCTCGGCCCAGGTGCTCAGGCGCGGCATCATCGATTCTTCGTAGCTGCTGCTCAGCGCAGCGCGGTTGGTGGCGACGTAGGCGCCGGGGATACCTTCCATGGCGATGATCAGGACGTTCTTCGCCTGGCCGCGGCCGGCCAGCAGCGGGGTGCCGTTGAGGTCGTGCTGGGTCAGGCCGGTGACGTCCGGGCGGACTTCCGGCAGGTCGCGGTCGCGCCAGTCCTGGTAGGCCATCTCGCCGCTGGTGACGGCGCGGGAGACGAGCTGGTGCGGCAGGTTGAACTGCTTCCACATCTCCGCGTCGCTGGGCTGGAAGTACTGCACGCCGGCGTGGGCGGCCAGCAGCGCGGCGGGCACGGCATAGGCATAGCGCGGCAGTGCCTTCTCGCGGCGGCGCCAGAGCAGGGCGCAAAGCAGGATGCCGGCACCGATCAGGATCGCCAGGTGCAGGTGGTTGAGACCGCCGCCCTCGGTAGAGTTGGCGACGAAGGTCGGGTCGGCGAGGAAGTGCAGGTCTTCCGGCGCGGGCATGCGGCCCACGGCGCTGACCAGCTCGGCGGTGCCGATCACCGACAGCGCCCAGACCAGCATCACCGGGATGGCGATGAACAGCCGTCGGTTGTGCAACGCAACGACCAGCAGCGTGCCGAGCGCGAGGTCCGACAGGTAGCCCAGCGGGGATCCCCAGCCAAGGCTATAGCGGCCGATTACCGGCACCAGCAGGAAGAGGGCAGACAGGGAAACCAGGTTGCCCCGGGAATTCCACCAGCTTATGAGTTTGCGCACAGTGACTCCGCTACGAAACATCGAATCCCGGAGGGTATCTCACTGAACTGAGAGAATCGTCCGGATGGTCATGATTCTGAAAGATCGATGTGCTATGTGCCAGTAGACACTGTAGTTCGGCAAACATTCGACACGAATCGTGCGAGCGGCCCGGGGCGGGGGAGTGACTTGTGCTGACTTGCGCGGGCGGAAACGAAAAAGCCCCTGAAATCTCGCGATTTCAGGGGCTGTCAGAGCGGCTCCAGATCATCAGCAAGGCGTGCTAGTGCTGACTGCATCGCTTCCGAGGATGACACTCATCGTTTTGGATGAAGCGTCGTGCGCTTCAGGCTAGGCTAGGGCGCGCGTGATGGATAGAGATGGCATCCTCGAGAAAGTGTTTCCCGGTGTCAGGATGACAACAGGTGCACTAGTCATTGCCGCTGTCTGATAGAGCGTAATCTTTGAAAGTGCTCTACGGTCAACGATCCATATAGAATCACCAGAAGACCGAATGATAATCCCATGGTTAACGCAAAAATATACCAGTCATACATGTTGTGCCACATAATATGCTGGTAGGCAAAGATATACCATGATGCATATCCGAAGAATCCGTAGAAATATATGATTTTCTCGTTATCTGTGGCTCTTCCGGTGCGCATTAAAAGCCCGAACAACATTGCGACTATGACATCTATCTGGCTCAATGAGAAGCTATTGGCGAACACTGAAAAAGCAGGGAGTCGCCATCTTCCAGCCATGGCCTCTATGAAGTTTGCGCTAAATGGGAACGGAACACCCTTAATGCTTTGAGTTCGACGCTGAACGTTTTCGTAAAACGTCTGGATTATGTCGCCTGGAGATGAGCCATTGTTCAAAGAGAGAAATAATATATGAAGTAGTAAGGCGCTCGCGAACGCCAGGAGTATCAGGGCAAAAGCAAGTGCAGCCATTTTCAATTTGTCGGAAAGATTTCCCTGTGCGAAAAGCGCGGCCGAGAAAGCTGTTAGCAAGGCAAAGATCGTGGAGAATTCGAAGCCTCGCAGGAAGTAAAGAATTCCAAAAATAAAAACTAACGTCTTGTTGAATTCCTGGTGGTGACGAAGTTGCATGGATATAAGAAATGCGGGAAGTACAATCAGGAATGAAGAAAAGTAGAGGTTCTGTGAGAAATATATTAAGCCGGAGCTGCAGCCTGCCAATAGTGGTATTAGGCATGCCAGATTGACCTTCTGGAGGCTGCAGAAGCATAAAAATATACCAACGATGAATATCGAGAGAAGAAGTGCATTCGCCAAGCGTAGGAGTATAAAGAAATGGTCAAGTTTTTCTTCGGTATCCAGTTTGGCCATCTTGGCTATAATGGTCGCTGGGATGGTTTGGATTGCCAGGTTTGAGACGTATGTCTTGTAATCATCCGGGCTGTATTCGTAGTTATCTTCTTGGTAGCCCTTGGTTATGATTGGGGCAAGGCTGGAGTCGTCTTTCTTTAATATATTTCTTTTGATGGTGTTTCTTACAATGTACTCGGAGAAGGAGTCGACTCTGTCTTCATATCGCCCGCTTCCGGAACCATAGTCAAAGCTGAGTCCTTGTGGGTTGAAGACAAAGAAAAAAAACACGGCAATCGTACATAAGAACAGATGTCGCCGAAAAACACTCTCCGTGAAGGGGCTAAGCATTCAATTTCTCCAGCACGTCATATATGGTTTCAATCCTTCCGACGAGGGAAGCACGGGAAGAGTCGCTCATCGCAGTCTTCTATCATCGTTTAGTCGATCAAGTTTACGTGGCCTAGTCGTCACTGTATCAGCTAGGCGCTCCGTCGCTTCCCAGCAGACGGTTGAATCATGGGGGCAGAGTCCTGTCTGGAAACTATTCGAACCGTCTCTGTCTCGAGCTTCCATTCGCTCGGAGGCTTGGGCTCGGCTTTGGTAAAGGCCATAGCCGTCGCCGGCGCTCAGGGTTGGTCGCGTATGCACTTCTTGGTAGCTTGCACTTATCCTGAACCGATTCGAGCATGTTCTAATCGCCCGTCAATAGCTATATAGAGGCGCGAATGCCTGTAGGATATTGATTCAGGAAGAGATTTTTAAGTGCTTCTTTCTTTGTTAGGGTTATACGCTCCGAAACAACTTTTGAATAGGATAATCAAGACCGAAAGATTACCTTTGAAGCTACTGATCTTGGTCGGTACTTCACCAACTGGATAGCGACGTACGGTAGGCAGTTCTATGCAGTTATAACCCAGTCGCGGTGCGCGATAGGATAGATAGGCCAGCAGTTCGTACGTCATGAATTCATCGCGAAACGGCGATATTCTCGGATCCAAGAGCATCTTCCGGCTATAAGCGCGAAAGCCCTGCGTAGTATCCGTCCATTTAAATCCGGAGAATATACTCAGCATCGGGGCGTGAATGAATCGAATAGCAAAATCTCGGGATTTAGGTGTGTTCACAGCCATGCCACCACTGATGAAGCGAGATGCCTGTACGAAATCGCTACCTTGCTCAAGTGAGTTTATAAACTGCGGGATAGCTTCGGGGTCATCCTTGTCGTTGCCATCGATGGTGACGATATTTTCATATCCTTGATCAAGAGCGAAGGCATAGGCGCAGCGCAATTGCGCGCTCAGCTTGCCTGGGCCGGTCTTGACGATCAGTCCGCGCACGCCAAGCCGTTTCAATTTTTCCGCGCCAAGAGAGCCATCTGTGCTTCCACCATCTACGATGATGATGTCGGCGATGCTGCTTACGCGAAGTCTTGACATTCGCTCCAGCAAACTACTGATGCGTCCACCTTCATTGATTACGGGAATAACAACACAGGAAGTGTGCTCGCGGCCTAGCCACACGGGCGTATCATAAGATGGAACTTTCCAGGACGAGCGAGAGGTAGCATTCATAGTATTAGAGGTCATTCCATTTCCATCAGGCGACACGCGCAGTGATCAGGCCAACGCCGATAATCACAAGTAGTATTCCAGCTATCGTAGTCCAATGAAATGTTTCGCGAAAAATCAAGATGGAAAACAACGCGACGGTAGCCACGGCGCCTGCCGTCAGTACCGGGTGTGCGATGTTCAGTGGCAGGCGGGCCAGTGCGGCGGCATAGAGCAGAAAGGCAGCACCATAAAGACCCAGTCCTAGCCAGAACGGCCAGTTCGCGAGCGCTGCCATTGGCTCAGTCAGAGATGGGAACTTCCTGGGGGGCATCATCGCCAGTTTTACCAGAACACTGGCGGAAGCATTGGACAGAATACCTAACAGCAGAATCAGCCACTTCATAACTAGGCCTCCGCTACTGGGCGATAGTACCGGTTGGCCACGATAAGGGCGCGCTCTATCGATGCGGCGTGGTCCTCATTGCTGGTGGCGACCATCTCGACCGACACCACGAGCCCCGGTAGCAGAGCCCGCAGTTCTTCGGCAATTTCAGCATGAGCGGCGGTGCTGTCACCCAGCGGCAGTAACCCGGGCTCGCTGGCATGGATGTGGCCTATCAGTGAGGTGCTGTCTTGAATCACCTGTCGCGGGTCTTCCCGATTGATCGTAATTGCGCCGGTGTCCAGCTGCATCCGAATGGAAGGATGGGCAACGTGCTCGACCACCGTCCGTGTCTCGGCGCTGTTCAGCATGAAGTTGGCGCCATAGCAGGCTGGATTCGGCTCCAGGCAGATGATCACGCCATGTTCCTGTGCTGTCTCGCCCAGGCGTCTGAAGAAGTCGACGGCGATCCGGAGTGCGGTGTGATCGTTCAGGCCGCTGCGGTCGCGATTCTTCGGAGAGCCGAATACCAGGCGCGTCGCTCCCAGCCCCGCCGCGATTCGGCAGACTTCACGCAAATGCTCCAATAGCGCGGTCTGACTCTCCTCTGAGCCAAAGACATTCAACCCGATGGTACCGAACAGTAGCGCTTGCATACCGGTGATTTCGATCCCGCGAGTTGCCCACCACTGCTTGACCTTGAGAATATCCGTCAAAGTTGTTTCTGCTGGAACGGGAAAGTACTTCCCTGGTGCGATATCGATAGCATCGATGGAGTATCGGTTGAGCAGTGCCGCAATCTGCTCATCCTCACTGACGTCCCAGGCAATGTTTGAAATAGCCAGTCTCACAGGACAGCTCCAGTGCTTTCTACCGGAGAAAGCGACTCGGACTGTGCGTAGCACCTGATCGCCAGGACCGTTTCCCGGACGTTGTACTGGTAACGGCCCTCGCCCTTGAATAGATGAGCATGCTTTGTATGCATGTCATAAACAGCCGCCGGTCGACTCTGAGCGTTCTCGAATGTCCGGCCAAAACCTTGGAAAGAAACGTCCGCGACACTGATGGGTTCGGATGTCAGGTGCACTTTTTTCAAACCGCCAGCCATCGCGATCTGGATATCGCTCCAGAGGTTGACCATCGGGTAGAATTGGAAAACACTCCGGCTATCGATCGACTCGACATTGTTACTGTTGAGAAAGTCGAAGATCACATTCTTGCGCAATCCAGGGCCAACCAGCCCTGGTAGGCGAACAATCAAGAAGTCTTCGAAGTGTTCTTCGATGAATTTTTCGAGCATACGGCGATGCAGGCCGTAGGCGTGCAGTCCTTCCTCAATGACTTCGGAGTCCTCGTCGACCTTTTGCGGGTTGGCGAACACGTCCACCGTACTGATTAGTACGAACTTCTTGCAACGGGTATGCCTCAGATTCTCGATCAACTCTTCGATCTTCTGGCGATCAGCTTCTGGTTCTCGGTTTGCTATCCACTTCTGGGCAGGTGCCCCGGCACAAACGATGATGTCGAAGACTTTGTCGCGGATATCCGAAATATTGCTCGACCGATACAGGGAGCTAAAATCCGCTTGTTTCAATAAGGTTCCGCCGACGAAGCCAGAGAAGCCGATAAGTGCGTTAGACATTTTAACCTCTACCTCAGATTTCGGCCTTGTCGCGACACGAGAAGGCTTCTCCATCGAGTTTTTCCAGAACATCATAAATATTGTCGATCTTCCCGCCCAGTACGGAATAGCAACCTGGCAGTTCTTCATACCGCTCAAAGAAAATCGGCCGCCCGTCGTCCCCTTCATTCTTCACGAGGACGGTTTTGACTTCGAATAGTGAGTCTTCGTAGGTGGCGCCTAGAGTTGCTGGAATGTAGCGCGCCACATCTCGAACCATGTGGTCGACGCGAGTAGCTCGATGATACTCTTGCAACTTCGCGTAGGGATCTAACTCCGGCTGGTCATTCCAGTGGACATGCGGCGTGTAGCGAACGTGGGAAAGGGTGTGTAGGCCGCGTGCTGGGAAGGGCATTATCGAGAAGTAGGGACCATCCATAACGGTGACTCCAATGTCTCGCAGCGGGTAAGGCATTGTCATCAGCGCCATTTCGGTAATTTCCTGTTTGAGTTCGGCTCGAACGCCAGGAAACTCACCTTTTAGATGGTTCAGCCCACTATAGGTGCAATTGAACAGGTAGCGGCAGCGGGTTGAGGCCTGATGCCCTCTGGCGTCTTCGGTACAAATCGTCAGACCGGACTTCTGCGATCGTGTGACGGCCAATGCAAGGGTGTTGGTGCATACCTGCACTCCGGCGTCAGTCAGTTCATTTCGAGCCCATTCAGCCAGTTTGGTAGAGTCAAAGGCGCACTCCTGAACCTGGAATACATCCTCGATGAGCCTGGGCTCAAAGAGCTGACGAAGCTGTGCGTCAATCGGCTGGATATCTGCGCCAATGTCCCGACAGAAGCGTTCGAACTGCCGTGCAGTGACTTTTGAGTTACGCCGAGCAATGGCGTAAAGCTTGGTGAAATCCTGATAAATGGCGCCAGGCCAGTCCCGGATAAAATTCGGGAAGTTCACACGGCTCCGGTACGCGGTGGTGAAACTTCTCGGGTAGTGATAGCCGTTATGAACTCTCGCCTGGTTATTATACGACGCTCGCCGCATAAGGTCCGATTCACGTTCTATCAGTAATACGTTTCTCAGTCCTCGCTGTTTTGCCAGATATATGGCAATGACAGCCCCATAGAAACCGCCGCCAATAACGACGGCGTCTTGAGGAGAGCCCAGTCTGCGAGTCACGATAGTCGCTCGCGGGGTGTTCCATCAGTCGGCAGCGATTTGATGGCTTCTTCGATGTTCAGCTTCTCTAGCCGGGTCATTCGCGCGCTGGTGAATTCTTGCGCGACATGGTATGAAGGCCCTTCGTTGGAGATGCTGGCCATGTGCAGGATATATTCGCCAAGTACAAGCAAGACTAAGGATATTAGGAAGAACATGCCGGATTGTTGAAGCGAGACGCTGATCCAGCCTGGCGCGACATCCGACTTGAAGATGCCGATGGCCACCACATAGATGCTGTAGAGCAAGTTCGCTACTGCACCGAACATTGACAGGTAGGTAACCAGGCGCATTGGTGTCCGTGTGGTGGAAACTAGCAGGCGCACACCCCTGTCAATACTCTCGCCAAGGCGTTTAGGGCGGGCCGCCTTAGGTTGCGTACTGTAGGTCAGATGAGCGCGAGAAAATCCCCCTGTCGCAGGCAGGTGCCGATAGCGTACCGCGGGCTGCGGATGCTGCAGGATGAAGTTGATCACGCGTTTGCTCAGCATACGGTACTGGGGTGCGTCCTTGGCCAAGTGCACTCCACTAAATGCGTTGTAGAGCCCGTGGAAAGCGATGCAGGCGCTCTTGTAGGCAAAGCTCTGAGCAGGTTTGCATTCGTTGTTGGCAAAAACGACATCGGCCCCGCCAACTGCGAGATTGAGCATTTTAGGAATAAAGCCAATGTCGTCGGCCAACGGGTCAATTACCGCGACGAAGTCACCTAGGGCATTCTCTAGGCCCACCCAGGAAGCAGTGTCGGAGTCGACTTCCTTGGTCAGCGCATAGACCTGGATATTGGCCAGACCATTTTCACCGGTCAATTGTTTGAGCTTGGAAATGCTGTCATCTTCAGATGCGTTATCCACGACTATTAGTTCGTAGCAACTAACAATCGAAGCAATCACCGCTTCCGCATCTTTGAGGATCTTATCCAGCTCGTTTGACTGATTCCTGACCACAAAAACGACGGAGAGGAAGCAGGGGAAAAATGACATATCAAACTCCCTTGACTTAGTCTGGACGGTTTAAATCAAGCACCTACGCCCAATCCTGAGAATTATAGGGTGTTAAAGCTGAACTCGGAAGACATTCGTGGCGGGTGTCATTTATTCGTCATTTCCCCTACTTGGCTGCATGGCTATCTTCGATATTCCCTTGGCTCATAGGTGGTCGGGGAGTGTATGGCAGGTGAGTCGCTTGTTTCGGCGTCCACATGGGGTGTCTGATGAGCGTCGCCGGAACAGCTCTCTCCCACGCGTTCCGTTTTTAGGGGTTCCTTCTCCGGTTGGCGCTCCCGATGAGGTATAGGCCTATGACGACGGGTTCGCTCTGTCCGGCGCTCGTCTGGTGCCAGAACTTATAACGTCATTCGGCGGCGAGAGGCGCTCGGGACGGGCGTTCTCGCTGGTGGGCGGCTGTCACGGACTGCAGGGGCGATTGACTTTGCAGGGCAGGTTGTTGCCCCGTAGGGCGAGGCTCGGTGGGTGCCTTTCGTGGTGGGGTGTAAGCAGGCGAATTTCCTGCGTGCTGCATAGTATGGGGACTATTGCCATGTGTGTGTCAGTAGTCGCCAGCAGGGGGGGGGGGCTTTGCGATGGAGTCTCTGGGTTGTGTTGGTGCTGGGGAATAGATTGAGTTTCGGCACCGGCACCGGCACCGGCACCGGCTGCGGTGTGGCGACAATCTTCCGTCCAGTTGTGCTAGGTGGGCTTTTGTCGAGCCAAAAAAGAAACCCCTGACTTCTTTTGAAATCAGGGGTTTCGGTATTTTGGTGCCCAGGGACGGAATCGAACCGCCGACACGGGGATTTTCAATCCCCTGCTCTACCAACTGAGCTACCTGGGCAACGTGGCGCGCATTAAAAGGGTTTTCGGAAGGGGTGTCAAGCGTGCCGCGAAAAAATTTTTCAAATAATACCGAAGCTTACGCGCTGGGCGGGACGTAGCCCTCGGCCTGCGCGTATTCCTCGCCGGACAGGAACTTGTCCATCTCGGCGGTGAGGAACTTGCGATCCTCGGCATTCATCATGTTCAGGCGACGCTCGTTGATCAGCATGGTCTGGTGCTTCTGCCATTCGTCCCAGGCTTTCTTCGAGACGTGCTCGTAGATGTCCTGGCCCTTGGCTCCGGGATAGGGTGCGCGATCGAGGCCGGGCAGCTCTTCTTTGTATTTGCGGCACATCACCAGTCGGGTCATGACATTTCTCCTGCATTCAACACGTCGGCGGCTCGTTTGAGCAGCTTCTTCACCGGGGCGGCAAGGCCGAGCCGCGGCGGGGTGGCGAGGTTATACCAGAGCCAGTCGGCCTCGGCCACGGCGGGGGCTGCGTCCTCGACGCGCACCAGCCAGGGCTCGATGGCCAGTTGGAAGTGGCTGAAGGTGTGGGTCAGGCCGGGCAACTCGCGACGCTCGCCCAGGCGCAGCGCGTGGCGCTGGGCCAGCGGGTCGAGGGCGGCCAGGTCGTCCAGTTCGGGGAAGCTCCACAGGCCGCCCCAGAGGCCGGTCGACGGACGGCGATAGAGCAGGATGTCGCCCTCGCGGTTCGCCAGGATCGGCATCAGCGTGCGTTTCTGCGGCAGCGCCTTGCGCGGCTTGGAGACCGGGAAATCGGTCTCGCGGCCGAGGAAGTGCGCGCGACAGCCCTCGCGCAGCGGGCAGAGCAGGCAGCTCGGCTTGCTGCGGGTGCAGAGCGTGGCGCCCAGGTCCATCATCGCCTGGGTGTAGTGGTTGACCCGTTCGTGCGGCGTAAAGCGCTCGGCGACCTCCCACAACTGCTTTGCCACCCTGGGCTCGCCCGGATAGCCGTCGCAGGCGATGTAGCGAGCGAGCACACGTTTGACGTTGCCGTCGAGGATTGGCGCGCGCAGGCCCATGGAGATGCTGGCGATGGCGCCGGCGGTAGAGCGGCCGATGCCGGGCAGCTCGGCGAGCTGTTCGACGTCGCGAGGGAATTCTCCGCCGTGCTGCTCCATCACTGTCTTCGCGGTCTTGTGCAGGTTGCGGGCGCGAGTGTAGTAGCCCAGGCCCGTCCATAGGTGCAGCACTTCGTCTTCCGGCGCGTTGGCGAGGTCAGCCACCGTCGGCAGCGCCGCCATGAAGCGGTCGTAGTAGCCCATCACGGTGCTGACCTGCGTCTGCTGCAGCATGATCTCCGAGACCCACACCCGGTAGGGCGTGATGTTCTGCTGCCAGGGCAGGTCATGGCGGCCGTGGCTGTCGAACCAGTCGAGCACGGCCGAATTGAAGCTTTGTGGGGTCACTTCTTGAACAGCCCTTTGAGTGCGTCTTTGAGTTCGGGACTGACCTTGTCGCCGAGCTTCTCTTCAAGTTTCTGGTTCAGCCGGTCCCCGGCCAACCGTGCGGCGATCTTGCCGATGCCGTCCTTGTCCAGGCGGCAGGCCTTGGCGCCCAGTTCCAGAGGGCCGCGGCAGCGCAGCGGCCATTCGATGCCGACATAGCGCTTGTTCACTTCACAGGCCGGGTCGGGCATGTCGCTCTTGTCGCCTTCGATGGTCACGCCGACGCGGTAGTCCATGCCCAGCACGCGCAGGTCGATGTCGCCGTCGGCCTTGACGGTCAGGCCGGGAATGCTGGCCTTGAGGTCCGGGTTGCTGGCCACGCCGTTGCGGAAGGTCAGGTTACCCTGCAGCTCGCGAAACGGCGTGTCCTTGCCGCCATGCTCGGCGGTCAGCGACTTGCGGTTGAGCGTGGCGATGCCCTGGCACAGCTGCTGTTCCAGGTTGGCATTGAGCAGCACGCCCTGGGTCAGGACGAAGCGCGCGGTGCCGTTGAGGTTGTCGATCCAGGCCTTTTGGCTGTTGCCCTGGGTGGTGATGTCGGCGTCCAGGTCCAGCAGGCCCTTCACCGGTGGTTTCTCGCCCTGGGATTCGAGCAGGCGCTCCACCGGTACGTCGGCGATGTGTTTCTTCGCCTGCAGGGTCGGTACGTCCTGACGCACGTCGAGCGTGGCAGTGGCGTTGAACTTGCCGTCGTAGAGCTCGCCGCGCAGATCATCGAGGTTGAGCAGGCCGCCCTGGCCGCGCAGCTTGAGCACGGCATTGTCGATGGGCAGCTTGTCCAGGGTCAGTTGACCGAGGTTCAGGCCGGCGTCCAGGTCCAGCGTGCGCAGTCGGGCGATGGGCAGCAGCGGGGTGTCGCTCCACGCCTGCTGGGTCGGCTGGCTGGGCAGCGGGGTATCGCCCTGAATGGCGTTCTGCTCGGTGCTGGCGACTTCTGCCTTGCGCGCGCTGTTGCTGGCTTCCTGGGCTTTCTTGACCTTGGCCGGCAGGTAGCGGTCCAGGTTCAGCTTGTCGCCGGCCAGTTGGGCGCGAATCGCCTGTTTGCTGAAGTCGGCGATCCCAAGGTTGCCGCTGAAGGTGCTGTCGTCCAGCTTCAGCTTGATGTCGTTCAAGGTCAGGCTGTTGCGGGTGCCGCTGACGCGGGTGGCCAGCTCCAGCCTGGTCAGGGTGGTGGCGTCGGCCATTTCCGGCAACGTCTGGCCGATGCCTTCGAGGAATTCACGCAGGTTGAACGGTGCCAGCGACAGGCCGCCATCGAACTTGGGTTCCTTGTCCAGCTCGCGGGCCTTGATTTCGCCGAGGGCGCGCAGTTGATTGACGGTGACCTTCAGGCCATTCCACTCGGCAACCTGGGCTGCCTGGTCGAGTACCAGCTGGCCCTGGGCGCTGTAGTTGGCGGTCTTGCCCTGGAACTGGTCGCCGGAAACTTCGCCGGAGAGCTTGGCGTCTTCGAGCTGGTAGCGCTTGAGCGCGCGGTCGAAGCGCAGGTTGCCGGTCAACTCGGTGCGGGCGCGGATCACCGGCTGGTTGCTGCCCAGGTAGGCGTTGAGCTTGATCGGGATGTTGCTGCCTTCGCGGATGGCGCCGGTAGTGAGCTCGATGCCTTCGACGCTGTAGTTCTTGCCGCTCTGGGCGTCGGCGTAGTCGATGCGGGCGTTCTTCACGCTCAGGCTATCGATGTCCAGCTTCATGGCCTGGTGGGACTGCTGCGCGTCGGCCTTGGCCTGAGCGCTCGGCGCAGGCGCCGGTTGCGCGGCGGGCGGCGTTCCATTGGCGGGCTGAAGGGGCTTGCCGATGCTCTCCCAGTTGCCGACGCCGTTCTTGTCCTTGTTCAGGGACAAGGTCAGGCCTTCGACGCGGATGTCGCTCATCTGCACTTCCTTGCGCAGCAGCGGCAGCACGCGCACGGACATGGCCAGCAGTTGCGCGTCGGCGAACGGCTTGTCCGGCGCCTGCAGGCTCGCCACGCTGGTGTCGTGCAGCTCCAGGCCCAGCCAGGGGAAAAGGCTCCAGCCGATATCGCCCTTGAGGTTCAGCTCGAGATTGGCCTTTTCCCGGGCGAGTTGGCGGATCTCGTCCTTGTAGTCGTTCGGGTCGAAGAAGTGGGTCAGCACGAAGCCGGCGGCGACGATGAGCAGCAGCAGGACCAGGGCAATGATGCCGATGATTTTGCCGAACGCTTTCATGGACGGATCCTTGTTCAGGCGGCGGGTGGAATAGCGGGGAAGTATACCAATGACGCAGCGGCGCCCCAGCCCGCGAAGGCGAGCGCACGTGCTGCGGGTTTTGAGCGGGGTGCTGGCCTGCGGTTCCCGACGATTGCGGAATCAGGCCGGCTGCAGCGTCAGACCGAGATGTTCCGCAAACTGCGCAGCCTGGGGTTGATCGCCCGGTGCGGTCAGGCGCAGCGCGGCGCCTTGCAGGACGGCCAGGCGTTGCGCCTCTTCTAGCAGCCGGCGGGCCACGCCGCGGTTGCGGGTGACTTGGCGCACGCAGAGGCGCGAGAGCAGCCAGGTGTCGCCGTCACGCTCGATCCAGGCCGCGCCCAGCAGGCGATCGTTGAAGCGCCCGGTGAATAGTCGGCCCTCGGCCAGTCCGAGCTCGACCAGGTGCCGGGCATCGTTGAAGGGCGCCAGCAGCCACTGCGGCGCATCGGCGTAGATCTTCAGCAGGTCCTGGCGGTCCTGGTCACTGGGCTGGGTCAGGTGCTGGACGACGACGGGCATGGGCAATCCTCGAAAGGCGAGCCGCGCAGTGTAGGACCATCGGCCAGCGCCGACCACCGCCCATAGCCGCGCGGCGCCCGGCGCGCCTATAATGCCGCCCCTTCTTATAATTATGTGCAGTGTTAGCTGTGGAGCTGGTGATGGCCGAACGCAAGGCATCCGTCGCGCGCGACACCCTGGAAACCCAGATCAAGGTTTCCATCGACCTGGATGGAACGGGCAAGGCCCGCTTCGATACCGGGGTTCCCTTCCTCGAGCACATGATGGACCAGATCGCCCGGCACGGCCTGATCGACCTGGACATCGAGTGCAAGGGCGACCTGCATATCGACGACCACCATACCGTCGAAGACATCGGCATCACCCTCGGCCAGGCCTTCGCCAAGGCCATCGGCGACAAAAAGGGCATCCGCCGCTACGGCCATGCCTACGTGCCGCTGGACGAGGCGCTGTCGCGCGTGGTCATCGACTTCTCGGGCCGCCCCGGCCTGCAGATGCACGTGCCGTTCACCCGCGCCAGCGTTGGCGGCTTCGACGTGGACCTGTTCATGGAGTTCTTCCAGGGCTTCGTCAACCACGCCAACGTCACCCTGCACATCGACAATCTGCGCGGGCACAACACCCACCACCAGATCGAGACCGTGTTCAAGGCCTTCGGCCGCGCGCTGCGCATGGCCATTGAGCTGGATGAGCGCATGGCCGGCCAGATGCCGTCCACCAAAGGGTGCCTGTAATGCAGACGGTAGCCGTCATCGACTACGGCATGGGCAACCTGCACTCGGTGTCCAAGGCGCTTGAGCGCGTGGGCGCCGGGCGCGTGCTGGTGACCAGTGACGCCAACGTGATCCGCGAGGCGGATCGCGTGGTGTTCCCCGGTGTCGGCGCGATCCGCGACTGCATGGCCGAAATCAAGCGCCTGGGCTTCGACAGCCTGGTGCGCGAGGTCAGCCAGGACCGCCCGTTCCTCGGCATCTGCGTCGGCATGCAGGCGCTGCTGGAGCACAGCGAAGAGAACGACGGCGTCGACTGTATCGGCCTGTTTCCCGGCAAGGTGCGCTTCTTCGGCAAGGACCTGCACGAGGACGGCGAACACCTGAAGGTGCCGCACATGGGCTGGAACGAAGTGGCGCAGAGCGTGGATCACCCGCTCTGGCACGACATCCCGGAGCGCGCGCGCTTCTACTTCGTGCACAGCTATTACATCGAGGCTGGCAACCCGCGCCAGGTGGTCGGTCGCGGCCATTACGGCGTTGACTTTGCCGCCGCGCTGGCCGATGGCTCGCGCTTCGCCGTGCAGTTCCACCCGGAGAAGAGCCATACCCACGGCCTGCAGCTGCTGCAGAACTTCGCCGCCTGGGACGGGCGCTGGTAAGCCATGGCCCGCCAGAAGGACAAGCCCGCGATCCTCGAACTCGATGGCGCCCAGCGCCAGAGTGCGGCGCGGGCCATCCAGCGTTTTCTCGAAGATCGCTTCGAGCTGGACGTGGGTTCCTTCGAGGCCGAAGAGGCGCTGGATTTCTTCATGCGCGAGTTCGGCCCACTGTTCTACAACAAGGCGATCTTCGACGTGCAATCTCACCTGAAAGACCGGTTCGAGAGCATCGAAAGCGACTTGTGGGCGCTCGAGAAGAGCTGACCCGACCCCATTCATCTTTGGATTCGAGCAGGTTCAACCCATGCTGATCATCCCCGCAATCGATCTGAAAGACGGCGCCTGTGTGCGCCTGCGCCAGGGCCTGATGGAAGACGCCACCGTCTTCTCCGACGACCCGGTGTCCATGGCCGCCAAATGGGTGGAGGGTGGTTGCCGCCGTCTGCACCTGGTGGACCTGAATGGCGCCTTCGAAGGCAAGCCGGTCAACGGTGAAGTGGTCACAGCCATTGCCAAGCGCTACCCGAACCTGCCGATCCAGATCGGTGGCGGCATCCGTTCGCTGGAAACCATCGAACACTACGTTCGCGCTGGCGTCAGCTACGTGATCATCGGCACCAAGGCGGTCAAGCAGCCGGAATTCGTCGCCGAAGCGTGCAAGGCATTCCCGGGCAAGGTCATCGTCGGCCTGGATGCGAAAGACGGCTTCGTCGCCACCGACGGCTGGGCCGAGGTGAGCGAAGTGCAGGTGATCGACCTGGCCAAGCGTTTCGAGGCCGACGGCGTCTCCGCCATCGTCTACACCGACATCGCGAAGGACGGCATGATGCAGGGCTGCAACGTCGAAGCTACTGCGGCCCTGGCCAACGCCACGCGCATCCCGGTGATCGCTTCGGGCGGCATCCACAACCTGGGTGATATCCAGAAGCTGCTGGACGCCCGCACCCCGGGCATCGTCGGCGCCATCACCGGCCGCGCGATCTACGAAGGCACCCTGGACGTCGCCGAGGCCCAGGCACTGTGCGACGCCTTCAAGGGCTGAGCCGAACCACGGGAAGCACTGACATGACCCTGGCTAAACGCATCATTCCCTGCCTCGACGTGGACAACGGCCGCGTGGTGAAGGGCGTCAAGTTCGAGAACATCCGTGACGCCGGCGACCCGGTGGAAATCGCCCGCCGCTACGACGAGCAGGGCGCGGACGAGATCACCTTCCTCGACATCACCGCCAGCGTCGATGGCCGCGACACGACCCTGCATACCGTGGAGCGCATGGCCAGCCAGGTGTTCATCCCACTGACCGTGGGCGGCGGCGTCAGGACGGTGCAGGACATTCGCAACCTGCTCAATGCCGGTGCGGACAAGGTCTCGATCAACACCGCCGCGGTATTCACCCCGGAATTCGTCGGCGAAGCCGCCGCGCGTTTCGGCTCGCAGTGCATCGTGGTCGCCATCGACGCCAAGAAAGTGTCGGGTCCCGGCGAGGCCCCGCGCTGGGAAATCTTCACCCACGGCGGCCGCAAGCCCACCGGGCTCGATGCTGTGGAGTGGGCGAAGAAGATGGAAGGCCTGGGCGCCGGTGAAATCCTCCTGACCAGCATGGACCAGGACGGCGTGAAGAGCGGCTACGACCTGGGCGTCACCCGCGCCATCAGCGAAGCCGTGGGCGTTCCGGTGATCGCTTCGGGCGGTGTCGGCAACCTGGAGCACCTGGCGGCCGGCATTATCGAGGGTAAGGCCGACGCGGTTCTCGCGGCGAGCATCTTCCACTTCGGCGAGTACAGCGTGCCGGAGGCCAAGGCCTATCTGGCCAGCCGCGGCATCGTCGTGCGCTGATCCCTTCCGGGCCGGGGTTCTCCCGGCCCGATGGCTCTAATCCGGGCGGTCCTTCTCCCTGCGTCCGGTGGCCGCACACCCTTTCTGCGCACGAAGCTTGCTAGCCGAAGGCTTCAGTCAAGGTAATGGCAGTTCCATGTCCCATTGCCACATTCATAGGGTTTATTGGCGTCAATTCTCCGAGTAAGCTCTGCGCCTTCTCAGAAATGTCATACGCAGGAAATATCTCGATGCTGAAGCGCATTCTGCTTGCATGGCTAGGCTGCGGCCTGCTTCTGGCCAGCGCGGCAAGGGCTGAAACGGATTCTTCGGACTACAGCGTGGTGCTGCTCACCGAGAACTTCCCTCCCTACAACATGGCCATCAACGGCAAGAACTTCGCCCAGGAAGACAGCATCGACGGCATCGCCGTGGATATCGTCAAGGAGATGTTCAAGCGCGCCGGCGTGCAGTACAGCCTGACCCTGCGCTTCCCCTGGGACCGTATCTACAAGCTGGCGCTGGAGAAGCCCGGCTACGGTGTGTTCGTCACCGCGCGCCTGCCCGAGCGCGAAAGCCAGTTCAAGTGGGTCGGCCCGATCGGTCCGGACGACTGGGTCCTGCTGGCCAAGGCCGATAGCCCCATCAGCCTGAACAACCTCGACGAAGCCAGGAAATATCGCGTTGGCGCCTATAAGGGCGACGCCATGGCTCAGTACCTGGGCGAGCACGGCTTCGAGCCGGTGCTGGCGCTGCGCGACCAGGAGAATGCCGCCAAGCTGCGCGACGGCCAGATCGACCTCTGGGCCAGCGGTGACCCGGCGGGCCGCTACCTGGCCAAGCAGGTCGGCGTCACCGGCCTGAAGACCGTGCTGCGTTTCAACAGCGACCAGCTGTTCCTCGCGCTGAACCGCGAGACCCCGGACGCCGTGGTGCAGAAGCTGCAAGGGGCGCTGGACAAGATGCGCGCCGAAGGTTTCGTCGACGACGTGCTCAACAGTTACCTGTAACACCCGAAGGCCGGCCACTCGCCGGCCTTTGTGTTTGGCGCCGACATCCCTCGGCGCCGGTTTTGCCACGGAAGGCAGACGAGCGAAGTATTCCGTCCCCTCTGCAGGGATGCCGCAAGCCCAATAACGATAACCAAGCGAGCGGTATGACCATGCTGAAAGTCCTGATCAAGACCCTGACCCTGGGTCTGCTGTTGGGGGCCGCCACGGCCCGCGCCGAGTTGCCCGCCGATTACAAGATGGTGCTGCTCACCGAGAACTTCCCGCCCTTCAACATGGCGGTGGACGACAAGAACTTCGCCCGCGACGAGGGGATCGACGGCATCAGCGCCGACATCGTCCGCGAGATGTTCAAGCGCGCCGGCATCCAATACAGCCTGAGCCTGCGTTTCCCCTGGGATCGCCTCTACAAGCTGGCCCTCGACAAGCCTGATTACGGGCTGTTCTCCACCACCTACACGCCCGAGCGCGTGCCGCTGTTCAAGTGGGTCGGGCCGATTGCCAAGACCAACTGGGTCCTGCTGGCGCCGCCAGGCAGCACCATCAAGGTCAAGGACCTCAAGGACGCCGCCAAGTACAAGCTCGGCGCCTACAAGAACGACGCCGTCAGCCAGAACCTGGAAAGCCAGGGTATCCCGGTGCTCAACGCGCTGCGCGACCAGGAAAACGTGAAGAAGCTGACCACCGGCGAGATCGACCTGTGGGCCACCACCGACCCGGTGGGCCGCTACCTGGCCAAGCAGGAAGGCGTGTCCGGCCTGCAGACCGTGCTGCGCTTCAACGAGGCCCAGCTGTACCTGGCGATCAACAAGGACACCCCGGACGAGGTGGTGGCGAAGCTGCAGAAGGCGCTGGATGAAATGCGCGCCGACGGCTTCATCGAGCAGGCGACCAATAACTACCTCTAAGGCCGGCTTTTCGTTGTAGGAGCGAGCTTGCTCGCGAACCATGCCTCCGGGGATTTCGGTGCCGGGCGTCGTTCGCGAGCAAGCTCGCTCCTACAAACGGCTCATCCTGATTGCATCTATCGGTAGATACCGTTCCGCCCATGCCCCGCCATGGCGCGGTTGCCGCGCTCGGCGATCATCAATGACGGTTGCACCAGCTCGAAGCCCTGGGCCTTCAGGGTCGGCAGCACGCGTTTGAGCACGGCCAGGGTCGCCGGCTTCGGGTGGCCGATCATCACCACTGTGCCCTGCTTGCGCGCCAGTGCCAGGCCGCGCTGCATTTGCTCCATCACCGCCGCTTCGCTCGGGTCGTCGTCGAGGAACACATCCCGCGACAGGCTGGCGAGCCCGATCTTCTGCGCCTCGGCGGCAGCCACGGTGGCCGCGCTGGTACGGCTGTCGAGCAGGAACAGGTGGCGCCGCTGCAGTTCGGCGGCCAGCCAGGCCATGGCCGGGCGGTCGGCCGTCATGCGGCTGCCTTCGTGGTTGTTCAGCCCCTGCACATAAGGCACTTTCGCCAGCGCGGCGTCGAGGCGGCGCGCGCGTTCGTCCTGGGTCAGCTCCGGGCGCCAGGCGAAATCGCCGCCGGCCGGGTCCATGGGCATGTGCAGCATCACGGTGCGCCCGCGCTGGTGCGCCTCGCGCGCCAGTTCGGCGGCGTGGGGTGTATCAGGAATGATCGCCAGGGCGATGGCGGGGGAGATGTCGAGCACCTGGCGGTCGCGCGCCAGGTTCTGCCCGAGGTCGTCGATGACGATGCTGACCAGCGGCTTGCTGCTGTCCGGCCGGGGCGCAGCGGCCACCGGCAGGCACAGCAGTGCGCCCAGGCACAGGCTCAGTAGCAGCCGGGCCGGGCGCATCGGTCAGTTGTTGCCGCGGCTGACGCTGAGTCCTTTCAGCAGGCTGAGGGCTTGGCTGAGCTGGTAGTCGCCATCCTGCGGGCGATCCACCGGCGGCTTGCCGGATGTGGTCGGACGATCCTGGCCGCCATTGCCGTTGGCCAGGTGGCCCTGCAGGTCGGCTTCCTTGAAGCCGTCGAACTCGCTCTTCTCGCGCGTCACCTTGGCACGTTCCACCTCGATATCCGGGGTGATGCCCTGGGCCTGGATGGAGCGACCGTTCGGGGTGTAGTACAGCGCGGTGGTGAGCTTGAGGGCGCGGTCGTTGTTCAGCGGCAGCACGGTTTGCACCGAACCCTTGCCGAAGCTGTCGGTGCCCATGAGGATCGCGCGCTTCTGGTCCTGCAGGGCGCCGGCGACGATTTCTGCCGCCGAGGCGCTGCCGCCGTTGATCAGCACCACCAGCGGCACGCCGTCGCTCGGGTCGGCCGGGTCGGCGGAGAAGCGCAGCTCGGAGTTCGGGATGCGGCCCTTGGTGTAGACGATCAGCCCCTTGGTGAGGAAGGCGTCTGCCACCTCAACCGCGGACTGCAGCACCCCACCGGGGTTGTTGCGCAGGTCCAGCACCAGGCCCTTGAGCTTGCCCTTGTTGTCGTTGCGCAGCTTGGACAGTGCCTTGACGGTTTCTTCGCCGGTGTTCACCTGGAACTGGGTGATGCGCAGGTAGCCGTAACCGGGCTCCAGCATCTGGCTCTTGACGCTCTTGACCTTGATGATGGCGCGCTTGAGCGTCACGTCGAACGGCTTGCCGCCGCCGCGCACGATGGTCAGGGTGATCGGCGAGCCGGCCTTGCCGCGCATGCTGTCCACCGCCTCGTTCATCGACTGGCCCTTGGTCGGCTTGCCGTCGATCTTGACGATCAGGTCGCCCGGCTGGATGCCGGCGTTGGCCGCCGGGGTGTCGTCGATCGGCGAGATCACCTTGACGAAGCCATCCTCGCTGCCGACTTCGATGCCCAGGCCGCCGAATTCGCCGCTGGTGCTTTCCTGCAGTTCGGCGAACTCTTCCGGGCCGAGGTAGGCAGAGTGCGGGTCGAGGTTGCTGAGCATGCCCTTGATGGCATTTTCCAACAGCGTCTTGTCGTCCACGGGTTCGACGTAGGCCGCCTTCACCCGGTCCAGGACCTCGGCAAAGGTGCGCAGCTCGTCGAGCGGCAGCGGAGCCTCCTTGCCGTTGGCCGCGGGGGATGCGGCCGGCGCGTCGGCGGCCTGGACCGCACCGACACCGAGCAGCAAGGCCAGGGCCAGGGTAGTGAGACGGAAAGCTTGCGACATGTTTGGCTCCTAATGCGTGTTCGCCGCTTATCCCTGCGTGCGACACCAGGTCGAAGGGTCCGCCGGGCGGCCCTGATGGCGAATGGCAAAATACACCGCCGGGGTACTCTGACCCCCGCTGGCTCCCACGGTTGCAATGGGATCGCCCGCTTTGACGGTATCGCCGGCGTCCTTCAGAAGACTTTGATTATGCCCATAAAGGCTGAGGTAGCCACCACCGTGGTCGAGAATCACCAACAGCCCTGAGCCGCGCAGCCAATCGGCAAAAACCACTCGGCCGCCATGCACGGCACGCACGGTGCTGCCGGCCGAAGCGCCGATCAGCACACCGTCCCAGGTGGCGCGGGGGTCGTCGCCGCGCGGGCTGCCGTAGCGCGCCAGGACGCGACCATCCACCGGCCAGGGCAGCTTGCCCTTGGTGGCGGCAAAGGCGCCACCGAAGCCAGCGCCGCTGGAGACCAGCGGGCCGCTGTAGTCGGCGCGCTTGGACGGCGTTTCGGGCTTCTCGCCGCGAGCGGCCAGCTCCTGCTCACGCTTGACCCGCTCGCGCTCGGCGGCCAGGGCGCGCTGGCGCGCTTCCTCGGCTTCGCGGGCCTGGCGGGCGAGGGTTTCCTCGATGGTCTTGAGGACCTTGTTCAGGTCTTCCTGGCTCTGCTCGCGATCCTTGAGCTTGCTGCTGCCGTCCTTCAGGTCGCTGTTGAGCTTGGCCAGGGTCTCCTGGCGCGCCTTGCGGGCATCGGTCAGTTCCTGGCGGCGGGCTTCGAGAGCGCTCTGCTGGGCGACCTGCTCGTCCTTCTGCGAAGTGATTTCCTGCTCGACGTTGCTCAGTTGGCGCAGCGTCTCGTTGAACGCCGAGAGCTGTTCCAGGCGCGCCTTGTTGATGTAGTCGTAGTAGGTGAGGGTGCGGCTGAACTTCTCAGGGTGTTCCTGGTTCAGCAGCAGCTTGAGGTATTCCTGCCGGCCGCTCTGGTAGGCGGCGCGGGCCTGGATGGCGATCAGGCGCTGCTGCTCAAGGCGCGCGCCCTGGAGTTTTTTTTTCTCCCCGTCGAGGCGCTGCAGCTCTTCCTCGTTCTTCTTCATCTCGTCCTGGATCTGCTTGATCTGCTTTTCCAGGTCGCCCATCTGGGTCTCGGTGGACTTGAGCTGCTTCTGCACCCCGGACTTTTCGTCCTGGATGCTCTTCAGGTTTTTCTTCAGCTCATTGATGTCTTTCTGCGTCTGCTCCAGCTGACGCTGGGCGTCGGCGCGTTCGTCGGCAACGACCGCGAGCGGGCTCAGGAGGCAGATCAGCAGCAGCGGGAGGAGGGCGCGAGGCATTGGGCGGCGGGGACCTGAAGTCTGGACGGCCTAGTATGCCCGTGGCGGACATTAAAAAAAACGCCCCAGGCCGCATGGCGTGGGGCGTTTGCTCTGACCGGCGGGAGACGGCTCACGTTCCCGCCAAATCGATACCCATTAAAGCAGGGTAACGATGGATTTGCCGGTCATCTCTTTTGGCTGCACCAGACCCATCAGGTTCAGCAGGGTCGGAGCCACGTCGGCGAGTACGCCGCCCTCGCGGATGCTCAGCTTGCGCTTGCCGACGTAGACGAAGGGCACCGGCTCGCAGGTGTGCGCGGTGTGCGCCTGGCCGGTCATGGCGTCTTCCATCTGCTCGACGTTGCCGTGGTCGGCGGTGATCAGGGCTTCGCCGCCAACCTTGTCCAGCGCCTCGACGATCCGACCGACGCAGGTATCCAGGCACTCGACGGCTTTTACCGCCGCTTCGAACACGCCGGTGTGGCCGACCATGTCACCGTTGGCGTAGTTGACGATGATCACGTCGAAACGCTGGTTCTCGATGGCGTCGACGATCCTGTCGGTGACTTCCGGCGCGCTCATTTCCGGCTGCAGGTCATAGGTAGCGACCTTGGGCGAAGGAATGAGGATGCGCTCTTCGCCTTCGAACGGCTCTTCGCGGCCGCCGGAGAAGAAGAAGGTCACGTGGGCGTATTTCTCGGTCTCGGCGATGCGCAGCTGGGTCTTGCCGTTCTTGGCAAGGTATTCGCCCAGCACATTGTCCAGGGACTCGGGCTTGAACGCGCTGGGCGCCGGGATGCTTGCTGCGTACTGGGTCAGCATCACGTACTCGGCCAGGTGCAGTTCGCGCTGGCGCGGGAACTCCTTGAAGCCCGGCTCGACGAAGGCGCGCGACAGTTCGCGGGCGCGGTCGGCACGGAAGTTCATGAAGACCACGGCGTCGCCGTCTTCCACGCGTACCTGTTCGCCAATGCGGGTAGCCTTGACGAATTCGTCGCTCTCGCCGCGCTCATAAGCGGCGTTCAGCGCGCCCACGGCAGTGTCGGCAGTGAATTCGGCGGCGCCATCGGTGATCAGGTTGTAGGCGGCTTCGACGCGGTCCCAGCGGTTGTCGCGGTCCATGGCGAAGTAGCGGCCAATGATGCTGGCGGTGCGTCCCTTGCCAATGCGGGCGAAGGCGTCGTCGAGCAGTTTCAGCGAAGGCTCGGCGCTCTTGGGCGGCGTGTCGCGGCCGTCGAGGAAGGCGTGCAGGTAGATTTTCTCGGCGCCACGCTGGGCGGCCAGCTCGGCCATGGCGATCAGATGGTCCTGGTGGCTATGCACGCCGCCGTCGGAGAGCAGGCCGAGGATGTGTACGGCCTTGCCGGCATTCGCGGCCTTGTCGACCGCGCCGGTCAGCACGGGGTTCTGGAAGAACTCGCCGTCGCGGATGGCCTTGGTGACGCGGGTGAAGTCCTGATAGACGACGCGGCCGGCGCCCAGGTTCATGTGACCGACCTCGGAGTTGCCCATCTGGCCGTCGGGCAGGCCGACGTCCATGCCGGAGCCGGAGATCAGGCCGTTGGGCTGGCTGGCCAGCAGGCGGTCCCAGTTGGGCTTCTTCGCGGCATAGATGGCGTTGTATTCGGGGCTCTCGCTATGGCCGAAGCCGTCCAGAATGATCAGGACCAGCGGTTTGGGCGTTGCAGTCATAGTTACGGCTCTTTCCGAGAATAGGGGTCAGAAAAGGACACACATTTTACCTTTTGGTGCCGACAGACGCCATGATCCCTAGGGTTCAGCCGTCAGATACGCGCGTGTATACTGGCCGGCATTTTTACGTCTGGATGTCCTGCGCATGTCTTCGTTTCTTCCTCGTCTGATCGAATTCGCCACCCACCACTACCTGCTGGTTGGTGCCCTGGTCATCCTGCTGGTGCTGCTGGCGCTGCACGAAATGCGCAAGGGCGGCCGCGCGCTGTCCACCCGCGAACTGACCGCCATGGTCAACGCCGAACAGGCCGTGGTGCTGGATATCCGCCCGACCAAGGAATTCACCACCGGCCACATCGTCGGCGCGCTGAACATCCCGGCGGACAAACTGAACGCCCGCATGAGCGAGCTGGACAAACACAAGGCCAAGACCATCATCGTGGTCGACGGCATGGGCCAGCACTCGGGCACCTGGTGCAGCGTGCTGCAGAAGGCCGGCTACACCGCCGCGAAACTCTCCGGCGGCATCGGCAGCTGGCGTGGCGATAACCTGCCCTTGGTGAAGTGAGATGTCGTCGACCTTGATCTACACCAGCGCGTGGTGCCCTTATTGCATCCGCGCCAAGGCCCTGCTGGACAAGAAGGGAGTCGCCTACGAGGAAATCTCCGTGGACGGCAAGCCTGGCGTACGCGCCGAAATGGCCAGCAAGGCGGGTCGCACTTCGGTGCCGCAGATCTGGATCGACGGAACCCACATCGGCGGCTGTGACGATCTTTACGCGCTGGAACGCGCGGGCAAGCTGGATACGCTGCTCTCGGCGTGATCCCACATTCTGAAACGATGCACAAGAAGGTCCCGAAATGACTGAACAAGCCAGCAACGGCGCAGCCGAGCAAGACAACAACCCGCAGTTCTCGCTGCAGCGCATCTACGTGCGCGACCTCTCCTTCGAGGCCCCCAAGGCTCCGGAAATCTTCCGTCAGGAGTGGCAGCCGAGCATCGCCATGGACCTCAACACCCGTCAGAAGCAGCTCGATGGCGACTTCTACGAAGTGGTCCTTACCGTTTCGGTAACCGTGAAGAACAACGAAGAAACCGCTTTCATCGTTGAAGTGCAGCAGGCCGGCATCTTCCTGATCAAGGGCCTGGACGCGTCCAGCATGAGCCACACCCTGGGTGCCTTCTGCCCGAACATCCTCTTCCCGTACGCCCGTGAAACCCTGGACAGCCTGGTTGTCCGTGGTTCCTTCCCGGCGCTGATGCTGTCCCCGGTGAATTTCGATGCGCTGTACGCGCAGGAAATCGCCCGCATGCAGGCTTCCGGCGAAATCCCGACCCCGTAATCGCTGCGGTCGTGGAATAAAGGCGCCCTCGGGCGCCTTTTTCTTTGCCCGCAGATTGGCGCGGCGCCGAACGTAGGGCGGATAACGTTCGACGTTATCCGTCGATTGACCTCGGTTTCCGACACCTCGGGATTGGCTTGGACACTCGTTCCAGCGTGCTCCGGGGGGCGGGCATGGAGCGGAGATATCGGCGTACAACCGCGAACGGTTGTACGCCCTACGGCTGCTCAGGCGTGAACGCCTTTTTGTAGGAGCGAGCTTGCTCGCGAACCGTTTGTGGTGATGCGCTCGATGCCACGACTGTTCGCGAGCAAGCTCGCTCCTACAGGGGCGGTGAAGCCACCGTCCCACGTTCAAGTTTGGTGCGTGCGCACTAGAGGGGCGCAGGCGGGTGGCACTCCGCCGCCTCGGCATTTGCCCTTCGGATGCCGCCATGCGGATGCTTGATAAATCGCCGAAAGCCCCGCCATTACAGGTCTGTAACCGTTCGATCGGTGTGCCGTTCGAGGTCGGCAGCGACTTTGGCACGCCCTCTGCAATACCCCTGGTAACAGCAATTTCAGGGGCCTCGGTACAGGCAGGCTGGGGAACCCCTCTTTTACATCTTGCGAGCGCGCCGCCCGAAGCGGTGGCCGTCGCAGCCGGTTCGGGGGTCCTGGTACAGGCAGGCCGGGAAAGCCCCCTTTTTATGCCCGCAGGCGCGCCACGGCGCTCCGCGCACCCGTTAGGGGTCCTGGTACAGGCAGGCCGGGTAAACCCCTCTTTTATGCCGCGATTCTCCGTCTGGAGGACTCGCTTCCCGCTTCGGGGCCCCGGACCAGGCAGGCCGGGAAAACCCCGCTTTTATTCGGGCCGCGCGCTGATGTTCAGGCGCCACCGGCCCTGGACCTCTGCGCTGTCCCAGGTGCCCTGCAGGCGCCGGGTCGACAGCAGCGTCAGCAGAACCCCCTTGTCCCGTGGCTCCAGTTTCCAGCGCACTGGCGCGTCGCCGATCCGCAACTGGCCCTGCTGTGCCGCGCCGCTGGCGTCGATCTGCAGCGCCAGGGCGCCGTCCAGCTGGCCGGCGCGCACGGCGGGCTGGGCATCCAGGGTGAGCATCAGACCATTCGCCGAAGGCTCTACAGCAAGGATCTGCGGCGGCCCCTCGTGCGGTGGATTGAGCAGGCGGCCGAGCATCAGGCCGAGCATCAGGCCGAGCACGCACAGCGAAACCATCACCTTGAGCCAGGGCCTGGGCCGCATTTGCTCCTGCGCGGGGGTAGAATGCCCGCCGTTCTCAGGCTCGGAGCGCTGCATGTTCCACGTAATCCTTTTTCAACCGGAAATCCCCCCAAACACCGGCAACATTATCAGGCTGTGCGCCAATGCGGGCTGCAGCCTGCATCTGATCGAGCCGCTGGGCTTCGAGCTGGACGACAAGCGCCTGCGCCGCGCCGGGCTGGATTACCACGAGTACGCCAGCGTGCGCCGCTACGCCAGTCTCGAGGAGTGCCTGGAGCAGCTCGGCCAGCCGCGCCTGTTCGCCTTCACCACCAAGGGCTCGCAACCGTTCCACGAAGTGGCCTACGAGCGCGGCGACGCCTTCCTGTTCGGCCCGGAAAGCCGTGGCCTGCCCGAAGAGGTGCGTGACGCCCTGCCGCCCGAGCAGCGTGTACGCCTGCCGATGCGCCCCGGCTGTCGCAGCTTGAACCTGTCCAACACCGTGGCGGTGACTGTCTACGAAGCCTGGCGCCAGCACGGCTTCGCCATGGATTGAACGTTTTCTGATCGATCCGCGCAAACCCGCGCCCGGCGCGGAGCGCAGCGGCTTGCCCCAAGCTTATCCACAGACGGGCGCACAGTGGATGTGGGCAAGCCGGAAATTCCTGCACAGAAACCAGGCAAACCCGCAGACCGCGCGTGCTCTGGGCTGTAGCACGTTCCTTCCCCGTTCCGTGCACAGTGTTATCCACAGGTTTTGGGGATAGATGTTGCCAAGGCATGACAGGGCTGGCCTGCACAGGGTAGCGCCCTTGTAGGAGTGAGCTTGCTCGCGAACAGCATCACCGGATGGCACGGAAGTTGGGGCGTTCGCGAGCAAGCTCGCTCCTACAGGGGGTGTCGGCAGAGAACGCGTTTCGGGTAATGGTTGGGTATGAAAAAGGGGCCTTTCGGCCCCTTTTTCATGGAAGGACTTCAGTCCTCGCCATCCTCGTCGGGGCCGTCGATCTTCATGCCCAGCTCCTTGATCTTGCGGGTCAGGGTGTTGCGCCCCCAACCCAGCAGCACCGCTGCATCGCGACGGCGGCCGGCGGTATGCTTGAGCGCGGTCTCGATCATGATCCGTTCGAAGGCCGGCACGGCGGTATCCAGCAGGCTCGACTGCCCGCGCCCCAGCGCCTGGTCGGCCCAGTGGCGCAGGGCCTGTTCCCAGTTCGCGGCCGGCACACTGTCCTGTGGCTGGGTCATCAGCTCCGGCGGCAGGTCATCGATGTGCACCTCGCGGCCGGAGGCCATGACGGTGATCCAGCGGCAAGTGTTCTCCAGCTGGCGCACGTTGCCCGGCCAGCCGAGGTTCTTCAGGTATTCCTCGGTTTCCGGCTTGAGCAGCTTGGGCTCCACCGCCAGTTCCTGTGCAGCGCGGGAGAGGAAGTGCCGGGCCAGCGCCGGGATGTCCTCGCGGCGGTCGGCCAGGCGCGGAATATGTACGCGGATGACGTTCAGGCGGTGGAACAGGTCTTCGCGGAACTTGCCCTCGCGCACCAGGTTCTCCAGGTTCTGGTGGGTCGCGGCGATGATCCGCACATCCACCTTCACCGGGGTGTGCCCCCCTACGCGGTAGAACTCGCCGTCGGCCAGCACACGCAGCAGGCGAGTCTGGGTATCGGCCGGCATGTCGCCGATTTCGTCGAGGAACAGCGAGCCGCCGTCGGCCTGCTCGAAGCGGCCGCGGCGCTGGTTGGCCGCACCGGTGAAGGCGCCTTTCTCGTGGCCGAACAGTTCGGATTCCATCAGGTCCTTGGGGATCGCCGCCATGTTCAGCGCGATGAACGGCGAGGCTGCGCGCGGGCTGTGGCGGTGCAGGGCGTGGGCCACCAGCTCCTTGCCGGTGCCCGATTCGCCGTTGATCAGCACGGTGATGTTGGAGTGCGAGAGACGGCCGATGGCGCGGAACACCTCCTGCATCGCCGGCGCTTCACCGATGATTTCCGGGGTACGCGTCTGGTTGGTCGGCGCTTCCAGGCCCTGCTGCTCCTGGGCATGCTGGTTGGCGCGCTTGACCAGGGAGACGGCCTCGTCGACGTCGAAGGGCTTGGGCAGGTATTCGAAGGCACCGCCCTGGTAAGAGGCCACGGCGCTGTCCAGGTCCGAGTGCGCGGTCATGATGATCACCGGCAGGCGCGGGTGCACCTCGCGGATCTGCGCCAGCAGGTCCAGGCCGCTGGAGCCGGGCATGCGGATGTCACTGATGATCACGTCCGGCTGCTGCCGGCCCAGGCGACTCATCACACTGTCGGCACTGTCGAAGCTGACGGTGGTCATGCCTTCCTGCTGCAGGGCTTTTTCCAGTACCCAGCGGATGGAGCGGTCGTCGTCGACGATCCAGACAGTCTCTGATCGGCTCATGGTCAATGCACTCCTTGTTCCAGGGGCAGGAACAGACTGAACACGGTGTGGCCGGGATGGCTCTCGCATTCGATCAAGCCCTGGTGCTGGCTGATGATGTTCTGGGTGATGGCGAGGCCCAGGCCGGTGCCGTCGGCACGGCCGCTGACCATGGGATAGAAGATGGTGTCCTGCAGTTCAGCCGGAATGCCCGGGCCGTTGTCGATGATCTCGACCTTGCACACCAGACGATGGCGCGTGTGGCCGATGGTGAACTGGCGCAGGGTTCGGGTGCGCAAGGTGATGCGCCCCAGCTTGAGTTCGTTCTGCGCGGCGATCGCCTGCATGGCGTTGCGCACGATGTTGAGCACCGCCTGGATCATCTGCTCGCGGTCGATCAGCAGGTCAGGGATGCTCGGGTCGTAGTCGCGCACCAGCGGGATGGTGCCCTGGGTCTCGGCCTCCACCAGGCTGCAGACGCGCTCCAGCACTTCGTGGACGTTGGTCACCGAGAGCTGCGGCAGCTTGTTCGAGCCGAGCATGCGATCCACCAGGTTCCTCAGGCGGTCGGCTTCTTCGATGATGACGTTGGTGTAGTCCTTGAGAGATTCATCCGGCAGCTCGCGGGAAAGCAGCTGTGCCGCGCCACGAATACCACCCAGCGGGTTCTTGATTTCATGGGCCAGGCCGCGCACCAGCAGCTTGGTGGTTTCCTGCTTGGACAGCTGCGCCTCTTCCTTGGTGATCCGCAGCAGCCGGTCGCGTGGGTGGACTTCGAGCAGCAGCAGGGTATCGCGGCGGTCGAGGATCGGCGTCACCGCGTAATCGACAGTGATGGTCTGTCCGGTCAGCGAAGTCAGGGTCGCCTCGCGCTTGGTGAACGGATGCGCCTCTTCCACCGCTTGGCGCAGCGACTGCAGCGCCTCGGGCGATTCGGTGAACAGCTCGCTGATGAACTGCCCGTGGCTGCGTTGCCCGCTGACCGCCAGGAGCATTTCCGCCGCCGGGTTCATGTACTCCAGGCGCAGCTCGGCATTGAGCAGGATCACCGCCGTGGTGAGGTTGTCGAGCAACAGGCGGAGCTGGGTTTCTGTAGGCATGGCGTAAGGAATGTCCCAAGACTGTGCGGGAAAATGCAAAAAGCAAACCAGGCCCTGAAAAGACGCGTATTTCGCGGCATTGCGCTGATTTGCTGCGCGCAGGCGGCCAGATTGGCCAGCGGGAGTGACCTGAAATGGGGAGAGTATAGAAAGTGGTGCAGGCATATGCACCGATATGGTGCATTTGTACCGGCCGCCGCACGGACTCAGCGGCTGGCGGCGTTGAACTCTGGCGTGGCGTCCAGGGTGGCCGCTTCGGCGACCGAGACGCGGAACATGTGGAAGGGCTGGTTGGGCGTCTGCTCGATGGTGCGGCCGAGGGTGTCGACGATCTCGATCGACAGCTGGTGAGTCCCGCGATCGATGTTGTAGAGCGGGAATACCGGGCTGCGGCCAGGGTCGCCCACCGGTTTGCCGTCCAGCAGCAGGCGGTAGAGATGGCCGGGGAGCAGGGCCGGGTCGCTGGTGGCGGAAACGATCAGCGCGCCGTCGTTGGCGCGCACGGTGGCATCGGGCTCCGGCACGATGATGCGCAGCAGTTGGTACGCCGGCGGGCCGGCCGGCAGCGCGGGTGTTGTCGGTGCGTAGAGCGGCGGCGGCATACGCACGCCGTTGGGCGAGCCGGGCTGGGAGTTGATCGGCGCCAGTTGCAGCTTCTGTGCGTTGCCGCGCGGTGGCTGATCGGTGAAGACGCGATTACCTTCCTTGTCGATGTAGGTGTAGACCTCGGCGCTGGCCGACAGGCAGAACAGCGCCGACAACAGGAGCATCACCAGATAGCGCATCGTCAGCCGCCCGTCCTGGGTTGGATCTTGGGCCGTTGCGGGCTGTTGGTGCTGATACGTTGCAGAGTGAAACTCACCGGCGAGCTGGCCTGGATCACGCGACTGCCCTGCAGCACCTGGACCGCCAGGGTGTGGTCGCCGCGGTCAATTTCCTGCAGGCCGATGCTGGTGCTGCTGGTCGGTGCACCGTAGGGCTGGCCGTCAAGCACCAGTTGCAGTTGGTGACCCGGAGCGAGCGCGGGTTGCACCACGACATTCACGGTGAAGGTGCCGTTGTTCTGGCGCAGCGATTCGTCGTCCGGCAGGTTGCTCAGGGCGAGAATCTGGTAGGTCGTGGTCGCTTGGCTAGTGCTGTCGGCGGGCGCGGCGACGGGCGCCTGCGGGCCGACGGTGTTGGTCGGCGGCAACTCCACGGGCTTGGCGTCGACATTGGTCGGCGGCTGGTTGGTGAACACCGTCTTGCCGTTGGCGTCGGTGTACTTGTAGATCTGCGCGCTGGCTGGCAATGCGGCGGCGAGCAGCAGGGCGGTGAGGATCAGGCGCATGAAGAATCTCCGGATGGTCATGCCAAGCCTTGCACCGCCGACGGCGGCTGGCAAGTTGCCTATTGTCTTTCAGCAGGGCGCTGCGCGTTGTGCGCTGCTGCTCGCGCAAGGACCTTTCCTGCGCAGGACGGGTCCGAGCCTGGCGCCGGCGTCTGTATGATGCGGGCGAGCGTCATTTTCCATCGTTGTGGGGTGTGCCTGTGATTCCAATTCGTTACCTGCTTCGTCAGTGGCTGCTGCTGTGCTGCCTGGGCCTCGGCTTGTCCGTCGCCGGGCCCGCGCTGGCGGCGCTTCCCGGGCCGCTGGCCGGGGTGACGGGTGGGGGCGAGGCCAAGGTCAGCGACGCCCAGCTGGAGCAGTCGCTGAACCAGGTGATCAAGACCCTGGAGAGCGACCAGCAGCGTGCCGATCTGCTGAAGAAGCTCAAGCAACTGCGCGATGCGACGAAGAAGAGTTCGGACGAGCAGGGCGGCGTGCTCGGCCTGATCGGCGACACCCTGGGCAGCCTGGAGAAGCAGTTCGAAGGCGCCAACAGCCCGGTGGTGCGCTGGGCCGAGCTGTTCCAGGGGGCGGGTTTCGAACTGGAGGCGCGCACGCCGTCGCTGGCGGAATGGCCGGGAATGATCCTCGACTTCGCCCTGGTCATCCTCATCTGGGCCTGCGTTGCCCTCGGCCTGCGCTGGTTCGCCGGGCGCATGCGCAAGCGCTTCGGCCTGGAAGACGAACTGCCGCAGCATCCCAAGACCCGCGACCTGTTGCTGTTCGCCCTGCGCAAGCTCGGCCCCTGGCTGGTTGCCTTCCTGATCACCGTCTACCTGTCCGTGGTGTTGCCCAGCTCGCTCGGCAAGCTGGTGGCCATGGTGATCGCCTACACCCTGGTGTGCGGCACCCTGTTCTCCGCGCTGTGCGTGATCTCCCTGTCGCTGCTCAGCGGCCCGCACCGCATGCGTGCGCTGGATATCCTGCGCCGCCGCGCCTTCCGCCCCCTCTGGCTGATCGGCAGCCTTGCCGCGCTGGGTGAGGTGATGCACGACCCGCGCGTCATTGAGAGCCTGGGGATGAACATCTCGCTGTTCGTCGGCTCGGTGGCGAACATCTGCGCGGCACTGCTCACTGCACTGTTCGTCCTGCAGTTCCGCCGGCCCATCGCCCACCTGATTCGCAATCAGCCGCTGGAACGCCGCCTCAAACGCCGCGGGCTGAGCGACCTGGTCGAACTGATCGGCTCGATCTGGTTCCTGCCGGTGCTGGTGCTGGTGGGCATTTCGCTGTTCGCCACAATCGTCACGGCCGGCGACAGCAGCTATGCCCTGCGCCGGGCCCTGGTCTGCGCCGTCGTGGCAGTGGTGGCGATGACCGCCAACGGCCTGATCCGCCGCGCCCACCAGCGCTCTACCCGGCGCGGCGCCCGCCGTCACGCACCGTACATCGAGCAACTGCAGAGCTTCGGCTACACCCTGCTGCACATCGCCAGCCTGCTGTTCTTCCTGGAGATTGGCCTGCGCGTCTGGGGCATGTCGCTGGTGCGCTTCGCCGAGGGCGACGGCTCGCAGATCAGTCTCAAGCTGTTCAGCTTCGGCACCACCCTGCTGGTCGCCTGGCTGGTCTGGATTCTCACCGACACCGCGGTGCAGCACAGCCTCGGCCTGGGCGGCAAGAAGAGCGCCAACACCCGTGCACTGACCATGCTGCCGCTGATCCGCAACGTGCTGTTCGTGACCATTGCGGTGATCGCCCTGATCGTCGCCCTGGCCAACATGGGCATGAACGTCACGCCGCTGCTAGCCGGTGCCGGCGTCATCGGCCTGGCGATCGGTTTCGGCGCGCAGTCGCTGGTGGCGGACCTGATCACCGGTCTGTTCATCATCATCGAGGATTCGCTGTCGATCGACGACTACGTCGACGTTGGCGGCCATCTCGGTACGGTGGAAGGCCTGACCATCCGCACTGTGCGCCTGCGCGACCTGGATGGCGTGGTGCACACCATCCCGTTCAGCGAGATCAAGAGCATCAAGAACTACTCGCGGCAGTTCGGCTACGCCATGTTCCGCTGGCCGGTGCCGGCGAGCATGCCGATCGACGATGCGCTGGCGCTGGTCAAGGAAGTCTCCGGTGAGCTGCGCACCGACCGCACCATCAACCGCGCCATCTGGTCGCCGCTGGAAATCCAGGGCATCGAGAGCTTCGACGCCGGCCAGGCGATCCTGCGCTTCCGCTTCAAGACCGCGCCGATCCGTCAGTGGGAAGTGCAGCGCGCCTTCAACCTGCGCCTGCGACAGAAGCTCGACAAGGCCGGGCTGGAACTCTCCATGCCGCGCCTGAATGTGCAGCTCTCGCGCATGCGCAAATCGCGCCGCGAGGACGACGAGGAGCAAGGCGCACCGGCCGACGGCGGGATCTGAAACCGGCCTTCCGTTGTAGGAGCGAGCTTGCTCGCGAACGAGTTATCCGGTGACTCCAGTGCTGTGCGATTCGCGAGCAAGCTCGCTCCTACAGGCACAGGCACAGGCACAGGCACAGGCACAGGCACAGGCACAGGCACAGGCACAGGCGCCAGCGGTTTTCTCCAGCCCATAAAAAAGGCCTCCCGAAGGAGGCCTTAATGCTGTCGCTATTTATAGGTATTCGTGGATCAGACGCTGTAGTACAGGTCGTATTCCAGCGGGTGCACGAAGGTGCGCACCTTGATTTCTTCTTCCGACTTCAGCTCGATGTAGGCATCGATGAACTCGTCGGTGAACACGCCGCCCTTGGTCAGGAACGCACGGCCCTTGTCGAGTTCTTCCAGCGCCTCTTTCAGGCTGCCGCAAACCTGCGGGATTTCCTTCGCCTCTTCCGGCGGCAGGTCGTACAGGTTCTTGTCGGCGGCGTCGCCGGGGTGAATCTTGTTCTGGATGCCGTCCAGGCCCGCCATCAGCAGCGCGGCGAAGCACAGGTAGGGGTTGGCAGCCGGGTCCGGGAAGCGCGCTTCGATGCGGCGGGCTTTCGGGCTGGATACGTACGGAATACGGATCGAGGCGGAACGGTTGCGGGCCGAGTAGGCCAGCATGACCGGGGCTTCGAAGCCCGGAACCAGACGCTTGTAGGAGTTGGTGGCCGGGTTGGTGAAGCCGTTCAGCGCCTTGCCGTGCTTGATGATGCCGCCGATGAAGTACAGGGCGGTATCGGACAGGCCGGCATAGCCTTCGCCAGCGAAGGTGTTCTTGCCATCCTTGGAGATGGACATGTGAACGTGCATACCCGAGCCGTTGTCGCCGTACAGCGGTTTCGGCATGAAGGTCACGGTCTTGCCGTAGGCGTCGGCGACGTTGTGGATGCAGTACTTCAGGGTCTGAACTTCGTCAGCCTTGGCAACCAGGGTGTTGAACTTCACGCCGATTTCGTTCTGGCCGGCAGTCGCCACTTCGTGGTGGTGAACTTCGATGACCAGGCCCATTTCTTCCATGGCGTTGCACATGGCGGTACGGATTTCGTGGTCGTGGTCGACCGGCGGTACCGGGAAGTAGCCGCCCTTGACGCCCGGACGGTGGCCTTTGTTGCCGGTCTCGATGTCAGCGTCGGTGTTCCAGGAAGCCTGCTCGGAGAAGATCTTGAACATCGAGCCGGAGATGTCGGACTTGAACTTCACTTCGTCGAAGATGAAGAACTCCGGCTCCGGGCCAACGAATACGGTGTCACCGATACCGGTGGACTTCAGGTATTCCTCGGCGCGCTTGGCGATGTTGCGCGGGTCGCGCTCGTAGCCTTGCATGGTGCTCGGCTCGATGATGTCGCAAACGATGATCAGGGTCGGCTCTTCGGTGAACGGGTCGAGCACGGCGGTGCTGTCGTCCGGGAGCAGGATCATGTCGGAGGCTTCGATGCCCTTCCAGCCTTCGATGGAGGAGCCATCGAACATCTTGCCGGCTTCGAAGAACTCGTCGTCCAGCGCGTCGCGGGCGGGCATGGTGACGTGCTGCTGCTTGCCTTTGGTATCGGTGAAGCGCAGGTCAACCCACTTCACGTCATGATCTTTGATCAGTTGTTGCGACTTGTACGACATGCTGTCCTCCAGGAGGGATTAGAGCTGGGAGCTTTTTCGTGCCCCAGTATCGGGTGATGCCGGCCGGAATACTCCGCCAGGGCAACCTGCCTCACAAGAGAGCAAGTTGCGTGCCAGTGCCCGTAAACGGGCAGGGGCCCTGAAATCACGGGCTCTGGCGTGTGTTACGGATAATTGCACGGAAATAGTGCACCGCTTTGGTGCTCCGTCGTGGTGCATAAGTCCATTTTGGTGCACCAAAAAGAAAGTCTCCGATTTCTGCTCAAGTCTTGAGCAATTTCGGATATAATTCCGCCCCTTTTTTTCAGTCCCATGGCAATCGCCCGGTTCGCATGAAACTCATCGTCAAGGTCTTCCAGGAAATCACCATCAAGAGCCGGCCGGTGCGCAAGCGCTTCATCCGCCAGCTGGCGAAGAACATTCGCACGGTGCTCCGCGATCTCGACCCTGAGTTGCTGGTCGAGGGCGAGTGGGACAACCTCGAGGTCGAGACCAAGGTCACCGACCCGAAAGTCCTGCGCGAGATGATCGAGCGCCTGACCTGCACGCCAGGCATCGGCCACTTCCTGGAAGTGCACGAATACCCGCTGGGCGATTTCGACGACATCCTCGAGAAGTGCAAGGCCCACTTCGGCGACAAGCTGCCGGGTAAGGTCTTCTCCATGCGCTGCAAGCGCGCCGGCAAGCACCCCTTCACCTCTATAGATGTGGAGCGTTACGTCGGTGGCGGCCTGCGCCAGCACTGCGGTGCGGCGGGCGTCTCGCTGAAGAACCCGGAAGTGGAAGTGCGCGTGGAAATCCGCCACGACCGCCTCTACGTGATCCACGCCCAGCACGATGGCCTGGGCGGCTACCCGCTGGGCGCGCTGGAGCAGGTGCTGGTGCTGATGTCCGGTGGCTTCGACTCCACCGTGGCGGCCTACCAGATGATGCGCCGCGGCATGATCAGCCACTTCGTGTTCTTCAACCTCGGCGGCCGTGCCCACGAACTGGGCGTGATGGAAGTCGCGCACTACCTGTGGAAGAAGTACGGCAGTTCCCAGCGCGTGCTGTTCGTCAGCGTGCCCTTCGAGGAAGTGGTCGGCGAGATTCTCACCAAGGTCGACGACAGCTACATGGGCGTGACCTTGAAGCGCATGATGCTGCGCGCCGCCAGCCGCGTGGCCGAGCGCCTGGAGATCGACGCGCTGGTGACCGGCGAGGCGATTTCCCAGGTGTCCAGCCAGACCCTGCCGAACCTCTCGGTGATCGACCGGGTGACCGACACCCTGGTGCTGCGTCCGCTGATCGTCAGCCACAAGCAGGACATCATCGACACCGCCACGCAGATCGGCACCGCCGAGTTCGCCAAGCACATGCCAGAATATTGCGGCGTGATTTCGGTGAACCCGACCACCCAGGCCAAGCCGTACCGCGTCGACCACGAAGAAACCAAGTTCGACATGGCCGTGCTCGACCGCGCCCTGGAGCGTTCCACCCAGATGACCGTCGACCGCGTGATCGACGAGTTGGGCAAGGACCTGGCGGTGGAAATGGTCGACGAAGTGCTGGCCGGCCAGATCGTGGTGGACATCCGTCACCCGGATGCCCAGGAAGATGAACCGCTGGCCATCGAGGGCATCGAAGTCCTGGCCATGCCGTTCTATGCGATCAACAGCAAGTTCAAGGAACTGGACCCCAACCGCCAGTACCTCCTGTATTGCGACAAGGGCGTGATGAGTCGCCTGCACGCCCACCACCTGGTCAACGAAGGGCACACCAATGTGCGTGTTTACCGTCCGCAATAAAGGCGCGGACCAACGCCGCCAGCCCGGACTGTTCGGCGGCAGTATCCGCCACCGACCTCCCGACACATTCGGTGCGTAGGCTCACGCCCTGACCTTTTGCACCGCCGCGCCACGGCCCGGCCCCCGCTGCCGACAACGGCAGCCGAAGATTCACTATCGAGACTGACACTGTGATCGAAAAACTGCGCAACATCGCCATCATCGCCCACGTCGACCATGGCAAGACCACCCTCGTAGACAAGCTCCTGCGCCTGTCCGGCACCCTCGACCGCAAAGAAGCGGAAAACGAGCGCGTGATGGACTCCAACGACCAGGAAAAAGAGCGTGGCATTACCATTCTGGCGAAGAACACCGCCCTGAAATGGAACGACTACAGCATCAACATCGTCGACACCCCCGGCCACGCCGACTTCGGTGGCGAGGTTGAGCGCGTAATGTCCATGGTCGACTCCGTACTGCTGGTGGTCGACGCCCAGGACGGCCCCATGCCGCAGACCCGCTTCGTGACCCAGAAGGCGTTCAAGGCCGGCCTGCGTCCGATCGTCGTGGTGAACAAGATCGACCGTCCGGGCGCGCGCCCTGACTGGGTCATCGATCAGATCTTCGACCTGTTCGACAACCTCGGCGCCACCGACGAGCAGTTGGACTTCCCGATCGTCTACGCCAGTGCCCTGAACGGCATCGCCGGCATGGACCACGAGAAGATGGACGACAACATGGACGCGCTGTTCCAGGCGATCATCGACCACGTTCCGGCGCCGAAAGTCGACGTCGACGGTCCGTTCCAGATGCAGATCTCCCAGCTGGACTACAACAGCTTCCTCGGCGTGATCGGCATCGGCCGTATCGCCCGCGGCAAGGTCAAGACCAACACCCCGGTCGTGGCCATCAGCGACGACGGCACCAAGCGCAACGGTCGTATCCTGAAGATCATGGGTCACTCGGGCCTGCAGCGCATCGAAGTCGCTGAAGCCGAAGCCGGCGACATCGTCTGCGTCTCGGGCATGGACGAGCTGTACATCTCCGACACCCTGTGCGACCCGCAGAACGTCGAAGCGCGCCCGCCGCTGACCGTCGACCAGCCGACCGTGAGCATGACCTTCCAGGTCAACGACTCGCCGTTCGCCGGTAAAGAAGGCAAGTTCGTCACCAGCCGCAACATCAAGGACCGTCTGGACAAGGAACTGCTGCACAACGTGGCCCTGCGCGTCGAGCAAGGCGACTCCCCGGAGAAATTCAAGGTTTCCGGCCGTGGCGAACTGCACCTTTCGGTACTGATCGAAACCATGCGCCGTGAAGGCTTCGAGCTGGCCGTAGGCCGTCCGGAAGTGGTCATCATCGAGACCGCCGAAGGCGAGAAGCAGGAGCCGTACGAGAACGTCACCATCGACATCGAAGAGCAGCACCAGGGCTCGGTGATGGAGCAGATGGGCCTGCGCAAGGGCGATCTGACCAACATGATCCCCGACGGCAAGGGCCGCGTCCGCCTGGAATACACCATCCCGGCGCGTGGTCTGATCGGCTTCCGTAACAACTTCCTGACCCTGACCTCGGGCACCGGCATCCTGACCTCGACCTTCAGCCACTACGGCCCGATCAAGGCAGGCGAAGTCACCAACCGTCAGAACGGCGTACTGGTCTCCATGGCCACCGGCACCGCGTTGACCTACTCGCTGGAAACCCTGCAGAGCCGCGGCAAGCTGTTCCTCGGCCCAGGCGACGAGATCTACGAAGGCCAGCTGGCCGGCATCAACAGCCGCGACAACGACCTGGTGATCAACCCCACCAAAGGCAAGAAGCTCGACAACATGCGCGCTTCGGGCAAGGACGAAGTCATCGCCCTGGTTCCGCCGATCCGCTTCACCCTGGAGCAGGCGCTGGAATTCATCGCCGATGACGAGCTGGTGGAAGTGACGCCGAAGTCGATCCGTCTGCGCAAGAAAATGCTCAACGAGAACGACCGCAAGCGCTACGAGCGCGCCAAGGTCTAACTCGACCAGCAGTACGAAAAAAGCCGGGCACCTGCCCGGCTTTTTTTTGCCCGTCTTCCGCGCTGGAGAGTTGTTCTTCGTAGGAGCTAGCTTGCTCGCGAACGAGTGACCCTAAAACGCCGAAGCCGGGCGGTTCGCGAGCAAGCTCGCTCCTACAGCTAAATGTCACCCTTTAGGAAATTTCTGACTTTTTCATGGAGCGTGGCCGAATGACCACCTTCTGACGTCTTATCCTTCGAAGCTGTGAGATCGTGGACGCAGGCCAGGGAGCCGGGCCGATATACTCAGCTTTCCGGGCGCTCGCGTCCGGTTCGGGATGGATTCGCAAAGAACCTCAAGGATTCGAAAGCATGCAATGGATTTTCATGCTGGTCGGCCTGGTCATCGGCGCCGCTGCGGGCGAGTCGATCACCGGGGCGGTGTTGGGCGCGGTAGTGGGCCTTGCTCTGGGGCAGACACTCGCGCTGCAGAGCCTGCAGCGGGAGAACGCCAGCCTTCGAGCTGAGCTGAAGGCCTTTGGCGAGCGCTTCGACCAGGGCACCAAGGCCCTCTACGAACGGTTGCTGCAGGTGGAGCGTGGCGCCGCCGCGCAGCCACTGCCGCCCAGCGTCGAGTCCGTTGCGCCGGAAACCCCGGTCGCGCCGGTTGAAGCCGAGCCCGAGGTCGAAGCTCCCGCCAGCGAAACCGCAGCTACCGAACTGGACTGGAACATCGAACTGCCCGCTGACGAGCTGGCGCCGGCCCCTGCGGCGGCTGCGCGTGTCGAGGCGCCCATCGAGTGGTCCGACCTGGTGCTCGAGCCGATGCAGAGCCCCGCTGCCCAGGCCCGCGTCGAAAAGCCCGAAGTCCAACCGCCGCAGGTCCCTGCTGCGCCTCCGGTTCCGCCGTCTCCACCCGTTCCGTCACTGTTCGACCGTGCCTTCGGCGCCGCCCGCGACTGGCTGCTGGGCGGCAATACCGTGCTGCGCGTCGGCGTGGTGCTGCTGTTCCTCGGCCTGGCTTTCCTGCTGCGCTACGCCACCGAAGGCATGACCATGCCGCCGCAGGGGCCCTATATCGGCACCGCCGCTGCTGCGCTGGCATTGCTGGGCCTTGGTTGGTGGCTGCGTCACCGGCGCCCGGCTTATGCATTGATTCTCCAGGGTACCGGCATCGCCGTGCTCTACCTGACCGTGTTCGCCAGCATCAAGCTGTACCCGGCGATGAACCACGGCGAAGTGCTGATCGACCCGAAGGCCGGCTTCGTGCTGCTGGTGGCGGTCACCCTGTTTTCCGCGATCCTCGCCATCCTGCAGGACGCCCTGGGTCTCGCCGCTGCGGCGGCGCTGGGCGGTTTTGCCGCGCCGATCCTGGCGTCCACCGGTGGCGGAAGCCATGTCGCGCTGTTCAGCTACTTCGCCCTGCTCAACGCCGGCATTTTCGCCATCGCCTGGTTCAAGGCCTGGCGACTGCTCAATCTGATTGGCTTCTTTGGCACCTTTGGCATCGGCCTGGCGTGGGGGTTGCGCTCGTACAAGCCTGAGCTGTTCGCCAGTACCGAACCGTTCCAGCTCCTGTTCTTCCTCACCTACGTCGCCATCGGCCTGCTGTTCGCCCGCCGTCGTCTGCGCGAGGCAGCCGGGGCGCCGGAGGATGATTCCCGCGAAGCCATGCTGCGCTGGTCGGCACGGCAGACCGACTACGTCGACGGCACGGTGCTGTTCGGCACGCCGCTGGTGGGCTTCGGCCTGCAGTTCGGAATCATCCAGCACCTGGAATTCGGCGCGGCATTCAGCGCCCTGGCGCTGGGCCTGTTCTACATGGTGCTCGCCCGCCTGCTGGCCGGGCGCACCGCCGGCCGTGCGCTGCTGCTGGTGGAAACCTGCCTGGCGCTGGGGGTGGTGTTCGGCACGCTGGCGATCCCGCTGGGCCTGGACGCACGCTGGACCTCCGCCGCCTGGGCCGTGGAAGGCGCCGGTATCTTCTGGCTCGGCTTGCGCCAACAGCGGCCCCTGGCGCGAATTTTTGCGCTGCTGCTGCAAGGCGGAGCGGCTTGGGCCTTTGTCACCAGCCTGGGCTGGACGCCGTGGATCACGTCCCCCTTGCTGGATGGCGCGCCGCTCGGCGCCCTGATGCTCGGTGCCGCACTGCTGTTCAGCTTCTGGAATCTGCGCAATGTTGATCCGCTGGTGCTGCGCAGCTGGGAACCGACGGTTCGCCCACTGCTGGCGGCGCTGGGCTTGGCCTTCCTCTACCTGATTGCGCCGTTGTGTCTGGGCACGGAGGGTACCGCCATCGCCTGGGCCCTGGCGGGGCTCGCCACGCTCTTCGTCGGTCTGCGCCTGCGTTCACGGACCTTCCTTGCTTGCGCCTTTGCCGTGCAATTGCTGGGAGGCGCAATCTTCCTGCTGCGTCTGCACGGCGCGGACTCCGGTAGCGGTGTGCTCGGTTCAGGCTGGCGCGGGCTGGTCACAGCCTCCCTGATTGGCCTCGCGCTGATCGCTGGCATGCTGATCGCCGCTCGCGATTCGATGGTCCGTGATGACCGCCGACTGATGCTCGGCCTGAGCGTGGTCCTGCTGCTGGGCCTGGCCTTCGTCAACCTCGCCGTGCTCTTCGTGCTGCCGTGGCAAACGGCGGCGGCGGTGTGGGCGGGCAGCGGCCTGCTGATCCTCTGGCTGAGCCTGCAATTGCAGCAGCGCGCGGCGTTCGTCTTCGGCCTGGTGCTGCAGGTGGTCGGTGCGGGCGCTTTCCTCTTCGGTGGCGCGGCGCTGTTCGGTGATCTGCCCAGCGAGGGCCTGAAGCCACTGGCGCACATGGGCTTCTGGACACCCGCCGTGCTGGCACTGGCGGCGCTGGTCGGCGCCTGGCGCCTGCACCGGGCCAGCGAGCGTGAACGCAATCTGGCATTGGCTGGCCTGGGCCTGGAGCAGCTGTCGCAACTGCTGCTGGTCTGGGGCGCCGGCTGGTGGGCGTTGACCGCGGTCTGGGAGATTGCCCGCTTCGTTCCCGGCGAGATGCGCGAACATGTGGCGCTGCTGGTGGCGGCGATCAGCGTCGGCCTCTGGTCGCTGCTGGCACGCCGCGAGCAATGGCGCGCGCTGGCGCTGCTTTGCCTGGCGCTGGTGCCGATGTCGCTGGTGGCCCTGGCCAGTGCCTGGAACCTGCAATACCACCCACTGGCGGAGTTGGGCTGGCTCGGCTGGCTGGCCGTGTTCGCCGTGCACTTCCTCGTGCTGCGCCGCCTCGATGCGCTGCTGCCGCGCCTTGCTGCGCGGGCGGCCCATGTGCTGGGCTGTTGGCTGATACTCGGCGTGCTGGCGCTGGAGCTGCGCTACCTGTTCTTCGCCCTGGCCGAGCATTACAACGCCTGGCGCTGGTTGGGCTGGGCGCTGGTGCCGAGTCTGTTCCTGATCCTCATGGGCGGCGTCGCGCGGCTACCGTGGCCGGTGGCGGCTTTTGAACGCGAGTACCGTGCTATCGCCGCCGCTCCCGTGGCTGTGGCGCTGCTGGGTTGGTTCTGGCTGGTCAACCTGTTCAGCAACGGTGCGGCCGACCCGTTGCCGTATCTGCCGCTGGTGAACCCGCTGGAACTGGGCATGCTCATCGTGCTGGCGGCGATCTTCCAGTGGACGCGCCTTGGCCTGCCGCAACTGGGCGTGGCCGAATCCACCCTGCGCCTGCCGGTGCAGGCGCTGTTGGGCGCCTCGCTGTTCGCCCTGCTGACCATGGCGGTATGCCGCACCGCGCACCACTGGGGCGGTGTGCCGTTCGAGTTCGACGCACTGAGCCAGTCCATGCTGGTGCAGGCCGGGCTGTCCATCGTCTGGGCGCTGATTGCCCTGGGCCTGATGATCGCCGGGCACCTGCGCGGTCGTCGCGATTTCTGGCTGGTCGGCGCGGTGTTGCTGGTCGTGGTGGTGATCAAGCTGTTCCTGGTCGACCGCGCCAGTGGCGGCAGCCTGGAACGCATCATTTCCTTCATCGGCGTCGGCGTGCTGATGCTGATCGTCGGCTACTTCGCGCCGCTGCCGCCGCGCCGGTCGGCGCCCGAAGAGCCATCGCAACAGGAGCAACCCTCCGCATGAAGCTCAATACCCTCGTCCTGCTCGCCGGTGCGTGCCTGCTGGGCAACCAGGCCAGTGCCGCACCCACTCCGGCGGACTTTGCCCATCGCGTGCCACTGGAGGTTTCCGGCAACGGCCCCTGGTACCGTGTGCAACTGCCCATCGAAGTGTTGTTCGCCGCACGCCATGGCGACCTGCGCGATGTGCGCGTCTTCAATGCCGAGGGTCAGGTACTGCCCTACAGCCTGCGCAGCAGCGCGGCGAGCGAGAAGGAGGTGCGCAGCGACGTGCAGGCGCGCGTCTTCCCGTTGCGCGGTGCCTCTGGCAGTGCCGCCGGGGACAACCTGAAGATCGTCCGCAGCACCACCGGCACCATCCTGGAAATCACTCCGAATAATCCGGCGCAGGACAAGACTCAGGTTCTGCGCGGCTGGCTGCTGGAGACCGGTTCCGGCGACCTGCCGCTGGATCGCCTGCGGCTTGACTGGACCGCCGACAGCGACGGCTTCCAACGGCTGCGCATCGAGGCCAGTGATGACCTGGAGCATTGGCGTTCCTTGGGCGAAGGGCAACTGGCGCGGCTGGACTTCAACGGCCAGCGCATCGAGCAGAACGATATCGCGCTGCCTGGCACGACAGCGCGCTATCTGCGCCTGTGGTGGGAGTCGCCTGAGCAGGCGGCGCAACTGGTGGGCGCCACGCTCAGCGGCAGCCGCAGCAGTACCGGTCCGGTGCCGATGCTCTGGTCCGAGCCGCTGGCGGCCAAGGCCGACAGCAATGGTGATTTCAGCTGGAGCCTGCCGTTGTCGCTGCCGGTGGAGCGCGTGCGGATTCCGCTGCAACAGGACAACACACTGGCGCCGGTAGTGATCTCCGGTCGTCACGACGGCAACGTGCAGTGGACGCCGCTGGCGCGTGGCGTGCTGTATCGCCTGCCGGGGCAGGGCGGTGAGATTACCCAGGAAGAGCTGGAGCTGCCTGGCACCACGCTGGGTCAATTGCGCCTGCAGGTAGATTCGCGCGGCGGTGGCCTGGGCGGCTCGACCGCGCACCTGAGCGTGGGTGTGCGTGCCAGCGAGCTGGTGTTCCTCGCGCGCGGCGGCGCACCTTACGAATTGGCAGTGGGCAGTGGTTCGATCAGCGATGGCAGCCTGCCGCTGAGCACCCTGGTGCCGGGCTACGAGCCCAAGCGGCTGGCGAGCATGGGCGAGGCGCGGCTCAAGGGCACCTTGCAGGCGCCGCTGACACAACCGCCGGCGAATGCGGCCACGGCCGATACAGACTGGAAACGCTACGGTCTGTGGGCACTGCTGGTGGCGGGCGTCGGTCTGCTCGCGCTGATGGCGCTGAGCTTGTTGCGGAGTAATCGTCAGGCGAGCTGATCGGCGCGGATCGCCGCAAGATAGGGGTGTCGCCTGTAGAAATTCTGATACTGTCTTGGTTGTTCTGATTACCGAATAACAACAAAGCATGGAGTAGCAGAATGATCAGAAAGGCGCTCACCCCGCTGGCGGCTGCGTGCGCGATGGCCATTGCCACACAGGCCTCCGCAGCCCCTTCGCCGTATTCCACCATGGTCGTCTTCGGCGACAGCCTGAGCGATTCCGGACAGTTCGCCGATGCCGGCGGCCCCGCCGGTGCCAGCACCCGCTTCACCAACCGCGTCGGCCCGACCTACCTGGACGGCAGCGGCGAGATGTTCGGCCCCACCGCGCCGATGATCCTGGGCGGCAAGCTGGGCATCAGTGGCACCGACCTGAACCCCTCGACCTCGTTGGTCCCCGGCACCGTGGACGGTAACAACTGGGCTGTCGGCGGCTACCGCACCGACCAGATCTACGACTCCATCACGGCTGCAGGCGGCTCGGTGGTCACCTCCGGCTCCAGCAGCCGTACCCGCGACGGCTACCTGGTGAACAACCGCGCCGACCCGAACGCGCTCTATTACCTTACCGGCGGCGGCAACGACTTCCTCCAGCTGCGCATCACCAACGACCCCACCGCCCGCGCGGCGGCCGGCCGTCTGGTGGACAGCGTGGATGCGCTGCACAACGCCGGCGCGCGCTACATCATGGTCTGGCTGCTGCCCGACCTCGGCCAGACCCCGGCCACCAACGGCACCGCGCTGGAGTCCTTCGGCACCCAGCTGTCGGGCATCTTCAACGAGGAACTGGTCACCCAGCTGGCCGCCTCCGATGCCAACGTCATCCCGCTGAACATCCCGGCGATGTTCAAGGAAGTGCTGGCCAACCCGGGCGCCTATGGCCTGGCCACCGGCCAGAACCTGATCGGCACCTGCTTCAGCGGCAACAGTTGCCCCGAAAACGCCGTGTACGGTCGTCACGGCACCAATCCCGATCCGACCAAGCTGATCTTCAACGATGGCGTGCACCCGACCATTGCCGGCCAGAGCCTGATCGCCGACTACGCCTACTCGGTGCTCTCCGCCCCGTGGGAAGCGACCATGCTGCCGGAGATGGCCCTGGGCACGTACAACGCCTACCAGGACCAGCTGCGCAGCCAGTGGCTGGCGGACTGGGAAAACTGGCAGGGGGTGAACCAGTGGCGCGGCTTTGTCACCGGTGGCGCACAGCACCTGGACTACGACGACCAGGACAGCGCGGCCGACGGCTCCGGCTATGGCGCCAACCTGACCCTGGGCACCAGCTACCGCCTCGATGACGCCTGGCGCGTCGGCGGCTCGCTGGGCTTCTACCGGCAGAAGCTGGAGCTGGGCTCGGACGACTCCGACTACAAGCTCAACAGCTACCTGGGCAGCCTGTTCGTGCAGTTCCAGCAGAACCGCTGGTGGGCCGATGCTTCGGTGACCGGCGGCAAGCTCGACTACGACGAGGCCAACCGCAAGTTCAGCATCGTCAACCACGAGGTCGAGGAGAAGGCCGACACCGACGGCAGCCTGCTGGCCTTCAGCGGTCGACTGGGCTACGACATTGCCCAGGGCGGCGAGAACTGGCACCTGTCGCCCTTCGTCAGCGCGGACTGGGCGCGGGTGAAGGTCGATAGCTACGAAGAGGACAGCGGCCGCTCCACCGCGTTGGCCTTTGAAGAGCAGAATCGCTACTCCCGCCGCCTCGGCGTCGGCCTGCAGGGCAAGCTGGACCTGTCCCAGGAAACCCAGCTGTTCGGTGAGGTCGCCGTGGAGCGTGAATACGCCGACGACACCCAGAACGTCGGCATGAACTTCACCAGCCTGCCGGACGTCGGCTTCAGCCTGCAGGGCTACACCCCGCAGAGCCACCTGCAGCGCGCCACCATCGGCTTCGCCCAGAAGCTGACTCCGGAGCTTTCGCTGCGCGGCGGCTACAGCGCGCACCGCAGCAGCGATGATCTGGCGCAGGGCGTGAACCTGGCCCTGAGCCTGGACTTCTGATCGTCTGAGGCGAGCGTCGCGGGGTGACGGGCGGTGGCGGCCGTCACCCCGCTTTCTTTCCAGTGGACTGCTCGCCGCGCGGCCGAAGGTCGCGGGGCCGGTCGTCTCTGGGGAACTGCCCGTGCGCGGCGGGCTCCAAGCATTCGGTGAGGCCTGCGCACAAGGAGGCATCGCCCTCGTTTCCACGCTAGAATGCGCCCTGATTTTTTCTATCTTCTCCCCCGGAGCCTTCCATGTCCCGCGTTACCCTGAGCCGCTACCTGATCGAGCAGACCCGCAGTCACAACACCCCGGCCGACCTGCGTCACCTCGTGGAAGTGGTGGCCCGCGCGTGCAAGGAAATCAGCCACGCCGTGTCCAAGGGTGCGCTGGGTGGCGTGCTCGGCAGCATGGAAACCGAGAACGTGCAGGGCGAGGTGCAGAAGAAGCTGGACGTGCTGTCCAACGAAATCCTCCTGGAAGCCAACGAGTGGGCTGGCAACCTGGCCGGCATGGCCTCCGAGGAAATGGACCACCCCTACCAGATTCCGGGCAAGTACCCGAAAGGTGCTTACCTGCTGGTCTTCGACCCGCTGGACGGCTCCTCCAACATCGACGTCAACGTCTCGGTCGGCACCATCTTCTCCGTGCTGCGTTGCCCGCAGGAATACCTGAGCCAGAACGACAGCCTGCGTGAAGAGGCCTTCCTGCAGAAGGGCACCACCCAGGTCGCCGCCGGCTACGCCATCTATGGCCCGCAGACCATGCTGATCCTGACCCTGGGCAATGGCGTGAAAGGCTTCACCCTGGACCGCGAGCTGGGCAGCTTCGTGATGACCCACGACAACATCACCGTGCCGACCAGCACTGCCGAATTCGCCATCAACATGTCCAACCAGCGCCACTGGGAAGCTCCGGTGAAGCGCTATGTCGACGAGCTGCTGGCCGGCAAGGAAGGCCCGCTGGGCAAGAACTACAACATGCGCTGGATCGCCTCCATGGTGGCCGACGTGCACCGCATCCTGACCCGCGGTGGCGTGTTCATGTACCCGCGTGATTCCCGCGAGCCCGAGAAGCCCGGCAAGCTGCGCCTGATGTACGAAGCCAACCCGATGTCCTTCATTATCGAACAGGCCGGCGGCGCTGCCACCAACGGCCGCCAGCGCATCCTCGACATCCAGCCCGACAGCCTGCACCAGCGTGTTGCGGTATTCCTGGGCTCGAAGGAAGAAGTCGAGCGCGCCACCGCCTACCACCAGGAAGGCTGATGACCACCACGCCCTGGCAGAGCCTGCTCGACTGGTGGTTCGGCAACGCGCTGGATGCCAACGACGTCGCTGATCAGCGCAATGCGCTTTGGTTCGGCAAGAGCGCCTGCCAGGACATGGACTCGGAAAACCGTTTCGGCGGCCTGGTGCGCCAGGCCCTGGACGGTGGTCTGCAGGAGTGGGAGCGCGAGCCGCAGAGTTGGCTGGCGCTGATCCTGCTGCTGGACCAGCTGCCGCGCATGATCTTCCGTGATTCGCCGCGCGCCTACGCCGGCGATGCCCGCGCCCAGCAACTGGTGCGCCAGGGGCTGGAGGCCGGTTTCGATCGCCAGTTGCCGCGCATCGAACGAGTGTTCGTCTACATCGTGCTGGAGCACGCCGAGAACCTGGCCAGCCAGAATGAAGCGGTGCGCCTGTATGAGGAATTGCAGGGCGAATCCAGCGAGAGCGAGAAGGTGCTGTTCGCTGGTTACCTCGCCTATGCGCGCAAGCACCAGGTGGTGATCGAGCGCTTTGGCCGCTTCCCCCACCGCAACGCCATTCTCGGCCGCGAATCCACGGTCGAAGAAGTACAGTTCCTCACGGAACCTGGCTCACGTTTCTGACTCCAACCCGGCGGCCGAACCGGTCGCCCTGTGCCAAGCTTGTTGGCCTGCCCCCCCAATACAATGGAGTTGTCGATGTCCTTCCGCCGCCTCGCGCTCGTCGCGTTCTGTGTCGTCCTGGCCGCTTGCAGCAAAGTGAACCAGGAGAACTATTCCAAGATCAAAACCGGCATGACCAAGGCCGAAGTCGAGGACCTGCTCGGCAAGCCTGCCGAATGCTCCGGCGCACTGGGCGTTTCCAGCTGCACCTGGGGTGACGACAAGGCCTTCATCAGCATCCAGTATGCCGGCGACAAAGTGCTGCTGTTCTCCGCCCAGGGCCTGAAGTAACTGCCCTGGCAGGGCCGGCGGCCAAGGAGGAGCGAATGCGTCGATACATCAATCGATCCATGACCTGGCTGGCCTGCCTCGCCGTTCTGAGTGGCTGCGCGGGCTCTGCCCAGCAGCCGCCGGAGACCGTTCAGGTCGACCTCAAGCGCTATGAAGGCACCTGGTACGAGCTGGCGCGCAAGCCGATGTTCTTCCAGCGTCACTGCGCGCAATCCGAAGCTCATTACCAACTGCAGACTGACTCCAGCATCGCGGTGACCAATCGCTGTCTGACCACCGACGGCGAATGGGACCAGGCCACCGGTCGCGCCGAAGCACAGGTGGCGGGCCGTACCGACAAGCTCTGGGTGCGTTTCGATAACACCTTCTCGAAGATTTTCCCCGGTATCGCCAAGGGCGATTACTGGGTGCTCTACGTCGACGACGATTACCAGACGGCGCTGGTGGGCAACCCCAACCGCGAGTATCTCTGGCTGCTCTCGCGCAAGCCGGTGGTGCCGGATGCGACGCGGGACAAGATGCTGGAGCTGGCGCACGCGCGGGGTTATCAGACTGATGACCTGATCTGGCGGGCAGCCGATTCCACTTCAGCGGCCCAATGAAAAAACGCCCCAAGGGGCGTTTTTTCGTGGCGGCTATTTCGCTGGTACTGCCTGTGCGGGCTGTTTGTAGGAGCGAGCTTGCTCGCGAACCAGCCCCGCTGCGGAGATTGTTCGCGAGCAAGCTCGCTCCTACAGGGGCCTGTCAGTCCAGTAGCTCGCGCAGCACGCCAGCGAACGCCTGGGTGCTTTGCTCCTCAAGAGCATGCCGGCCTTCGCGCACCCGCCATTGTCCGGCGACCATCACATCGCGCACCTGGCGATCCCCGCCGGCGAACAGCCAGCGGTTGAGAATGGCGTCACCACGGGCGGTCTGCAGGTAAGGGTCGCCGCCGTCGAGCACCAGCAGGTCGGCGCGCTTGCCCACCGCCAGCTCTCCGGTGGGCTGGCCGAGGGCCTGGGCGCCGCCGGCGAGGGCGGCGTCGAACAGGGTGCGCCCGACCATGGGTTGATCCTGCCCGTACAGGCGATTGCGACGCTGGTCGCGCAGGCGCTGGCCGTATTCCAGCCAGCGCAGTTCCTCCACCACGCTCAGTGACACGTGGCTGTCCGAACCGATACCGAAGCGACCGTGCTGGGCGAGGTAATCCACCGCCGGGAAGATGCCGTCGCCCAGGTTCGCCTCGGTGGTCAGGCAAAGGCCGGCCACCGCTCCGCTGCGGGCCATGGCGGTGACTTCGTCGGCTTCGGCATGGGTGGCGTGGACCAGGCACCAACGCTCATCCACCGCCACGTTCTCGTACAACCACTGCAAGGGCCGGCGGCCGCTCCAGGCCAGGCAGTCGTCGACTTCCTTCTGCTGCTCGGCGATGTGGATGTGCACCGGGCAACCGCTGGAATCGGCGCCCAGCACCTCGGCGATCTGCTGCGGCGTTACCGCGCGCAGGGAGTGGAAGCACAGGCCGAGACTCTGCTGCGGTTGTGTGGCCAGGTGTGCGCGTAGCCTGTCGATCAGCTTCAGGTAATTCTCGGTGCTGTTGATGAATCGGCGCTGGCCTTCGTTGGGGGCCTGGCCGCCGAAACCGGCATGGGAATAGAGCACCGGCAGCAGAGTCAGGCCGATACCGGCTTCAGTCGCGGCCTGGCTGACGCGCAGGGCCAGTTCCGCCGGGTTGGCGTAGGGCTTGCCATCGACGTCGTGGTGCACGTAGTGGAATTCGGCAACGCCGGTGTAACCGGCCTTGAGCATCTCGATGTACAGCTGGCGGGCGATCACCCCGACCTGCTCGGGCGACAGGCGGCCGACCAGGCGATACATCAGGTCGCGCCAGGTCCAGAAGCTGTCGTTGGGGTTGCCGGCGACTTCCGCCAGGCCCGCCATGGCGCGCTGGAAGGCGTGGGAGTGGAGGTTCGGCATGCCCGCCAGGACCGGCCCGGCGAGGCGCTCGGCGCCCTCTGCGACGGCATCCGGGATGATCGCGGTGAACAGGCCGTCGGCATCGATCTCGAAGCGGACATTGCGCGCCCAGCCGGAGGGCAGCAGGGCGGATTCGGCGAACAGGACGGACATGCGCGGGGCCTCGCGGGTTTCTTGTGATAATAAGCGGGGAATTTGTATATACATATACAGACGTTTGCCGGGACCGTAAACTGCAAGACAACCCGGCGGTCGTCAGAGGGCTTGTATGCACCGGTCGAATCCGGTACATGCCGGAGTCAGACCGCAGTCGCCCTCCAAAGAAAGAATACCGTCGCCACGACAAGGAGTTTCCCGTGCCCGCATCGCCCACGCCTACCCCGCCCGCCGAGGGTTCGTCGCTCGCCGCGCAGATGGGGGAAATTCCCGCGCCGCTGTATGCCCGGGTCAAACAGCTGATCATCCAGCAGATCCAGTCCGGCACCTGGCCGCCGCACCATCGTGTGCCGTCCGAAGCGGAATTGGTCGATGAGCTGAGCGTCAGCCGCATGACCATCAACCGGGCGCTGCGCGAGCTGACCGCCGACGGCCTGCTGGTGCGCATGCAGGGCGTGGGTACTTTCGTTGCCGAGCCCAAGGGCCAGTCCGCGCTGTTCCAGGTGCAGAACATCGCCGAGGAAATCACAGCACGCGGCCACAAGCACCACCTGGTGGTGGTCAGCCTGGTCGAAGAGCTGGCCAGCGCCGAGCGTGCGTTGGCGCTGGACGTGCGCGAAGGGCAGCGCATCTTCCACTCGGTGATCGTGCACTACGAGAACGATATCCCGGTGCAGATCGAGGATCGCTACGTCAACGCGGCCGTGGCGCCGGACTACCTCAAGCAGGATTTCACCGGGCAGACGCCGTTCGCCTACCTCACCCAGGTCGCGCCGCTGAGCGAGGGTGAGCACGTGGTCGAGGCGGTGCTGCCCAGCCCCGAGGAATGCAAACTGTTGTCCGTCGACCGCCACGAGCCGTGCCTGCTGATCCGTCGGCGCACCTGGTCGGGACGCAATACCGTGACCAGCGCGCGCCTGCTGTATCCGGGCTCGCGCTACCGCCTGGAAGGACGTTTCAGTTCATGAGTGAAGTGCGAATTCTGCGCGCCGCCGACTATCCGGCGATGCCCTGGAAGAACGGCGCGGGCACCACCCGCGAGATCGTCCGTGACGCCGGCGACGGCCTGGAAGGTTTCGGCTGGCGCGTCTCCATTGCCGACGTTGGTGCCCCGGGCCCATTCTCCGCGTTCACCGGCTACCAGCGCGTCATCAGCGTGCTGGAAGGCGAAGGCATGCGGCTGAAGGTAGATGGCTTCGACTCCCGCGACCTGCGCGCACTCGATGCCTTCGCCTTCGATGGCGCCAGTACGGTGGACTGCACGTTGTTGGGCGGTGCGATCCGCGACTTCAACCTGATCTATTCGCCCACTCGCTATCGGGCACGCTTGCAGTGGCTGCGGTTGGACTGCGAGACGCATTTCTTCAGCAGCGCGTCGACAGTGCTGCTGTTCAGTGCGGGTGAGGGGATTCACGCCCGTCTGAACGGCGCGGCCGCTGGTGTGTTGGGCCTGCATGACACCTTGATCGCTGAGGGCGAAAGCTCGCTGCGGGAGTGGCGATTGAAGGTGGCGGGCAAGGCGGATATCTGTGTGATCGAACTCGATCCGCGTCAAACGAAATAGGGCGCCTCAGGGGCGCCCTTGTCGTATTCGCGTTGTGTCAAAGGCAACGCCTGTGCCGATGCATGCCCTCACCCCAGCCCTCTCCCAGAGGGAGAGGGAGCCGTATGTGCCGGCTGACACTGAGGTTTCATCCTGCACCGATCAGTCCCCTCGCCCTCTGGGAGAGGGTTAGGGTGAGGGCAATCCTTGGGGCCTAGGGGTCACTCATACAACCGCGAATAGCCGATCCACCGACTCATCACCCCCTCTTCGACCCATGCCCGCGCCGCGGCAATGTCCGGGGCGAAGTAGCGGTCCTGCTCATAGTGCGGCACTTCGCTGCGTATCAGCGTGCGCACTTCCTGCAGCTGCGGCGAGCTTTGCAGTGGTGCGTGGAAGTCCACGCCCTGCGCGGCGGCCAGCAGTTCGATGGCGACCACCCCGGCGCTGTTGCCGGCCATGTCCTGCAGGCGGCGGGCGGCGAAGGTAGCCATGGAGACGTGGTCTTCCTGGTTCGCCGAAGTCGGCAGGCTGTCCACCGAGGCCGGGTGCGCCCAGGTCTTGTTCTCCGAGGCCAGCGCCGCCGAGGTGACCTGGGCGATCATGAAGCCGGAGTTCAGCCCGCCTTCCTTGACCAGGAACGCCGGCAGGCCGGACATGGCCGGGTCCACCAACTGGGCGATGCGCCGCTCGGACAGCGCGCCGATCTCCGAGATCGCCAGCGCAAGTACATCCGACGCCATGGCCACCGGCTCGGCATGGAAGTTACCGCCTGACAGAACATCGCCGTCAGCGCTGAATACCAGCGGGTTGTCGGAAACCGCATTGGCCTCGCGCAGGAAAACGCCTGCGGCGAAACGCAAATGATCCAGGCAAGCACCCATCACCTGCGGCTGGCAGCGTAGCGAATAGGGATCCTGCACGCGCTTGCAGTCGATGTGCGACTGGTTGATAGGACTGTCGTGGAGCAGCTCGCGGTACAGCGCGGCCACCGCGATCTGCCCCGGCTGGCCACGCACTTCCTGGATGCGTGCATCGAAGGGCACGAACGAGCCTTTCAGCGCTTCCACGGTCAGGCTGCCGGCGACCACCGCCGAGATGAACAGCCGCTCCGCCGCGAACAGCCCGCGCAGGGCCAGCGCGGTGGAGACCTGGGTGCCGTTGATCAACGCGAGGCCTTCCTTGGGGCCCAGCACCAGGGGTTCGGCTCCAGCGATGGCGAGACCTTCGCGGGCCTCGAGGATACGTCCTTCGTGGCGCACCTGGCCGACGCCCAGCAGGGTCGAGGACAGGTGCGCCAGCGGCGCGAGGTCGCCCGAGGCCCCCACCGAGCCTTGCGACGGGATACATGGGTAGACCCGCGCCTGGTACAGCTTGAGCAGCGTTTCGATGACCGGCAGGCCGACGCCGGAGAAGCCGCGCGCCAGGGAGCCGATCTTCAGCGCCATGATCAGTGCCACGCTGGCGTCGTCCAGCAGCGGGCCGGTGCCGGTGCAGTGGGAGAGGATCAGGTTGCGCTGCAGGGTGGCGAGCTGGTCCTCGGCGATGGAGGTGCGCGCCAGCAGGCCGAAGCCGGTGTTGATGCCGTAGACGGTGCGTTGGTCGGCGATGATCTGGCTGACCGTCTGCGCGCTGCGCAGGATGGCGTCGCGGCACTCTTCGGCGAGCTGCAGGTCGGGTTGGTGCTGGTAGATGGCGCGCAGTTGGTCGAGGTCGAACTGGCCGGGCGTCAAGAGCAGGGTTTCGGACATTTCAGCATCCTGGATTCGGTGAAGTGTTACCGTGGATTGTTCCTGTATATACAGGTATAGCAATCGCTGTGCCATGGCGCGCCAGGGCCGGTTCCACGGTGATTCACTTGGCTGTGCAGCGGTTCAGGGTTGAGTGAATGTCACCGCCGGTGGCATTTCCAGTCCGATGGTCGTGGGCAAACCGTGGATCGGCGGCTAAACCCATAGGGACATCGCCGCGCCTGGAGCTACCCAATGCCTGCCATCCGTTGCCTGTTCGCCCTGCTGCTGACCTTCGGGCTGTGTGCCCAGACCTTCGCCGCCGGCTGTCCCTATCCGAAACCCGTGGTATTCGCCGGGTTGAACTGGGAAAGCGGCATGTTCACCACCGAGGTGCTGCGCTTCATCCTGGAGAAAGGTTACGGCTGTGAGACTGATGCCGTGCCGGGTAACACCGTGACCATGGAGAACGCGCTCAAGCAGAACGACATCCAGGTCACCGGCGAGCAGTGGGCCGGGCGCAGCACCGTGTGGCAGGAGGCGGAGAAGGCCGGCCAGGTGTTCTCCGTCGGCGAAACGGTGAAGGGCGCCAGCGAAGGCTGGTGGGTGCCCGACTACGTGGTGCACGGCGATGCCAAGCGCGGTATCAAGGCCTTGGCGCCGGGGCTGAAGTCCGTCAGCGATCTGCCCAGGTACAAGGCGCTATTCAAGGATGACGAGGAGCCGGCCAAGGGCCGCTTCTATAACTGCCCCACCGGTTGGACCTGCGAAATCGTCAACACGCAGAAGCTCAAGGCCTACGGGCTGGACGACAGTTACGTGAACTTCCGTACCGGCGCCGGGCCCGCGCTGGACGCAGCGATCAGTTCGGCCATCGCCCAGGGCCGGCCAGTGCTCTTCTATTACTGGGCGCCGACGCCGCTGCTGGGGCGCTTCAAGCTGGTGCAGTTGGAGGAACCACCGTTCGACGAGGCGGCATGGAAGACCCTGACCGATGCCAACGACCCTAACCCCAAGGGTTCGCGCTCGCTGCCGGCGAAGATCAGCATTGGCGTGTCCCGCGACTTCCACGACAAGGCGCCGGCGCTGGTGCAGGTATTCGAAAAGGTCGAGCTGCCCTTGCCGATGTTCAACGCGCTGCTGGCAGACATGGCCGAGCACCACCGTGATGTGGCGGACGTGCGGGCGACGTTCTTCCGCGAGCACCGGGAGTTGTGGTCGAAGTGGGTGACGGCGGAGGCGGCGGGGAGGATCGATGCAGCGTTGAAGTAGGCACCGGGTTTGCAGAGGTTCGCGAGCAAGCTCGCTCCTACATAAAAGCGCTACCCCCGAACCTGTAGGAGCGAGCTTGCTCGCGATCATCGCCGCCGCGAACTTCCCATTCCTGCGCAAGAAGAGCTTGTCTATACAACCTGTGTCCCTTCGTAGCGAGCGGTGTTACCGAACGCAACGAAACGGTGCACGCAAGCCTTCTTCTGGTGCGCTTGTCTGTCAGACGGCAGTTTCTGTCAGTCGCCCGAGCTTTCCGCTATTTCGTTTTTTATCCTTACAAATCAAGTAGTTGATTATTGGCCTGGGTGAGCGAAAGGCTCCGTCAGGCAAGGTTGGCCTTTCCTTTGCTTATACTTGTACATACAAGCATAGACATGATGGTGGCGAGTCCCTCGGCACCGTCCAACGAACCGCCAAAGCCCTCACCGGCTTAACGATCCGAGCAAGCGAAGGAGCCTTCCGTGACCAAATTCCGCGACGTCGAAATCCGTGCCCCGCGCGGCACCCAACTGAACGCCAAGAGCTGGCTGACCGAAGCGCCGCTGCGCATGCTGATGAACAACCTCGACCCGGAAGTCGCCGAGAACCCGAA
>NZ_JBLUQA010000009.1:0-285238 GCF_048068295.1 Pseudomonas sp. NY15435
AACCACGGAGGCGCATTCGGAGAGCCCGTAGCCTTCGAAGACCGGAAGCCCCACTGCTTCGGCGCGCTCCAGCAAGCTGCTCGCGACTTTGGCACCACCTACTGCGACGAATCGCAGGGGGCCGACTTTCATCATGCCTCGCTCGATGGCGGTGACCAGGCCAAGCAGGAGCTGTGGCACCAGAATCAGGCTCTCGGCACCGCTGAGCGCAATGGTGCCGAGGAAACGTTTCCAGTCGACCTGACTGGCGCCACCGATACCCATCTGCGCTTGCGGATAGAGCGTGATGCTGGCTCCCGCCAGTAGGGCAGCATAAATGCCGAGGTTCTCCAGCAGGACGGCCAGCGGAAGCACTGCGAGGTACTTCGTGGGCTCGGTTGGACGGCTCGCTGCTTCGAGCTCCTGTGCGACGCACAGCAGCGACGCGGCGCTCAGGCATACGCCCTTGGGCGACCCAGTGCTACCGGAGGTGTAGGTGATCTTGGCAGTGCCTGCAGGTAGATCGGCGTCGACAACGGCCGGCCGCTCCCAGAAACGCTCGCCTGGTGTGAAACCAGCTGCTCGCAGATCTTCTGCGAAGGAGTCGTTGGCAACGGCAAGCGTCGCCTGGGTCTGCATCAAGCAATACAGGCGCTGTGCGGCACTGAAGAAGGGCGGGAGGATGACGCAAGGGCGCTCAGCCAAGAGCGCGGCCAGATCCCAAAAGAGCGCTTCGGGGCCGTTCTCCAGTGCGAGGGCAAACGGCCCTTCGGGTTGCTCTCGCAGCCATGCTTCGCGACGTTCAACTTCAGCCAGAAGCTGCGCATAGGTGACGTTGCCAGTGATTCCGCGTACAGCCACTTTCGACGCATGCTCCGTGGCGTGCGCCTGCAGCACCTCACGAAAGGCATTCAGTTCATGCGGCATGGCCGGCCTCCTGCAGCAGCATCGGGAAACCCATGCGCTTGTACATACCCGTGCGCTCCAGCTCGTCATGGCCGTAACCGATGTTTCCTGCGTAGACCAGTGGATGCTGCGCGTAATAGCTGCCCCAGCTGGCCAGTTCGCCATTCAGACGACGCGGATCTGCTTCGGCGATGACGGTTGGTTCCAATCCCAATCGGTGGAAGCTGTTGACCAGGGTGGAGGCGCCGGTAAAGGCGACCCACTGCAGGTCGCGCGCAGCCAGCAGCCAGGTCACGGCAGTGATGATTACACGCGCACTGCCAGCACTCAGGGCAGCAAGGTTGCCTACCTCGACCAACTGCTCACGCCCGACGGCACGACCTGCAAGACGCGACACAACGCCCTCCAGTGGCTCATCCAGGTAGTGTTCAAGAAACAGCGGCCCGTGGCTGGCCGGACGAATGCCTGCGGCTGCGATCAAGCGCCCGTGGCTGTCCTGAAGCCCGATGAGCTCCGGTAGATAGTGGTGGACGTCAGCGTGGTGGATGGACTCGAAACGCGCGTGGATGAAGGTTTCAAGCTCCTCGCGGTCGGAGTCGCCCTCGCGGCGCAAGGTCAGTCGAGCTTGTCGCTCGGCGACGGAGCCAAAGTGGAATGGAAACAGGCTGCTCCATTCGTGCTGGGTCATGGTGATCCCCCCAGGGGTCGTTCGATGAGGGGAGTATCAGCGGTGAATCTGAAAGTAGTCTGAAGTCGCTGAGAGTCAGCGGCGGTGGAAGCGAAATATCCGACATGAGTGTTTTAAGAGCATCTCCGGCCATAGAGTCTGGTCGGAGAGCCACTGGGACTAGGCGCGATGCACCCTAGTCCTTCACTCATGTGGAGGACAAATCATGGCCACACCCACAAAGAAAGCTCACGAACCTTGGAACAAGGGCAAACTGGTCGGCCAGAAAGCACCGCTGAGACTCAGGGACATTTGGGCTATCAGAGTGCGACTGGAAATCGCAAACAAGGATCGTGATCTGGCGCTGTTCAATCTCGCCATCGACAGCAAGCTACGAGCCTGCGATTTAACGAAGCTGCGCGTCAGAGACATCGCTCACGGTGATCAAGTATCGACGCGCGCAATCGTCATGCAACAGAAGACCCAGCGGCCAGTGCAGTTCGAAATCACCGCCCAGACGAGAGCGTCAGTTGAAGCTTGGATCCTTGCCGCTCGCCGTCGCAACGACGATTTCCTTTTTCCCAGCCGTGTTCGACATTCAGCGCACCTATCCACGAGGCAGTACGCCCGTATAGTGAAAGCTTGGGTAACGACAATCGGTCTCGACCCCACGCTCTATGGAACCCATACGCTTCGTAGAACCAAAGCATCGCTGATCTATCGCAGAACGAAGAACCTGCGGGCAGTTCAACTGCTGCTAGGCCATACGAAACTGGAGAGCACTGTTCGATACCTCGGGATTGAGGTGGACGACGCTTTAGAAATGGCGGAGCAGACTGAGGTTTGACCTTTTCTAAGCGGTGGCGCCGGGCTTCGAGCCGGCGCCTCCTTTAGTCAGCTAGCGACCCATAGCGGACGTTCCAACGAAACCTAATTTGGACGATTGCTGCCTTCGGCCCAAACCACTACCGACCCAAAACAACGACTGCCGACGCGAAGGTTGCTCCACGCCGGCAGTCATTTTCTCAGTTGATGTGGTTGCCCAGTACTTCAACGATACGCCGAGCAATATGTTCGGCGTGAGTCTCCAGCGCAAAGTGTCCGGTATCCAGCAACTCGACCACTGCATTCGAATTGTCCCGCTTGTAGGCTTCGGCGCCTGGCGGAATAAAGAACGGGTCGCCCTTGCCCCAGATCGCCAGCGTTGGCACTTGGGTGTCTCGGAAGAACTGCTGAAACGCCGGGTAGAGCTTCAGGTTGTTCTGATAGTCGTAGAACAGATCAAGCTGAATGTCCTTATTGCCTAGACGCTCCAGCAGTAGCGCATCCAGGTAGTACGCCTCGGGCGCTATGAGATCCGGATTGCTTACACCTTCCACGTACTGCCACCGAGTGCCTTCCAGATGCAGGATGGCATCGTTGATCACTTGACGATTGGCTGGCGACGGATCGGCCCAGTACTGACGAATTGGCGCCCAAGCGTCCCCCAAGCCTTCGAGGTAGGCATTGCCGTTCTGCGAAATGATCGCGCTCACCCGCTCCGGATATGCCAGCGCCAACCGCAGCCCGGTGGGCGCGCCGTAGTCGAAGAAGTACATCGCGTAACGCTTCAGATCCAGCACATCGACAAACTGACGGATCGTCTCTCCGATTGCGTCGAAGGTGTAGCGGTAGTTGCGCTCGGACGGAACCTCGGTGAAGCCAAAACCGGGCAGATCCGGCGCGATCAGGCGGTACTTGTCCGCCAGTAGCGGCATCAGGTCACGGAACTGGTGGGAGGAGCTGGGAAAACCGTGCAGAAGCAAGAGTACCGGTGCGTCCGGAGCACCCGCCTCACGGTAGAACACCTTGATTCCATCAGCTTCGACGGACTTATAGGCAACTTGGATGTGCTGTGATGTGATCATGGCTGAATCCTCTTGTAACTGCTTAATGTTGGTTTTGCGGGTTACTTGAGATTCATTTTGCACAGATTTTGTAACTGGTCAAATAATTTTTATAGGTTACAATCTGGCAACTGACTCGCTGGAGAAATGTCATGACCGCCGCGCTTACAGAGCTGCCAATCCCTTTGGTGCTCGCCGATCACCGGGCATTGGACTTGCTGAATACTCAGATGATGGTCGACGGACAGCGGCGCGATCTGCTCAACAGCGACGCCGACGCGACGGAGTGGCTGGATCGAATCGGTATTGAGCTACCGGGGGAAGCCGCCATAGGCGACGGGCAATTGCTTGGCCAATTGCGAGCTCTGCGTGAATGCTTTGAAGTCTTACTGGTAGCCAGGCGTGAAAATCGTGTGGCAGATCCGGCGGCGCTCAACGCGTTTCTCCTGCGCGCAGTGCCACAGCTGGTTTGGGAGGAGGCGGGCGCACCGGTATTGGATCGCTTCTGTCAGTCTGATGCCGTCAGCCAGTGCTTGGCGCGACTGGCCTTTGCTGCTGCCGAGTTGCTGGCTGACGGTGATTTCAATCTCGTGCGCAAATGCGAGAGCGCTGATTGTTCGCTGATGTTCTATGACCGCACCAAGTCCCATAAACGCCGTTGGTGCAGCATGGCGCTGTGCGGAAATCGGCATAAGGTCGCCGAGTTTCGCAAGCGGCGTCAGAGCGTGGGCGACTAACACTGCTTCCGGCCGACGTGCGAGGCGGCGCTAATCTTGAGTCGGCGTCCGCTTCTGGCCGCTAGATGCCAGCAGGTGGAATTTCCGGATGGGTCAGCGCCCGACGTCAGTCAGGGCGTGGATTTCGCATCTAACCGGAGCCTGCAACGGCTGGTATGCAAAACCCAGGGCCGAACTACCGCACCGGTTTCACTTTCCTTGGCGCCCAGCCCTGGGTGGGGGCTTCATGCCCGTAGCCTCCTTTCAACGAATCCTCAACGTGCGATCCAGCGACCAGGCCCCCGCACCACGCCCAATAAGCAGTAACAGCAGTCCGGCCCAGGACAGGTGCGTGGGCCAGGCATCGGGGTAGACGAATACTTCGATCACCGTAGTCATGCCCAGCAATGCCAGGGCCGAGAGGCGGGTGAACAGCCCCAGTACCAGCAGGACCGGGAATGCATGCTCGGCGTAGGTGGCCAGGTGCGCCGCGACGTGGGGCGGCACCAGCGGCAGCACGTATTCGGTCTGGAACAGCTCGTAGGTGCTCGGGGTGATGGTCAGGATGCCCTCGACCTTGGTCCGCCCGGAGAGGAAGAAAATCGCAGCGATGCCCAGGCGCGCCACCAGGCACAGGAGCGAGTCGCTGAGCAGGTGCTGCAGGCGCTCGGCGAGAGTGTTCCAGTGATGGCGCAGGGTCGAGTGGGAGCGGTGGGAGATGTCCATGGTGGCGTCCTCAGGTGAGGTTCAGTGGGCGCAATACCGCGGCGTCGAGCAGAGTGCGCAGCAGCGCGGTGAAGTCGAGGTTCGGTTGCGCTTCGAGCGCCAGGGCCGATGCCTGGTCGAGGTTTTGCCCGCTGGCGCAGGCGTCGAGGAAGACGCAGCCACCCAAGTCCAGGGCCTGCCAGGCAACCCCTTCGGCGTGACCGACCAAGAGGGCGCCTTCCCCGTGCCAGGGCAGGGTTTCGGGCAGCGGCAGGGCTTCGCGGTTGTAGTGCCAGATGCTGTAGATCGGCTGCGAATCGAACCAGCGCCAGCGTGCGCTGGCGCATGGTTGCAGACGGCAGGTGGCAAGGTCCGAGGCGGTCATGCCGGCCAGGCTGGATAACTGCAGGGCAGCCTCCTGCGGCGCGGTGAAGGCTTCCAGCCATAACCGGTCCAGGCGCGCCACGTCGGCCAGGTAGGGCATCGCGCGGGCGGGTTCGAAGGCGTCGAGGAAGTCGGCGAAGTGTTTGCCGTAGAAGACCAGCCGGGCATCGCTCGGCGGCGTCTCGTGGGCGTGGATGGCCGCCGCCGCGCGCAGCCAGTCGGTGCCAACCAGGCGTTCGACGCTGGGGAAGTTGTCGCACAGGGCATCGATGCAACCCTTGAGCACGGTGTTGCGATAAACGCCGAATCCCGCCTGTTCGCTGACGGCTTGCAGCTCCACGGACGGGCGCTGGTAGAGCGCTTCGACGAAGGCATCCTGGAAGGCACCGAGCGTGGTTTTCATGCGGGCACCTCCGCCAGGTTGAGAATCGCCTGGGCGATATCGCGCTCGGCCAGCAGGTCGCTGAAGGCGGGGATGTGGTCATCGCGCTCGATCAGCGTGGGGCGTGGGCCGATGCGCTGGATCAGGTGCTGGTAGAGCGCCCAGACCGACTCGTCGATGGGCGCGTCATGGGAGTCGATCAGCAGGGCCCCGCTCTCGTCGTGGCTGTGTCCGGCCAGGTGGATTTCCAGGATGGCGGCGGCGGGGAAGCGGTCGAGGTAGCGCCGGGCATCGAAGCCCAGGTTGTGGGCGCTGACGTGCACGTTGTTGATGTCCAGCAGCAGGCCGCAACCGGTGCGCAGTGCAAGCTCGGTGAGGAAGTCGATTTCGTCCCAGTCGTGGCCGTCGAGATGCAGGTAATGGCTCGGGTTCTCGATGGCGATGCGTCGGCCGAGAGCCTGCTGGGTACGCTGGATGTTCTCGGTGATGCGCGCCAGGGCGGCGTGGCTGCGCGGGAAGGGCAGCAGGTCCGGCAGGTACTGTCCGCGCCAGGCGGACCAGGCCAGGTGCTCGGAAATCAGCATTGGTTGCACGCGCTCGACCAGCTCGCGCAGGCGCAGCAGGTGTGCCTCGTTTGGTGCTGTGTCGGCTGCCAGCGACAACGACACCCCGTGCAGCGACAGCGGATGCCGTTCAGCGATCCGCTCAAGCCAGGCCAGGCGAGGGCCACCGACCATGTAGTTCTCCGGATGCACTTCGAACCAGAGTCCTCGGGCGTCGCAGCTCAGGGCTTGGGCATAGTGTTCGGCCTTGAGCCCGAGCCCGGCGCCCAGTTGCGTCGATGTGTTCATGGTCGGCGGCCTGTGCTCAGGACTTCATCGGGGTCAGCGAGCCCATGCCATGGGGCGTCTTGATCGAGGTGCAGGTGCCGGCCGGGACGTTCTTCCAGTGCATGCCGTCGTAGTCTTTCTTGGCGCTGCCGGCACAGGTGGTGCCCGCGCCCGCTTTGCAGTCGTTCTTGCCGGCCATGGCCACGCCGTAGCATTTCTCCATGGCTGCGCCGTTAGCGGCTTTGGTGTTCATGTCGTCGGCCATGGCTGCACCGGTGATGGCGGCGAGAGCGATGGCGGCGCAAGCGTGGGTCAGGGTTTTCATGGTGCGGTCTCTCCAGTTCGGTTGAAGGCCGCGGAGGACTTTCCGGCGGCTTGATGGGTAGTTCGCCGGGAGGACTGATCCGGTTACAGCCGAGCGAAAAAATTTTGAGAATTTTTTCGCTCGGCCCTAACGTATTGAACGACGGCCTGTTTTTCCGCCCGGCCGGCGGCGCGTCTGCCAGCCCCTGTGGGGGCGAGCGAGCCTGAAGAAAAATCCAGCCGCGGTGTAACCAGGACGGTCGATGCAACGAACTACCAGCCAGGAACAGTTGATCGCGCGCGAGGCCCAGTTGCAGGCGTTGCTGCTGCGTGGCATGGACGGTGACGGTGTGGCGTACCGTGAGTTTCTCAGTGCTCTGGGCACGCATCTGCGGGCCTTCCTGCGCCGGCGCCTGAACGAGCGCTCCGGCGAGGTCGAAGACCTGCTGCAGGAGGTGCTGCTGGCGGTGCACAACGCCCGCCACACCTATCGTCCCGATCAGCCGTTGACGGTCTGGGTGCAGGCCATCGCGCGCTACAAGCTGGCCGACCACTTCCGGGCTTATGCGCGCCGAGAAGCGCTGCATGATCCGCTGGAAGATGATGCCGGGGAGCTGTTCGCCGTCGAGGACGGAGAACCCGCTCAGGCCAGCCGCGATCTCGGCAAACTGCTGCTGCAGCTACCGGACAAACAGCGTCTGCCGATTGTCCACGTGAAGCTGGAGGGCCTGTCGGTGGAGGAAACCGCCAGCCTGACCGGGCTTTCCAGCTCCGCCGTGAAGGTCGGCATCCACCGCGGGCTCAAGGCCCTGGCGAATATCATCCGAGGGTTGCGAAGCGATGAAGACCAATGAACTGATCGACTTGCTGAGCGCCGGCGAAGGCGTGGTGGACCGCCACGCCCTGGGCAAGCGCTTCGCCGTCGCCCTGGCAGCCGGCGCCTTGGGCGCGCTGCTGCTGATGGCAGCCCTCTTTGGTCTGCGGCCTGACCTGGGCGAGGTGGCCCGCACACCGTTGTTCTGGGCCAAAGTCGCCTTGCCCGGCAGTCTGGCGCCGCTGGCCCTGTGGTTGAGCAGCCGTCTGGCGCGCCCGGGGGTAAGGGGCGGTCCGGCCTGGGCGCTGCTGGCGCTGCCTGTGCTGCTGGTCTGGATCGGAGGGGCCGTGGAGCTGGCCGGCGTGCCGGCCGACGCACGCGCCGGCCTGATCCTGGGCAAGACCTGGCGTACCTGTCCGCTGAACATTGCGCTGCTCAGCGTACCGACCTTCATCGGGGTGTTCTGGGCGCTGCGCGGTCTTGCGCCGACCCGCCTGCGTATCGCCGGAGCTGCCGGAGGGCTATTGGCTGGCGCCACCGCTACTCTGGCGTACTGCCTGCACTGCCCCGAGATGGGCATTCCCTTCTGGGGTGTCTGGTACCTGCTCGGCATGCTGCTGCCGACTGCATTGGGCGCTGTGCTCGGGCCGCGGTTATTGCGCTGGTAGGCGGAAACGAGGGGCTTTGCGTGGCAGCTACCGAGCCACAGAGGGGATTCCGCCGGCAACGTCCGGGTATGGGAGAGGATCACAGGGCGAGTTACCCGGCGCACCGAGTTCCAGGCGCCAATAGCCCACGTCGTGCCATTGGCCCAGCTTGAAGCCGACCTGCGGGAAGGTGCCGATGTGCCGGAATCCCAGCCGCTCGTGCAGGCCAATGCTTGCGGCATTGGGCAGAGCGATCCCGGCATAAGCCGCGTTGAAGCCCTGCTTGGCCAGGATGGGAAGCAACTCGGCATAGAGGCTGCGGCCAACCCCGGAACGGCGCTCACCCTCCGCGATGTAGACGGTGACATCCACTGCCCATCGGTAGGCGGCCCGCGCCCGGTGCTGGCTCGCGTAGGCGTAGCCAACCAAGCGCCCATCACGTACCGCGACAAGGTACGGGTAAGTCTGCAGGGTCGTAACGATGCGCTGGCGCATCTCCTCGATGGAAGGCGGTACTTCCTCGAACGAGATTGCCGTGCTGGTCACGACCGGCGCATAAATGGCCTGGACCGCAGGGGCGTCCTCGGGGCGTGCTTGTCTGACTTCGATAGGCATGGTGACCTCAGATCGAACGTTGATTCACGCGGGCGGAGAGCTGCTCGGCGCTTTCCTTGCGCTCCGAATAGCGATCCACCAGGAACTCCTGGCGATCCCGCAGCAGCAGCGTGAACTTCACCAACTCTTCCATCACATCGACCACTCGGTCGTAGTACGCCGAGGGCTTCATGCGCCCGGCGTCGTCGAACTCCAGGTAGGCCTTGGGTACCGAGGACTGGTTGGGGATGGTGAACATACGCATCCAGCGGCCAAGCACGCGCAGCTGGTTGACCACGTTGAACGACTGCGAGCCGCCGCAGACCTGCATCACTGCCAGCGTCTTGCCCTGGGTGGGGCGGACAGCGCCGAGTGCCAGGGGAATCCAGTCGATCTGCGCCTTGAAGACGGCCGATAATGCGCCGTGACGTTCCGGTGAGCACCACACCTGACCTTCCGACCACTGCACCAGATCTCGCAGCTCCTGCACCTTGGGGTGCTCTACCGGCACGTCGTCAGGCAATGGCAGGCCGGATGGATGGAAGATGCGCGTCTCGGCGCCGAAGTGTTCCAGCAGGCGCGCGGCTTCTTCCACCAGCAGGCGGCTGAAGGAGCGTTCTCGGGTCGATCCGTACAGCAGCAGAATGCGCGGTTTGTGCTCGCTGTTAAGGGTTGCTGCTGGTGGCAGATCGAACAGCGAAAGGTCGAGGTTGGGGAGTTGCTCGGACATGATTCCTCCTGGTCAGAGCGCGCCGATGCGATCCAGCTCGCGCTTGAGTTCGTCGCGGCCGAGGGTATCGAAGGGAAGGTCGAAGAAGGCCCGGCAGCGCGACTCGATGCGGGCCAGCGTGGCGCGGAAAGCGGCATCAACAGCAGCCTCATCACCCACGACATCCGAAGGGTCTTCCAGCCCCCAGTGGGACTTCAGCGCCGGGCCGAAGTACACCGGGCAGGTCTCGCCAGCGGCCTTGTCGCAGACGGTAATGACGATGTCCGGCGGGTTGCCTTCGAACGCGTCATTGCCCTTGCTGCTCAAGCCCTCGATGGATATGCCGGCCTGCTGCAGGGTGGTGAGGCTGCGCGGCAGCACCTGGCCCCTGGGGAAGCTGCCGGAGCTGATCGCCTCGAAGCCTTCCGGCGCCAGATGGTTGAACAGCGCTTCAGAGAGGATGCTGCGGCAACTGTTGGCCGTGCACATGAACAGGACTCGCATGGAAGGCTCCTTCGCTACGTGGCGGATGTCAGAGGCTCAGGCGCAGCGCCAGGGCCGAAAGGGTGATCAGCAGGACAGGCAGGGTCAGCAGGATGCCGACCTTGAAGTAGTAACCCCAGGTGATGCGCATGCCCTTGCGCTCCAGCACATGCAGCCAGAGCAGCGTGGCGAGGCTGCCGATGGGGGTGATCTTCGGGCCGAGGTCACAGCCGATCACGTTGGCGTAGATCATCGCCTCGCGCACCAGTCCTTCCGCGCCGCTGGCCTGGATCGACAAGGCGCCGACCAGCACGCTGGGCATGTTGTTCATCACCGAGGACAGCAGTGCCGAGAGCAGACCGGTGCCGATGGCGGCGCTCCACAACCCCTGTGCGGCAAGACGGTCGAGCAGGTGGGTAAGGAAGTCTGTGAGGCCGGCATTCTTCAGGCCGTACACCACCAGGTACATGCCGAGGGAGAAGATCACCACCTGCCAGGGCGCTTCGCGCAGCACACGGCGGGTGGAGATACGGTGTCCGCGTGCGGCGACGGCGAAGAGGATTGCTGCGCAGATAGCAGCCACGGCGCTGACCGGAATGCCCAGTGGCTCAAGAGCAAAAAGTCCGACCAGCAGCACCAGCAGCGTCCACCAGCCAACGATGAAGGTGGCGCGGTCGTGGATGGCGGCCTTGGGCTCCTTCAGTGCATCGAGCGCGTACTGCCTGGGGATATCGCGGCGGAAGAACAGGAACAGCACCAGCAGCGTAGCGGCCACGCTGGCGAGGTTCACCGGTACCATCACCGAGGCGTACTCGGCGAAGCCCAGGCCGAAGTAGTCGGCCGAAACGATGTTCACCAGGTTGGAGACCACCAGTGGCAGGCTTGCAGTATCGGCGATGAAGCCGGCAGCCATGACAAAGGCCAGGGTGGCGGCGGGGGAGAAGCGCAGGGCGAGCAGCATCGACATGACGATGGGCGTGAGGATCAGTGCCGCACCATCATTGGCGAACAGCGCCGAAACGGCCGCGCCGAGCAGCACGCAGAAGGCGAACAGTCGGTAGCCGTTGCCCTTTGCCCAGCGGGCCACGTGCAGTGCTGCCCATTCGAAAAATCCCGCCTCATCCAGCAGCAAGCTGATGATGATGACGGCGATGAAGGTGGCGGTGGCGTTCCAGACGATGGCCCACACGGTCGGGATGTCGTGCAGCGAAACCGCGCCGGCGGCTAGGGCGATGATCGCACCCAGGGCGGCGCTCCAGCCGACCCCTAGGCCCTTGGGTTGCCAGATGACCAGAATGAGGGTGAAGACGAAGACAGCAATGGCGACCAGCATGGAGAACTCGCTCGGAATGGATCAGCAGCAGGCGGCGTCACGAACGGGGCGGCCGTCCATGTTCTGCAGGCGGAGGGTGTTGTCGGCCAGCCATTGCGCATTGGCCTGCAGGGTGACCTGCAGCATCTCGTGTACCCAGGCGGGCAGCTCGGGATTGAGGCGGTAGTACACCCACTGGCCCTGGCGCCGGTCCAGCAGCAGGCCACTACTGCGCAACTGCGCCAGGTGGCGGCTGATCTTTGGCTGGCTGTCGTCCAGAGCGCACATCAGCTCGCAGACGCAGAGCTCGCCCAGGCTGGCGATGAGCAGGGTGGCGCGAGCGCGAGTCTCGTCGGCCAGGCCCTTGAAGACTTCAGGCGGAGTGATCATGGGGTCACCAAATATATGGAAAATCGAATATACGAATTTCCATATGTTCAGTGCAAGCTATTTGAACGTGGGCGTCTGCTTATGGCTGCGGATTCAGCCGATCGACGCAACGGCAATACGCTGCCGGACAGGGCGAAGAGAACTGCCTGCAAACAGCAGTGATAGACTGGCTTTCTTCGACCCACCGTGCCTGCCCAGGAGATTTTCCATGTTCGGAGTGACCGATTACGGTGCCTTCCTGATTGCCTTCGTGGTACTCCTGGCCATTCCCGGCCCTGGCAATTTTGCGCTGATCACGGCGACCGGCAAGGGTGGTGTGCGGGCCGGGCTGGCGGCCACGTGCGGGGTGATTCTGGGGGACCAGGTTCTGCTGTGGATGGCGGTGGCAGGGGTGGCGACGCTGCTCGCCACTTACCCGGCGGCGTTCCATGCGGTGCAGTGGCTGGGCGCGGCCTATCTGGCCTGGCTCGGGCTGCGCATGCTGATGAGCAAGCCGGGCGAGGCGCCGCGGCAGAGCCGCATGGACAACGGCCACTATCTGCGCCAGACCATGCTGATCACCTTGCTCAACCCCAAGGCCATCGTGTTCTACATGGCCTTCCTGCCGCTGTTCGTCGACCCGGTGAAACACCAGGGGCTGGTGACCTTCGCCTTCATGGCGGCGACCGTGGCGGTGGTGACCTTCCTCTACGGGCTGGTGGCCGTGCTGCTGACCCACAAGCTGGCTGAGCGCATGCGCGCCAATCCGCGCGTCGCCAATCTGCTGGAGCGCCTGGCCGGCGCCTGCCTGCTGGGCTTTGGCATCAAGCTGGCGGCGATGCGTTAGGCGCGACGTGGCATCTGTTTTACCGAAGGGCCGGCTCGAATGACCGGCCCTTTGTTTTTCGCCGCCAGCGTTGTCACGCCGGTGAGCGAACTGCTTTGATAATCTCATCCTCCCCGATTCCGATGGCGGCGAATGGAAACCATGGTCAACGAATCCCCCGTACCCCAGGCAGTCGACAGCCCGATCACCCGCAGCGCGATCTTCCTGGTCGCGACACTGACGCCAGGCAAGGACTGGAGCCCGGTGCGCGCACTTTGCGAAGACGTGGCGGCGCTGGTGCGCTCGGTCGGCAAGCGCGTGCCGACGGGCAATCTGTCCTGTGTGCTGGGTTTTGGCTCGGCGGCTTGGGATGCGCTGTTCGGCGCTCCACGCCCGGCTTCCCTGCATGCCTTCCGGGAGATTGGCAGCGGCGAGCGGGTCGCGGTTTCCACGCCAGGCGATCTGCTGCTGCACATCCGCGCCGAACAGATGGACCTCTGCTTCGAACTGGCTTCGCAACTGGTCGCGCGCCTGGGCGATGCGGTGACGGTAGTCGACGAGGTACAGGGTTTCCGCTACTTCGACATGCGCAGCATCATCGGCTTCGTCGACGGCACCGAGAACCCGGAAGGCCGCGAGGTCCCTCACTTCACCCTGATTGGCGACGAGGACGCGGACTTCGCCGGCGGCAGTTATGTGCTGGTGCAGAAGTACCTGCATGACATGACCGGCTGGAACCAGCTCTCCACCGAAGCCCAGGAACGCATCATCGGGCGTACCAAGCTGGCCGACATCGAGCTGGGGGACGACGTGAAACCGAGTTGTTCGCACAGTTCGCTGACCACCCTGGAGAAGGACGGCCAGGAAGTGAAGATCCTGCGCGATAACATGCCGTTCGGCCGGCCCGGTGCAGGGGAGTTCGGTACCTACTTCATCGGCTATGCCCGCTCGCCGGCGCCGGTGGAGGAGATGCTGGAGAACATGTTCGTCGGCCGTCCGGCCGGCAACTACGACCGCCTGCTGGACTACAGCACGGCGGTGACCGGCAGCCTGTTCTTCGTGCCGTCGGCCGATCTGCTCGAGGCTTTGGCCGACAAGCAGCCCTGAGCGCTCAACCGGCGACCCGCGTCGGGAAGCATTCCACCAACCAGTCGATGAACACCCGCAGGCGGTGGGTGACATAGCGGTTGTGCGGATAGACGACGTGGAAAGGGTAGGTCGCGGGGCGCCAGTCCGCGAGGATCTCCACCAGGGTGCCGTCGCGCAGGGCTGCACCGGCAGCATAGGAAAAGGTCTGGATGATGCCCAGGCCGGCGACGCACGCGGCCAGATGGGCGTTGCTTTCGTTGACGCCGATACGGTGCTCGAGTTTCAGCTCGCTGCGTTGTCCGTCGCGCTCAAAGCGAAAAGGCACCGCCCGGCCATTCTGCGGTGACAGGTAGCTGACCAGTCGATGGCCATTGCGCAGCTCCTCCGGGTAGGCGGGGACGCCGTTGTGGCGCAGGTACTCGGCTGATGCGCAGGTGACCATGGTTGCCTGGCCGATGCCGCGCGCCACCAGCGACGAGGCGTCCAGCGCTCCGCCACGGATCACGCAGTCGACATTGTCGCTGATCAGGTCCACCGAGCGGTCGGAGACGCCCAGGTCAATGCGGATATCCGGATAGCGCGCGAGGAAGTCCGGCAGCAGCGGCAGCAACACGTCCCGCGCGGTCGAGCCGCCGACATCGATACGCAGGTGGCCGCGTGGCTTGCTGCGGGCGATGTTGAAGGATGAATCGATGTCCTCCAGGTCGCGCAGTACGCGGCTGGCCTTGGCGTAATAGTCCTGGCCTTCCGGCGTCACCGTGACGCGCCGCGTGGTGCGCTGCAGCAGCCGCACACCCAGGTGTGCTTCCAGCTCCTGCACCAGCTTGCTCAGCGTGGCGTTGGGCATGTCCAGCGAGTCGGCGGCGCGGGTGAAGTTGCCCGCTTCCACCACGCGGGCGAAGGCGCGGATGGCCTGGAGCTGATCCATGGGAACTCCTGTGACGGGATCGTTCGATTATCCATGTGCGTGGATAGTCATTCCATTGTATGCGCTTTTTCGGTTAATCGACGAGCCCTAGAGTAGCGCCATGCCTCACCGCAAAGCCGCGCCAGATGCCGGCCTGAGAGGCAGGACCCTCAACTCGGAAAGCTCAGGAGCTCATCATGAACAAGTCCCTCACTGGTAAAGTTGCGTTGGTCACCGGCGGCAGCACCGGAATCGGCCTCGGCGCCGCACAGGAGCTCGCTGCGCAAGGCGCTCGCGTGTTCATCACCGGCCGCCGCCAGGCCGAACTGGACGCCGCCGTCGAAGCCATCGGCCCGGCTGCCACGGCGATCCGTGCCGACGCTTCGGTGCTTGCCGATCTCGACGCGGTGTACTCGCGGATCGCCGAGACCGCAGGCCGCCTGGACATCCTCTTCGCCAACGCCGGCGGCGGTGACATGCTGCCGTTGGGCGCGATTACCGAAGAACACTTCGACCGCATCTTCGGCACCAACGTGCGCGGCGTGCTGTTCACCGTGCAGAAGGCGCTGCCGCTGCTGACCGATGGCGCGTCGGTGATCCTGACCTCGTCCACCACCTCGATCCAGGGCACCGCCAACTTCAGCGTGTACAGCGCGAGCAAGGCTGCCGTGCGCAACTTCGCCCGTTCCTGGGCGCTGGACCTGAAGGACCGTGGCATCCGCGTCAACGTCGTCAGCCCCGGCCCCGTCCGCACGCCTGGTCTTGGCGACCTGGTGCCCGAGGAAGCACGCCAGGGCCTGTTCGATGCGCTGGCCAGCCAGGTGCCGCTGGGCCGCCTGGGCGAGCCGCGGGAGATTGGCAAGGCGGTTGCCTTCCTGGCCTCGGAGTCCGCCAGCTTCATCAATGGCATCGAGCTGTTCGTCGATGGCGGCATGGCGCAGGTCTGATCGCGCAAAGGCCGGGCAAGCTGCAGGCCTTGCGCCGGCCTGCGGCGCTGGTCGGCGAGCCTGCTTGCCCGGTACATTCATGCCAGGCAACCGTCAGGACAGGAGCCGTCAGCCATGAATTCCCCCTCCACCGACCTGCGTAACTGGTTCGACCAAGGCGGCCAGGCTTATGCGCGCTTCCGCCCCGAGTACCCGGCGGAGCTCTCCGCCTACCTCGCCTCGATGGCGCCGGACCGCGCGCTCGCGGTCGACGTGGGTTGCGGTAGCGGACAACTGACCCGGCAACTGGCCGAGCATTTCAGCGCGGTTGTCGGCTTTGATCCCAGCGCGGACCAGATCGCCCATGCCGCCCTCCACGAACACTTGAACTACGCCTGCGCTCCGGCCGAGGGCCTGCCGCTGCAAAGCCGCAGCGCCAGCCTGATCACCGCCGCTCAGGCCGCGCACTGGTTCGATCTGCCAAAGTTCTATGCCGAAGTCCGGCGGATCGCTGAACCCAACGCGATCCTGGCGCTGATCAGCTATGGCGTGCTGCGCCTGGAGGGCGCTTTGGGTGAGCGCTTCGAGACGTTCTACTGGCAGGAAATCGGTCCTTACTGGCCCGCCGAGCGCAAGCTGGTGGACAGCGGCTACGCCACCATTGATTTCCCTTTCGGCGAATTTCCGGGGCCGGAGATAGCCATTCGCCTGGAGTGGAACCTCGAGGAGTTCCTCGGTTACGTCTCCACCTGGTCGGCGGTGCGCAGCGCCCGCGAGGCCGGCCGCGAAGACCTGTTGCAGTCCTTCGCCACCGACATGGCTGCGCGCTGGGGCGACCCCGTTGCTCGGCATCGGGTCAGTTGGCCGATCAATATGCGGATTGGGCGGGTGTGAAGCCCCGCTCAGTCACCGGTGTGCGCGTTGCCCTGCAGCGCTTCGTTCGACGCCCGCTGGATCGAAGTGCTCGCTCGTGTCCATGCGGACATTGCGCAATTTCAGCGTCTCCAGATGCGCTGCGTAAAGGGGTTCGGCCCGGTAGCTGATTAGGATCGTGCGACGGCGCGCACCCGTGATGTTCTGGCTACCGGCATGCACGAGGTCGACGTCGAACACCAGGATGTCGCCGGCCTGGCCGCTCAGATGCACGGAACGGGACTCGTCGTTGAAGTCGAAGTTCGCCTCTGCAGCAGAGGCTCGATGGCTGCCGGGGATGATCCGGGTGGCGCCATTTTCCGCCGAGAAGTCATCGAGGAAGGCGAGGGCGCTGACCATGTCCCCCGGACGCCGGGCCGACAGATCGCGATGCAGTTGTTGATGACCACCGTCCGGCAAGGGCTCGCGCCCTTCGGCCTGGGCGAGGAAGAAGCGCTCGCCGATCAGCGTGCCCGCAGCCATCAGCATTGACGGCAGACGACATACCGCCTGGACGGCGGGCTCCAGGTCCATCTGCGCGTGGAGCCAGTCCATGCCGCGGGGCACGGGCCAGCGATCCGAAGGCACGACGTTGGCATCGAAAGCCGCGCGCAGCTCTTCCAGCATGGGGAACGGGATTGCCCGGCGCAGCAGCGCGTAACCATCGGTGTGGAATCGCTGGTGATCGAACATGCCTGCGTCCATATGCCTGTCGTCCTTGAAGTCTGTCGATGGGCCCGGCCTAGAGCGGTTGCCGCGTTGAACCAGGTTTTCGCTGGTGCTGACCGGCAGCCAAGCCTACGGAGGATTTCTGCTGCGGCCAATATCCGCCGCTTGCGGAGTACCGTAGACTCCGCCGATCTGCAGGGAGAGCTGACAATGCATAAAGGGATCTGGCTGGGTTTTGGGGTGTCGCTGTGTGTGGCGGGAGCGGCCTATGCCGCAGACCCAGCTCAGGACGACCCACTGCTGTCGAGCCCGCCTTCCTCCAGTGGTTCGGGCGATGTTCGCGGCATCCTGCGGGCGCGCGACCAGGCGATGCTGTCCAGCGAACTGGCCGGGCGCATCCTGGAGATGCCCTTCACCGAGGGGCAATCCTTCCGCAAGGGCGATGTGCTGGTGCGCTTCGACTGCTCGGCCTATCAGGCCCAACTCAATGCCGCCCAGGCGGGCGCCAAAGCGGCCAGCGAGCAACTGGGGCACAACCGCCAACTGGCATCGCTCAACTCCGTGGGACGCTTCGAGGTCGCACTGGCCGAGGCCAAGCTCTCCGAAGCCCAGGCGCAAGCTCAGGTCTACAAGGTCCAGGTCGGCCGCTGTGCGGTGGTTGCGCCCTTTGACGGCCAAGTCGTGCAGCGCAAGGCGCAGCCCTTCGAGAGCGTTTCCGGTGGCGCACCGCTGCTGGAAATCGTCGATAACCGCAGCCTGGAAATCCGCCTGCTGGTGCCCTCGCGCTGGGTCGCAAGGCTGAAGGCGGGGCAGTCCTTTACCTTCGTTCCCGATGAAACCGGCGAGCCGCTGCAGGCCGAGGTGAAGCGCCTGGGGGCGCGGATCGACGAGGGCAGCCAGATGCTGCCGCTGATCGCCACGCTGCCGGCCGAGACCAAGGGCCTGCTGGCTGGTATGAGCGGGACGGCACGCTTCGCGGAGACGCCATGAACGCACCGCAGGTCGGCCTGGCCGAGCGGGTCTTCGCGCAGTTCCTCGAGCTGGAGCGCCAGGCGCGGGCCTGTCCGACGGTGGAGCAGCTGGCGTATCACATGGTCAACGACGCCCAGTCACTGTTCGGTTACCGCCATGCGGCGCTGCTGATCGCGGGCAAGGTCAGGGCGCTCACCGGTATCAGCGTGGTGGAACCCAACGCTCCCTTCGTGGCTTTCGTCGAGCAGGCTTGCGACCAGTTGCACCAGCTCGATGCGCTGGGCAAGGCGCAGCGCGTCGACTTCCAGCAGTTGGGTGCGCAGCAGCAGGCCGATTGGCAGGAACTCTCTGCCGGCGAGGTCTTCTGGTTGCCGCTGGCTGATCGTCAGGGCGCAGTCTTCGGTGGCCTCTGGCTGGCCCGCGAGCAGTCTTGGAGCGAGGCAGAGCAGGCGTTGCTGGTGCAGTTGGGCGATGCCTATGCGCATGCCTGGACTGCCCTGCAGCCGCGCAAGCCCTGGCGGCTGCGCTGGCCGAGGAAGAAGCTGCTGGCGATTGCCGCAGCGCTCTGCCTGCTGCTGCTCGCGCCAGTGCGCCAGTCCGTGCTGGCGCCGGCCGAAGTGGTGCCGCTGGATGGCCAGGTGATTGCTGCCCCGCTGGACGGCGTGATCCAGCAGGTGCTGGTCAAACCCAACCAGGCAGTGAAGTCCGGCGAGCTGCTGGTGCGCTTCGACGCCACCACGCTGCAAGCGCAGGCTGACGTCGCGGAGCGCTCCCTCGGCGTGGCCGAAGCCGAACTCAAGGCCAACTCGCAACGCGCCTTCTCCGACGCCGAATCTGGCGCCAGGGTCGATCTGCTGGCGGCGCGAGTGGAGCAGAAACGCGCCGAGCGCGACTACGCCCGCGACCTGCTGGCGCGCGCCGAGGTGCGGGCGCCACGCGACGGCATTGCGGTATTCGCCGATGCCGAGCGCTGGACCGGCAAGCCGGTGCAGACCGGCGAGCGTTTGATGGAACTGGCGGACCCGCACCAGGCGGAGCTGCGCATCGACCTGGCGGTAGCCAACGCCATCCGCCTGGCGCCGGAGGCAGAGGTGCAGCTGTTCCTCGACAGCGATCCGCTGAACCGTTATGCCGCCCGCATGTCTCGCAGCGCCTATGAGGCCCAGCCGGTCGCCGGCGGACAGTTGGCCTATCGGCTGGACGCGCGTTTCGACGCCGCGCCGCCGCGGATAGGTCTGCGCGGCACCGCCAAGCTCTATGGCGAGCGAGCACCCATCCTGCTCTATGTGCTGCGTCGTCCTCTGGCGGCACTGCGCCAGACGGTGGGCTTCTAGATGGCGCTACCGGCGCTGCGTTCCGATCTGCAACTGTCGCCAGGCGCCCCGGCGCTGGATGGCTCGCCGCAATGGACGCTGGCTGACCCACTGCGTGGGCGCTACTTCAAGCTTGGCGTGGCGGCGATGCGCCTGTTGCGGCACTGGGCGCTGGGTGATCCGCAACAGGTGCTGCAAGCGGCCAACGCCGAAGGTGGGGTTCTCCTGGGCGAAGAAGAGTTGCAGCAGTTGCTGATGTTTCTCCGCCAGCAGGACCTGATCAGCCCGGCCGACGGCGAGCAACGCGGTAGCTACCGGCAGAAGGCCGCGCTGCAGCGCCATGGGCTGTGGAAGTCCCTGCTGCACCAGTACCTGTTCTTCCGTATCCCGCTGTGGCGCCCGGATGCCTTCCTCAATCGCGCCTGGCCCTGGCTGGCCCGCCATGGCCGGCTGCTGCTGCGAGTCGGCCTGCCCTTGACCCTCGGCATGGGCCTGCTGCTGGTGGCGCGGGACTGGGACCGCTTCCTGGCGACCTTTCCGCACCTGTTCAGCTTCGGCGGTGCGCTGGCCTTTGGCGTCGCGCTGCTGTTCGCCAAGCTGTGCCACGAGTTCGGTCACGCCTTCATGGCCAAGCGCGCCGGATGTCGGGTGCAGAGCATGGGCGTGGCCTTCATGGTGATGTTGCCGTTGTTCTATACCGATGTCAGCGACGCCTGGCGCGTCAATGACCGACGCTCGCGCCTGCTGATCGGCGCCGGAGGCGTACTGGCGGAACTGACGCTGGCCTGCGTGGCGCTGCTGGCCTGGTCGCTGCTGCCGGACGGCCCGTTGCGCACCTCGGCCTTCATGCTGGCCAGTGCGACCTGGGTCACCACCTTGCTGGTCAACCTCAACCCCTTCATGCGTTTCGACGGCTATTTCCTGCTCAGTGATCTGCTGGGCGTCGAGAATCTCCAGGGGCGCGCCTTCGCCCTGTGCCGCTGGCGCTTGCGCGAGGCGTTGTTCGGCTACGGCGACCCGATGCCCGAGCCCTGGTCCGACGGGATGCGCCGGCGCCTGCTGCTGTGGGGTTATGGCTCCTGGCTGTGGCGTGCGGCGCTGTTCCTGGGGATCGCGCTGACGGTCTACCACCTGTTCTTCAAGGTCCTGGGCATCTTCCTGATGCTGGTGGAACTGGTGTGGTTCATCGGCCTGCCGATCTGGCGCGAGCTGCGCGAATGGTGGCAACGCCGCGACCAGGCGCAGCCCTCCCGGCTGGCCTTGCTTGGCGCCGGCCTTGCGCTGGTGTTGCTGGTGCTGTTGGTGCCCTGGCGCGGCAGCGTGGAAATCCCCGCCGTGCTGGAGGCCACCCGCGCCTCGGCGCTCCATGCCCCCGTGGCGGCGCGGCTCAAGCGGGTGGCGGTGAGCGATGGGCAGAGCGTCGCCGCTGGCGAACTGCTGCTGGAACTGGAATCGCCGGACCTCGACGCGCGGCTGCGCATCACCCGTCGGGAAATCGATATCACGCAATTGCAGTTGCGGCGCCAGGCCGGTCGCAGCGAGACCGCCGCCGACGTCGGCGTGCTGGAACAACGCCTGGCCGAAGCCGTGGCCGAGTACCGCGGCCTGGCCGCGCAGCGCGAACGCCTGGACATCCGCGCGCCCCACGGCGGGGTCGTGCGCGACCTGCTGCCGGAACTGGTTCCCGGCCTCTGGCTGTCGCCGCGTCAGGCACTGGCCCGGGTAGTGGAGCCGGGCGTGCGGCTGCGCGGCTATGTCGCCGAACAGGCGGTGTGGCGCGTCGAGCCCGGTGCTCAGGGGCGCTTCGTCGCCGATGACCCGGCGCGCCCGGCACTCCCGGTACGCCTGGAGTCGGTGGATGCCACCGGCACTGCGCACCTGGACCTGGAAGCCCTGGCTTCCGACCGCCAGGGCGCCATTGCCGTGCAGCGAGACAACGAGGGGAGGGCGCTGCCGGTGCAAGGCCAATATGCCGTGCGACTGAGCGCCGAGCAGCCCGTTGAACTGCTGCAACCGGTGCGCGGCGAAGTGGTGCTGGCAGCGCGCGGCGAGTCGCCGCTCAGCAGCATCTGGCGACGGCTGGCGGCGCTGGGGGTGCGCGAAAGTGGATTCTGACACCCGCCTGCCGGCCTGCGCCCGGCTGCCGCTACGCTTCGCGACACCAGCCCTGGAGGCCGCCGTGGCGGCATTGCCCGCCAGCGCCTGGGTCACTCATTTCAATACCGCCTACCATACCGGCGGCTGGAGCGGCGTCAGCCTGCTGGCTCCGGAGGCGGCGCCCCACGCGTTGTCGGCGGGACAGGGCAGCGACACGCTTCCGCCCAGCGCAACACGCTGGCACGGCCCGACCTGGCAGGAGCTGCTGCAGTCCATCGACATGCCCATCCGTTGTGCCCGGTTGCTGCGCCTGGAGGCGGGCAGCCGCATCCGTGAACACTGCGATCCCGACCTGGGCGACCCCGAGGGCGACGTGCGCCTGCATGTGCCCATCCTCAGCGGGCCGGGCGTCGAGTTCCTGCTCGAAGGGCATGTAGTGCCGATGGCGCCGGGGGAGTGCTGGTTCCTCGACCTGGCGCGACCGCATCGGGCGGAGAATGTCGGCGAGCAGGCACGGGTGCACCTGGTGATCGACGCCCGGCGCAACGACTGGCTGCGCCGCCAGATTGCCGCAGGGCTGGAGGACACTCCGGCGTCCCGCCCGGCCAGTTCGACCCTGGCCTTCGCCGAATTCTGCCGCCAGGTAGCGTGCCGCACGGACCTCGCCGCGGCGCTGCGCGATCTCCAGGATCCCCGCGATTTCTGTGAGCGCACCGTCGCCCTTGGCGCCGGCCTGGGGCTGCGTTTCCAGGACGATGATGTCCGTGCGGCCATGCGCCGGGGAAGGCAGGCGTGGCTGGAGCAACGGAGCTACTGATGGGTGCCGGCGATGGAAGCGATGATTGGCAAGGCTGGCTGCCCATCCGGGTGTTCGCCGCAGGGGATGATTGGCGCGTCGACTGGTGCTGGTTCGGCGACGCGCCGTTGAGCGAGCCGTTCTTCAGTGACAGTGTGCGCCGCGCGCTGCGTCTGCCGTTCAACCAGGCGATGCGCCGGGAAAGCTCGCTGGAGGCCCTGAGCCAATGGCGCGAGGCAAGCCCCGGGGTAGCGCCCAGCCTGTTCATCCACCATGCCTCGCGGTGCGGCTCGACTCTGCTGGCGCAGTTGCTCGCTAGCGACGGGCGCAACATCGTCGTCTCCGAGGCGCCGGCGCTGGATGCACTGCTACGCGCGGAACTGCCGGCTACGCTGCGCAACGAAGGGTTGCGCGGCCTACTCAGCGCCTATGGGCAGCGCCGCCTGGGGCCGGAACAGGCCCTGGTGGTGAAGCTCGATGCCTGGAATATCCACCAGGCATCCCTCCTGCATCGCTTGTATCCCGCCACGCCAAGCCTCTTCGTCTACCGCGATCCGCTGGAAATCCTCGTCTCGCACCTGCGCCAACCCGGCATGCATATGGTGCCGGGATTGCTGGGGTCGCCAGCGCCTGAGCCGCCCGGGGCGCTGAGCGGGCCGGAAAGAATGGCGCGGCAGATCGGCGAAATACTGCAAGGCGGCTTGAGCCTGTGCCGGGAGTGGGGAGCCCGGCCGGTGAACTACAGCGAATTGCCTGAAGCGGCCTGGCAGCGGCTGGCGCCTCTGTTGCAGGTGGAGGAAGCGGACCGACCGCGTCTGCAGGCAGTGGCCGGGACGGATGCCAAGCAGCCGGGCATGCCCTTCAGCCCTGACGGCGAGCGCAAACGCGCGTCGGCGGACGAGAGGGCGCGGGCAGCGGTTGAGCGCTGGGCCATGGCGCCTTATGAGTCCCTCGAGGCCCTGCGCCTAGGGTAGGGCAGGGACGCGGCACTCCGGGAATAAGCGGGCGGGGGCGCCTTTGAAGTCGCGCCTGCGCAAAGACTGATTATTGGCGCCGAAATCCAGTGGCGAATTGCCTTCAGCATCAGGTAGTCTTGCGGCACATTGCGTGCGCGATTCAATAACAAAAGGGTGTAGGCGGTCTCCCAGGCTGCCGTATGAAAGGACTCACAGCACCATGACTTCACTCGCGTTGAGGTTCCGTTCCGCCGTGGACGCCGATCTGGCGTTCCTGCGCGCCCTTTATGCGAGCACCCGTTCCGCCGAGTTGGCCCAGGTAGCCTGGGAGCCGGCCGCCATCGATGCCTTCCTCGTCCAGCAATTCGACGCTCAGCACCATTACTACCAGGCGCAGTTCCCCGACGCCGAGTTCCTGGTGATCGAGGCGGACGCCCAGTCCGTCGGTCGCGTCTACCTCCATTGGGGCTCCTCCCATTTGCAGATCATCGACCTTGCCCTGTTGCCCAGCCATTGCGGCCTGGGGATCGGTAGCCGGGTGCTCGGTCAGTTGCTCGAACGCGCCGATGCCCAGGGCCTGAGCGTTGGCCTGCATGTGGAGAACTACAACCCGGCCCAGCGACTGTACGCCCGCCTGGGTTTCGCCGTGGTCGGCGAAAACGGCGTGTATCTCAAACTGCGTCGGCTGCCCGGCGCCGTGCCGCAGGCCATCGCGCCCGCCGCCCTGTCGTGAAGGAAACCCTCATGTATCCGATGCCCACCCGGCAAGGCCTGCAGCAGGCACAAGGCTCCCGCTTCCAGTTGTGGATCGCCCCGGACCAGGCCCTGGATGTCGAGCTGATCGAGGTGCTCAGCGGCAATCCGATGAGCAGCGAGTACGAGAGCTTCAGCGCGGCGTTCGCCTTGCCCGAGCAGTGGGATCTGCCCCAGGCGCTGTACCGCCTGTCGCCACCGGACGAGGAGGGCTGGCTGCTGCTGCTGACCCCGGTGCAGCCCGCCGCCGACCGCCGTGCGGTGCTCCAGGCCGTCTTCCATTCTCGCAAGGCAGCGTAGCGACCCATTCCGGCGGCTGCGAACCTGGCCGCCATATCCAGCGATTGGCATCAAGGAGAGGCAATACGTGGAACCCTTTATCGGTGAGATCAAGATGTTCGGTGGCAACTTCGCGCCGCGCGGCTACGCATTCTGCCAGGGACAGATCATGGCGATCGCGCAGAACACCGCGCTGTTCTCCCTGCTGGGCACCACCTACGGCGGGAATGGCCAGAACACCTTCGCCTTGCCTGACCTGCGTGGGCGCGCCCCGGTCGGCCAGGGGCAGGGCCCCGGCCTGTCGCCGATTACCCTGGGTGAGGTCGCGGGTGTCGAGAACACCACGCTGACCATCAACCAGATGCCACAGCACACCCACACCGTGACATTCGGCTCGCCGCTGACCGCCACCGGCCAGGCCGCGATCCCGGCTGCCTCGGCCAGCACCGCGACCCAGGCAGCTCCTGGCGCGACCACCGTGCTCGGCCCGATCGCCGCTAGCGGCCGCCCGGGCACGCTGTACTCCACCACGGCGGCGGATACCACCTTGCAGCCTTTCACCATCACCTGCAGCGGTAGCGTGCCGAACGGGACTATCACCCCTGCCGGCGGCAGCCAGCCGTTCTCGCTGCGTACCCCTTACCTGGGCATCAACTTCATCATCGCGCTGGAAGGGGTCTTCCCGTCGCGCAACTGATCGCTCGGTTTCGACCGTAACAGCAGCAAACAGTGGAGCGGGGGATTCCCCGCTCCCGACCAAGAGCAGTGGAGGTGGGTCATGTGGTGGAACAAGGCAAAGCGTGCAGTACCGGTCAAGGCCGCGGTGAAACCGGCCCTGGCGATGGCGCTGGAACCGCGCATGCTGTTCGACGGCGCCGTGGCCGCCACCGTGGCCGAGGCGGCTGACGCCAAGCCGACCACCGACACCGCCGCGAAGGACGCCCAGGCCCACCCGGCACAGGACAACAGCGGTCACGAAGGCAGTCAGGACGCGCTTTCCGCCGTGCCCGCCGGCACCTCGGACCACCGCCAGGAAGTGGTGTTCGTCGACGCTCACGTGAAGAACTACCAGCAGTTGATCACTGGGTTGAAGCCAGGTACCGAGGTGGTGGTGTTGCAGAGCGGCAAGGACGGTCTGCAGCAGATCGCCGACTACCTGCAAGGGTGCAGCGACGTGGGCAGCATCCACATTCTCAGCCATGGGGACGTTGGCAAGATCGAGTTGGGCGGAGAGTGGCTCGATGCGTCTTCTTTGGCTTCTCACCGTGATGCGCTGACCCGAATCGGGCAGGCGCTGGGCGAGCAGGGCGATATCCTGCTCTACGGTTGCAGTGTCGGCGCCCAAGGGGCTGGCCGCGACTTCATTCAGTCGCTGGCTAGCGCGACCGGCGCTGATGTTGCTGCTTCCGACGACATGACCGGCGCCGCAAGTCAGGGTGGTGACTGGATGCTGGAGCAACACGTGGGGGGCATAGAGGCTTCGGTTCTGGTGTTGAGTGACTACGACGCGTTGCTGGCCGCCCCTTCCAGCGAAAACTTCGATGGAGTTGTCACCGATAACGGCGGGCGCAGCTTCGGCACGCCGGGGCAGTCGCGGATCATCAACAACTGGACCTTCACCCTGCTCAATGCCCAGGGTACCCAGGATACCGGCCAGGACAGCTACGTCGACGTGACCCAAATGGTCGAGGACTCCAGTCTCGCCAATGGCTCCAACGACCATGCTGTCTTTCTCAACGGCACCTACCAGGGCGGTAGCACTGGCACCCAGGCAGCCGCAGTGTTCAAGGCCACTTCGGGCGAGGAGTTCGCGCTCACTTCCCTGATGGTCGAGCGCGGCCTGTCCGACTCTGGCGCCTATCGTCTGGTGGGCTACCGCGATGGTGTTGCGGTTTCCGGTGCGACGCAGAATTTCATCGCTGGCGATTACGGCTCGGGCGGTACGCTGGTGACGGTTTCGGGCACGGCATGGAAGTTCATCGATGAAGTGCGCATCGTCCGTCAGGACGGCGCGGCTGATGTGTCGGTCTATCTGGATGACATTACCGTGGGTGTGGCTGTGCCGCCTAATGTGGCGCCTACGGTGAACAATCTCAACGGCGATTCCGTCACCTTCGTCGAGAAGGCAGGTGCCGTGCTGCTCGATGCTGGCGGCAATGCCCAGGTGACCGATGCCGACTCGGCCGACTTCGCCGGGGGGACGGTGGTCGCTTCCATCACGACCAACCGCGTGGCGGGCGAGGATTTGCTGTCCATCCGCAACCAGGGGACGGGGGCAGGGCTGATTGGTGTCAGTGGCAGCAATGTGACTTATGGCGGCATCGTCATTGGCACCTTCAGCGGCGGCAGCGGTACCACTGACCTGACTATAACGCTCAATTCGGCAGCCAATCCGGCAGCCGTGTCTGCGTTGTTGGCGAACCTCATCTACAGCAACAGCAGTAGCAATCCCAGCCTGCAAGCCCGGACCATCACCATCGGCGTGAACGATGGTGACAGCAGCAGTGTTACCAACAGCCAGGTGACCGTCGCCATATCCGCGGTCAACGATGCGCCGACGCTGAGCCCCGCCAACAATACGGCCAGCTACACCGAGGGCGGCAGCGCCGCGGTGCTGATGGGTGGCCTGGTGGTGGCCGATGTCGACAGCACAACCTTCCAGGGCGCCACGGTCAGCATCAGCGATTTTCGTGCGGGTGACGTGCTGTCAGTGGTTGCTTCCGGTGGCTTCTCGGGTAGTTACAATCCCGCCACCGGTGTGCTGCAGATCAGCGGCAGCGGCTCGCTGGCCTCGCTGCAGGCCGTGCTGCGTTCGGTGACCTATTCGTCTTCTTCGGACGACCCCACCGTCGGCGGCACCGACATGACCCGCCAGGTCAACTTCACCGTGATCGACGCCGAGGGCGCCACTTCCAACCTGGCCACCGCGCAGGTAACGGTGACCGCCGTGAACGACGCTCCGACATTGTCCGGTGGGCCCTACGCATGGGCCGGCACCAGCGAAGACGCCACGTCGAGCGAGGTCAGCGTATCCTCGCTGTTGTCTGGCGTGAGCTACGCCGATGGCGATGGCCCGAACAGCGGCATTGCCATCATCGCCAGCACCGGCAACGGTATCTGGCAGTACTCCACCGATGGGGTGACCTGGACTGAGGTGGGCAGCGTCAGCGGCACCAGCGCCCTGATGCTGTCGGCCACCACCCAGTTGCGCTATGTGCCCAACGGGCAGAATGGTGAGACGGCGACGCTGTCGTTCCGGGCCTGGGACCGGAGTGTCGGCATCGCTTCCACCAACGGTGTGCGCAGCACGAGCGACACCAGCACCAATGGCGGCAGTACCGCGTTTTCCAGCGGCACAGCCCAGGCGGTGATTATCGTCAGCAGCGAAAACGATGCGCCCGTGCTGACACCGACGGCGCCCACGCTCAACGGACTGACTGACTCGGACGTCAACAACGTCGGCCAGGCCGTCTCCAGCTTCCTCGGCGGCGTCAGCGACGTCGACAACGGGGCATTGACGGGCATTGCCATCACCGGCATGGACTCGGGTGTTGGCGGTACCTGGCAATTCAGCGTGAATGGAGGCGCCAGCTGGCAGAACGTCGGAGCGGTTTCCTTCAATTCGGCGCTGCTGCTGCGCAGCAGCGACCGCGTGCGCTTCGTGCCGGACGGCGTCAATGGCACCAGCGCAAGCATCACCTACCGAGCCTGGGACCAGACTGACATCACAGCCGGCCTGCAAGGCACCAAGGCCAATGCATCCGGTGCTGGTGGCGGCTCGCCGTACTCCATCGGCAGCGACACCGCCTCCATCACCGTCACAGCGATCAACGATGCGCCGCTGGTCACCGCCAGCGGTGGCAGCGCCGCGTTCGTCGAAGGCGATGGCGTCGCTTCGACTCCAGTGGTGATCGATAGCGGCATCACGGTGACGGACGCCGACTCGCCGTTGCTGCAGAGTGCCTCAGTGCAGATCACCGGCAATTTCCAAATGATTGAGGATGCGCTGGGTTTCACCAGCAATCCGTCGACCATGGGCGACATCGTCGGCATCTACGACAGCAGCACCGGCACCCTGCACCTGACTTCCGCCGCCGGCGCCACCGCCGCGCAATGGCAGGCGGCCCTGCGCAGCGTGACCTACTCCAACAGCTCGGACACCCCGGTCACCAGTAATCGCACCGTCACGTTCGTGGTCAGCGATGGATCTGCGTACAGCAGCGCGGCCAGCCGCTCGGTGACCATCACGGCGACCAACGACGCGCCTGTGGTCACGGTGCCGGGCGGGCTGACGGTGGTCGAAGATACGCCCACCGCCATTACCGGGATCAGCTTCTCGGACGTGGACGCCGGCTCCGGCACCGTCACCGTTACGCTCTCGGTCGGCAGCGGCAGCCTGAGCGCGACCTCCGGTATCGGCGTCACCATCGGCGGCACTTCCAGCGCGATGACGCTGACCGGCGCGATCGATAACATTAACCTCTTCATTGCCAGCGCCCGGGTCACCTTCCTGACTGCTGCCAACGCCACGGCCGACGTCATCCTGACCGCCAGCATCAACGACAACGGCCAGTCCGGCGGCGCCCCCCGCAGCGACAGCGACACGCTGCTGCTCAGCGTGACGGCGGTGAACGATGCACCGAACATCAGCGCACCGGGCAGCATCGCCGTGACCGAGGATGTCTCGCAGGCGCTGACCGGCATCAGCTTCAGCGATATCGACGCCGGCTCCGGCACTGTCAACGTGGAGTTCAGCGTGCCGCCCGGTGCCGGTTCCCTCAGCGCCCTCAGTGCCTCCGGGGTCACCGTGTCGGGCTCGGGCAGCGGCACCCTTGGCCTGTCCGGGACGCTTGCCGATATCAATGCCTTCGTTGCCAGCGGCATGGTGCGCTACACCACTGCCGCCAACGCGACCAGCAACGTGGTGCTGTCGCTGCGGATCGATGACGGCGGGCATAGCGGTAGCGGAGGCAACCAGACCGCCAGCACGACCGTTACCCTGTCCGTCAGCGCCGTCAACGATGCGCCGGTGAACCAGGTGCCGGGCAACCAGAGCGTGCTTCAGGACGGCACGCTGGTGTTCGGTGTCGGCAACAGCAATGCGATATCCATCAGCGATGTAGACGCCGGTGGCGGCGCCCTGCAGGTAACCCTGACCGTGACCAACGGGCTGGTGAGCCTGGGCAGCCTCTCGGGGCTGAGCTTCCTGGTCGGCAACGGCACCGGCGATGCCACCATGACCTTCGTGGGTAACCAGGCTGACATCAACAACGCGCTGGCGGGCATGACGTTCAGCCCTACCTCCGGCTATTACGGTGCGGCCTCGCTGCAGATCACCACCAATGACCAGGGGCTCAGCGGTTCCGGCGGTGCCAGGACCGATACCGATTTCATCAGCATCGACGTTCGCCAGCCCAACCCGACCATTGTCGGCGTCAACAGTGCCACCCCCGATGGCGGCTACAAGGTCGGCGACAGCATCAGCATAACCGTGACCTTCGATCAGGCGGTGGTGGTCAGTGGCGGGACGCCGACCCTGCGGCTGGAGACCGGACTCATCGACCGCGATGCCGTCTATGTGAGTGGCAGCGGAACTTCCACCCTGGTCTTCTCCTATGTGGTGCAGGCCGGGGACCGGAGCGCCGACCTCGACTATGTCAGCAGCAGCGCGCTGTCGCTCAACGGCTCCTCGATCAGCGCTGCCAGCCTGGGCCTTCAAGCTGTTCTCACGCTGCCGGCGGCGGGAACGGCGAACAGCCTGGGCGCCAATGCCGCGCTGGTGATCGATGGCGTGGCACCGGTGATCAACTCGGTCAGCGTGCCCGCCAACGGCACCTACGTGGCGGGGCAGTACCTCGACTTCACCGTCAATTTCAGTGAGAACGTCACGGTCGACGCCACCGGCGGCATACCGCGCATCGCGGTGACCCTGGACACCGGCGGCACTGCTTTCGCCCAGTACCTGAGTGGCAGTGGCGGCAGCGCCCTCGTGTTCCGCCTGGTGGTGGCAAGCGGTCAACTGGACGCCAACGGAATCACCCTGGGCTCGTCCATCCAGGCGAATGGCGGCGCCCTGCGTGATGCGGCCGGCAACAACATCATTACCGGCCTCAACAACGTGGCGAGCACCAGTGGCGTACTGGTCGATGCCAGGGTGCCCACGGTCAGCAGCGTCAGCGTACCGGTCGGCGTTGCCTATAACGCTGGCGATACCTTGACCTTCGTGGTCAACGCCAGCGAGGCAGTTGTGGTCAACGGCGTCCCGCGCCTGGCCCTGGATATCGGCGGCCACACGGCGTTCGCCAACTACGTCGCCGGTTCCGGCACCTCGACGCTGGTGTTCCAGTACACCGTCCAGGCCGGCGACAACGACGCCGATGGCATCAGCATCGGTGCCCTCAGCGCCAACGGTGCCACGCTGCGCGATGGCGCCGGCAACGACATGAACCTGACGCTCAACAATGTTGGCGGCACCAGTGCCGTCATCGTCGACACCGTCGCACCGACCCCCAGCGCCATCGTCACCCTCGACCCGTCGCCGACCAACGCCGGCAGCGTGCGCTACACCGTGACCTTCAGCGAAGGCGTCAGCGGCGTCGACCTGAGCGACTTCACCCTGGTGGGCACCGGCACCGCCGCGGGTAGCCTGAGCGACCTGCAGCAGATCGACGCGCACACCTACCAGATCACCGTCAGCGGCGTGTCCGGCACCGGCACCCTGGGGCTGAATCTCAACGGCAGCGCCACCGGTATCGTCGACGCGGCGGGCAACGCTCTCAGCGGCGGCCTGACCGGCGCGGTTTACAGCGTCGACCGGGATGCGCCAACCGTTACCGCAGTCAGCGTGCCTTCGGGTGGCCTCAACAACGCGGGCGATACACTCGACTTCGTGGTGCAGACCAGCGAGGCCGTGCTGGTGGACGGTTCGCCGAAACTGGCGATCGACATGGGCGGACGTACCGTCTACGCCGACTACGTCAGGGGCTCGGGCAGCAACAGCCTGGTGTTCCGCTACACCGTCCAGGCCGGCGACAACGACGCTGACGGCATCCAGGTTACTGGGCTTTCCACCAATGGCGGCTCCCTGCGCGACGCCACCGGTAATGCCCTGAACCCGTCCCTGAATGGCCTCGGCGATAGTCGCGACGTGCTGGTGGACACCCGCGCGCCGACTGCAACCGGAGTCGTGCGTCTGGACCCGTCGCCCACCGGCGCAAGCACGGTGAACTTCCTGGTGACCTTCGACGAGGACGTCAGCGGCGTCGATGCCAGCGACTTCTCCCTGGTGACCAGCAACTCCGCCAGCGGCAGCATTCTCTCCGTAGTCCAGCTGGATGCGCGGATTTACCAAGTAACCGTCGGCAACGTGAGCGGGCAGGGCAGCCTGGGCCTGGCGGTCAATGCCGGTGGCATCAGTGACGCAGCGGGCAACGCGCTGGCCAACGCACTGCGTGGCGACAGCTATGTTATCGGATCTCTGTCCGATGGCGACCCGGAGTTCCGTATCACGACGCCGAGCGTACCGCCGGTCTCGTCGCAGGTTTCCTTGCAGCCCAATGTGCCGGTGGTCGTCACGCCGCAGGGCACCTCGCCGGTGCTGCCGCCGTCGCTGTTCCCGAGCGAAGGAGCGGGCGGCCTGCCGCCGCTGGGCAATATCTTCATCCAGAACGGCGCGCCGTCGCAGAGCTTCATCGCCCAGGTGTTCGGCGATTCGGCCTTCGGTGACGGCAGTGGCCACGGCTTCCTCGGCTTCGGCGGCGGTGATGGCGGGGTGTTCGGCAGCAGCACGCTGTCGAGCGTTTTCAGCCGTGACGGCTCCGATCAGAGCCAGCCGTTGAAGGCTTTCGACCGCCGCAGCGGTGATATCGACCAGGGCATCCGCGGCATCTTCGGCGCGCCGAGCCTGGCGCAGCAGCTGCAGCAGATCCACGAATCCGAACAACTACCCGTGCGTGAGCTGGCCTGGGCGCTGGGGCAAGTTGCCCAGGGCCGCGACGCATCCTGATCAGCACATTACCAAGTAGAACAAACACAAGAACGAAGCCGTAACGAGGGGGACGGCCAGGGATGAAAAAACACACGACCTTGCTAGGGATCAGCTTGTTGGCGCTTGCCGTGTCCGGCTGCGCTGTTACCACGCAACCCATCGACCGCAGCGTCAGCGAGCAACGCGCCCGCGACGACCTGCAGTCGATGTTCAAGGATCAGGAACCGCTCAGCGGCCCGCTGACCCTGCACGAGGCCATGGCCCGCGCCGTGAAGTACAACCTCGAGTCGCGCCTGAAGGTGATGGAGGAGGCGCTGTCACGCCGCCAGCTCGATCTCGCCACCTTCGACATGCTGCCGCGCATGGCGCTCGAGGCGGGTTACGCCGGGCGTAACAACCAGAGCGCCTCCAGCAGCCAGAGCGTGCTGACCAATACCCAGTCGCTGGAACCTTCCACCTCGCAGGACCGTGACCGCGACGTCGCCGACCTGACCATGGTGTGGAACGTGCTGGACTTCGGTGTCAGCTACGTCAGCGCCAAACAGCAGGCAGACCAGCGTCTGATCGTCCAGGAACGTCGGCGCAAGGTGGTGCAGACCATCATCCAGGACGTGCGCTCGGCCTACTGGCGCGCGGTCGCCGCGCAACGCCTTCTCGACCGCATCGACGCCCTGATGGCGCGGGTCGACGGCGCGCGCAAGGACAGCCAGCAGATGAGCCAGCAGCGCATCGGCGACCCGGTCCAGGCACTGGGCTACCAGCGTGCTCTGATCGAGGCCAGCCGCCAGCTGGAAGAACAGCGCCGCGCGCTGTCGCTGGCCAAGACCGAACTGGCCACGCTGATCAACCTGCCGCTGGGCACCGAGCTGACCCTGGCCGCGCCGGAGGGTTACGACGTGCCGGAGCTGAAGGTGGGTATCGAGCAACTGGAGCAGCAGGCCCTGGCCTCCCGCCCGGAACTGCGCGAGCAGGACTACCAGGCGCGTATCAGTGCCGCGGAAACCCGCAAGGCCATGCTGCGCCTGCTGCCGGGCCTGGAATTCTCCGCCGGCGGGCATTACGACTCCAACAGCTTCCTGGTCAACAACCGCTGGGCCGACTACGGCGTGAAGGTCACCTGGAACCTGTTCAACGTCCTTTCCGCACCGGCGGCCATCGACGTGGCCAAGGCTGGCGAGAACGTCAACGTGGCGCGTCGCCAGGCCATGTCGATGGCAGTCCTGGCGCAGCTCTATGTGGCCAACGCCAACTACAACGAGGCGCGCCGCCAGTTCGTCACCACCCAGGAACTGGCCAGCTTGGACAACCAGATCGTGGGACAGCTGCGCAACCGTCATCAGGCGCAGGGCATCGGGGAGCTGGACCTGATCCAGGGTGAACTCAATGCCCTGCAGGCTGACCTGCGCCGCGACCTGGCCTATGCCGAACTGCGCAACAGCTACGGCCAGGTGTTCGCCTCGGCCGGCGTCGACCCGCTGCCCAGCAATGCTCCGGACACGAAGCTGAGCACGCTGGCCAATGGTCTGGCTGAGAAGGAACGCCAGCTCGACAGCGGTAACGTGCAGTAGCCGCCGGTGCACCAGTGCCGGAGCGGCACTGGCGCACCCTTCGAGTGACAGTCTTCAGCCAGCAGTCTTGCAATCCTCGGCCTGCTCCTTCGGCGCAGCCCGCGCCGCCGCAGGCTTGGCGCCGGACAGTCGCGATACCCCGAACAACACCAGCGCCAGGCCGGCCACCTGGTAGATCGAGATCGCCTCGCCCAGCAGCGCCCACGAGGCGAACACGGTGAGCACTGGGCCCAGATTGCCGAACGCCGCTGCATGGGTGGCGCCCATGCGTTGTATGGCCAGCGCCATCCAGTAGATCGGTAGCACGGTGGAGATCAGTGCCATCAAGGCGCCGTAGGTCCACACCGAACCGGGCAGGCTCGCCAGTTGTTGCGCATCGCCGGTTACCGCGTAGTGCATCAGCACCATTACCGATGAGGCGAGACCGGCCAGCGCGGCCAGGCGCATCGAGCCGACGCGCTGGATCACCGCGGCGGTGCCGATGTAATACACCGCGTAGGTCACGGCGCTGGCGAAGACCCAGATGGCGCCCAGCAGGATCTGCCCGTCGCTGCCTTCCACCTTGATGTCATGGACCAGCGCGATGCCCAGGCCCAGGTAGCACAGCGCCATGGCCGCGAGGGTGCGCGAGCTCGGCCGTTCGTGGGTGATGGCCATCTGCAGGAGCAGGACCAGGGTCGGGTAGGTGAACAGGATCAGCCGTTCCAGGCCTGCGCTGATGTACTCCAGGCCGTAGAAGTCGAACAGGCTCGACAGGTAATAGCCGACCAGACCGAGCATCAGGATGCGCATGCCATCGGCCAACGAAAGCCGTTCCTGCTGCGGCCCCTTGCTGAACCATAGCAGCCAGAGGAACAGCGGCAGTGCCAGGCCCATGCGGATGGCCAGCACGGTCACCGCATCCACGGAGGCGGCCGCGTAGGACAGTTTCACGAAAACGGCCTTGAGGCTGAAACCGGTGGCGGATAACACGGCGTAGAACACGCCATTGTTCAGGCTGCGCTGGTACAGGGAGCTCAGATTGTTCATGTCGGCAGGAAGGCAGGGCCAGAAATGGCCTTATTCTAAGGCGAAGGCTGTGGCGCTAGAATCTCATCTTGGCGAACATTGCTTTCACTTCTGGAGAATGCTGCGTGCATTTCGATCTTGCCGATCTGCGCCTGATTGCCGCTATTGCCAGCACCGGCAGCCTGAGCAAGGCGGCGGCCTCGATACCGGTGGCGGTTTCGGCGGCGAGCAATCGCCTGCGCCTGTTCGAGGAGCGCTGCGGCCTGGCCCTGTTCGCCCGCCACAGCGACGGCATGTCGCTGACGCCCACCGGCCGCCTGGTGCTGGAGGCCAGCCAGCGCGTGCTCAAGGAAGCGCGGCAGCTCAGGGACACCCTGCAGGAACTGCGCGGCGAGCGGCGTATCACCTTGCGCCTCGCGGCGTCCACCGTTGCCAATAGCACCTTCCTGCCGACTGCGCTGGGTCCATTCCTGGCCGACTATCCGGAAGTGGACTTGCAACTGATCGAGCAGAACAGCAAGGACGTGCTGCGCGCCGTACAGGATGGCGCAATCGACATTGGCGTCTACGACGGCAACCTGCCCACCGCCGGGCTGCTGTCGCTGCCGTTCCGCAACGACAAGCTGGTGCTGCTGGTGCCGCAGGATCACCCGCTGGCGAGCCAGCATCTACCGAGCCTGCGCGACGCACTGAGCTACCCCTTCGTCTGCCTGCCCGCCGAGCGCGCCATGCAGCGCTTCGTCGAGGCGATGGCGGTACGCAATGCGATGCCGCTCAAGGTGCGGGTACGCGCGCCGAGCTTCGATGCCATCGCCCAGTTGGTCGCCCAGCGGGTGGGCGTGGCCATGCTCCCGGAGGCCGCCGCCACGCGCCTGGCGCAGGAGCTGCCGGCGACCGTGGTGGCGCTGGATGACGCCTGGGCCACCCGTGAACTGCGCCTCTGCGTGGCGGACTGGGATGCTCTGTCGTCCCATGCGCGACAGTTGGTGACCTACCTGATGAACGAGGGGGCAACCGCGCGTTAGATCGGAGCAGTGATGACCGATTGCGCCGCAGCCCCTTGCGAAACTGCACGGTGACATTGCCTGGCCGCCAATATCCCCGGCCAGTGCGCTGGCGTATAGTCGCGCCCCCCAGCGAAACCGCCAGGGCTGGCCAGGCCTGCCCTTGGCGACGCAACCACGAGGCGCGAGGAGCACGCCAGCAATGAAAACAGAACAGGGTATCCTGTGGCTTTCCATCATCGTGACTGTGCTATTGGCCGGTTTCGGTATTGTCGTCGGCCTGCTTTCGGGATCCTTTTCCATCGTCTTCGATGGTGTCTACTCGCTGGCCGATGCCAGCATGAGCGGCCTGGCGCTGGTGGTGGCGACACTGATCCGCCGCCACACCACCGAAGGCGACGCCAGCCGACGTCTGGCCGAGCGCTTCAACATGGGCTTCTGGCACCTGGAGCCGATGGTGCTGGCACTCAATGGCACGCTGCTCTGCGGCGTGACGCTCTACGCGCTGATCAACGCCATCGGCCGGCTGCTCAGCGGCGGCCACGCGCTGGAGTTCGGCTTCGCCATTCTTTACGCGGCGGTCGCCACGCTGGTCTGCTTCGCCCTGGCGGCGGTGCAGTTCCGTGCCAACCGGCGCATCGGCTCGGACTTCGTCGCCCTCGACGCCAAGTCCTGGGTGATGTCCGGCAGCATTTCCCTGGCGCTGTTGATCGCCTTCCTGGTCGGCGACCTGGCCACCGTGAGCGGCTATGCGCAGATCGGCCCGTACGTCGACCCGGCGGTACTGGCGCTGATCTGCCTGGTGATCCTGCCGATTCCGTTCCTTACCATTCGCCAGGCGCTCAAGGACATCCTGCTGGTCACCCCGCCGGAGCTGAAGCAGCACGTCGACGAAGTGGCCGCGCAGATTGTCGCGCAGCACGGCTTCCTGGCGTTCCAGGCCTACGTCGCCAAGGTTGGCCGGGCCCAGCAGATCGAGCTGTACTTCATCGTCCCGCCGGCCTGGCCGGCGCAGACTCTGGACGAGTGGGACCGCCTGCGTGACGAGATCGGCGAGGCCATTGGTGGCGAAGGCCCCAACCGCTGGCTGACCATCGCTTTCACCACCGATCCGCTCTGGACCCGCTGAGCCTGCCCGGCGCGCACTAGCGTGCCGGCTTCTCAGACCGTGGTGTTCACCGAGGTGCCGCTGGTGCTGCTGCCGGAGTCGGTCAGCGCTTCGGAATAGGCGGCGGTAGCAGCCGCTACCGCTGCGGACGCCGCCGAGACCCGTGCCTGCGCCGATTGCGCGGCGATCTGCCTGGCCTGCTGGTCCTCCTCAGTCTGGCCGCTGCCCTGGTTGGCCTTGGCCAATTCCTGTTCGGCCTCTTCCAGTTCCTTCTGCGCCTGTTCCATGGCCTGCTTGAGCTTGTCCAGCGTGGTATCGGAGCTGCTGTCCGAACTGCCGCTCGCGCCAGCAGCGCCGCCACCCGCTGCTCCGTTCGCCGACTGCGCCGACGAGCTGGCCGTGGTCTGAGAGGTGCCGGTGGCATCGCCGGTGGTGCTGTCTTCGCTGCTCACGGAGGCGGTGGAGGTGGCCGAAGTCGAGGCGGCGGTATAGCGAACGTTGGTGGCGCTGACGGCGCTGATGGTAGTCATGGGCAGGCTTCCGTTGAGGATGGGTATCCGCAATGGCGGCTGCCGGGGAGCGAAATTTAGAGCGGCTTGTTATCGACTTGGTATCGGGCTTGGTACTTCGGGTGCTCGGCCTCAGTTCTGCTCCACCAGCCGGGGCGTCTGCGAACCTTCCAGGGCCAGGTGGATCACCCCGGCGCGGCTGGGGAAGTTCGGCGAATCGTCGTCGGTGTTCTCCATTACCGGGATGTCGATCAGGGTCCGCTTGCCGGAAGGATCGGTAACCAGCCGGGCGTCCAGCTTCTCGACCGAGCGCCAGCCACCGCCGCCGATCTGCATCGCATCCAGCAGGCTGTAGTGCTCCTGGCCTTCCTCATTGGGTGTGGAGGTGAAGACCGCGAGGTACTGGCTGTAGTTGTTGCCCATGTCGAAGCCTTCGATGGTGAACACCGCCAGGGTGATCTCGCTGTTCTGGCCGGTCTTCAAAGTCTGCACACGGGTGGCTTCGGGGTAGCCGGTGGCGAAGCTGTCCTTGTACAGCTCCACCAGGCGGCCGACCTGTTCCTCCAGAGGCTTGGGAACGGGCGGCTGGTCGGCGGCGTGGGCGAGGGTGCAGGCCAACAGCAGGCTGGCGGCCAGCAGGGGCAGTTTCATAAAAGGTCGTCCTTGACGGTATTGAGCGAGCGGCCCGGTCAGCACCCTGGATGCTGATCGTCGCCGTGATCAGTGCCCGTAGGCAGGAGTCGCTCAGTTCTTTGGCACCCAGTCCCCGACCTGCGAGCAGGAGTAGGTATTGGAGTAGTCGTAATAGCGCTGCAGCGGCGCGCCGCTTTCGTAGGTCCCGCACTGGTAGACCGACGTGCTTTTCTGCAGGATCAGGAAGTGGATCTGGGTGACTCGTCCTGGCGCCACGTAGGCGGCCTTCACTTCATAGCCGCTGCGCAGCAGTTCCGTCACCTTGACCTCTTCGGCTAAGGCTTGCGAACTGATGGCCGCGAGGCCGAGCAACGGGAATACGGCTTTCGCCAGGTAGCTCATGTTTGCCATGGTTACGTCTCCTCCTTGATGAGGAAGCCTGTGCTCAGGCTTCCGGCTTCAGCGAGATGCCGCCGCAATTGCCGCGGGTCAGCAGATAGTCCACCTGCCGGGCGCGGTTGATGGCGACGCGGATTTCGCAGCTCGCCGAGTGGACCACATCGCCCCAGTACTCGGTATGCACCAACTGGCCGTTCTGCGGGCCGGTGTAGGTCCCGAGCGCTTCACGCGAGACATAGGAAGTGTCGCGGCGGTAGATCAGCACGACCCAGTCGTTCTCCGGCGCCAGGGCGATATCGCTGGGCGCGCCGAAGTGGTCGATCGCGTCGCCCGCCGGGTGGCCTTTCCAGTAGCTGCGGGCCTGCGCCTCGGGCAGGGTGGGAATGGCGGAACAGCCGCCGAGCAGGATGGCGATCATTCCGAGTGCGAATAGGCCTCTCATTGTACGCCCTCCTTGGCAGGTGCGTTCTTGGCGGGCATCTGCTCGAAGCCCTTGTCGACCATCTGCAGGATCAGGTCCTTGGCGTGCTCGCGGTTGCGCAACTGGAACAGGCCTGGGGCGGCGGAGACCAGCTGCGTCATGGGCATCTTGCCCAGCGGGTACATCTTCTGCTCGACGTGTGCATCCGGCTTGCAGAGGAAGTCGCGGCTCTGGGCGATCCACGCCTCAGGCTTCTTCTGCCACTCCTTGGAGACCTTCTTCGGACGGATGTCGTTGTAGAACTTGTCGTAGTTCTGCGCGCCGTTGAGGCGCACGCGGTTCTTCGCGCAGTCGACCTCGACGTCATAGGCGGTGAAGGTCGGCTTGGCGCCTTCCTCGTAGAATTGATAGACGCCCAGCGAGCGCACGCCGTTCTTGCGGTCGTAGATGTTGGCGGGGTCGCCATCGACGACGAAGATTTCGTTCTTGTAGAGGCTGCCCTGCTGGTGAATCAGCCAGAAATCGCCAGAGGGGCCTTCCGCTTGCGCGTCGAACGGGCTGCAAAGCAGCAGGGTAGGCAGCCAGGGCCTGAGGGGCTTGAGCATGACGGACATTCCTTTGCCGTTGTGATCGCCAGGGCACAGCGCACCCCGGAGAAAGAAGGGTAGGAATCTAGTGGTGCAGTAGGGGAGGGTCAACCTTGCTATCGGATTTCTGTGACGAGCGGCAGCGAACTTTCTTTGTTGACCATACGCTGATGGAGAGGGCGTCGGGCCGCTGAAACGTCCGGCATCAGGCGCCTGATGCCGGCCCCTTCACCGCATGGAGTTCAACGCGAGATGAATTTTCGAATCGCCTGGATCGTCTGCGCCGGTGCCTCTTCCATCAGCCAGTGCCCAGCCCCTGGCACCACCACTTCGGTGACGTTGTCGGCGGCATTGCGCATGACGATGGCTTCGTTGGCGCCGAAGGACTTCTCACCGCCAACGGCGAGCACCGGCATGGTCAGGCGAGTCTTGTTCGATGCCTCGTTGTCCACGGCATCCTGGCGAATGCTGCGGAACTGGGAGAAGGCGGCGTGCATGGCGCCGGGGCGGGCGTACAGCTTCGCGTAGTGTTCGCGGGTGGCCTCGTCGACCTTGTGCGGATCGCCGGCGAAGTCGTTCCAGAAGCGGTCCAGGTAGATGCGCTCGCGCCCGGCCACCAGCCGCTCCATGTCGGCGCCGCCGAAATCGAAGTGCCAGAGCAGCGGCGAGCGGACGATGTCATTCCACGGCGCGATACCGGGAACCGGAGCGTCCATGACCACCAGGCGCTCGGTCTGCTGCGGATATCGCGCCGCATAGGCGTAGGCCACCATGGTGCCGATGTCATGGCCGATGACCACCGAATGTTCGATACCCAGCGAGGCCAGTACCGCTCGCACGTCGCCTGCCTGGGTCTTCTTGTCGTAACCGCCGGCCGGAATCGATGACAAGCCCATGCCGCGCAGGTCCGGCACCACCACGGTGTGATCCTTGGCCAGGTCTGCGGCCAGCGGCGCCCACATGTCGCCGGTATCGCCGAACCCGTGCAACAGCACCACCGCCGGCCCGTTTCCACCGACGCGCACATGGATGCTCGCACCCTCTACGGCGACCTCCTGGGTGCGAAAGGAGGAGGGGAAGGCGACGACTCCGGCCTCGGCCGAAACGCTCAGGCTCAACAGCAGGGACGCGGTCAGCAGGGTGCGGATCATCGTGATCTCTCCAGGAGTGTCGACTGGAGGAGCGTAGTTCGGTTTGCGATTGCCACACGGGCCAGCGATGTTGCCGCCCGGCAGATCGACGGCATCTGTGTGCCCAAGACCGGCGTCGATCTGCAGGGTGCCTAGGCCGCCGCTGAGCTGCCGAGTGCCCTGCAGGAACTGGAGAAATGCACTCAGGACGATAGTGACCTTACAACTCGGAAGCGCTGCAGCCAGGCAGCTATCGGCGAGAAGCGGACGTTCAACTCAACAATATTGCCGACAGAAAAGGGCTGCGCGTCTGAGCGGCTGTTGTGGAGATTGCGGGTTGCCGATCACTTAAAATCCATCTTGTTGATGCTGGCAATGTACGCACCCTGCTTGAAAAGCCGAGCATCGCCGAGTTCCATCACGCGCGACGCCAAGGTGACGTACTCGTGAAACAGCTCAGGTTTGCTCTGGGCAAGTTTGTCGCACTGCTCCGAGCGCAGATTTCTCAGAAGGCCACCTTGGGTTCTTATCTTCACGACCAGGCTCGAAGCGACGCTACGCGCCTTGGAAGGCGGCATTCGCGCCAGCGAACCCTCGTGATAACGGAGCAAGCTCGACTCCAAGCCGATAGGGCAAGCCCGTATCTTGTCCAGGCGATCCGGAACGCTCGATAGCAAGTTCAGAGCCGAATCCAGTTCGCCGCTATCGACCAATAGATTGGCAATCGACAGATCATTCAAAACACAGCGCGCCTCCGCGCTGCTGCATTTTTGTGCGCCCACATATTCCAAAAGCCCTTCCTTACGGTAGGCCCCTTTTTTCAGGCTCATGATGTTGATCGCCTCGTCCTCACTCACTCTGCCTTTGGATCGATTGAAGTAGTCTGCTCTCCACATCTCCTCGACGATCCAACGAGACTCGGTTCGTGCGCTATCTCCAACTTTGTAGCCGATCACCGCCCCTGCCACGGCGAGGCAGAGAGTGAAAAGTACAAATACAGTCAGCCATTTCGCCGCATTGCTCACCTAGATCTCCTTTCCCTGGTGGCCCTGTCGACCGTCATGGCTCAGCGCCAATGAAGCCAACGTCAAACTCTCGGGTGCGGAACAGATAACCTATTAGTGATGAGTGACGCCAGAAGTGCAGAGCGGCTGAGCGACAGCTGTCTCATCCTGCGGGCAGGGTGGGTGTAACAGATCAATTCCGCCGCTGCACTGACCAGCATCCGGCGTCCGCTATGGGGCGGTAGTTGCCCCACGTCACAGGCAGAAATCGGCCAGAAGCGGAAGTTTGGGCGAAAGAGGCTCAGTTCCCTCGACAGTGCCGCATTATTCTTTTCAGCTCGCTTAGCGCATCGCTGAAGTCGCTCACAGCGAAACTTACTGGCTTGCTGTCGGCGATCCAGTATGTTGATACCCCTACCTCCAAACCGCCCGACGCGCTCCAGCCAAAGCGGCGCCAGTGAAGTATTCCTCCCTCGATAACCTGCTCTGTCATCAGCACAGTGCAATCAAAATCCATATCGTCGCTGCATACCAGCAGCGGTACTAAGGTGGATGTACCATCCTCGCCTGGGGCAAAACGGCGCTCAGCGAGGGCGTCCTCCTCTTCGTCCAGTAGCCACATTAGCGACAATCCGAGCTTCGAGACCTCTGGGTCATCGATATGGCTCGCCATCCATTGCTCGATTGGTACCTCATCGATAGCAAGCCAGGCGCAAGGGCCTTTGGAAAAGCCTGCTTTGTGGCAGATGGCCCGAATTTGATGAAGCATTGAACACTCCCTGGTTCTGTCCTGATCACACGGCAGGATTTAACACTACTCGCGATGTCTAAACACTGTTTTGAGAATGTCCGCTATGGGTCGGTAGCTGCCGCTATCAGAAACGAGCGAATCGCTGTCGATATTCAGTCGGAGTGAGCCCGGTCAATTCCCGGAACATGCGCCGGAGATTGGAGTCACTGCTGAAACCCAACTCTTCGCAGATGGATTTGATCGACGCGGACGTCAGCGTCAGTCGTTCGCCTACCTGGCTAAGTTTGATGCGGCGCACGTAGGTTGCTGTGGCCAACCCTGTTTCAGCCCTTACCTTTCGCGCGAGCGTCCTTTGCGACATGCACAGGGCATCCGCAAGTTTCTGCACGGTGATCTGTTCGGCAGGTAGCGAATGCACAAGCGTATGCACCCGCCGCAAAAACTCGCCGGGCTGCTCGATCAGGCTCACCGACTGAAACACATCATGGGTCTGTGTGGGGCGCGGTAGCACCATCAGCCGTATCAAGTCGTGCAATGCTGTCTGGCTGACATGCGTCTCCAGCAATGCCTGGGCAATTGGCAGGTAGCCATTGACGCCGCTGGCCGTCGCGGTGCGCTCGTTGAAGACGCAGTGCTTTTCCATCTGCCACCGAGTGTCGGAGTACCGCTTGATCAGCGTGTCGGCGAGCCACCAGGTTGCCGTTGCCTCTTCGCCAGTCAATCGCCCCGAAGCGGCTGCAAGCAAGACGCCCGTGCAGTAGCTCCAGACTCTGCAGCGCCTGCCAATCCGGGCGAGGGCGCCAATCAGCTCTGTATTGGCAGCCAGGGCGGCCTCCGCCTCGCTGACTGACTCGGCCCAAAAGCCAGGGATCAGGATTGCGTCGAGTGTCAACTCGGAAATGGAGTGGCTAGCCGTGAGTTGCAAGCCATGAGCGCACTCGACTCCCCCCTTTCGAGTGCCGACGTATTGCGTCTCGAATAGCGCCGCTCCTGAGCGCCGGTTGGCAGCATGAAGCAGGTCATTGAAAGCCAGAAGGCCTGCGGGCATGCAGTTGGGAAACAGGGCAAGACCGATTCGAAGGGTTCTGGGCATGGCAGAAAATGAATGAATTGTGGCTGAAGCTGCCATTATGGACACTTCATCTGGCGAGCACCATGAACCCATCCTTTGGAAGAGGTGCACGATGAAGATTCAGCAGATACGCAACGCAACCATCATTCTGGAACTGGACGAAAAGCGAATCCTGGTCGATCCGATGCTCGCTGGCAAAGGTAGCCTTCCGTCGTTGAGGCTGTTTTCTTCCCGGCAGAGGAACCCGACCGTCGAGTTGCCGGATTCGGCGGAACAGGCTCTGAACTCGGTCACACACTGCCTGATCACCCACTGCCAGAAGGGCCACTTTGACCATCTTGACCGGGCAGCCATCAACTGGTTGGTTTCACGAAATATCCCGGTTATCTGCACGCCCCATGACGCTGCCTACCTGGCCAGGCGAAAGCTGAACGTTCAGCCGTTGGCGGAGGGCCACAGTGACCCTGTCGCGTTTCTGGGCGGCCTGATTCGCACCGTGCGTTGCACCCATGGCGGTGGGTTGGTCGGGCGCATGATGGAGCACGGAGTTGGCTATCTGATCGAGTATCCGGGCGAACCCAGCATCTATCTGGCCGGGGATACTGTACTGACGCAAACCGTTCGGGAGTTCGTAATCCAGCATCAACCGCAGGTCTGCGTCATTCCAGCCGGAGGCGCGCGCTTCGATGTTGGCGGAGACATCATCATGGGGCTGGAGGATGTCCTGGAATTCGCCTCCCTCAGCGAAGGCACTGTCGTTGCAAACCACCTGGAAGCTATCAACCATTGCCCTGTCACTCGACAGGAGCTCAGGCAGGCAGCCATCGAGACGGGGGTGGCCCACAGGTTGCTCATTCCCGCCGATGGCCAGCTCCTGGAGATTGGGTAGTCCAGAGGATGTCCACTTCCGGGCAGAAGCAGTCGCTCGTGGAGGAGGATTCCGTGCTTACGAATCGCGGGCGGTGATGGCCTTCTGGCGCAATGCAGGGTTCTGAACTGCCAGAGCTGCCTAGCGCTGACACGGCCCGTTCCCGTGCAAGGAAGCAATAGCCGGGCGCGGGGGCATTTGTATAATCCCTTTCCACAAGAGGCAGGCCAGGCTCGATGTCGCGCGAGCGCACCTGCCAACAAGAATTCGCAAAGGTACGCAGCAGTGGAAAGAAGGCAGTTCAGCGAGTCGATGCAGGGGCAGAACCTGCGCTTTGTCGATGACCGCAAAGGCGAGCCGCAGCGTCAACGCAAAGTCGGTTTCGTGCTGCTGGAGAACTTCTCGCTGCCGGCCTTCACCCAGGCGCTGGACACCCTGGTCACCGCCAACCTGATCCGTGAAGGCGCCTTCGCCACGCGCACCTACAGCCTCGATGGCGAGTCGGTGACCAGCGACCTTGGATTGGTGATCTGTCCGGCGGCCGCGCTGGAAGGCAGGTACCTGGATATGGACCTGCTGGTAGTCTGCGGCGGCCTGCGCACGCCGCTCAAGGAAATGCCCGGCCTCAGCCGCCTGCTGCAGCTTGCCGATGAGCGCGGCATTGCGCTGGCGGGTTTGTGGAATGGTGCCTGGTTCCTCGGCAAGGCCGGCCTGCTGGATGGCCACAAATGCGCTGTGCATCCGGAGAATCGCGCTTCGCTGGCGGAGGTGGCGCGCAACTGCGTGGTGACTGCCGAGAGCTACATCCTCGATCGCAACCGCCTGACCGCCGGCAGCCCCACGGGCGCCTTCAACCTGGTGCTGGAGTGGATTCACAACCTGCACGGCCGCGAACTGGTGGAGGGCATCGTCGACATCCTCGCCTTCGAGGAATCGCGCTACCGCCGCACCCGCCCGGCGCTGCACGAGAAGATGACGCAGCCGCTGCGCGATGTGCTCAACCTGATGAGCGCGAACATCGAGGAGCCGCTGAGCACCGATCAGCTGTCGGAGTGCGTGGGGCGCTCCAAGCGCCAGCTGGAGCGGCTGTTCCAGGAGCAATTGGGCACCTCGCCGGTGCGCTATTACCTGGAGCTGCGCATCACCGAAAGCCGGCGCCTGCTGCAGCATTCCGAGCTGTCGCTGGTGGAGGTGGCGCTGGCCTGTGGTTTCGTTTCGCCCAGCCATTTCAGCAAGTGCTACACCTCGTTCTTCGGCCACTCGCCGTCGAAGGAAGTGCGCCTGGGCTGCGTGCGCTCGGCCAAGTAGCCGAGGCCGGCCTGGGCGAGTCGGTCTGCGGGCCCGCAGTTTCTCGCCGGAGGTGTTCCTCGCATTGAGCGGCTGGTTAACTGGCCGGACGTGCGAAGAACAAGAGCGAGGAACAGGACGTGATCTTTCTTTACAACGCCGAACCCGAACACGCGGACCAGTGGCGAACCCTGCTGGCCGCCCAGGTGCCGGACCTGGAGTTCGTCGAAGGCTTCGAGGCGGTCGATCCGGCGCGCGTTACCTATCTGCTGACCTGGAAGGCCGTCGCCGATATCCAGCGCTATACCGGCCTGCGCGTACTGTTCGCGGCCGGGGCCGGGGTGGATCAGTTCGACCTGTCGAAGATCCCCGAATCGGTAGCGCTGGTGCGCATGGTCGATGACTCCCTGGCGGACATCATGGCCGAGTTCGTGGTGATGTCCGCGCTGGCGTTGCACCGCGAAATGCCGGCTTACCGCGTGGCCCAGGCTGCCCAGGTGTGGGAGCCGCTGAGCATTCTGCCGGCTTCGACCAGCCGCGTCGGCGTGATGGGCCTTGGCCAACTGGGCCAGGCGTGCCTCGCGCAGCTACGCCATCTGAAATTCCAGCTGCTGGGCTGGAACCGCTCCGAACGGCATATCGACGGAGTGAAGACCTACACCGGTCCCGAGGAACTGGCGAGCTTCCTGTCCCAGTGCGACATCCTGGTCAACCTGCTGCCGCTCACCGACAGCACCCGCGCCATCCTCAACCGCGAGACGCTGGCGCAACTGCCTAGAGGCGCGGGGCTGATCAACGTCGGCCGTGGCGAGCACGTGGTGGAAGCCGAGCTGGTCGCTGCGCTGGATGCCGGGCAGGTCGGCGCGGCGATCCTCGATGTGTTCCACGAAGAACCGCTGCCCGAGGGCCATCCGCTGTGGTCGCATCCGCAGGTCTGGGTCACTCCGCACATTGCCAGCACCATGCAGGTGGAAGGCGGCGCGGCGGTGGTGGCGAAGAATATCCTGCGTGACCTGGATGGCGCCGAGCTGCTGCATACGGTGAATCGCCAGACCGGTTACTGATGCGTTTCGCTTATCACTGAAATAGCCGGCGCAAGCTGTTTGTCCGGAGCGGCACTTTCGATACTGGCGGCTACCAACCACCGCTCAGGAAGTGCCGTTCATGGACCACGAACCGATCGAAGCCCGCGACTTCGCCTTCATCCACTTTGCCGCTGTCGCCTTGTGCGGCACGCTGATCGGCGCGCTGGCGTTGTTCCTGGCGCGCCTGGGCGTGCTCCTGCACTGAGGCTCAGGCGGCGATGGCCTGGCTCAGCGTGCTGATCAGGGCGCGGGTCTGGGCGTCGCGATGGGCGCTGTAGAGCACCACGTCGCGGGGCGGAAGCTCGGGTAGATCGAAGCGTTCGCGCACATCCGTGCAGCCCGCCGGCGCCATGCGTTCGACCATGGCGCCAATGCCGATACCGGCCGACACCGCTGCGCCGATAGCCAGGATTCCCGAGCCGACGAAGGCTTCGCTCCAGCTGCGGTTCTGCGTCTGCAGCGCGCTGGCGACCATGCTGCGCATGCCGCACGGTGCCGGCTGGATCGCCAGTGGCAGCGGCGCGCCATCTTCCAGCTCGAAGGACTCGGCGGCCATCCAGCCGAAGCGCTCGCGGCCGATCACCTCGCCGTCCTGGCGACGGTTGTCGTGGCGCAGAATCAGCGCGATATCCAGCGCACCTCCCTCGTAGCTCTCCAGCATGTCCCGCGAAGTGCCGAGGCTGAAGGCGACTATCACTTGCGGATCGGCCTGCGCCAGGCGCCTGAGCCAGTGGCTCAGGTCCGCACCGAGGATGTGGTGGCTCACGCCAATACGCAGGGTGCGGCGGGGCGCGTCGAAGCAGCGCAACGTTTCGTCGTAGCTCTGCAGCAGGCGGCGGGCGCTGGCGAGGAAGACTGAACCTTGTGCTGACAGGGTGACGCGGCGCGGCGTGCGTTCCAGCAGCGGGCGGCCCAGGGATTCCTCCAGGCGTTTGATCTTCAGGCTGATGGCCGCCTGGGTGGTGCCGGTGACCTCGGCAGCGCGAGTGAAACTCTTCAGGTCGGCGACCAGCAGGAAGGCGCGGATGGCTTCGATATCGGGGTTTTTCATGGCAGCGAATCGTCCTTGGGGCTGTCGCCAGTCTGGCAGCTGGGACGGCGCAACCCAAGTGCCGGATGCGCTACAGTGCCGCTTTCGCCATCAATGGTCGCCAAGAAGGAATTGCGATGCTGACCCAGGCCTTCGCCTATAAATGCTGGTCGGACCGCCGCGCGCTGGATGCCATCGCCCAGATCGACGCCGAGCGCTTTCCCGAGCAGCACGCTTTCGCGCTCCAGCAACTCAACCACATGGCCATCGTCGAGGACCTGTTCCGCGCGCGCCTGAGCGGCGAGGCGGACCCGCATCCGGCGACCAATACCCAGGCAGTTCCCGGTTACGACGAGCTGCGCGAACGTCTGCTGACTTCCGGCCAGTGGTACGTCGAGCGGCTCGCCGCGTTGACTCCGGCGCAGGCGTGTGAAGTCATTCGCTTCCGCTTCACCGACGGCCGCAGCGGCAGCCTGACTCGCGGGGAGATGTTCTTCCACATCCTCAACCACGCGACCTACCACCGCGGCTCCATCGCCCGCGCGCTGGACCAGGCCGGCGTGGCCCACCCGGCCGATACCTACACGGTGTTCGTGCACGCCACCGAGCCGCAGCGCCGCGAAGGCTGAAGGCTCAGCAGGCCACTTCGTCGATGATGATCTGTAGTGTCTGCCGCGAGCAGCGTTCCACCCGAGCCTGCACGCCATAGACGTCGCCGAACAGCTGCGGCGTGAGGATGCTTTCGGCGTCGCCGGCGGCCACCAGCCGACCCTGGTGCAGCACCGCCAACTGATCGGCGTACCGCGCGGCGAGGCCAATGTCGTGCAGCACGGCGATGGCGATCAGATCGTGGCGGCGCACTTCTTCCTGCACGCACTGCATGACCCGCAGCTGGTAGTTCAGATCCAGCGCGCTGGTGGGTTCGTCCAGCAGCAGTACCTGCGGGCGTTGCGCCAGCAACTGGGCCAGGCTGACCATCTGCCGCTGGCCGCCGGAGAGACGGTCCAGGCGCTGGTCGCGCAGGTGCAGGATGCCGACCCGGTGCAACGCTTCGAGGGCGGCGGCCAGCGGGTCGGCGCGGCGCAATTCGCTGTCGAACGGGTTGACCCGCAGGCTGGCGAGCAGGGCGTCGAGTACGCTCAGGGCGATGCCGCCTGGCAAGTGCTGCGGCATGTAGGCGATGCGCCGGCTACGTTCGCCGGCCGCCAGCGAGGCGAGCGGCTGGGCGTCCAGGCTCAAGTCGCCACGCACGCGCTCAAGGCCCGCCAGACCGCGCAGCAGGGTGGACTTGCCCGCGCCGTTGGGGCCGATCAACGCGGTGAGGGTGCCACGTTTGAGTTCCGGCAGCGTCACGTCGTGGACCACGGCGTGGCGGCGATAGGCGACCGTCAGATTCTGCGCAAGCAGGCTCATGCGTGGCGTCCTCCCCGGCAGACCAGCACGACGAATACTGGTACGCCGACCAGCGCCGTGACGATGCCCACCGGCACGATCAGCCCTGGCATCAGCAACTTGCTGGCCACCGATGACATCGACAGCAGCAGTGCGCCGACCAGGGCACTGGCGGGCAGGTAGAAGCGCTGGTCCTCGCCGATCAGCAGCCGCGCGATGTGCGGGCCGACCAGGCCGATGAAGCCGATAGTGCCGACAAAGGCTACCGCACACGCCGACAGCAGGCAGATGCGCAGCAGGGCGAAGCGGCGCAGGCGGCGCACGTCCACGCCCAGGCTGCGGGCGCGGTCCTCGCCCATGCGCAGCACGGTGAGCTTCGAGGCCGCGGCCTGGGAGAAGGGCAGGCAGAGCGCAAGTACCAGCGCCAGCGCGCCGGCCTTGTGCCAGTCGGCGCGGGCGAGGCTGCCGAGGGTCCAGAACACCAGCTGTTGCAGCACGTCCTCGCTGGCCATCATCTGCAGCAGCGCCACCGCCGCGTTGCAACTGAACACCAGGGCGATGCCGAACAGCACCAGGCTTTCCACGCCGCCGCCGCGCAGGCGCGAGAGCAGTTGCAGCAGTACCAGCGACAGGCAGGCGAAGAGGAAGGCCGCCAGCGACACGGCTGCGTTGGCCGAGAGCCAGGCGTTGCCCAGGTGGAAGAAGATCGCCAGGGAGGCGCCGAGGGCGGCCGACGACGACACACCGAGGGTGAAAGGACTGGCCAGCGGGTTGTCGAGGATGGTCTGCATCTCCGCGCCGGCCAGCGCCAGCGCGCCGCCCACCAGCAGCGCCATCACCGCGTAGGGCAGGCGTACGTTCCAGATGATCACCCGCTGGCTCGGCTCCAGCTCGCCTGGATGAAGCAGGCCGTGGAGCAAGGCGGAAGGCGTCAGCCCGGACGGCCCGCTGAGCAGGTCCCAGGCCAAGGAGCCCAGCAGCAGGGCCAGCAGGACGATCAGCACCGCACCGCGGCGGCGCAGCTGCAGCCGGCGCTCACGACGCGCCAGCTGCAGGTCGAAGTTTTCAGTGGCGGCGTTCATTGCTGTTTGTCGGCATCGATCCAATAGGTGCCGTCCAGGCCGATGCGCAGAAAGTTCTGGTTGATCTGCGCCTGCGTCTGCGCCGGGTCGAGACCGGCGAAGCGTTCCGGATGGACCCAGCGGGCCATGGCCTCGACGGCGAGGATGTTGAACGGCGAGTTGTAGAAGTCATGCCAGAGACCGTGGGCCTTGCCGTTGCGGATGGCGTCGAGGCTGGCGAACTCCGGGCGTTGCAGGACTTTGCCCAGGCTCTCGCGGGCCTGCTGCTGGCTGACGCCGGCGCCCAGGATCAGCCCCGGCTGGCGGTTGCCGGTGGCGATGTAGATATCCGGTTTTGCCGACAGCGCGTACTCCACGCTGATGTCACCCAGCGCTCCGGGCACCACGCCGGTCGCGATGTTGCGCCCACCCACCGCCTCGATCACGCTGCCCAGCCCGCTCTTGCCGGTGGTGTGGCCCGGCGCCTGCCAGACGCCGGCCAGCAGTTCGAGGAACGCGCTCGGCTTGTGCGCGTCATCCAGGCCGGCTACGCCATCGCGAATGCGCTGCAGGTGGGCGTCGTAGAACTTCAAGTACTGGTCTGCCTCGGCCTGTCGACCGAGCGCCGCGCCCAGTGCGGTGAGGCTGGTGCGCACGCCCTCGATGGGATGCACGCGGAAGTCGACGAATACCACCGGCACGCCGGCGGCGGCGAGGATATCGGCGACCGGGCTGTGCTGGGTCGGGCCTTCGCCGGCGATGCTGAACACGGCGAGGTCCGGCTTCAGCGCGAGTATCTGTTCGGCGCTCACGCTCTGCTCCGAAGCCTGGCCGATCAGCGGGATCTGCTTCACCTGGGGGAAGCGCTGGGCGTAGACGTCGAAGGTGTGCGGGTCGAGCAGGCGTACGTCGTTCTGCCAGCCAACCACACGCTGGAACGGGTTGTCGCGGTCGAGCAGGGCCAGGGCGAAGAACAGCCGGCCTTCGCCCAGCACCACGCGCTGGGCGTTGCCGTTGACCTCGACCTTGCGCCCGAGCACGTCGGTGACGGTGAGCGCCTGGGCGGGCAGAGCGAGGCCGAACCAGCCGAGGCAGAGCAGGGCGAGGGTGGCGAGGGAATGGCTCAGACGGGAGCGGGAAGCGCGGAACGACAGGAAGGGCATGCGGAACGACCTGGGCATGAAGTAGAATTAATCGCATTTGCAAAACCACTCTACCGCTGCCGCTGCGGGCGATCTGGACGGCTTTGTATTGGATCGGCGTGAAATCCCGCGCCACAACATTCCATTACATTTGCGCCATGCAGCCCGCGTCGACAGCCGGAACGATAGCGACCCGCCGCGAGTTTCCCGATGTCCAGGCCAGACCACATCCTCGTCGTCGACGACGACCCCGAGATCCGCCAGCTGCTGGCCGATTACCTCAAGGGCATGGGCTACCAGGTGTCCGCCGCCGCCGATGGCCGCGAGATGCAGCGCCAGCTGGAAGTCCAGCCGGTGGACCTGGTGGTGCTCGACCTGATGCTCCCCGGCGAGGACGGCCTGACCCTGTGCCGCGACCTGCGCGCGCGCAGCGACGTGCCGGTGATCATGCTCACCGCGCGCGGCACGCTGATCGACCGCATCATCGGCCTGGAGATGGGCGCCGACGACTACCTGCCCAAGCCCTTCGACCCGCGCGAGCTGCTGGCGCGGATCAAGGTGGTGCTGCGCCGGGTGCAGAGCTTCCCGCAGCGCGCCCAGGTGGACGAAGCGGCGACCCTGCGCTTCGCCGGCTGGGAGCTGGATACCCGCGCCCGTCACCTGCGCTCGCCGGCCGGCTTGAGCATTGCGCTGGCTGGATCGGATTTCCGCCTGCTGCGCCTGCTGCTGCAGCATCCCAATCGGCCGCTCGGTCGGGACTTTCTGTTGCGTCAGGTGTTCGACAAGGAGCGCCTGCCCTTCGACCGCGCCATCGACGTCTGTGTGAGCCGCCTGCGCCAGCACCTGGAAGATGATCCGAAGTCGCCGAGGCTGATCCGCACCGTGCGCAACCAGGGCTACATGCTCACCGCCGAAGACGTGGTCAGCGCCTGATGCGCCTGTGGCCGCGCACGCTGTTCGGGCGGCTGGTGGTGATCCTGGTAGGCGGGATGATCGCCGCCCAGGTGCTCACCGGCAGCATCTGGTACGACGTGCGCCACACCCAGGCGCTGGAGATTCCCCTGCGCCTGGCGGCGGCGCGACTGACCGATCTGCAGCATCTGCACCAGCGTCAGCCGGCGGATTTTGCGCAGGCGCTGGGTGCGCTTGACCGGCCGGGGTTCGAGGCGCGCCTGGTGGATTCGATGGAGGAGTCGGAGGGAGCTTTCGACCCCGCGGCTGAGCGCCTGCTGCGTCGCGCCGTGCATGACCAGGGCGGCGATGCCCAGGGCTTGCGCTTGTTGAGCGTAGAGTTGCGCGATGGTGCCGGCGAGCGCAGCGGGCTGGCAGGGCTGTTCACCGGCAGTGGCAGCAAGGCGCACTTGTTGCTGGAAGCGCCGCTGGGCGATGGTCAATGGCTACGCCTGGAGATGCTCGAAGGGCAGGGCTGGAGCAGCCAGTCGACCCTCGATGTAGCCCTGGACTATCTGCTGCGCCTGTACCTGCTGCGCATCATCGTCGTCGTGCTCCTGGCGTTGCTGGCGGTACGTCTGGCCATCGGCCCGCTGGACAAGTTGGCGCGCGCGGCCGAAGCCCTGGGCCAGGACATCCAGCGCCCGCCGCTGGCCGAAGAAGGTCCGCTGGAAGTGCGCCGCGCCGCCCGCGCCTTCAATGCCATGCAGCAGCGCCTGATCCATAACCTCGGCGAGCGCATGCGCTTCCTCGCCGCCGTCTCCCATGACCTGCGCTCGCCGATCACCCGGCTGCGCCTGCGCACGGAAATGCTCGACGACGAGACTGCGCGGCAGAAGCTGCGCAAGGACCTCGACGACATGGAAGGCATGGTCACCGCGACCCTGGACTTCATCAGCGGCAGCGATCTCGACGAGGCGCGACAGAACCTCGACGTGAACGCGCTGCTGCAGAGCCTGCAGGCGGATTTCGAGGAGCAGGGCGAGCGGGTTTCACTGTCCGGGCGCGCGCTGCAACCGCTTCCGGGGTATCCACTGAGCCTGCAGCGGGCGTTGCTCAATCTGCTGGAGAACGCCATCCGTTATGCCGGTGGCGCCGAAGTCGAGGTCGAAGACAGCGCCCAGGCGCTGTGCATCCGTGTGCTGGATCGCGGGCCGGGGATTGCGCCAGAGCAGCTGGAGCGGGTGACCGAACCGTTCTATCGCCTGGAACAATCGCGCAACCGCTCCACCGGCGGCTACGGATTGGGCCTGAGCATCGCCCAGACCATTGCCGCGGCGCACCATGGCCGGCTGGAGCTGCGTAACCGCGAGGGTGGCGGTCTTCAAGCAACACTGCTGTTCGACCGCGACGCCTGAGCGCCAGGTCTCCGTGTAGGAGCGAGCTTGCTCGCGAAGCGCTTGGCTCCGTGCCGTACCGGTTCGCGAGCAAGCTCGCTCCTACAAGGAAACAGTGCAGCGGGGATCGGGTCGCGAGCCTGCCCACCCGGTTTCCGGGGAGGGAGTCCTGTTGGTGGACAGGTTCGCGGTTGAACGTGTCGCGCCACCGCTCGGAAGCATGCAGCGCCTGTAGGAGCGAGCTTGCTCGCGAAGCGCTTGGCTCCGTGCCGTACCGGTTCGCGAGCAAGCTCGCTCCTACAAGGAAACAGTGCAGCGGGGATTGGGTCGCGAACCTGCCCACCCGGTTTCCGGGGAGGGAGTCCAGTTGGTGGACAGGTTCGCGGTTGAAGTGAGCAGCGGAGCAGATTGACCTGCGTAGGAGCGGACTCTGTCCGCGATGCTGTCCGGCGCGATGCGGGCCTATCGCGGACGGAGTCCGCTCCTACGAAAAACGGATCGGTGCGTCGTCAGCCGCGCTGATCAATGCTCAGAACGAATAATCCGCACTCAGCACCGCACCGCGGCTTGCGCCCGGCACGCCGTAGCCGCGGCCGTTGTACTGGCTCCAGTAGTGCTTGTCGAACAGGTTGTTGACGTTCAACCGAAGTTGCACGTCCTGGGTCGCCTGCCAACTGAGCATGGCGTCGTGCACCACGTAGCCGGGCACGGTGCTCTGGCCCGCGCGGGTCATGGTCGAGCCGAGGCCCGGATAGATCTTCACGTCGTCCACATATTGCACGCCGTAGCTCAGGGCCAGATCGTCCGGCACCTGCCAGGTGCTCCACAGGCTCAGGGCGTTCTGCGGGGTGTTGGCCAGTTGCACGCCCTTGTCCGAGCCGTTGTAGGGCTTCACCAGCCTGCTGTGCTGGTGCACGTAGGCGGCGTACAGCGACCAGTTGCGCGTGATGTTGCCGCTGGCGGACAGCTCGATGCCGCGCACCCGCTCCTCGCCGCCGGTGTAGGCGGAAAGCTCCTCGTCGTCGATGTAGGTCAACTGGCGTTTGGTCTCGAACACGTCGCCGTTGAGTGCCAGTTGGCCGTCGAGGAATTCCCACTTGCTGCCCACTTCGTAGGTCTTGCCGCGGTCGCCCTTGGTCGAGGCAATGCTGCCGGTCTGCGCTACGGCCAGCACGCCCGAAGGTTGCCTGGCGTTGGCGTAGCTGACGTAGAGGCTGCCGTTCTCCACCGGCTTGTAGGTCAGTGCGGTGTGCACGCTGGTGAGCTTCTCGTTCTGCGAGGAGCTGCCCTTGTCGACCCAGGCGGCGCTCTGGCTGGCGCGGGTCTCGCTGTCCAGCACGCGGGTGTCGAAGTGGTCCTGGCGGGCGGCCAGGTGGAGTTGCCAGTGCTCGTCGAACTTCAGGGTGTCGAGCAGGTAGAATGCCTTGTCGAGCTGCTCCACCGACTGCTTGGCGGAGGTGTAGGTGTCCAGCGCATAGGGGTATTTCGACCAGTCGTTGCTGGCTACCGGCAGGTTGCCCATGGTGGTCCGGCTGGCGGCGGTGAGCGCGCCGGTCTTCGAGTCCAGCGTCTGCTTGCTCAGGTCGAAGCCGCCGACCAGGGTATGGCCGATGCCGAAGGTGTCGACGCGCCAGGTCAGGTTGGTCTGGTTGCTGTAGGTCTCGTTGGTCTGCTCGCGCAGCGGCGTGTTGATGTTGCGCCGGTAGATGCCCTTGCCGGCCTGGATGCCCGGCGCGCCGGCGTTCGCATCGCCACCGGGGGTGGTGACGAAGAAGTCGTGGTCCAGGTGGAACCAGGTGAAGCGGCTGTCCAGGCTCAGGTCATCGTTGAAGTCATGGGCGAACTTCAGGTTCACGCGGTGCGATTCGTTGTTCTCGTAGTCGAGGTTGCGCCAGCCCCAGTAGCTGCTCCAGCTGGCGCCGCCAGCGCGGTGCGGCGAGCTGCCGTTGCTGCCGTTGACGGTCGGGATGCCGTAGTCCGGCGTGGCGTTGTCATGCAGGTATTCGTAGGCCAGGGTGACACGGGTGTCGGTGCCCAGGCCCAGTGCCAGGGAGGGGGCGAAGCCGTAGCGTTCGTCGCCGACCCAGTCGCGGCCGTCGGTGCCGGTGTTGGCGCCCATCACGTTGACGCGGAAGGCCGCGCCTTCGCCGAGGCCGTCGATGCGGTGGTTCACGTCCAGCGTGCCGCGCTTGAAGTTGGCCGTACCGACGCCGCCGCTGAGCAGGTTGAAGTCATCCAGTTGCGGGGTCTTGGTCACCAGGTTGACCGCGCCGCCAACGGCGCCGACGCCCCAGGCCGCAGTGCTGGAGCCCTTGAAGACCTCCACGCCCTCGGTATTGAAGAAGTCGTCGCGGGAGTACTTGGCGGGGTCGCGAACGCCATCGCGGTAGATGTTGCCGTCGGCGTTGAAGCCGCGGATGGTCAGGCTGTCGCCCACGCCACCGCCGCCCTCGCCGGAGTTGAAGGTGATGCCCGGCACGTTGCGCAGGGCGTCCTTCAGGCTCTGGGCATTCTGCTCCTTGAGCAGTGTCTCGGAGAGAACCGTGACGCTCTGTGGGGTATCGCGCAGCGGTTCGCTGTACTTCGCCGAGCTGGCGTGGTCGACCTTGTAGGGCGACTCCCGGGTGGCCTGCACGGTACTGTCGGGCAGGGCCAGGGCGTCCTGATCATCGGCGGTGGGAGGTTGATCGGCCCAGGCGCTCAGCGGGATCGCCATGAAGGTGGCGAGGCCGACGATGGGGGCAAGGGTGAGAGGTGCATCGGAACGGGTAACGGGAGTGAGGTTCAAGCGGGACGACATGGACGGAAAGCTCTCCGGCAAATGCGAGTTATTTGCATTGCGGAAAGGCTAGCAGTGATGGCCCGAGGCCCAGGCAGCGCAAATGTATCGCCGGCGACGCTCAGGGCGCTTTACAACAATCCATTACATTTGCCCGCGCACGAATGGCCGGGCGAAGGGTCTGCCGCCGGCTCGGGGCCGGCGGCAGGGGGGTTACGCTTTCTTCTTCGTGGACGGCAGCAGAATCGTCAGGCAGCCCAGCAGCGGCAGGTAGGAGCACAGCGTGTAGACGTACTCGATGCCATGGATGTCGGCCAGGTGGCCGAGGAAGGCCGCGCCGATGCCGCCGAAGCCGAACATCAGGCCGAAGAACACCCCGGCGATCATGCCGACGTTACCGGGCACCAGTTCCTGGGCGTAGACCACGATGGCGGAGAAGGCCGAGGCGAGGATGAAGCCGATCACCAGGCTCAGCACGCTGGTCCAGAACAGGTCGACGTAGGGCAGCGCCAGGGTGAAGGGCGTGACACCGAGGATGGAGAACCAGATCACCGCCTTGCGCCCGATACGGTCGCCCACCGGGCCGCCGAAGAAGGTGCCGGCCGCTACCGCACCGAGGAAGCCGAAGAGGTAGAGCTGCGAGCTGGCCACCGAGAGGTCGAACTTCTCGATCAGGTAGAAGGTGTAGTAGCTGGTGAAGCTCGCCATGTAGAAGTACTTGGAGAACACCAGCAGCGCCAGCACCACCAGGGACGCCGTCACCCGGCCCTTGGACAGCCCGTGGGTGGCCACGCCGCCGGCCTTGAGCTTGAACAGGTTGAGGTGGTGGCTGTACCAGCGGCTCAGGCCCCAGAGCACGCCGACGAGGAACACCGCGAACAGGCCGAAGTACGCCACGTTGCCTTGGCCGTACGGAATGATGATGGCTGCCGCCAATAGCGGGCCGAAGGCGCTGCCGGCGTTGCCGCCGACCTGGAAGGTGGACTGCGCCAGCCCATAGCGCCCGCCGGAGGCCAGCCGCGCGATGCGCGAGGTTTCCGGGTGGAAGGTCGAGGAGCCGATGCCCACCAGCGCCGAGGCCAGCAGGATGGCGTGGAAGCTGCCGACGAAGGCCAGCATGAGGATGCCGATCAGCGTGCAGACGCTGCCCAGCGGCGCCAGCCAGGGTTTGGGATGGCGGTCGGTGTGATAGCCCACCCAGGGCTGCAGCAGCGAGGCGGTCAGCTGGAAGGTCAGGGTGATCAGGCCGACCTGGGTGAAGCTCAGGCCATAGTTGGCCTTGAGTACCGGATAGATCGACGGCAGCACGGCCTGGATCAGGTCGTTGGTCAGGTGGGCGAGGGCGCACGCGCCGATCACGCGCATGACCAGCGGGCTGGCCTGGCTGGCCACGGACGGCGTGGCCAGGGAAGAAGCGGTGGTAGACATGGGACTCCGGGGCAGCAAGGTGTGGCGCGCGGGCAGGGCGCGCCGGGGTTTTTCGTATTTGGGTGGCCTATGCTAGGCGCGGCCAAGGCGGCTGTCTCACGCGATCCGGACGACGAATATCGCGAAACGGCCAAATCGGCCTCCCACCTTGCGGATCAGCTATGCTCGCAGGCCTTCAAGAAGCCCATCCCGCCAGGTCTACCGCATGTCGTCCGCTGTCACTTTCCGCGTGCCTTTCGATGGGCGCGAACTCCACGCCGACACCCTGAAGGGCGACTCGTCGCTGCACCTGTTCGGCATTCATGGTGGCGGTGCCAGCAATCGCTCGGTGTGGGATGGCTTGCGTCGGTCGTTGTGGCAGCGCGGCGTGGGGTCGACGGCTTTGGACTGCATCGGCCACGGCCAGACTGGCGGCGTGTTCGCTGATTCCTCGCTGCAGCGCCGCAGCCAGCAGGCGCAGTCGGTGATCGAGCAGGTGGGCGTGCGTCCGACCGCGCTGGCCGGTATCAGCATGGGCGCCTACAACGCGCTGCGGTTGAGCGAAGAACTGGAGGCGCAGGCGCTGATCCTTATCGTGCCCGGCATCTATACCCCCGAAGCCCACGAGGTGCCGTTCGGGCCGGACTTCTCGGCGATCATCCGTCGTCCGCGCAGCTGGGCCGACAGCGACGCCTGGGACATCCTCGGGCGCTTCCGTGGCCGCTTGCTGGTGGTGGCCGGCGAGCAGGACAGCGTGATCCCGCTGGAAATCCCCGAGCGCCTGCATGCCGCCGCGACCCGCGCGAGCCAGCGTGAGTTGCTGGTGGTGCCCGGTGCCGGCCACAAGGGGTTGCTGCCACGGCTGCTGGACAACCCGCAATGGCATGCCGCCGTACTGGCCTGCGTCGGTCTGGAAGACTGAACATCGACAGACCGGGCGGGTCATCATCACTCCTGCCCAATGAAGAGGTGCAACATGGACAAGGTCACCGGCAGCTGCCTGTGCGGCAGCCTGCGCATCGAAGCCACCGGCCAGCCGTACCGGGTCGGTATCTGCCATTGCCTGGATTGCCGCAAGCACCATGGCGCGCTGTTCAATTCATCGGCGATCTTCCCCGAGAGCGCCGTGCAGATCGAGGGTGAGTCCCACGAGTACAAGGGGAGAAGCTTCTGCCCGCGCTGCGGTTCCTCGGTGTTCGGCCGCAGCCCCGGCGAGATCGAGGTGGCGCTCGGTGCGCTGGATGCGCCGGACCAGTTCCAGCCCACCTATGAGCTGTGGACCTGTCGCCGCGAAGCGTGGCTGCCGGCGTTTCCGATGCGCCACCGTTACGAGCGCGACCGCGAGTCCAGCGGGCACCGCGACGATTAGCTTCACGGACAGAAAACGCACCCCACGGACAGATCGCGCCGGCATTTCCCGATGCCGCGCGATTGTCATATTCGCGCCTGAAAACCCTGCCGATAGTAGCCACGCCAACAAGCTCAAAGAGGCTACATCGTGTTTCATCGTGCTCTGCTTTCCGCTTCCACCGTCGGCCTGTCCCTGCTCAGCTTGTCCATCGCCTGCGCCAACGCAGCCGAGACCTACGCCCTGGACACGCCGCACCTGGCCGGTATCGACAACTTCCGCGACATCGCCGGAACCACCACTGCCTACACGACCAGCAACGACGGCGTGATGCGCTCCGGGGTGTTCTACCGCTCCAACGCGCTGACGCCCAAGGGCACGGACCTCGCGGTGCTGGGCAGCCTGGGCATCAGCGACGTGTTCGACCTGCGCACGCCCAGCGAGATCGCCGGCACGCCTGACACCCTGCCGGCCGGGGCGGCCTACCACAACATCGACATCATCGGCAGCACCACCTCCGGCGCCAACATCACCAACATCTCCTTCACCAGCGCGGCCCAGGCCGTGCAGATGATGGAAGAGACCAACCGCGCCTTCGTCAACGACGCCGGCATGCGCGGCCAGTTCACCACGCTGTTCAACGAACTGGCTGCCGCCGACGGCGCTGCCTTGTTCCACTGCACCGCCGGCAAGGACCGCACCGGTTGGACCGCCGCCGTGTTGCTGAGCATCGCCGGGGTAGACAGCCAGACCATCATGGACAACTACCTGGCCACCAACGACTACACCGCCGCGCGGATCAAGGCGACCCTGGCGATGATGCCGGCGAGCATGGCGGCGATCTACGAGCCGCTGATCGGCGTGCAGGCCAGCTACCTGCAGGCCGGCCTGGACGAGGTGACTGCCGAGTACGGCACGATGGACAACTACCTGAAGGAAGGTCTCGGCCTGTCCCAGGAGACCATCTACGTGCTGCGCGGCAAGATGGTTTACTACGGCACCCTGCCGGGTACCGCCGGGCTTTCCGGCAACGCTGCCGCCGGTGCTCAGTTGCTGACCCAGCTGCAGAACAGCAGCCTCTCCGGTGCCTACACCGCATACAACTACTACCTGCAGTCGGCCATCGACGCCGGCACCCTTGGCGGCGTCGAATCCACCGTCGGCGGGCAGGTGCATGCCGACGCGGCCAGCTACCTGCTGCGCCAGGATGCGCTGATCGATCGCGCTGCCGCGCCCTATGCCAGCGGCGTCGATCTGAAGACCGGGCAGACCCGCCTGTGGACCACCGCGCTGGCCGGCTACCAGGGCAACTCCGCCACCTCTGATGCGCAAAGCAGCAACGAACACACCCAGGGCATGATGGTCGGTGTGACCCAGCGCTTCTCCGAACAGCTCAGCGGCAACGCCGGTTTCGGCTACAGCAAGGGCAGCGTCGGCGGTGCCGGCGGCGAAGTGGATACCGACCTGACCTTCGTCCGTGGCGGTGCGCGCTTGGCCCTCGACAACCTGGAGCAGGGCCTGTTCGTCGATGCCGACCTCAGCTACGGCTGGCTCGACTACGACAGCAAGCGCGAAATCGGCGGCGGCCTGGGCAAGGCCAAGGGCGACACCAGCGGCAACCTGAGTGGCGCCAGTGTCGCCCTGGGTTACCGCGCGGCGGTCTCCACCGTGACCCTGGAGCCGAGCATCGGCCTGCGCTACAGCCACCTGGATCTGGACGGCTTCCAGGAGAAGGGCAGCGAACTGGCGCTGGACGTCGACGACATCAGCGAAAACCGCCGTAGCGCCTACGCCAACCTGAAGGCGTCCTTCGCTCCAGTGGTACTGGGCAGCGGATGGCAGATGGTGCCGGGCCTGGAAGTAGGCTACGACCACGCGCTGGGCGACTACAAAGTCGACAGCGAAGGCCAGCTGCTGGGCCTGGATGTCTCCCAGCGCGCCGCCTTCGACAACCGCGACCAGTTCAGCGGTGCGTTCAGCCTGACCGCCAGCCAGGGCGACTTCAGCGTCGGCGCCGAAGTCGGTGCCCTGGGCGGCAGCGGCAGCCACGGTGCCAGTGGCAGCCTGAAGGCCAGCTACCAGTTCTGATCGCATCGCGCTGTCCAAGCGGCCCGTCGCGTCATACGCGGCGGGCCGCCTTGCTTTCCAGCGAGTAGGACGGGTAATTCGTTCCGGGTTATGCGCCCTAGGCGGCTGATCTACATTGCCACGTTGATGGCGATGTTCGCGAGCAAGCTCGCTCCTACGAAGAGCTCGAAACCCTGTAGGAGCGAGCTTGCTCGCGAACCGAGCTGGCTGGAGCCTAGCCGGCGAGCGTTGAGAGCAGGGTGAGGTTGCTTCCCTGGGCAGGCGTCGACAGATTCCTGCGCAGGTCTGCCGGGCTCATGCCGTAGGCGTTCTGGAAGTACTGGCAGAAGCGCCCGACGTTGCTGAAGCCCAGGGCCAGGGATATCTCGCTGACCGACTGCGTGCTGTCCTGTTGCAGCGCAGCATAGGCGCGCTGCAGGCGCACCTCGCGCTGATAGGCGACGATAGAGCTGCCGACGAAGCGACGGAAGCCTTCCTGCAACGCGCGCAGGCTGACGTTGGTCAGTTCGGCCAGGTCGCTGCCGCTGACCATGGCGTCGGGATGCTCCTGGATATAGTCCATGGCCAGCTTCACATGGCGCGGAGCGATCTGCGGGGCGGGGCGCTTGAGCGCATCGCTGTAGTTGTGCGGCCAGATTTCCAGCACCGAATCCACCAGCATTTCCTGCAGGCGCGCCGGCATCAGCGCGCTGGAGTTGATCAGCAGGTCGAACTCGTTGCCGGTAGCCATCGCGACGATGGCCTTGATGCCCTGGAAAGCGTCGTTGCTCAGGTCCACCCGCGGCTGGAAGCGCACCTTGTGGGTGATCGGCCGGCCGAGCAGGGTGGCCAGGCGGCGGGCGAACAGCGAGCGGCGCACCGACAGCCCATGGTGCGCGTGGCCGTCGATGAAACCGACCGAACGCACCGAAGCCTTCTCCATGGCCAGCCCGACGCTGGGCAGGCCGACGCTGTCGCTGCACTGGTTGAAGACGACGCGGCCGGCGCTGGGGAAGATGAAGGTGATCTCGTCGTCGAGGTCCGGCATCTCGGCCAGCAGGTCGCCGCGAAAGCTCAGGCGGCGGAAGCTCACTCCCTCGTAGCGGCCGTAGACCCCGCCGATGGCGATGGGCTTTTCCGGCCTGGGCATCCCCGAATAGAGGTTGCCGAACATTTGCGTGTAGAGCTCGCCGAAATCGTCGGCGGTCATGTTCTCGGAACGGATCAGGAACTGCTTGCGCGAGGTGCTCGTGTCTACCGTCATGGTCCGTCTTCTGGCAGCGCCGGGGGGGCCGCGCCGACCATGGGGGGCGGCGTGCGGAATGTGGGCGAGCACGTTAGCGGCCGAGGGTTACAAATCCGTGATGGCCGTAGGGCGTATGACCGTTCGCGGTCATACGCCGCTTCTGTGTGCCGGCCGCCTGCGCCTTGCTCAATCCGGGCGCATTCATCACGGCACTGCCCGCAAGCAGCTCCCCAGGTCGCACGGCGCCGGCAGCGAGCGCTGGGCGGCCAGGCGCACCTGTTGTGCCGAGCGTTCGTGGATATCCAGCATCAGGTGGGCGGTGAACAGGCAGCTGCAGAAGATCAGCGCCACGAACAGCGGAATCAGTCTGGACATGCTGGCGACCTCGTCGACCAACTGGGGGTGTCCCACGTTAGTCGCCGAGGCCGGCGGGCAAATCGTCCGCTCGGACTAGCCCAGGGTCGCCACACTGCGCAGGATCAGGCGCACCAGCATGGTCTGGCGGGTCACCCCGGTCTTGGAGAAGGTCGAGCGCAGGTGGGCGCGCGCGGTGTTGCGGCTGATGTTCAATTCTTCCGAGGCCTCGTCCAGGGTCAGGCCGTTGGCCAGCAGCATGGCCAACTGCGCTTCGGCCGGGGTCAGGTCGAACAGCGCCTTGACGATTTCCTGCGGCGCGCGGGACTCCTGTTCCGGGTCGCTGACGAAGATCACCACCGACGGGCAGTGCTTGCCCTCGTTCCATTCGCTCAGCGGCACCGAGCGCACGATGATGCCCAGGTCCGCGCGGCCGGACGGGCGCTGCACGCGCATGGCCTCCACCACCGAGGGTTGCGCGCCTTTCTGCGACTGCAGCGCCTGTTTCACCAACCGGCGAAACTCCTGGCAGTCGCGCGGAGTGCCGACCTGCAGGCTGTCGGCGCTGATCTTCAGGCCATCCTTCTCGCGCAGCAGGTTTTCCGCCACCTGGTTGGTCTGCAGGATCTTGCCGGCTTCGTCGAGGATGATGGTGCCGACGGCGAACTGGTCCACCGCGCCGGCGTAGAGATTGCGTTCGGTCTCGATGCGGTTGATCTGCGTGTGCAGCGCCACCGAGCGCTCCAGGTGCGGGACGAAATAGGCCAGCAGGGCCTTGTCGTTGTCGGTGAAGCCGGGCGATTCCACGCCGCGGCTGACGCGGATGCGGCACAGGGCGCCGTCGCTGGTGCGGATGTCGGCGCCGAGGATGTGGAATACCCCGACCGGCTCGAGGAAGTTGCGGTAGAACTCCGACGCCAGCCACTGTTCCTTGGAGACGAACTCCTCGAGGATCACCACCTGGCCGCTGGGCAGGTCGACGAAGGGGTCGAGGTTGAAATAGTACTGGTTGTACGACGCCACGACCTCGGCCGAGCTGCCGTTGGTGTTGACCATCAGGCCTTCGCTCTGGTCACTGGGCGGACGCAGGATGAAGGTGACGTACTTGGCCTCGAGGAACTGGTTGAGCTGGTTGAGGAAGGATTGCCACGGCGTGGGCTCCAGGGGGCCCTGGTAGAGATTGCCGAGCATCCCGCTGAACTGGTCGAGATCGAGCGACTGTGCCATCGGTAGAACCATTTTTTATTGTTGTTGTAGGAAAGCGCCGACGAGATTAATCGGCGCATTCCGCAAAAGGCAATCGGTCCCGCAAGGCAGGGGACCGGTGGCTCAGGCCGGTTCCGCCTGTGCTGCCCGCACCACGAAGCTCTTGCGTTCGGCGAGGCCCGTCGGCAGCTCGGCGATGTTGGTGTAGAACTGCTCGTACCACTTGCGCAGCTGGTACACCGGGCCGTCGCCGTCGCACAGCAGCGGGTTGTCGACGCGGGTCTTGCTGTGCCAGATGGCTACGTCCTCGTAGAAGGCGGCGCGCGCCTGCTCCACGTAGGCCAGGGCCATGGCGCGGTTGTCCTCGGCGGACAGGCCCGGCACCTTTTTCACCAGTACGCCGTAGCGCAGGGTGAAGCTGTTCTGGTCGATGGGCACGTGGCAGTTGAGCAGGATCGACTCGATCGGCTGGCCGCCCATGGCGCCGGTCATCCAGGTGATCTGGTAGGCCGGGCCGTAGTAGGTGGCTACGGTGCGCAGCTCGCTGTCGCCGGACAGTCGCGCGCTGCGGCCGCGCATCACCTGGGTGGCCATGTGGCTTTCGAAGTGGTTGCTGAATTCGTCGATGGGCGCTTTGTGCACGCTGTCGAAATGCGCCATGTCGGAGACGTTGTCCACCAGCTCGCGGCAGTTGGTATCGATCTTCAGTTCCGCCACTTCCCACTCGGCCCACTCGGCGTCGTAACAGGCGTCGATGCGTGGGATGGCCTGCTCGGCGATGGGCGGGTTGCCTTCGGGATCGTTCCAGACGAACAGCAGGTGGTTCTGCTCCATGACCGGCCAGGACTTGATTTTCGCCCTTGGCGGGATGCGCTTGGCATAGGGGATGTCATCGCACACGCCGTCGGCGCCCCAGCGCCATTCGTGGAAGGGGCAGCGCAGGCTGTTGCCTTCCACGCAGCCGTCGCTGAGGTCCGCGCCCATGTGCGGGCAGTAGCCGTCAAGAATGTGCAGTTGGCCATCCTCGCCCTGGAAGGCCACCAGGCGGGTGCCGAATACATCCAGGCGATGGGCCTTGCCGTCGCGATACTGGCTGGCCAGACCCAGGCAGTGCCAGCCGCGCGCGTAGCGCTCTTCTACCGGGCGCGCTTCGATACGGTGCAGCGTACTCATCTTGTTGTTCTCCCATCAGGTTGCCGCAGGCAGAAGGGCGGCACGAGCCTGGTTGGGATTCTGCAAGCCAGAGCGTCCGCGGCATCGTCTGAACGGACGAGGGCGCGCCCTAGTCCGGGTGGACGATGCCGCCAGCCCCCTGGCCGGCGATAACACCGCCATCGACCGACAACAACGACAAACGGTGGAAAGATGAGCGAGCAGCAAGCTGGCCGCGTGGCCGTCATCACTGGCGCCGCCAGCGGCATTGGCCGTGGCCTGGCGCAGCACGCGGCAGGGTTGGGGATGCGCCTGGCCCTGGCCGACCGCGACCGCGCGGGGCTGGACGAACTGGCCAGCGAGTTGGCCGCGACCGGCTGCGAGGTGCTAGCGCAGGTTACGGATGTGAGCTGCGAGCTGGACCTTTTCGCCCTGCGCGATGCCACCCTGGCGCGCTTCGGCGGCGTCGACCTGCTGTTCAACAATGCCGGTGTCATGCAGACCGGCGCCAGTTGGGAGCTGAGCGAAGCGCAGTGGCGGCGCATGCTCGACATCAACCTGCTGGGCGTCACCCACGGCCTGCGCGCCTTCGTGCCGGTGCTGCTGGCGCAGGGCAGACCTGCGCACATCATCAACACTGCGTCCCTGGCCGGGCTGCTCGCCAGCCCATTCCTGGCTGCCTACACGGTCACCAAGCAGGCGCTGGTGGCGCTCTCCGAAGTGCTGCACCACGAGCTGGTGGCCATCGGCGCCCCGGTCGGCGTCTCGGTACTCTGCCCGGGGCCGGTGGCCAGTCGCATCATGGCCTCGGATCAGGTCGGCCAAGGCGCCGGTCCCGCACTCGGTGCGCAACTGGAGCAGAGCATCCGCGAAGGCATGCCGGCCGATCTCCTGGCCGCCCAGGTGTTCGCCGCCATCCACCAGAAGCGCTTCTGGATTCTCCCGCACCCTGATTTCAAGCCCGCGCTGCAGGCGCGTACGCAAAGCATCCTCGACGAGACTAACCCGGTCTTCCTGATGGCCGACGTATAAGGAGTGAACATGGCCCTCGATCCTCACATGCAGGCCCTGCTGGAACAGTTCGCCGGGGCCTTTGCCCTGGACTTCCAGCAACTCGACGCCGTGACCTACCGCAGCTTCGCCGACCAGGGGCTGGCCGCCGGCGAGCAGCCGACGCTGGCAGAGGTACGCGAGCTGCGCGTGGTCGGCGAACTGCCGGCGCGCCTCTATCGCCCGAGCGACGAGTCCGGTCTGCCGCTGCTGGTGTTCTTCCACGGCGGCGGCTTCGTCGCCGGCACCCTCGACACCCACGATGACCTCTGCCGGCGTATCGCGCTGGGCAGCGGCGCAGTGGTGGTGTCGGTGGGCTATCGGCTGGCGCCGGAAGCACCGTTCCCGGCCGCACCCAATGACTGCTGCCAGGCCGTGGCGGAACTCGTGGCGCGCGCCGCCGAACTGGATGTGGACGCCACCCGCCTGGCCCTGGCCGGCGACAGTGCCGGTGGTAACCTGGCCATCGCCGCCGCGCGCCTGCTCAACCTGCGCGGCGGGCCGCTGCCCAGTGCGTTGTGCCTGCTCTACCCGGTGACCGATCAGAGCTGCGGCAGCGCCTCGTACCGCGAGTTCGCCAGCGGCTACTTCCTCGAAGCGTCGATGATGCACTGGTTCTGGCGCCAGTACCTGGGTAGCTGGCCGGCGCCGCTGGATGTGCTGGCCTCGCCGTTGCACGCCGCCGACCTTGGCGCGCTGCCGCGCACATTGCTGGTGAGCGCCGAATGCGACCCGCTGCGCGACGAAGGCGAAGCCTTTGCCGAGCGCGCGCGCGCAGTCGGTGCCGATGTCGAATTGGTACGCGCCGAAGGCATGCTGCACGGCTTTGCCAGCTTCGCGCCCTTCGTGCCGCGCGCGCAGGCCTATCTCGACGACGCTGCGGCCTGGCTGCGCGACGTGTTGCGCTGAGGAGCCGGACATGACGCTGGACAGTCCGTTGCACCTGATCGAAGCGCTGCGCCAGGGCCGGCCGGTCATCCTGGTCGATGGCGAGGAAGAGGGCGGTGACGGCATGCTGGTGCAGGCCGCCGAATTCATCGATGACGCGGCGCTGAACTTTTTCGCGGTGCAAGCGCGCGGGCTGGTCTGCCTGGCGCTGACCGACGAACGCTGCACGACCCTTGGCCTGCGGCCGATGACGGACAACCCGCGTGGCGACAGCCTCGGCTTCATGGTCTCCATCGAGGCCGCGCAGGGCATCAGCACTGGCATTTCCGCAGCCGACCGCGCGCGCACCGTGCAGGTAGCCGTTGACCCCGCCAGCAAGCCTGCCGACCTGGTCAGCCCCGGCCATATCTTCCCGCTGCGCGCATTGCCCGGCGGTGTGATGAGCCGTGCCGGACATGCCGAAGCGGCCTGCGACCTGGCGCGGCTGGCCGGCTTGCAACCGGCCGCGCTGGTCGCCGGCATCCTCGACGAGGAAGGCGAGAACGCGCGTGGCGAGGTCCTGCATGCTTTCGCTCAGCGCCACGGCCTGGCCATCGGTGGCATCGCCGAGCTGATCCATCACCGCATCCTTCATGAAGGCACCATCGCCCGTGGCACGGAACATCGCATCGATACCCGCCACGGGCCGTTCCGCGTGTGCACCTACCACGATGCCTTCAAGGACGTGGTGCACCTCGCCCTGGTGCGTGGCCAGGTCGATTCGGCCCAGCCAGTGCTGGTGCGTGTGCAGGCGGTGGAAACCCTGCGTGATCTCCTCGCCGGCGAACCGCCGCGTGGGCCGCAGCAGTGGAACCTTGACCGCTCCCTGGCGCGTATCGCCGCTGAGGGCAGCGGCGTGCTGGTGTTATTGGCCCAGCAGGAAAGCGCTGGCACTATCCTCGATCAACTCGCGCGCGGGCCGGGGTTGCAGGCACCAAAGTTTCCCCAGCGCACGCTGGGTGTTGGCGCGCAGATCCTGCGTGACCAGGGCGTGCGCAAGATGCGCCTGATGAGCTTCCCGGTGCCGTACAAGGCGGTCTCGGGTTTCGAGCTGGAAGTCGCCGAATTCGTCCCCTTCACCCAGCCCGAGGAGGCTTGAGATGACCCCGCAGGAAGCATTGGACAAGGTCCTGGCTCCCACTCGCCTGGCCGGCCTCGCGCTGCGCAACCGGGTGATCAAGACCGCCACCTTCGAGAGCATGTGCCCCGGTGGAGTGCCTGGCGCCGATCTGGCCGCGCACCATGCGCGGATGGCGCGCGGTGGCGTTGGCCTGACTACCGTGGCTTACTGCGGCGTGTCGCCGGACGGCCTGACCTTTGCCGACCAGATGTGGATGCACGAAGGTATTTTCGATCAGTTGCGCGCGCTCGCCGAGGCAGTGCACCGCGAGGGCGGCGCCATCTCCGCTCAGCTCGCGCACTGCGGCTTCTTCAGCCGTACGCGGCCGCAGAACATTCCGCGCCCGCGTGGGCCCAGTGCCGGCATCAACCAGTACGGGCTGTTCAGCGGCGTACCGTTCGCCGGGGCAATGGGCCCGGCGGACATCCGCAAGACCTTGGCCGAGTACCGCGATGCGGCGGCGCTGGTGAAGCGCGCCGGCTTCGACGCCGTGGAAATCCACATGGGCCACGGCTACCTGCTCAGCCAGTTCCTTTCGCCGGCCACCAACCGCCGCAGCGATGCCTATGGCGGCAGCCTGGACAACCGCCTGCGCCTGCCCCTGGAAGTCCTGGCGGCGGTGCGCGCAGCGGTGGGGGAGGACTTCCCGATCCTCGCCAAGCTGAACCTCAGCGATGGCTTTGCCGGTGGGCTGGAGATCGACGATTCCTGCCATATCGCCACGCGCCTGGCCGAACACGGGCTGAATGCGCTGGTGATGAGCGGCGGCTTCACCAGCCGTTCACCGATGTACCTGTTCCGCGGCGAGAGCCCGCTGGCGCAGATGATCCCGCTGGAACCCAACCCACTGCAGCGCACGGCGATGAAATGGTTTGGCGGGCGGCTGTTCGCCAGCCTGCCGTACGCCGAGATGTACTTCCTCGACCAGGCCCGGCGGGTGCGCCAGGCCACCGACATGCCGCTGGTGTACCTGGGCGGCGTCAGCCAGCGCGACAGCCTGCAGCGCGCCATGGCCGAGGGCTTCGATTTCGTCGCCCTGGGCCGTGCGCTGTTGCGCGATCCGGACCTAGTCAAGCAGGTGCGCAGCCAGGGCGAGGCTTACGAAAACGGCTGCAATCACTGCAACCAGTGTGTGGCGAGCATGGCCCTGCCGGGCGGCATCCGTTGCGTGCTGAACCAGCCCGATAGCTTCGCCCGCCTGTAGGTGTGCGCTGACGCGCAAACTGACGCAGCGCGGGGTCCCTTGTTCGCGAGCAAGCTCGCTCCTACAGGAATCGAGGCGGTGCGGACCACCATCACATAGGTCGCCCGCTGGTGTAGGAGCGAGCTTGCTCGCGAACCCGCCTGCCCCGGGCGCGCAGCCCACTAATCGGACGGAGCCCGCTCCCACGCCGTCTTCAGGGTTTCATCCCCCTACGAAGGTCCGCCGACAGATGTAGGAGCGAGCTTGCTCGCGAACCCGCCTGCCCCGGTCGCGCAGCCTACTAATCGGACGGAGCGTGCTCCCACGCCGTCTTCAGGGTTTCATCCCCCTACAAAGGTCCGCCGACAGATGTAGGAGCGAGCTTGCTCGCGAACCCGCCTGCCCCGGACGTGCAGCCTACTAATCGGACGAAGCCTGCTCCCACGCCGTCTACAGGGTTTCATCCCCCTACGAAGGTCCGCCGACAGATGTAGGAGCGAGCTTGCTCGCGAACCCGCCTGCCCCGGTCGCGCAGCCTACTAATCGGACGAAGCCTGCTCCCACGCCGTGTTCAGGGTTTTATCCCCCTACAAAGGTCCGTCGGCAGATGTAGGAGCGAGCTTGCTCGCGAACCCGTCTGCCCAGGACGTGCAGCCCACTAATCGTACGAAGCCTGCTCCCACGCCGTCTTCAGGGCTTCATTCCCTTCAACAATTCCCGCGCCCGCCGCTCGCCCTCGTGGTCTCCATTGAGGTCCGTCCCGACCACGCTGAGCACCGCATACCCCTGGGTCAGGAGGTAGGCATCCTCCCGGCGCTGTCGTTCGTTCGGTGCTTTCGCTGCGCCGAGATTCACGCGCGCGCCACCGTCCGCGTCCGCTTGCACGGCGAAGACGATGGGCGACCAGTCACTCACCGGCGCATACACCAGCCCGCGCACCTGTGCCGCCTGGCGTGCCGGGTAGTTGAGGTTCAGGCCCTGGCCGACGGGCAGGCCGAGCAGGTTGAATGCGCATTCGCCTTGGCTTTTCCCGCATGCCTTCTGCGCCGACCGGCCGGCCACGAGCGCTCGATCGAGCACGCGCACGGCGAGGCGCGCGCTGTCGCCCAGGGCGTCACGGGTCAGTTGCATTCCGGCTTGCGGATTGCGCTGCACCAGCGGCAGGTCGATGGCGGTGGATACGGCCATCGCCGGCACGCCGCGGCGCATGGCCCAGAGCGCGGCGTTGAGGGTGCCGGACATCTGGATCAAGGGACCTGCGTTGTCGCCGAAGTTGCTGCCGGAAACTACCAGGTCCGGCGGGCTGTCCCTGAGCAACAGGTCGAGGCCAGTATTCACCGCATCCACCGGCGTGCCGACAGCCATGTTCTTGCCCGCAGGCAGGGTGAACCCGGCGGGTGCACCGACGCAGTATTGCTGATCGGCGAGGCGGGTAATGGTCAGCGCCTGGCCGGGAGCGACCACGCTGGCGGCGCCGATGCCGCTGTTGTCGGTATCCGGCGCCACCAGCGTCACGCGATGTCCGGCGGCACTCAGCTCGCGGTACAGCGCCTGGATGCCCGGCGCGCGGCAGCCGTCGTCGTTGGTGAGCAGGATGGTCAGCGCGCTGGCCTGGGTGGCGAGGCTCAAGCCGGCAGTGGCGATGGCAGCGCGGAGGAGGTTGTGCATGGGGCATTCCTTGGTCGGCGAAACAAAACACAAAGCCCGCGCGGTATCCCGCGCGGGCTTTCGAAGGGGGCCTTACTGGCCGAGTTTGCGCATGTTGGCGGCGGTGAAGTAGTTGGCGTCGTAGTCGGCGCTGTTCAGCTTGGGCGCCGGTTGTTCGTTGGCCATGCGGTCGGCCAGGTAGGAGCCGGCGATGAGGTCATGGAACAGCGCCACGCGGGCCTGGTTCACCTGGATGTCGTAGGCGTACACGGTGGTCTGCATGTTGGTGCGCCACAGCTGGCCGCGCGAATCGTAGTTGTCGGCCAGGGCGGCGGACCAGCTGTCCTCGTCGAGGTACAGGGTGCGCTTGCCGTAGATGTGTCTGGCGCTCGGCTTCAGCGTGGCTTCCACTACCCACACGCGGTGCAGCTCGTAGCGCATGAAGTCCGGGTTGACGTGGTTGGGCGTGAGGATCTGCGAGTATTTCAGCGCCGGGTCGTCGAGCTTGTAGTTGTTGTAGGGGATGTAGATTTCGCGCTTGCCGAGCATCTTCCAGTCGTAGCGATCCGGCGCGCCGTTGAACAGGCGGTCTTCGTCGATGGTGCGGAAGCCGCCGGCTCCGGTGGGCGTGTCATAGCCGACGGTGGGCGCGCGCCGCACGCGGCGGGTGCCGGGCAGGTACTGCCAGCTCTGCCGCGGGCTGGCGACCGGGTCGAAGAACTCATTGCCGCCGATGATTTCGCCCTTGGAGCGCACGGGCTTGAGGGTGGTGATCATGAAGTGGCTCATCACGCCGCCGTCATAGTTCTGCAGCGAGCCGGTCGGCGAGCACCAGGGTGCGAGAATCTGGTAGTGCACGGTCTGCAGCGCCTGGTTGCCGTTGGAGTAGATCACCGCCTGGTCATAGACGGCTTCCTCGCTGTTGGCGCGGGCCTGCAGGGCGTGGTTCCACATCAGCTCGTAGCCATCCTTGGGGATGGGGAAGGGCGAGGCGCCGAAGGCGTTGCGTACGGCGTTGCCGCCATCCACCAGTTCCGCGCTGGTGGCGTTGGCCTTGATGTTGGCTTCGATCTTCTCGCTGAAACGGAAGTCGCGGTGCGAGGGGTAGATCGGCATCTTGAAGGTGTCAGGGTAGCGCTTGAACAGGGCGCGCTGGCCGTCGGTGAGGTGCTTGGAGTACTGATCCATGTTCTGCGCGGTGATGACGAACAGCGGCTTCTCGTCGGCGTACGGATCGGCGTAGCGGCTGCCGGGGCCGTCGTATTTCACCTGGGGCGGCGCGCCGCGCCACTTGCCGGTCCACGCGGGGATCGTCCCTTCGGCATTGCCGGCTTTCTCGGCGCCCATGGGCGTGAGCTCCTGGCCGAGGCGCGCGGCCTCTTCGGGGCTGACCTTGGCCTGGGCCTGGCCGATCAGGCAGGTGAGTGTCGCGGACAGCAGCAGGGCGGGCAGGTTGGGTTTGCGATTCATGATCTGGCTCCTTGGGCTGGGTCAGAAGCTGTATTTCGCGGTGAGCGAAAGGTTGTCGCGGTCCGCCAGGGTGGTTTCGCTCGGGTTGCCGAGGAACATGTTGTAGCGGGCTTCGATACTGAAGTTGTTCAGGTAGCGCCAGGTGGTGCCGACGGCGAAGCGGTCGTCGCCTTCGCCCAGGCCGAAGCTGCCCGGCATGGAGGAATTACCGTTGACCGCCTGGCTGTAGATGATGGGTACGCTCAGGTCCCAGCCGTTGAACACGTTGTTGTAGTCCAGCGTCAGGTTGACGGTGTAACCCCAGGCGGAACGGTCGTAGTAGAGCTTGTCGGTGTTGGGCGTGCGGATCTGCGCGTAGCCGGCGCCGGTGGGAACGAAGACGTCGAAGCTGGGCGCCTTGTCGTTGTTCATCACGCGGTTGTAGCCGACCTCGCCGGTCAGCGTGGTGTTGTCGGCAAAGGGCAGGGCGCCGTACGAGTGGATGAAGGACACCAGCGCCTGGGCGACGTCGGCGCGCACCGGTTGCGGCGTCAGCCCGGTATCGACCAGCACCGGCTGGCCATCGCGGTAGCTGATCTCGCCGCTGACGTTGGTCTCGCCGAGCATGCTGGAGAAGCTCGCGCCATAGAGCTTGATGTCGTCGTAGAAGATCGCCCGGTAGTTGCCGGTGTTCCAGTCGCTGAGGAAGTCCAGCTGCGGGCTGTGGTCGCTGAAACGCAGGTAGTACAGGCCGAACTCGGTGTTGTTGAGCTGCTCCACCGTGTAGGTCAGCGCTGCGCCGTACTGGCCGCTGTTGCCCGGCGTATCGTCGCCCAGGCGGCGCTGCTGGCCGGTGGAGTCGTTGAAGCCGCCTTCGTCGATGTAGTCGGTGGTGGAGAAGAAGTGCCCGACCGGGGTCAGCTCGTTGCGCTTCCACTGGTACTGGTAATACAGCTGCACGCCCAGGTTGTCGGTCAGGCTGTACTGGGTGAACACCTGGCCCACCGGCAGGAACAGCTCCTTGATCTCGATGCCGGGCGTGTTGGCCTTGGTGGCGTCCACCGGGCTCATCGCACCGGAAATGCCGAAGCCGTTGAACAGGCTCTCGCCCCAGGCCACCACCTGGTTGCCGGCGCGGGCGTTGAGGGTGTGGCCGTTCAGATCCCAGGTGCCGTAGGCGTAGGTGTCGAGCAGGCGCAGGTCGTCGCCGGCCTGGTCCTCGGTCTCGCCGGAGAAGTGGTCCGGCTTGGAGCAACGGCCGCCGGCGAAGCAGTTCGAGGTGCCGAAGTCGTTGTCGTTGCCGCGCTGGTAAACGTCGTCGTAGAAGCCGGTGGCGCGGACGAACAGGCCGTAGTCCTGGCGGAACTTGAAGTCCGCCTCGGTGAGGAAGCTGGCGCGGTTGTTGATCAGCGCGCCGCGGTCGAAGGCGTTGTCGCCGTCGTCGCCGTTGGCAATGGCGGGATTGCTGCCGCCGTTGGACAGCGCATGGGCACGCTTCTCGGTGCGCCAGGCGAGGCTGTAGCTCAGGGTGGTATCCCAGTTGACCTGCAGGTCGTCGTTGAACTGGTAGGACAGCGCCTGCGCCTGGCTGGCGAGGAACAGGCTGCTGGCGCTGATCGCAAGGGCAAGGGGCAACGGCGGGAAGGCGATTCTTATTCTTGTCATCTCGTCCTCTGCTCGGGCGGCGCTGTCGGCCAGACCCGGAAACGGTGTTGGCGGGAAGGTGGCGGGGCTGACTATGTGGTCACCCGAGTGCGCCAACATCGTCCAAAAAGACTAAGCCGGCGGGACGGGGACGGGCCGCTCTGGCGCTAGTCCCATCGGACGATGCCGGGGCTTTGCGCGGGCGCGAACAATCGCCGGGCGAGCGTGGTTTTCCGCCACGCCAGATCCCGGAGAACAAGCGCATGAACGCAAGGGCGAGCGGCCAGCGAAGCCGTGAGTGGGACATGGAATGTGACGTCCTGGTGGTGGGCAGCGGTGCGGGTGGCATGACCGCCGCGCTGCGCGCCCGTGACCTCGGCCTGGACGTCCTGCTGGTGGAAAAGAGTGACCGCTACGGCGGCACCACGGCAGTGTCCGGCGGCGGCATCTGGATACCCTGCAACCATCGGATCGCCGCCCTCGGCGGCCAGGATTCGGCGCAGGAAGCGATCCGCTACATCCGCACGGTCAGCGACAACCTCGTGGATGACGGCCGCGTCGAGGCCTACGTCGAGCACGGCCGGCGCATGGTCGAGTACCTGGAAGGCAATAGCCGCGTGCGCTTCGAAGCCCAGGCCGAATACGCCGACTATTACCCGGAAGTCCCCGGCGGCAAACCGGGTTACCGCTCCATGGACCCGCTGCCCTTCGATGCCCGCGAACTGGGCGAGGAGTTCTCGCGGATGCGCGAGCCGTCCCCCGGCACCCTGATGATGGGGCGTGTGGCCATGACCATGAAGGAAGCCCGCGTGCTGCTCTGTCGTGGCACCGGCTGGGTCGGGCTGACGCTGCGCATTCTGTGGCGCTACTGGCGCGACCTGCCCGCGCGTCTGCGCTCGCCGCGCGACCGCTTCCTGACCCTGGGCAACGCGCTGATCGCCGCGCTACGTCGCTCGCTGCTGGACCGCCAGGTACCGCTGTGGCTGAACACCTCGCTGCAGGAACTGATCGAGGAGCAGGGGCGTGTCATCGGCGCCGTGCTGCAGCGCGACGGCCAGACACTGAGGCTTCACGCGCGGCGCGGCGTGGTCATCGCTGCCGGCGGCTTCGAGCGCAACCAGGCCATGCGCAGTCAGTATCATCCGCAGCCTTCCAGCACCCAGTGGACTGCCACGCCACCGTACAACACCGGCGACGGCATCCGCGCCGGACAGCAGCTGGGTGCGGCCACCGCGCTGATGGAGCACAGCTGGTGGGCACCCAGCGCCCACGTGGCCGGAGAGGAAAAAGCGCGTGTGCTGTTCGTCGAGCGCAACCTGCCCGGCTGCGTGCTGGTGGACTCCGCGGGCCAGCGGTTCGTCAACGAAGGCGCGCCCTACACTGACATCGTCTACGCCATGTACGCCCACGACAGCGAGCAGGCGCGCAGCGTGCCCTGCTGGATGATCTTCGACGCCGAGTTCCGCCGCAAATACCCCTGCGGCGCCTTGCTGCCGGGCTACGCCCAGCCGGACAGTCGCCTGCCCAAGCACCTGCAGGGTTTCTACCACAAGGCTGACAGCATCCAGGCGCTGGCCGGTGAGATCGGAGTCGACGGCGCCGGGCTCGCGCGCACGCTGGAGCGCTTCAACCGCTATGCCGTGCTCGGCCAGGACCCGGACTTCCACAAGGGCGAGTCGCTGTTCGACCGCTACTACGGCGATCCGCACGTGCAGCCCAACCCGTGCCTGGCGCCGCTACTGAAAGCGCCGTTCTACGCCGTGAAGATCGACGCCGGCGACATTGGCACCAAGGGCGGCCTGCTCACCGATGTGCATGCCCGCGTGCTGCGCGAGGATGGCAACGCCATCGAGGGTCTCTACGCCATCGGCAACTCCGCCGCCTCGATGATGGGCGCGACCTACCCCGGCGCCGGCTCGACCATCGGCCCGGCGATGACCTTCGGCTTCCTCGCTGCTGAGCACATCCAGCAGCAGGCCGTTCCCGCCCGCGCCCATCCGGAGGTACCGCAGAATGCCTGAATCCACTTCCCGCATCGCCCTGGTCACCGGCGCCAGCCGTGGCGTCGGCAAGGGCATCGCCGAGGCGCTGGGCGCCGCCGGCATGACCGTCTACCTCACCGGGCGCTCCGTCGAATCAGGCAACGCCAGGCTGCGCGGCCAGGTGATGCATGGCAGCATCCACGAAACCGCCGCGGCCATCGATGCCGCCGGCGGTCGTGGCATTGCCGTGCAGTGCGACCACGCTGATGACGAGCAGGTGCGCGCGTTGTTCCAGCGCATCGAGGCCGAGCATGGCCGGCTGGATCTACTGGTGAACAACGTTGCCTTCATCCACGAGCAACTGATCGATCCCGGCCCGTTCTGGGAGAAACCGCTGGAGCTGGTGGACATCCTCGACATCGGCCTGCGCTCGGCCTATGTCGCCAGCTACCACGCCGCCCCCTTGCTGCTGCGCGCACCCAGGGCGCTGGTGGCGTTCACCTCGTCCTTCGGTGCCGGGTGCTACATGCATGGTCCGGCTTACGGTGCGCAGAAGGCCGGCGTGGACAAGCTGGCGGCGGACATGGCCATCGACTTCGAAGGCACGGGCGTGGCGGCGCTGTCCCTCTGGCTCGGCCCGCAGCTCACCGAGCGCACCGCCATTGCCGGCCAGGCCCGCGCCGAGCAGTACGAAGCCTTCCTCGCCATGGCCGAGACGCCGCAGTTCAACGGGCGGATCATTCATGCGCTGCTGGATGATCCAGAACTGCCGCAGCTCTCCGGGCAGACGCTGGTCAGCGCCGAACTGGCGCTGCGCTACGGCATCCAGGAAGCCGACGGCCGCCAGCCACCGTCCTGGCGCGAGCAACTGGGTGCACCGCGGGTGCAGCATCCGGCGCGGGTGATCTGAGCCGAGTGGCTGCGCGGCGGTAGAACACGCGCAGGAGTAGTGCGCCCCACGCCGGGATCCGGCGTGGGGCGTTTGCGTTCAGCGGTGGGTACATGCGTTCGCGAGCAAGCTCGCTCCTACAGTGACCACTTGCATCAGGCGCTGCTCTTTGTAGGAGCGAGCTTGCCCGCGAACAGAACCCGCTCGATGCCGATCCCAGGTGGGGATTCGCTGCTTGAGGCGGCGTACAACCGCGAGCGGTTGTACGCCCCACGCCGGGATCCGGTGTGGGGCGTTTGCGTTCAGCGGTGGGTACATGCGTTCGCGAGCAAGCTCGCTCCTACAGTGGCCACTTGCATCAGGAGCTGCTCTTTGTAGGAGCGAGCTTGCTCGCGAACAGAACCCGCTCGATGCCAATCCCAGGTGCGGATTCGCTGCTTGAGGCGGCGTACAACCGCGAACGGTTGTACGCCCTACGCCGGGATCCGGTGTGGGGCGTTTGCGTTCGGTGGGTACGTGCGTTCGCGAGCAAGCTCGCTCCTACAGTGGCCATTTGCATCAGGCGCTGCTCTTTGTAGGAGCGAGCTTGCTCGCGAACAGAACCTGCTCGATGCCGATCCCAGGTGCGGATTCGCTGCTTGAGGCGGCGTACAACCGCTCGACGTTGTACACCGCCTATCCGCTGCTGATTCCGGCGATGATTTGCCTGCCTGATTCTGCACGAGAAAACAGAACGGGCCCCGAAGGGCCCGTCCTGGTGGTTCAGCGTTCGTTTCAGGCGATCTGCAGCTTGTCGCGGAAGTAGGGGATGACCTTCTCGCCGATGTTCTTCAGCGTCTCGATCTGCGCCCACTGCGGCACGGTGCCCATCTGGCAGATGAAGAGGATTTCATCGGCGCCGGCGTCGATCAGGCGCTGCACGTAGCCGATGCAGTCATTCACCGTGCCGTAGGCGTGGTTGGGGTTCATCATCGCCATGGTCGGGTCGGAGAAGTCCACCGTCACTTCCTCGGAGGCGAAGCGCGAGCGGATCACCGCCTGGCCGTTGCCGTCGACGAAGGTGTCGTCCTGCCATTTGGCCGGGTCCGGGCGCTCGCCGCCGGCGTACCAGTAGGCCAGGGATTCCATGAAGTAGCGCTGGCCGCGCACACCGATGGCGCGGGCCTTCTCGTTGTCGTCCAGGACGATGGCCGGGCACAGCGCGGCGATGTGGCGGTTCGGCCGGAAACCAACCTGGTTGGCCTCGTCACGGTTGTCCCAGGCCTCGTGGTAGACGGCGACCTTCTTGGCGATTTCCTCCGGGCCGCCGAAGCCCAGCACCAGCGCGCCCATGCCGCGGCCACCGGCGTTCTTCAGCGACTCGGTATTGGTGCAGGCCAGGTACATCGGCGGGTGCGGGTCCTGGTAGGGCTTGGGATGAATGGGACGCTTGGGAATCTTCACGTATACGCCGTCGTGCTCGATCTCGTCCTGCACGAACATCTTCGGGATCAGGTACATGGCCTCGTCGATCTGCGGCTGCAGGGTCGCCAGGTCATAGCCGAAGGTGCCGGCCTCCTGCTGGGTGCCGCCCTTGCCCACGCCAAAGTGCACGCGGCCGCCGGACAGCAGGTCGAGAGTGGCGATGCGCTCGGCGACCTTCACCGGGTGGTTCATCGCCGGCGGCAGGCAGACCACGCCGTGGCCGATGCCGATACGCTGGGTCTTGCCGGCGACGAAGGCCAGCATGGTCTCCGGCGCGGACATGTGCGAGTAGTTGGTCAGCGCGGTGTGCTCCACGCACCAGAAGGTGTCGAAGCCGAGCTGGTCGGCCAGCACGGCCTGTTCGACGGTTTCCTCGAAGATACGGCGGTCGCCTTCGCGGGTGCTGTCCAGCGTCTGCGCTTCGTAGATCAGAGAGAATTTCATGGGATGCGTCCCTTGTTGTAGTGGCGGCCGACGGGCTCAGCCTCATGGGCCATGTTCTGTGTTCGCCGGCGCCTCGGAATCGCCCGAACGGACTACGCCGAAGTGCCGGGGTGGCAGGTGCTGCGGCTTAGAGGAAGAAGTCCGTGGAGTCCGCGCCCATGTTCACGCCGCCGAGGTTACAGGCGTACTTCGCCGGGCTGTTGGCGACGTGCGCGCGACCGGTGTGGATGTCGCGGAAGGCCCGGTTGATCGGGTGTTCGCGGAAGATGGTGGAGGCGCCGCTGTTGAACATCAGGGTGCCGGCGGCGCGCGCACACTTGTCCGCCACCAGGGCCGAGTCGTAGCGCATCTTCACCCGCTCGGGCATGCTCAGCGGCTCGCCGTCGCGGGCGCGCTGCATCATCAGCTCGAAGTTGCGCAGCAGCACGGTGCGGCATTCGTCGGCCGCCACCATGGCATCGGCCAGCGCCTGCTGGGCGGCAGGGTCCTGGCCCATCTTGCGGCCGTCATTGACGCCAACGCGGGCGCGGTTGTGCTCGATGAACAGGTTCACCGCGCCCTGCAGCGCACCAATGGCCGCCGAGGACACCGCGCGCACGAAAATCTGCCCGAACGGCAGGCGGAACAACGGCGCACTGTTCACCGCGTTGCCCGGGCTGTTCTGCATGAAACCGTCGAGGGCGCGGTGGGTGCGGTATTCGGGGACGAAGGCGTCTTCCACCAGCACATCGTGGGAGCCTGTGGCCTCCAGGCCCATGACGTTCCAGTTGTCGAGCACCTGGTAGTCGCTGCGCGGCACCAGGAAGGTGCGGTAGTCCGGCATGCCGCCCGGTTCGCTCGGCGGCACCAGGGCGCCAAGGAACGCCCACTGACAGTGCTTGCTGCCGCTGGAGAAGCCCCAGCGCCCGGACAGGCGGAAGCCGCCGTCCACCGGCGTCACCTTGCCTACCGGCATGTAGGAGGAGGAGATCAGTACGCTGGAGTCCTCGCCCCATACATCCTGCGCGGCGCGGTCGTCGAACAACGCCAGCTGCCAGTTGTGGATGGCCACCACGCCCAGCACCCAGGCCGACGACATGCAGCCTTCGGCGAGGGTCATCTGCACTTCGAAGAAGTCCTTGGGCTCCAGCTCGTAGCCTTCCCAGCGGGCCGGCTGGAGAATGCGGAAGAAGCCGGCTTCGTGGAAATCACGGAGGGTTTCCTCCGGCAGCCGGCCTTCACGGGCAGCGTCGGCGGCGCGTTCGCGCAGCACCGGCACCAGCTCGCGGGCGCGCTGGCGCAGGCGCTGACGGATCAGGTCGTGGTCGAGCATCTTGTTGTTCTCCTGTGGTCGCCCCGTGGGGCGGTGCTCGGTCTCCCGCGTCGGATCGCAGGGGCCTTTGCGGGCATTTGAACAACGCGTGGAAATGCCCACATCCCACAAACGGACCATATGCGCGCAGCGCTTCGAGAGCGGGCACGACTAGTCCCCTCGGACGATGTTGCACACCCGCCGCGACCACAGAATCCATCGCACTACACCTCAGCCCAACACGCCCAGCGAGGCCCGTGCGATGAACCAGGACACTCTGAAAGCCGACATGCTCCAGGCCATGCGCCGGCTCGCCAAATCGGTGACCATCATCACCACCAGCGATGGCCGCGAGCGTTACGCCATGTCCGCCACGGCGGTGGACTCGCTGTCCACCGAGCCGCCGTCGCTGCTGATCTGCGTGAACCAGACTGCCTCGCTGCACCGCGTGCTGGACGCCGGCGCGGACTTCTGCGTGAACATCCTCGGCCAGGACCAGGAGCATCTGTCGCACCTGTGCAGCGGCCCGGTGAAAGGCGAGGGGCGTTTTGCCAGCGGCGACTGGCGTGCCACCGAGTGCGGCGTGCCGTACCTGGCAGACGCCCAGTCGAGCGTGGTCTGCGAGCAGGACGGGCGCTTCACCTACGGCACCCACACGGTGTTCATCGGGCGCATCCGCGAGATTCGCAACACCCCGCGCATCACTCCGCTGATCTACGTGAACGGCACCTACACCACCGCCGTCGCCGTGCAGGCGCCGAGCGTGGCAGCGGCGGGCTGACTGCCATGGCCGGTGCACTGCCGATCCCGCCGCTGCGCCTGGGCGCAGGCGAGCGACTGAACTGGCAAGCAACGACCGACCTGCTGGTGGTCGGCTTCGGCGGTGCCGGTGCCTGCGCTGCCCTGGAAGCCCGCGAGCGTGGCCTCGAAGTGCTGGCGCTGGATCGCTTCGCCGGCGGTGGAGCGACCGCGCGCAGCGGCGGCGTCGTGTATGCCGGCGGCGGTACGCCGTACCAGCGTCAGGCCGGTTACAGCGACAATGCCGAGGCAATGTTCCGCTACCTGCAGGGTGAGGTCGGCGACGCGGTTCGGGGCGAAACCCTGCGTGACTTCTGCGAGCGCAGCGTGGACCAGCTGGCCTGGCTAGAGCGCCAGGGCGCACGTTATGAAGCCAGCGTGCCGCCGCACAAGACGTCCTACCCCAGCGACCGTTTCTACCTCTACTACTCGGGCAACGAAGCCGTGCCGGCCTACGCCAGCCTGGCGCAGCCTGCGCCGCGCGGGCACCGCACCAAGGGAAGTGGTATGTCCGGTGCGGCGTTGTTCGCCGCGCTGCGCGCCTCGGCGCGGGAGAACGGCGTACAGCTCTACAGCCAGTGCGAAGTACGCCGGCTGGTGCAGGATGCCAACGGCGCGGTGATCGGCGTCGAGGCCTGGCGCCTGCCGCCGGGCAGCTTTGCCGCGCGTCGCCACGCCTGGCTGAGCCGCACCGCTACCGCGCTGCATCCCTATGCGCCGCCCCTGGCCGAGCGCCTGATCGCGGCCTTGCGTCGAATCGAACAACGACACGCGCGGCCCTTGCTGATCCGTGCGCGCAAGGGTGTGCTGCTCAGTGCCGGCGGCTTCATCTTCAATCGCGAGATGCTTGCCGAGCACGCGCCGCAGTACTTGCCGGGCCTGCCACTGGGCACGCCGGGCTGCGATGGCAGCGGTATCCGCCTTGGCCTTGGCGTGGGTGCCGCTGCCCAGCGCCTGGACAAGGTCAGTGCCTGGCGCTTCATCAATCCACCGCTGGCCTGGGCTCGCGGCGTGATCGTCAATGCCCGCGGCGAGCGCTACTGCAACGAAGAGGTCTACGGCGCCACCCTCGGCCACGCCATGGTGGAAGAGCAGGGCGGCCGCGCCATCCTCATCCTCGATCGCGCGCTGCTCAGGGAATCCCTGCGCCAGGTCGGGCCGGGCAAGGTCTGGTCGTTCCAGCGCCTGCCGGTGCTGCTCAACCTGCTGTTCAATCGCCGCCGGGGCGATACCCCCGAAGCGCTGGCCCGTGCCATCGGCGTACCGCCGCAGAACCTGCAGCACACCCTGGAGGAGTACAGCCGGGCCGCGCGGGGCGAGCACACCGACGCCTTCGGCAAGTCGCCGGCGATGCTCGCCGATCTCGACGATGGTCCCTGGTACGCCCTGGACCTGTCCTTCGACAGCAAGCTGTTCCCCTGCCCGGCGATCACCCTCGGCGGGCTGCGCGTCTGCGAGCGCAGCGGCCGCGTGCTGGATGCCGGCGGAGAACCCATCGCCGGGCTCTACAGCGCCGGTCGCAATGCCGTGGGTGTCGCTTCCAATCTCTACGTATCCGGCCTGTCCATCGCCGACTGCGTGTATTCCGGTCGCCGCGCCGCCGCCCACGCGGCGTCCCGCGCGGCAGCCGTCATCCCCGAAACCGCCTGAAGGAAAACAAGCATGAATCGAGTACAAGGCAAGGTCTGCATCGTCACCGGCGCCGCCAGCGGTATTGGCCGCGAGGACGCGCTGCTGCTGGCCGGCGAGGGCGCCCGCGTGGTCCTCACCGACCTCAACGAGGAAGCCGGCCGTGCGCTGGCGGAGCAGATCGGCGGCGATGCGCTGTTCATCCGCCACGACATTGCCAGCGAGAGCGACTGGCAGCACGTGGTGAAAACCACCCTGGAGCGTTTCGGTCGCCTCGATGTGCTGGTCAACAACGCCGCCATCCTCGCCCTGGGCAGCATCGAGGACACCAGCCTGGAGCTGTGGCGCAAGGTGCAGACCATCAACGGCGAGGGCTACTTCCTCGGTTGCAAGTACGCCATCGCGGCGATGAAGGAAAGCGGCGGCGGCTCCATCGTCAATATGTCCTCGGTGGCGGCGCTGGGCGGCATGCCGGCGTTCTGCGCCTACTCGGCGTCCAAGGGCGCGGTGGCCGCCATGACCCGTTCCATCGCGCTGCACTGCAAGCAGCAGGGCTATCGCATCCGCTGCAACAGCGTGCACCCCGACGGCGTCAACACGCCGATGACCCAGGCCCTGGCGGGCGGCCAGCCGATTCCGCAGGAGGCGCTGGATGCCGACCCGATGAACCGCATGTGCGCGCCGCAGGATATTGCCAACGTGGTGCTGTTCCTCGCTTCGGACGAATCGCGCTTCATCAACGGCGCCGAGATCCGCGTGGACAACGCCCAACTGATCAGCGGGATCTGATATGGGCAGCGCGCAGTCCCTGGCGCCCCAGGCGCCGAGCGTGGCCGGCAGCTTCCAGCTGGAGGTGGCGCAGGTCATCGAGGAAACCGCCGACGCCCGCTCGCTGGTGCTGCGCGTACCGCAGGAGCTGGCCGCACGCTTCGCCTACCAGGCCGGGCAGTTCCTCGGTTTCCGCGTCAGCGTGGCGGGCAAGCGCCTGCTGCGCTGCTACTCGATGTCCAGCGCACCGGGGCTGGATACGCAGCTGCGGGTGACGATCAAGCGCGTCGAAGGTGGACGCGTATCGAACTGGATGAATGACAGCGTACGCGCCGGCGACCACCTGGAGGTGCTGCCGCCGGCCGGGCACTTCCACCTGGGCGCCGAGACCCGTGACCTGCTGCTGTTCGGCGGCGGTTCGGGCATCACGCCGGTGTTTTCCATCCTGCGCGAGGCGCTGGCGAGTCGCGATTGCCGCATCCGCCTGGTGTATGCCAACCGTGACGCCGAGTCGGTGATCTTCCGCGACGAGCTGCGCAGCCTGCTGCGTGAACACGGTGAGCGCCTGCAGGTGATCCATGTGCTGGACAGTGTGCAGGGCTTTCTCGCTGGCAGCGATGTGCGTCATCTGCTGCGCGGCTGGGAGGAGGCGGAATGCTTCATCTGTGGCCCCGGGCCGTTCATGGATACCGTGGAGGCCGGCCTGCTGGCGGCGGGCGTGCCGCCAGCGCGGGTTCACGTCGAACGCTTCGTCTCGCCGGCCGATCCGGACGAGCTGGAAGCGGCCGATGAGCAGGCTCGCCAAGCTGTCGCCGGCATCGAGGTGGAACGCCTGAGCGTGACTCTCGACGGTGCCGAGCATGAGGTTGCCTGCGTACCCGGCGAAACCCTGCTGGAAAGCTGCCGCCGCGCCGGGCTGGCGCCGCCCGCGTCCTGCGAAGAAGGCTTCTGCGGCGCCTGCATGTGCCAGGTGGAGCAGGGCGAGGTGCTGTTGCCGCGCAACGACGTGCTCAGTGCGGCCGAGCTGGCCGACGGCTGGACCCTGGCCTGCCAGGGCCGCGCCGGCAGCCGCGAGGTACGCGTTCGCTTTCCTGATTGAAGCTGGACAGAAGTCCGGACCGAAAGATTGCTCTCGAGTGAGGGGCGGTGCCTGCCCCCTTTTTCGCCCGGCCTAGTGCCGGGCTTTTTTATCTTGCTGTAGGAGCGAGCTTGCTCGCGAACGCACTCTGCCGCTTGCCCCTATGTGTGCGGGGTTCGCGAGCAAGCTCGCTCCTACAAAAAACGGTACTGGCTGAATCTCGTATGCACGCCAGCGTCATCTGCTGTGCCGGTGCCGGCGGATCACCTATTCCGGCCTATGCGCTCTGCGGCGCCGTAGGAGCGAGCTTGCTCGCGAACGCACTCTGCCGCTTGCCCCGGTGTGTGCGGGGGTCGCGAGCAAGCTCGCTCCTACACAAATCGGTGCTTGCGCAGCGGCTAGTCCCAATGGACGATTTGCCACCGCCGCCGGCTCGCTAGTCTGCGGCGCAGAGCAAACCGACAACAACAAACAGAGGTGTGCGAATGAATCGACTGCAAGGCAAGGTTGCCGTGGTCACGGGTGCTGCATCGGGTATCGGGCTGGCCTGCGCCCGCTGTTTCGCCGAAGAGGGCGCCCAGGTCGTCGGCCTGGACGTGGGTAATGCGCCGGCGGATTTCCCTGGCCTGTTCATGGCCCTGGACGTGCGCGACGAGAACAACGTGCAGCAGGTGATGGGCGAGGTGGTCTCGCGCCACGGCCGCATCGATGTGCTGGTCAACGCTGCCGGCGTCGCCAGCCAGGGCAACGTCACCAGTTCGCCAACCAGCGAATGGCAGCGCGTGCTGGACATCAACCTCACCGGCAGCATGCTCACCAGCAAGCACGCGGTGGCGCAGATGGTGCAGCAGCGCAGCGGCTCGATCATCAACATCGGCTCGATCTTCGGCCTGCAGGGCTGCGACGGCAACACCGCGTACAACGTCGCCAAGGGTGGTATCAACCAGCTGACGCGCTCCATGGCCATCGACTACGGTCACGCCAACGTGCGGGTCAACGGCCTCTGCCCGGGCCTGATCGAAACCCCGATGACGCAGATGGTCCGCGAGCAGGAGGCCTTCCACGCCTTCTTCGCCTCGCAGCACATGCTGTGCCGCGCCGGGCAGCCGGAAGAGGTGGCCAAGGCCGCGCTGTTCCTCGCTTCCGACGATGCCTCCTTCGTCAGCGGGCAGATGATCGCCGTCGACGGCGGCTTCTCAGCCGGCCGCCGCTTCGCGCCGCCTCAGGCCTGAGTCCGGCCTTGTCTGCGGGCCGGCCTGGCGCCGGCCCACTTTCGATACCTGTTCGACTTGAGCTGCCCGCCATGAACTGCCTGCCGTCTGCCCTGACCATCCCCCAACTGCTCGCCGCAACGGCCTCAACCTACGGCGACCTGTCGGCCATCGAAGATGGCGACGTCCGTCTCAGTTACCGCCAGCTCGATGCAACCCGCCGCCGCGCCGCGCGAGCGCTGCTGGCCCTGGGCGTGGCTCACGGCGAGCGGGTGGCGGTATGGGCCCCGAACCTCTGGGAGTGGATTGTCGCGGCCACCGCGCTGCAAAGCGTCGGTGCCTTCCTGGTACCGCTCAACACCCGGATGAAGGGCGCTGAGGCGGCACTGGTGCTGCGCGAAAGCGGGGCTAGCCTGCTGTTCGTGATGAGCGAATTCCTCGGCATCGATTACCCGGCGCTGCTGGACGGCGAGAGTCTCCCAGCGTTGCGCCAGCGGGTGATCCTGCGCGGCTCGCGAGAGGGGGCGCTCGATTGGGCAAGCTTCCTGGCGCTGGCCGATGGCGTCGAGGAAGGCGCGCTGGATGCGCGCGAAGGCGCGCTTGGCGCCGATGACCTGTGCGACCTGCTGTTCACCTCGGGCACCACCGGCAAGCCCAAGGGCGTGATGACCGCCCACGGGCAGAACCTGCAGCTGGTGCGCGACTGGAGCGAAATGGTCGGCCTGCGCGAGGGCGATCGTTACCTGATCGTCAACCCGTTCTTCCATAGCTTCGGCTACAAGGCCGGCTGGCTGGCAGCGCTGATGCGCGGTTGCTGCGTGCTGCCGCAGGCGGTGTTCGACGTGCCGCTGTTGCTGCAGCGCGTGGCTGCCGAGCGCGTGACGGTACTCCCAGGGCCGCCGACGCTGTATCAATCGCTGCTGGCGCATCCGTGTCGCGACGAGTTCGACCTGTCCTCCCTGCGCGTGGCAGTGACCGGCGCGGCTTCGGTACCGGTGGAGATGGTCCGGCGCATGCGCAGCGAGCTGGGCTTTGAAACCATCGTCACCGCCTACGGCCTTACCGAGACCTGCGGCTTCGTCACCATCTGCCGGCCCGGCGACGATGCCGAGACCATCGCCACCACCAGCGGCCGCGCCTTCCCCCATGTGGAAGTGCGTTGCGTGGACAGTCAGGGCGGCAGCGTGCCCACCGGCGAACCGGGCGAAGTCGTGGTGCGCGGCTACAACCTGATGCGCGGCTACTTCAATAATCCCGAAGCCACTGCCGAGGCCATCGACAGCGAAGGCTGGCTGCACACCGGCGATATCGGCGTGCTGGATGAGCGGGGCTACCTGCGCATCACCGACCGGCTCAAGGACATGTTCATCAACGGCGGCTTCAACGTGTACCCCGCCGAGGTGGAGCAGGCCATTCTTGGCTATCCTGGCGTCGCTCAGGCGGCGGTGATCGGCATCCCCGACGAACGCCTGGGGGAGGTCGCCATGGCCTTTCTGCTGCCAGCCGCCGGCCAGGCCATCGACCTGGACGCCTTCCTCGCCTGGTGCCGCGAGCGCATGGCCAACTACAAGGCGCCGCGCCGGGCCATGCTGCTCGATGCACTGCCGCTCAACGCGGCCGGCAAGGTTACCAAGGCGGCGTTGCGGGAGCTGGCGGCGAGTTGCTGATAATCGCAGCGCTATTGATTGGTGTAGAGGCTGCTCGGTTGCTGGGTGGCCCTTGCTCCGTGCTCCCCCTCCCTAACCCTCTCCCTGAAGGGAGAGGGGACTGTTCGGCACTACCCGATATCCAGAGTATTTCTGATACTGCAGGATGAACCTGGGACCTTGATGTGGCGGGGGGAGCTTCCTCTCCCTGAAGGGAGAGGGGACTGTTCGGCAGTGACCCGATATCCGGGGTGTTTCTGATACCACAGGATGAACCTGGGACCTTGATGTGGCAGAGGGTAGCTCCCTCTCCCTTCAGGGAGAGGGCTGGGGAGAGGGGCTCCGTTTGCGCCGAGACTTCATCATCAGGATCGCGATCTGGACTTAATCCGATGCGTGCTGCCGCGCTCCTCATCGCACGGCAGAGCGGTTCCGGGCTGGACTGCAATCCGGACCTTCTACATTTCTATCCTTTCCTTCGTTGCACTGGCTCTAGCCGATGGCCAGGTGCTGGACCAGCATCGAGATGTTCTTGCATCAATCCATCTTCGTCCAGGGGTGAGCTCCAGGGGGCAGTAGACTGTCACATTCCGCGCAACCCACGTCCCACGGCCCTTTTGCGCTAGTCCCATTGGACGATGTTGGGCGCCCCCCGCGCTGTTTGAATCCTCATCACCAGCCGATCCGTACGACGCATCGGCGATGACGATGAGGAGAACACCATGGATATCCGCGGACTGGGCTACGTGACCGTCCTGGCCAGCGATCTTGCGCGCTGGAGCAGCTACGCCAGCGACGTGCTGGGCATGATGGTGGACGCCGCCGCCCCCGAAGGCGCGCTGTACCTGAAGATGGACGAGCGCCACTACCGCGTGCTGGTGCTGCGCGATGAGCGGGACGGCTACGGCGCCAGTGGCTGGGAAGTGGCCGGCAAGGCCGCCTTCGAGCAGGCCATCGCCGAACTGGCCCAGGCCGATGTCGAGGTTGTCCGTGGCAGCGCCGCCGACTGCGCGCTGCGCAAGGTCCAGGAGCTGGCACTGTTCCGCGATCCCGACGGCAACCGCCATGAGCTGTTCTGGGGGCCGTGCCAGGACTTTCGCCCGTTCGTCTCGCCGGTGGGTGTCAGCGGCTTCGTCACCGGTGCCATGGGCATGGGCCATGTGGTGCTGCCGGCGCCGACCTTCGAGCGCTGCCGTGACTTCTACGAACAGGTGATGGGCTTCGGCCTCTCCGACCTGATGAAGGTGCGTTTCACCCCCGATCCGCAGGAGCCGGAGAAACGTATCCACTTCCTCCATTGCAACAACACGCGCCATCACTCGCTGGCGATCTTCGAGTGCCCGATCCCCAGCGGCTGTGTGCACATGATGCTGGAGACCGCCGCCCTCGATGACGTGGGCCGCGCATTGGACCGCATGCACGCCAACGGCGTGAAGCTCTCGGCGACCCTGGGCAAGCACACCAACGATAACATGGTGTCGTTCTACATGCAGAGCCCTGGCGGGTTCGACATCGAGTACGGCCATGGCGGGTTGGAAGTGGACTGGGCGGAGCACACCCCGTTCGAAAGCACCGTGGTCAGCCACTGGGGCCACGACTTCAGTGTCGGCCGCCAGTAAGGAGCGCAACATGGACAAACGCATGACGGCCACCGAGGTGGTCGCCCAGCTGCGCGACGGCATGACCCTCGGCATCGGCGGTTGGGGCCCGCGGCGCAAGCCCATGGCGCTGATCCGCGAGATCCTGCGCTCGGACCTCAAGGATCTGACCATCGTCGCCTATGGCGGCGCCGACGTCGGCATGCTCTGCGCCGCCGGCAAGGTCAGGAAGCTGGTATTCGCTTTCGTCTCGCTGGACTTCATCCCGCTCGAACCCTATTTCCGCAAGGCCCGCCAGGCCGGTGAGCTGGAGGTGATGGAGATCGACGAGGGCATGCTGCTGCTGGGCCTGCGCGCGGCGGCCATGAAGGTGCCGTTCCTGCCCACGGCCGTGGGCCTGGGCACCGATGTGCTCAAGCACAACCCGCAGATCAAGCTGATCGCCTCGCCCTACGCCGATGGCCGCGACTGGGTCGCCATGCCAGCGCTGGAGCTGGATGCGGCGCTGGTCCACGTCGACCGTGCCGACGCCCGCGGTGTCTGCCAGATCGACGGGCCGGACCACTATATGGATGACCTGTTCGTCCGCGCCGCCAGACAGACCTTCGTCAGTTGTGACGAACTGGTGGAGTCCGCGCACTTCCACGCCAACCCGCAGGCGGCACGCACGGTGTTCTGGGAGCGCAACCTCACCGATGGCGTGGTGCACGTTGCGGGCGGTGCCCACCCCAGTTCCTGCGCGCCGCTGTACGGCTTCGACGTGGCGCACTTCCAGCGCTACAACGCCTCGGTCCAGGAAGAGGACGGCTGGCAGCGCTACTACGACGAATTCATCCGCGACGGCGAAGCCGCCTACCTGGAAAAGGTCGGTGGGCTCGAGTCGCTCCGCAAGCTGCCACTGCCGGTGTTCTGACCATGACTGACGCTAACGCTTCCTGCAGCCTCGCCGAGCTGTTGATCTGCGCCGCCAGCGAATGCTGGCGTGACGACGGCGAAGTGCTCGCCACCGGCATCGGCGTGGTCCCGCGCCTGGCCGCTTCCCTGGCCATGCTGAGCAGCAACCCGGACCTGCTGATGACCGACTCCGAGGCCTTCATGGTCGCCGAGCCGGTGCCGCTGGGCGCGCGCAACGGCTACGTGCCGAAGTTCGACAGCTGGATGGGCTTCTCGCGCATCTTCGACAACGTCTGGGGCGGCCGCCGCCACGCGCTCGTCGGCCCGACCCAGATCGACCGTTTCGGCCAGGCCAACATTTCCTGCATCGGCGACTACGCCAAGCCCAAGGCGCAGATGCTCGGCGTGCGCGGCTTCCCCGGCAATTCCATCAGCCATGCCAACTCCTTCTTCGTGCCGGCGCACAGCCGCCGGGTGTTCGTCGAAGGCGAGGTCGACATGGTCGCCTCGGTCGGCTACAACCCGGCGCGCCTGGCGCGTGGCTGGTCGCTGGACGATATCGACATCCGCCTGATCGTCACCGACCTCTGTGTGCTCGATTTCGCGGGGCAGCAGAAGCAGATGCGCGTACGCTCTCTGCATCCGGGCGTGGAACTGGCGCAGGTGCTGGACAACACCAGCTTCGACCTGGCGCTGCCGGCGCAGATTCCGACCACCGTCATGCCCACCGCCGCGCAGCTGGAAATCCTCCAGCGCCTGGACCCGCACAACCTGCGCAGCCGCCAGCTCAAGGACAACCCGCCGGCCGTGCGCGCTGCCGAAGGAGCACGGCCATGAGCGAAGAGGTCGTCCTCTACGAAGTCCAGGGCCCGGTGGCCCTGGTCAGCATGAATCGCCCCGAGTTCCACAACGCGCAGAACTCGAAGATGACCTACGCGCTGGACGCAGCCTTCCGTCGTGCCTGCGACGATGATGCGGTCAAGGTCATCGTCCTGCGTGGCGAGGGCAAGCACTTCTCCGCCGGCCACGACATCGGTACGCCGGGCCGCGACGTCAACGAAAGCTTCGAGCGCGCCAGCCTGTGGTACGACCACGTGAACAAGCCGGGTGGCGAGTTTCTCTATGCCCGCGAGCAGGAGGTCTACCTGGGCATGTGTCGGCGCTGGCGGGAGATGCCCAAGCCGACCGTGGCCATGGTGCAGGGCGCCTGCATCGCCGGCGGACTGATGCTGGCCTGGGTCTGCGACCTGATCGTCGCCAGCGACGATGCCTACTTCCGCGACCCGGTGGTGCGCATGGGTATTCCCGGCGTCGAGTACTTCGCTCATGTGCATGAACTGAGCTCGCGCATCGCCAAGGAATTCCTCTTCCTCGGCGAGCGCCTGCCGGCCGAGCGCGCCTGGCAGCTGGGCATGGTCAACAGGGTGGTGCCGCGCGACGTGCTGCTGGACGTGACCCTGGACATGGCGCGCCGCATGGCCGAGATGCCGCGCCTGGGCCTGCAGCTGGCCAAGCAGGCGGTGAACAACGCCGAGGACCTGATGGGCAAGCGCGCCACCATGGACATGGTGTTTGGCCTGCACCACTTCGCCCACGCCCACAACGAACTGGTCAGCGGCGATCGCCTCGGCGGCTACGATGCCCGCGCCATGGCCAGCTCGCAGCGCGAGCCAGTGGAGGGCGGCCGATGAGTGCGGACCTGAGCACCCGCGTCACCCAGTTGCTCGGCTGCCGCTTCCCGATCATCCAGACCGCCATGGGCTGGGTAGCCGATCCGCGCCTGGTGGCGGCCACCAGCAATGCCGGGGCGTTCGGCTTTCTCGCCGGCGCAACCATCGAGCCTCACCAGATGGAAGCGGCGATCCTGGAAACCCGGTCGCTGACCTCGGCGCCCTTCGGTGTCAACTTCCACATGTATCAGCCCAACGCCGGCGAGATCGTCGAGCTGGTGCTGCGCCACGGCGTGAAAGCAGTGAGCTACAGCCGCTCGCCGGGCAAGCAGATGGTCGCCCGGCTGAAAGAGGCCGGGGTGATCTGCATGCCCACGGTCGGTGCGCTCAAGCACGCGCAGAAGGCCGTGGAGCTTGGCGCTGATATCGTCACTGTGCAGGGCGGCGAGGGCGGCGGCCACACCGGTTCCGTGCCCACTTCGCTGTTGCTGGCGCAGGTGCGCGAGGCCGTGCAGGTGCCGGTGGTGGCCGCTGGTGGCTTCCACGACGGCGCCGGCCTGGTGGCTGCGCTCGCCTTGGGCGCCGAGGGCGTGGCCATGGGTACGCGCTTTCTGATGAGTCGCGAAAGCCCGGTGCCGGACGCCACCCTGGCGCGCTACCTGGGCGTGAAGGACCCGGCGCAAGTGATCGTCAGCCGCGCCCTCGATGGCCTGCCGCAGCGGATGCTCCGCAACGAACTGCTCGACGCCCTGGAGGCCGCCGGCCGCTGGCGGCGCCTGGCACTCGCCGCGCAGTGTGCGCTGGCCTACCGGCGTCACTCCGGCATCAGCCTCACGCAGATGCTCCAGGCGCTGCGCAACCGGGGCGAACTGACCCTGTCCCAGGCGCTGCTGGCGGCCAATGCGCCCATGGTGATCCAGAAGGCCATGGTCGATGGCCAGCCCGAAGACGGCGTGCTGCCGGCCGGGCAGGTCGCCGCATTGCTCGGCAGTCGCCTGCCGTGCGCCGAGATCATCCAGAACATCGTCAACCAGGCCGAAGTCCAGCTCACCGGGCTGGCCCGCCGGGTCGACCCGCAACCCATCCAGGAGAGCCTCCATGCAGCCGTTTCGCGTTGAGATCCACGACCATATCGCCGAGATGGTGTTCGACCGTCCGCCGGTGAATGCCTTCGACTGCGCCGGCTGGGCCGCCATCGCCGCCGAGCTGGAACGCCTGGGCCGCGACGACGCGGTGCGGGTCATCGTCATTCGCGCCGAGGGCCGGGGCTTCTGCGCCGGCGTCGACATCAAGGAGCTGGCCGCCGATGGCAATCTGATCGTTGCGGTGAACAAGGGCAACTACGACAGCTTCAAGGCCGTGCACCGCAATCCCAAGCCGGTGATCGCCGCCGTGCATGGCTTCGTCCTGGGCGGCGGCATCGGCCTGTGCGGTGCGGCGGACATCGTCGTCGCCAGCGAATGCGCGACCTTCGGCGTGCCCGAGGTGGACCGTGGCGCCATGGGCGGCGGCGCGCACCTGCAGCGCCTGTTCCCGGTGCAGAAGGTGCGCCACATGTACTTCACCGGCGAGCCCATAGACGCCTATGAGGCCTACCGGCTGGGCGCGGTGGAGCGCGTGGTGCCGCGTGACAGGCTGCGCGACGCGGCGCTGGACCTGGCCCGCCGGATCGCTGCCAAGAGCCCGGCCATGATCACGCTCGCCAAGGAAGCGTTGACCGGTATCGAGGACGGCAACCTCGAAGACAAGTATCGCTGGGAGCAGGGCTTCACCCTCGAAGCCTATCGCTCGCTGGATTCCCAGGAAGCGCGTGACTCCTTCGTCGAGAAGCGCGAAGCGCAATTCAACTGATCAACCACAGGCAGCAGCCCATGGACCTCAACTACAACAAAGAGCAACAGGCCTTCCGCGAGGAAGTCCGCGCCTGGCTGGCGGCCAACGTGCCGAAGAACCCCTTGCCCTCGTACGACACCGAAGAAGGTTTCCGCCTGCACCGCGAGTGGGAAGCGCGCCTGCATGACGGCCACTGGGGCATGGTGACCTGGCCGCAAATCTACGGCGGCCGTGGCTGCGACCTGATCCAGTGGCTGATCTTCGAAGAAGAGTACTACCGCGCCGGCGCCCCCGGCCGGGTCAACCAGAACGGTATCTTCCTGCTCGGCCCGACCCTCATGGAGTTTGGCAGCGAGGAGCAGAAGGCGCGCTTCCTGCCGCGCATGGCGCGTGGCCAGGACGTCTGGGCCCAGGGCTGGTCCGAGCCGGGCGCAGGGTCGGACATGGCCGCCATCCGCTCGCGTGCCGAGCGCGTCGGCGACCACTACGTGATCAACGGCCAGAAGACCTGGTCGACCCGCGCGGTCTGGGCCGACTGGCTGTTCGGCATGTTCCGCACGGACCCTGCGTCCAGCCGTCACCATGGGCTGACCTTCATCCTGGTGCCGCTGGACTCGCCGGGCATCACTGTGCGCCCGATTGCCCAGCTCGACGGCCTGCCGGGCTTCGCGGAAATCTTCTTCGATGACGTCAAGGTGCCGGTGGAGAACGTGCTGGGTGGCGAAGGGCAGGGCTGGCACGTGGCAATGTCCACCGCCGGCTTCGAGCGCGGGTTGATGCTGCGTTCGCCCGCGCGCTTCCAGGAAACTGCGCGGCGCCTGCTGCAGCTGTATCAGGAAAACCGCGCGGCAGCCGACCGCGACCCGACCATCGGCGAAGCGGTGATGCGCGCCTGGCTCGACGCCGAGGCCTACACCCTGAGCACCTACATGACCGCCTCGCGCCTGCAGCAGGGCGGCCGTATCGGCCCGGAATCCTCCACCAACAAGATCTTCTGGTCGGAGCTGGACCAGCGCATGCACGACACTGCCCTGAGCATCCTCGGCGCCCGCGCCGAACTGTTGCCGGGCGAGCCGCTGGCCGATGAAGTCGGGCGTTGGCTGGACGGCTTCCTGTTCTCCCTGGCCGGCCCGATCTACGCCGGCACCAACGAAATCCAGCGCAACATTATCGCCGAGCGCATGCTCGGCATGCCGCGCGCCTGAGGAGCCGGGACATGGACTTCACTTTCAACGACGACCAGCTGAGCTTCCACGACAGCGTGCGCGCCTTCCTCACCAACCAGGTGACCCCGGAGCGCCAGCGCGAACTCTGGGCCAGCGAGACCGGGCGCAGTGACGAACTCTGGGCGCAGCTCGCCGAACTGGGCCTGACCGCCCTGAACCTTCCCGAAGCCCATGGCGGGCTGGGCCTGGATGAAACCGACTGGGTGCTGCCGGCGCAGGAGTGCGGCTATGCCGCGCTGGCCGAGCCGCTGCTCGACACCGTTCTGGTCAGTGCGCCGCTGCTAGCTGCAACGGGCGACGAGCACGAAGCGCTGAAGGCCGACTGGCTGGGGCGCATCGCCGCCGGCCAGGCGCGGCTTGCGCTCGGCCATCCGGACAACCTGCTGGTAGCCGACGCCCACGTCGCCGACCTGCTGATCCTCGGTCACCACGACGACATCCACGCCGTCCCGCGCGAGGCCGTGCAGTTGACCCGCAGCCTGGCGCTCGACCCGGCACGCCGCCTGTTCAGCGTGGCCTGGACGCCCAGCGAGGCCACCCGTGTTGCCCGTGGCGAGCAGGCCCGCACCTTGTGGGCAGCGGCCTTCGAGCGCGGTGCGCTGGCTTGCGCCGCCCAACAACTGGGCCTGGCCCGGCGCATGGTCGACCTGGCGGTGGACTACAGCTTCGAGCGCAAGCAGTTCGGCAAGCCGATCGGCAGCTTCCAGGCGGTCAAGCACCTGATGGCCGATGTCGCGGTGCTCATCGAATTCGCCAAGGCGCCGCTGTACCGCGCCGCGCAGTCCCTTGCCGAGGGTCATCCGCAGGCCGCGCTGCACGTCTCCCAGGCGCGCCTGGCCTGCTCGGAAGCTGCGCAACTGGCGGCGAAGAACGCCATCCAGGTACACGGCGCCATGGGTTACACCTGGGAGGTCGACCTGCAGCTGTACATGAAGCGCGCCTGGGCCCTGGACAAGGTCTGGGGCGACCGCAGCCTGCACAAGGCGCGGCTGTGCCAGGCGCTGTTCGGCGGGGCGATCAGCGCCGGCGCCGGCCACACCTTTGCCCGTTGAGGACATACCCATGGCAGAAGCCTACATAGTCGACGCCCTGCGCACGCCCACCGGCAAGCGCAAGGGCGGCCTGGCGCAGATCCACGCCGCTGATCTGGGCGCCCACGTGCTGCGCGAACTGGTGCAGCGCAACGGTATCCCGGATGCGGACTATGACGACGTCATCTTCGGCTGCGTCGACACCATCGGCCCGCTGGCCGGCGATATCGCCCGCACCGCCTGGCTGGCCGCCGGCCTCGACCAGGGCGTGCCCGGCACCACCGTGGACCGCCAGTGCGGTTCCTCGCAGCAGGCCGTGCACTTCGCCGCGCAGGCAGTGATGAGCGGCACCCAGGACGTGGTGATCGCCGGCGGCGTGCAGACCATGACGCAGATTCCGATTTCCTCGGCCATGACTGCCGCCGAGCCGCTGGGCTTCAGTGATCCCTTCAGCGGTTCGATAGGCTGGGTGAAGCGCTACGGTGCCACGCCGCCGAGCCAGTTCCGCTCCGCGCAGATGATCGCCGAGAAGTGGGACATCAGCCGCGAAGCGCTGGAAGCCTATTCGCTGGAATCTCATCGCCGCGCCTTGCGCGCCATCGAAGCGGGCCGCTTCGCCCGCGAAATCGTCCCGCTGGCCGGCCTGCAGCACGACGAGACGCCGCGCCAGACCAGCCTGGCGAAGATGGCCGAGCTGGAAACCCTGTTCGGCTGCGACCGTGTCACGGCGGGCGTTTCCAGCCAGACCTGTGATGCTGCCAGTGCGCTGCTCATCGTCTCCGAGCGCGCACTCAAGCGCTACAACCTGACGCCGCGGGCGCGCATCCACCACCTCAGCGTGCGTGCCGCCGACCCGGTGTGGATGCTCACCGCGCCGATCCCGGCTACCGAGTACGCGCTTAAAAAAGCCGGCATGCGCCTGGACGACATCGACCGGGTAGAGATCAACGAAGCCTTCGCTTCGGTGGTCATGGCCTGGCTGCAGGAAACCGGCTACCCGCATGAGCGCACCAACGTCAACGGCGGCGCCATCGCCCTCGGGCACCCGCTGGGCGCCACCGGCGCGCGGCTGATGACCACGCTGCTCCACGAGCTGGAACGCAGCGGCGGCCGCTATGGCCTGCAGACCATGTGCGAGGGCGGGGGTCAAGCCAACGTCACCATCATCGAACGGCTGTAACGCGACCATTTCCCTGGCCACGAAGCAAGCAGGCCGAACCTCAGGCCACCTCCGCTGCACGGACGGCCCCTATCCCTTCGGAGCGGGGCGCGTAGCCAGGGTTGGGGAGAGGGTGCTCGCTCTGGTACTAAGCTTTCAGGAGAACCCCATGCAAATCTGCAAAGACCGCGTCGTCATCATCACCGGCGCAGGTGGCGGCCTTGGCCGCGCCTACGCCCTGGCCCTGGCGGCCGAGGGCGCTAAAGTGGTGGTCAACGACATCAATCGCGAAGCCGTGACCGGGGTGGTCGCGCTGATCCGCGACCAGGGTGGCGAGGCCATCGGCGACTGCCACGACATCACCGACTACACGGAGGCCGGCGAGATCGTTCGCGCCGCCATCGACGCCTTTGGTGAGCTGCACGCGGTGGTGAACAACGCCGGCATCTGCCGCGACCGGATGTTCGCCAGCCTCACCGAGGCCGACTGGGACGCGGTGATGAGCGTGCACCTCAAGGGGCACTTCTGCATCGCCAGCCACGCCGTCCACCACTGGCGCGACCAGGCCAAGGCGGGCGCGACGGTGCGCGCGCGGATCATCAACACCAGCTCGGGTGCCGGGCTGCAGGGCTCCATTGGCCAATCCAATTACTCGGCGGCCAAGGGCGGCATCGCATCCTTGACCCTGGTGCAGGCCGCCGAGCTGGCGCGCTATGGCATCACCGCCAACGCCCTGGCCCCGGCCGCACGTACCGGCATGACCGAACAGGTGTTCGCCGACGTGATGAAGAAACCGCAGGAGGGCTTCGACCACTTCGCCCCGGAAAACGTCGCGCCGCTGGTGGCCTGGCTGGTCAGCGAGGACTCCCAACAGGTCACCGGCCGCCTGTTCGAAGTGGAAGGCGGCAAGCTGTCCCTTGGCGACGGCTGGCGCCGTGGCCCGGAACGCGACAAGGGCGCGCGCTGGCTGCCGGCGGAGATCGGTGGCGTGGTCAGCGAACTGATCGAGCTCGCCGTGCCGGCGCAGAAGGTGTACGGCACTTGATCGTCTGCTCTTCGTAGGAGCGAGCTTGCTCGCGAACCAGGCTCCGCTGCAGGGGCCATTCGCGAGCAAGCTCGCTCCTACAGGTTCCCAGCCGCTTGATGCCTCACAGGGCAGGATTGCTCCGCTACAGCTGACAGGTCTTTCTCCGTGGAAGAACTGATCGCGCTCGCCGTGCCGGCGCAGAAGGTGTACGGCACTTGATCGCCTGCTCTTCGTAGGAGCGAGCAAGCTCGCTCCTACAGGTTCCCAGCCGCTTAATGCCCCACTGGGCAGGATTGCTCCGCTACAGCTGACAGGTCTTTCTCCGTGGAAGAACTGATCGCGCTCGCCGTGCCGGCGCAGAAGGTGTACGGCACTGAATCGTCTGCTCTTCGTAGGAGCGAGCTTGCTCGCGAACCGGGCCCCGCTGCAGGGCCATTCGCGAGCAAGCTCGCTCCTACAGGTACCCTGGCTCCTCGCGTTTCCTTCCCACGTCCATTCGGACGATTCCCGCCCGAGCATCTCCCGCCAGACTGCGCCCATCCGACACCACAGGGCCGCTTCCCATGGAATTCGCCTTCACCGACGAGCAGCTGATGATCCGCGACAGTGCGGAAGGCTTTCTCGCCGATGCTTTACCCTCCAGTGCCGTACGCGCGGCGATGGCTGCCGGCTGCCATGACCGGGCGCTCTGGCAGCGTATTCGCGATGAGCTTGGCTGGCAGGCGTTGCTGGTACCCGAGGCCCACGGTGGCCTGGGGCTGGGCTTCGTCGAGCTGGCTATCGTCCAGGAGCAACTGGGGCGCCGCCTGGCGTCGTTGCCGTTCTTCGCCAGCACCCTGGCCGTGTGTGCCTTGCGCGTGCTCGGCAACGCGGAGCAGCAGGCCCGCTGGCTGCCCGGCCTGGCCGAAGGCAGCCTCACCGCCGCCCTGGCGCTGGGCGCTGAAGGTGCCCCGGAGGTGAGCGCGGTGCAAATCCAGGCGCGCAAGGAAGGCGAAGGCTTTGTGCTGGAAGGCCGTCTGCGCCCGGTGCTCGATGGCCACAGTGCCGATCTGCTGCTGATCCCCGCGCGCCTCGCCGGTAGCGGGGGCGAGGAGGGCATCTGCCTGTTCGCCGTTCCCGCGATCAGCAGCGGATTGCAGCGCTGCGCCTTGCCGACCCTGGACCAGACCCGGCAGCTCGCGGAGATCGAGCTGCAGCACCTCTATCTCCCCGCCGATGCGTTGCTCGGAACAGCGGGCGCCGCCTGGCCGAAGCTGCAAACCGTTGTGCAATTGGCCGCCATTGCCCTCGCCGCCGAGCAGGTCGGCGGTGCCCAGCAGGCGCTGGACCTGAGCGTCGCCTACACCCGCGAACGCCAGCAGTTCGGTCGCCCGGTGGGCAGCTTCCAGGCGCTCAAGCACCGCATGGCGGACATGATGCTGCAGGTCGAGTGCGCGCGCTCCGCGCTCTACTACGCCGCCTGTGTCGCCCAGCAAGCGCTGGACCTCGAGGGCGATCTGGCACTCGCCGCCGAACTGCCGCTGGCCGCCGCGCTGGCCAAGTCCGGCGCCTCGGAAGCCTTCTTCCATTGCGCTGCCGAGGCGATCCAGCTGCACGGCGGAGTCGGCTTCACCTGGGAGTACGACCCGCACCTGTATTTCAAACGCGCCCGTGCCGGCGAAAGCTTGTTCGGCACGCCGGCCTGGCACCGCGAGCGCATCGCTGCCGCCATCCTGGAGGACCGCCCATGAAGATCGGATTCGACGCCGCCGACGAGGCCTTCCGCGCCGAAGCCGCCCAGTGGCTGGCGGACAACCTGCATGGCGAGTTCGAGTCGCTGCGTTTCCGTGGCGGCCCGGGCGACGAACACAGCTTCCCCGAGGAGCGCAAAGCCTGGGAGCGCAAGCTCGCCGAGGGCGGCTGGACCTGCGTGGGCTGGACGAAGGAGCACGGTGGACGCGGCCTGTCGATCAACCAGCAGGTGATCTTCCACGAGGAATATGCCCGTGCCGGCGGCCCCGGCCGCATGGGGCACATCGGCGAGGGCCTGGCTGGCCCGACCATCGCCGCCTTCGGCACCGACGAGCAAAAACGCCGGTTGCTGCCGGGCATCGTCAACGGCCGGGAGTTCTGGTGCCAGGGCTACTCCGAGCCGGGCGCCGGCTCCGACCTGGCGGCGGTCAAGACCCGCGCCACCTTCGACACCGAGCGCGGCGTCTGGCGCATCAACGGGCAGAAGGTCTGGACCTCGCTGGCCCACGAATCCGACTGGTGCTTCGTCATCGCCCGCAGTGAGCCGGGCAGTGTCGGCCACCACGGCCTTTGCTTCCTGCTGGTGCCGATGCACCAGCCGGGCATCAGCGTAAGGCCGATCGAGCAGCTCACCGGAACTTCCGAATTCAACGAGGTGTTCTTCGACGACGCCGAGACGGCTGCCGAGAACCTGCTCGGCGCACCCGGCGACGGTTGGAGGATCGCCATGGCGCTGCTCGGCTTCGAGCGCGGCGTGTCCACCCTCGGCCAGCAGATGCAGTTCCACAACGAACTGAACGAGATCATCCGCATTGCCCGTGCCAACGGCGCCGCCCGCGACCCGCTGTTGCGCCAGCGTCTGGCTGAGGCCTGGGGCGGGCTCAAGGTGCTGCGCTACAACTCGCTGCGCATGCTCTCCGGCGCGCAGGACGGCAGCCTGCGGCCCGAGGCGCTGATCTACAAGCTGTGCTGGTCCGAGTGGCATGCGCGCCTGGGCAAGCTGGCGATGGACGTGCTCGGCGCCGAGGCGGAAATCCTCGACGGCTCGCCGTATCAGCTCAGCCGACTGCAGGGCCTGTTCCTGTTCAGTCGCTCCGACACCATTTACGGCGGCAGCAACGAGATCCAGCGCAACCTGATCGCCGAGCGTGCGCTCGGCCTGCCCAGAGAACCCAAGGTGCCTCGCTAGGAGATCGCACTCATGCTCAAACCCGAATACGTATCCGGCCGTGGCCTGCTGCGCGGCAAGTCGGTGCTGATCACCGCTGCCGCCGGCGCTGGCATCGGCTTTTCCGCCGCCTTGCGTGCCGCCGAGGAAGGCTGCCGGGCGCTGATGATCAGCGACATCCATGAAGGGCGCCTGAACGAAGCGGTGGAGCGCATCCGCCAGGCCTGCGGACTGCAGGCGGTGTACGGGCAGGTCTGCAACGTCACCAACGAGGAGCAGGTGCGTGCCCTGGTGGCCGCCGCCGAGGAACGTATGGGTGGCGTCGACGTGCTGATCAATAACGCCGGCCTGGGCGGCTCGCGCTCGCTGGTGGAGATGACCGACGAAGAATGGAATCGCGTCCTCGACGTGACGCTCACCGGCACCATGCGCATGACCCGCGCCATGCTGCCGTACATGATGGAGCGCCGCGCCGGCGCCATCGTCAACAACGCCTCGGTGCTCGGCTGGCGTGCGCAGAAGGAGCAGAGCCACTACGCCGCCGCCAAGGCCGGGGTGATGGCGCTGACTCGCTGCGCCGCGCTGGAGGCGGCGGAGCACGGCGTGCGCATCAACGCGGTGAGCCCGAGCATCGCGCTGCACGATTTCCTGCGCAAATCCGCTCCCCAGGAACTGCTGGAAAAGCTCGCGTCCACAGAGGCTTTTGGCCGTGCGGCGGAGGTCTGGGAAATCGCCAATGTGATGATGTTCCTGGCCAGCGACTACAGCTCCTACATGACCGGCGAAGTGCTGTCGGTCTCCAGCCAGAGGGCCTGACATGACGCGTGTCTTCGAGCACCCCGAGCAACTGTTGGCCTGCATTGGCGAAGCCCTCGGCGAGAGCGACTGGATCACTGTCGAGCAGTCGCGCATCGACCAGTTCGCCGAGGCCACCGGCGACCACCAGTGGATTCACGTCGACCCCGTGCGCGCAGCCAGCGGCCCCTACGGCACCTGCATTGCCCACGGTTACCTGACGCTGTCGTTGGTCAACCTGTTCCTGCCGCAGATCATCGAGGTGCGCGGCATTGCCATGGGCGTCAATTACGGCTGCGACCGTGTGCGCTTCCCCAGCGTGGTCAAGGCCGGCGTCCGCGTGCGCGGCCGTGCCGAGCTGGTCGCCGCCGAGGCGGTGAAGGGCGCGGTGCAGGCCACCGTGCGCATCAGCGTCGAGATCGAGGGCGAAGACCGCCCCGGCTGCGTGGTGGACACCATCAGCCGTTACTACCCCGTTTGAAGGACTACCCGGCCTAACCGGCTCTTGTAGGAGCGAGCTTGCTCGCGAACCGGCGTCGCAGCGGGGCTGTTCGCGAGCAAGCTCGCTCCTACAGGGTGCCAACCCAGTACTTCCGAAGGAACCCATCATGAGAGAAGCCGTCATCGTCTCCACCGCCCGCACCGCCATCGGCAAGGCCTTCCGTGGCGCCTTCAACGACACCGAGGCGCCCGCCATGGGCGGCGCAGTGGTGGCCGAAGTGGTGCGCCGCGCCGGCGTCGAGCCGGGCGAGGTGGAGGACGTCATCATCGGCGCCGCCGCGCAGCAGGGCACCCAGGCCTACAACCTTGGCCGTCTCTGCGCCATCGCCGGCGGCCTGCCCTCGAGCGTGGCCGGCATGGCGGTGGAGCGCCAGTGCGCCTCCGGTCTGATGAGCATCGCCATCGCTGCAAAGTCCATCGCCTGTAACGAACTGGACATCGCCGTGGCGGGTGGCCTGGAGTCCATCTCACTGGTGCAGAACAAGCACAAGAACGCCTACCGCAATCAGTCGCAGGCCGTGCTGGCGCGCGACCCGGCGGCCTACATCCCGATGATCGAAACAGCCGAAATCGTGGCGGCGCGCTACGGCATCAGCCGCGAGGCCCAGGACGCCTATTCGCTGCGCAGCCAGCAGCGCACGGCGGCGGCGCAACGCGACGGGCTGTTTGCCAACGAGATTATGCCGATGCGCGCGCAACGCCTGGTGGTGGACAAGGCCACCGGCGAAAGCCGCCACGAAGCCGTGCTGATCGAACGCGACGAATGCAACCGCGTCGACACCAGTCTGGCCAGCCTCGCCGCTCTGGAGCCGGTGTGGCAGGGTGGCCAGTGGAGCGAAGCGGGTAGATTCATCACCGCCGGCAACGCATCCCAACTCTCCGACGGCGCCTCGGCCTCGCTGCTGATGGAGGCCCGCGAGGCCGAGCGCCGCGGTCTACAACCGCTGGGCATCTACCGTGGCCTGGCGGTGGCCGGCTGCAACGCCGACGAGATGGGCATCGGCCCGGTCTTTGCGGTACCCAGGCTGCTCAAGCGTCATGGACTGAAGGTGGACGATATCGGTCTGTGGGAACTCAACGAAGCCTTCGCCTGCCAGGTGCTGTTCTGCCAGGACAAGCTGGGCATCCCCGACGAACGCCTGAACGTCAACGGCGGCGCCATCGCCATCGGCCATCCGTTCGGCATGTCCGGGGCGCGCATGGCTGGCCACGCGCTGCTGGAGGGGCGTCGTCGGGGCGTGCGCTACGTGGTGGTGAGCATGTGCATCGGCGGCGGCATGGGCGCGGCCGCGCTGTTCGAGGTGGCCTGATGGATGCCCAGCTGATCCGCCGGCGCATGGCGCGCTACGTGGAACTGGTGGATGCCGGCGACATCGACGGCATCCTCTCGCTCTACGCCGATGACGCGGTGGTCGAGGACCCGGTGGGCGCCGGGCCTCAGGTGGGAATCGAGGCCATCGCTCGCTTCTACCGCGAGGGGCTCGGCCGCGCCGAAGTCAGCGCCCAGCTCACCGGGCCGGTTCGGGTCACCGGCAACGGTTGCGGCGCCATGCCGTTCCGCATCGACCTGAACTGGAACGGCGCGCCGTGCAGCCTGCATGTGATCGACGTGATGGAGTTCGACGAGCGTGGCCTTATTCGCAGCATGAAGGCGTACTGGGGCGATCTCAACCTGGAGCAGAGGCCGGAGTGAAGGCGGCGTATAACGCGGAGCGTTATACGCCCTACGGTAGGGCGTACAACCGTTTGCGGTTGTACGCCGATGGAGTGAAGCAGGCGACTAGCGTGGAATGTGCGCGCCCTGCGGTGAGGCTCTTCGTAGGAGCGAGCTTGCTCGCGAACAGACTCCGCTGAGGGGCCCAGGTTCGCGAGCAAGCTCGCTCCTACTGGGGGGCGGTTTATCTGCCGGTGAAGTCTGCGTTCTGCGTCTTGCCGGTTTCGTAGAAGGCCTTGAGGTTCACCGCGATCTTCGCCACGGTCCGCCGCAGCGCGCCGGCCAGCAGCCATTCACCCAGGCGCCCGCCACGCAGATCGCCGTCCAGGCTCAGGACCAGTCGGGTGTGCGCATTACCTTCGGGGAGCAGCGCATAGCGGAAACTGGCCTGGCGGAACGGGAAGGGCGGTCCCTGCTCGGCGCGGTGCAGGCGCAGCACCAGGCCCTGGCCTTCGCGCCAATCGACCACGCTTTCATCGAGGAAACCGCGTTTCATGTGTACCCGGCGGCTGGCGCCGAGACCTTCACGCGGGCCGGGGTGGAAGTCGCAGCCGGTCAGGCCCGGCACGTAGTGTGGTGCCAGGCTCAGGTCGCGCAGGCGCGCCCAGGCGGCATCGTGGGGCAGGTCGATGATCAATTCGTGTCGAGCGCTGAGCATGGCGTCATCCCTGTGCCGCGTCGAGGAAGGCGGGGCGTTCGCCGCCGCCGTGCAAGGCAATTTCGGCGCCACTGACATAGGCGGCCAACGGGGAAGCAAGATACAGGCAGGCATCGCCGATATCACCCGGCTCGGCGAGGCGTCCCAGCGGAACCGTGGCGGCTACCCGTTGCAGGCCGTCTTCGTTGCCGTAATGCAGGTGGCTTTGCTCGGTGCGGATCAGCCCGCCGATCACTGCGTTCACCCGGACCTTCGGTGCCCATTCCACCGCCAGCGAGCGACCCAGGTTGAGCAGCCCTGCCTTGGCCGCGCCATAAGCGGCAGTGCCGGGCGATGGGCGGGTAGCGCTGACGCTGCAGATGTTGATGATCGAGCCTCCGTCGGCCTGCTGCTGCATGCGCTGATTGGCCAGCTGACAGAGGTTCAGCGGCGCCAGCAGGTTGAGCCGGACAATGGCTTCGAAGAAACGCGGCGAGGCGTCGGCAGCGTCGGCGTGGGGCGCGCCGCCGGCGTTGTTGACCAGTACGTCCAGCCGACCGTGGCGCTCGTCGATGGCCGCGATCAAGGCTTGCAACTGCTCGAAGTCGCGTACGTCACAAGGGATGAACCAGGCTTCGCGTCCGTCGTGACTAGGCAACTGCTCAGGCGCTTCACGCCCGCAGATCACCACCTCGGCACCCTGTTCCAGGAACCGCTGGCTGATGCCCCGGCCCACGCCCTTGCCGCCGCCAGTGACCAGCACCACCTGGCCGCTGAAATCCATTGCTCTCGTCATGTCCACTCCTCGATGGGGAAGGCTTGCAGCCTAGGCGCGCCGGTCTCTGGCGCCCACGTCCGAAGGGACTAGGGGAGAGCGGACAATATCCAGCACATGTACGGGGCGGCTCTTTTGTAGGAGCGAGCTTGCTCGCGAACCCGCCCAGCGCCGGAGCTGCCGGGAACAGCTGTTCGCGAGCAAGAACTAGGCGTCCCACTCGCTCCTACGAAATGCTCCGGCGGGACCCGTAGTCCTCTCGGACGATGTGTCGCCCGGCCAGGCGCCGAAATAATCCCGGCACATTCCCCCTGGAGCGATGCCATGGCCGTCTTGCCGCAAGGACACTTCGTCACCCTCAACGACGGACTCCGATTGCATTACCTGGACAGCGGCAGCGGCGATGCCGTGCTGTTCATCCATGGCAGCGGCCCCGGCGCCAGCGGCCACAGCAACTTCAAGCTGAACTACCCGGAGTTCGCTACCGCCGGCCACCGCGTGCTGGTGCCGGACCTGCCCGGCTACGGCGCCAGTGACAAGCCAGAAACCGACTACACCCTGGACTTCTTCGTCGATGCCCTGTTCGGCCTGCTCGACGCGCTGGGCATTGCCCGCTGCACCCTGGTGGGCAACTCCCTGGGCGGCGCCATCGCCATCAAGATGGCCCTCGACCATCCGCAACGCATTGCGCGCCTGGTGCTGATGGCGCCCGGCGGGTTGATGGAGAAGGAGCAGTACTACCTGCAGATGGAAGGCATCCAGAAGATGGGCGCCGCCTTCGCCAACGGCGAGCTGAACGATGCCGACGGCATGCGCCGCCTGCTCTCGCTGCAGCTCTTCGATCCCGCGCAGATCAGCGACGAGACGGTCAACGAGCGCGTCGCCGTGGTGCTGGAACAGCCGCGCTGCGTGCTGACCCGCATGCAGGTGCCGAACCTGGCCGGGCGCGTGGCCGAACTGTCCTGCCCGATCCTTGGCTTCTGGGGCATGAACGACAAGTTCTGCCCCGCCAGCGGCGCACAGACACTGATGGACGCCTGCCGCAACATCCGCTTCGTGCTGCTCAGCGAGTGCGGGCACTGGGTGATGGTCGAGCACCGCGCGCTGTTCAATCGCGAAGTGCTGGCCTTCCTCGAGGAGACCGCGGCATGAGCGAGGCTCTCCAGCGGCAGCACGCCGACGAACTCTACGCCGCCCTGGTCGAGGGCCGCACCCTGGCGCCGCTGACCGAGCGCTGGGCGCAGATCGGCATCGAGGACGCCTACCGCATCTCCCAGCACATGCTGCAACGGCGCCTGGCCGACGGCGACGAACTGGTCGGCAAGAAGATCGGCGTCACCTCCGAGGCCGTGCAGCGCATGCTCAACGTGCACCAACCGGACTTCGGCTTCATCACCCGCAGGATGTGGTTCGCCAACGGCGCCGACCTTTCGCTGTCGGAGAACCGCCTGATCCAGCCGCGCGCCGAGGGTGAGATTGCCTTCCGCCTCAAGCGCGACCTCAAGGGGCCGGGCGTCACCGAGGCCGACGTCCTGGAGGCCACCGAATGCGTGATGGCCTGCTTCGAGATCGTCGACTCGCGCATCCACGACTGGAAGATCCGCATCCAGGACACCGTGGCCGACAACGCCTCCTGCGGCGTGTTCGTGCTCGGCGAGGTGGAGCGTGATCCGCGTGAGCTGGACCTGCCCAACCTGCGCATGCGCGTGCGCAAGAACGGCGTGCAGATCAGCGAGGGCCTGGGCTCGGCGGTACAGGGCAACCCGCTCACCGCCGTGGCCTGGCTGGCCAACACCCTGGGCGCCTTCGGCATCCCCTTCAAGGCCGGCGAAATCATCCTTTCCGGATCGCTGGTGCCGCTGGAGCCGGCCAAGGCGGGCGACCGTTTCGAACTGGACATCGACGGCCTGGGCAGCGCCCAGGTGTCCTTCCGTGCATAGGAGTCACCCATGAGCAAGAAACTACGGGCCGCGATTATCGGCCCCGGCAACATCGGCACCGACCTGCTGATGAAGATGCGCCGCTCCGACTGGATCGAACCGGTCTGGATGGTCGGCGTCGACCCATCTTCCGACGGCCTGGCGCGCGCCCGTGACTTCGGCCTGAAGACCACTGCCGACGGCGTCGACGGCCTGCTGCCGCACGTGCTGGACGACGACATCCGCATCGCCTTCGATGCCACCTCCGCCTACGTCCACGCCGAGAACAGCCGCAAGCTCAACGCGCTGGGCGTGATCATGGTCGACCTGACCCCGGCCGCCATCGGCCCATTCTGCGTGCCGCCGGTGAACCTCGCCGAGCACGCCGGCAACCTGGCGATGAACGTCAACATGGTCACCTGCGGCGGCCAGGCCACCATCCCGATGGTGGCGGCGGTCTCGCGGGTACAGCCGGTGGACTATGCCGAGATCGTCGCTACTGTGTCGTCCCGTTCGGTGGGACCGGGCACGCGCAAGAACATCGACGAGTTCACCCGCACCACGTCAGGCGCCATCGAGCAGGTCGGCGGGGCGAAGCAGGGCAAGGCGATCATCGTGATCAACCCGGCCGAGCCGCCGCTGATGATGCGCGACACCATCCACTGCCTGACGGCTGGCACGCCGGACCAGGGCGCCATCCGCGCCTCGGTGCACGAGATGATCCGCGAGGTGCAGCGCTACGTGCCGGGCTACAAGCTGATCAACGGCCCGGTGTTCGAGGGCAACCGCGTCTCGGTGTACCTGGAAGTGGAGGGCCTGGGCGATTACCTGCCCAAGTCCGCCGGCAACCTCGACATCATGACCGCCGCCGGCCTGCGCACCGCCGAGATGTTCGCCGAACAAGCCCACCAGGGCGCCCTGCAATTGCCGGCCCGCTAAGGAGAATGACCATGAACCTGCAAGGTAAGAAGGTCCGCCTGCACGACATGAGCCTGCGCGACGGCATGCATGCCAAGCGCCACCAGATCAGCCTGGAGCAGATGGTGTCCGTGGCCACCGGCCTGGACGAAGCCGGCGTGCCGCTGATCGAGATCACCCACGGCGACGGCCTGGGCGGCGCCTCGGTGAACTACGGCTTCCCGGCCCACACCGACCGCGAGTATTTCGAGGCGGTGATTCCCAGGCTCAAGCAAGCCAAGGTCTCGGCGCTGCTGCTGCCGGGCATCGGCACCGTCGAGCACCTGAAGATGGCGCACGGCTGTGGCGTCTCCACCATCCGTGTGGCGACCCATTGCACCGAAGCGGACGTCTCCGAGCAGCACATCGGCATGTCCCGCGAGATGGGCCTGGACACCGTGGGCTTCCTGATGATGGCGCACATGGTCAGCGCCGAGCAGCTGCTGGAGCAGGCGCGGCTGATGGAAAGCTTCGGCGCCAACTGCATCTACTGCACCGACTCGGCCGGCTACATGCTGCCCGCCGAGGTCAGCCAGAAGATCGGCCTGCTGCGCGCCGAGCTGAAGCCGCAGACCGAGGTCGGTTTCCACGGCCACCACAACCTGGGCATGGCCATCGCCAACTCCCTGGCTGCCATCGAGGCCGGTGCCGCGCGCATCGATGGCTCGGTGGCCGGTCTGGGCGCGGGCGCCGGCAATACGCCGCTGGAAGTCTTCGTCGCCGTGCTCAAACGCATGGGGGTGGATTGCGGGGTCGACCTCTACGGCATCATGGATGTCGCCGAGGACCGTGTGGTGCCGATGATGGACCAGCCGATCCGCCTCGATCGCGACGCGCTGACCCTGGGTTACGCCGGCGTGTACAGCTCCTTCCTGCTGTTCGCCAAGCGCGCCGAGGCCCGTTATGCCATCTCCGCCCGTGACCTGCTGGTGGAACTGGGGCGACGTGGCACCGTGGGCGGCCAGGAAGACATGATCGAGGACCTGGCCCTGACCATGGCGGCAAAGGCCGGGCTACTGCCGACCTGAGGCGAGCCGCGCCGGCTGCCGTGAGGGCGGCTGGCGCGTACTCAGTCGGGCAGGCCGGCCTTGCGGAAGCCTTCGACGAAGTGTTCGCGCACGGCTGCATCGCGCAGCGGCTCGGTCTCTACCCAGTGGCGGATGGTGAAGTTCGGGTTGGTGACCAGGAAGAACTCGGTTTCCGCGCGGGCTTCGTCCAGCCGGCCCAACTGGGCAAGGCTGGCGGCGAGGAAGCGCCGCGAGCTGCTGCGGTAGGTTTCGTTGCGGCGCAGGGTCTGGATCGCGCCCAGGTAATCGCGCGCCGCGTACTGCGCCTGGCCCAGCGTCAGGTAGTACCAGCCAGCGGGGAAGGGGTTGAGGCGAAAGGCCCGGCGGATGTGCGCCAGGCCTTCAGCGGTGCGCCCGGCCAGCACCATGACGTCGGACAGCGCCGTCCAGGCGTCGGCGTCGTTGGGGTCCAGCTCGATTGCCTGCTGGAACTGCGCGTCGGCTTCGCTGTACTGGCGTTCGTAGGTCAGCAGGTACGCCAGGCTCCAGCGACAGCCCGAATCGTTGGGGTCGATGCTCACCGCTTCGCGCGCCTGTGCCACGGCGGTTTCGCGCTCCAGCGCGGTCGGGCCGCCGCTGTGTATCCAGCCCATCCAGTGGTTCATCGCCAGCCAGCGCCGCGCCTCGGCGTACTGCGGGTCGAGGGCAATGGCTCGGCTCAGCATCAGGTGCGCTTCGCGCGCGGCCAGCGGCGAATCGTCCATCAACTGGCGGGCGCGTACGCAGAGTTCATAGGCTTCCAGGTTCTTCGGCCGGTTGCGCGGCAGTGGTGTACGCAGGTGGCCGAGCAGGGCCTGGACGATCTGCCCGGTGACCTGGTCCTGCAGGTCGAAGAGGTCTTCCATGCGGCTCTCGAATCGTTCGGCCCAGACATGTTCGCCAGTGCTGGCGTCCACCAGCTGGGCGTTGATCCGCACGCGCGCATCGGCACGCCGGGCGCTGCCTTCGAGGAGATAGCGGACGCCCAGCTCGCGGGCGATCTCGCGTACATCCATGGCCTTGCCCTTGTAGGCGAAGGCCGAGGTGCGGGCGATGACAAACAGCCCGCCGACGCGCGACAGCTCGGTGGTCAGGTCTTCGCTGAGGCCGTCGGCGAAGACGGCCTGCTGCGGGTCGTCGCCGAGGTTGACGAAGGGCAGCACGGCGATGGAGGGCTCTTCCGGTAGAGCCGGTGTCACGCGCGGCGCATCGGCCAGACGCTGAACGGCGCCGCTGAAGCGGTAGCCGATGCGGGGCACGGTGGTGATCCACGGGGTGCCGTCCGGCGTTTCGCCGAGCACCTTGCGCAACTGGGCGATCTGCACCGTGAGGTTGCCTTCCTCGACCACCAGGCCCGGCCAGGTGGCATCCATCAGTTCGGCTTTGGTGCGGATTTCACCGGGCCGCTCCAGCAGCGTCTGCAGCAGGTTCAGTGCGCGAAAACCGATGGCGACGGGCTCCTCGTCGCGCTTGAGAATGCCGGTAGGGCCATCGAGCACGAAGGGGCCGAAAGCCAGACGCGATTGCAGCATGACGCCCCCTTTGCAAGTTTTTGGAAGTGTTTGGCGCCGCTTGAGGACGGCGCTGTGAGCGACCGCCATGCTCGGCCCCATGAGGCACGAGTCGAATGGAGGTTGCCATGAACGATACTCCCCGCCTGCTGCTGTCGGAAGCTTCATTCAGGCCGTTCAGCCTGCCGGCCTTGCTGGGACTGCTCGCGCTCTGGCGGGCGCGAACCCGGGTTCGTCGCCAGCTCGCCAGCATGGCCAGAGCCAATCCGCACCTGGTCGAGGACATCGGCCTGACCCGCCGCCAGGTGGCGCTGGAGATCGCCAAGCCGTTCTGGCGGGCCTGACGCTCACTTTTCCAGGCCGAGGCGCTGGTGCCACTGGGCGATGGACTCCTGCGGGTAGTCATCGAATTGCAGGTCGTGCGGGCCAGCCTCTACCTCGACCCAGCTGGCCTTCGAGCGCAGCAGCAGATGCGTATGCTCGGGCGGTACCGGCAAGGGCGTGTCGATGGCCGAGGCGAAAGGGTGGATCAGCTCCGGCCAGCGCGAATCGTAGAGCCATAGGCCGCTGCCGCACTGGTTGCAGAAATGCCGTTCGGCGCCGCTGGTGCGGGTGCGCTGGCCTTCCTCGCGAATCTTCGCGTGATAGATGCTGATGTGCTTGCGTCCGCGCACCTTGAGGCTGGCGGCATCACCGCCGAGGTTGATCGCGTAGCCGCCACCGCCCTGGGTCTTGCGGCAGATCGAGCAGTAGCAGCGCTGGTAGGGGTAAGGATGGGCGCTGTGCAGGCTGAAGTGCACGGCGCCGCAGTGGCAGGAACCTTCGAGCAGCATGGCTTCTCTCCATCAGGGATACCCGACCAGGGACTCGCGGGCACGCCGGGGATTCCATCGGATCGCACCAGCGGGACTGGCCGTGCCCTGTGCAGTAGACTAGCCGCCCGCCCAGCGCCGGACTCTGCCCATGCTCAGGAATTTCACCGACCTCGATCTGCGCCTGCTGCGCATCTTCGCCTCCGTGGTGAAGTGCGGCGGCTTCACCGCGGCGCAGGCCGAGCTGAACATGAGCCAGTCGAATATCAGCATGCACATCGGCAGCCTGGAAAAGCGCCTGGGCTACCGTTTGTGCGAACGCGGCAAGGGCGGCTTCCGCCTGACGGCGAAAGGTCAGCGGATTCTCGAAGCGTCCCAGGCGATGTTCGATGCCATCGGCCTGTTCCGCGACCAGGCGCAGGCGCTTTCCGGCCAACTGGTCGGCGAGCTTTACCTGGGGTTGGCGGACAACGTCACGACCCTGCCGCAGGCGCGCTTCGACGAGACCCTGGCGGCCTTCCACAGCCGCGAGCAGGACGTGCAGCTGAACCTCTACGTGAACTCGCCCACGGAGCTCGAGCTGGCGGTGATCGACGGTCAGCTGGACCTGGCGATCTCCTACTTCAGCCGCACGCGGCCGACCCTGGATTACCTGCCGCTGTATACCGAGGAGATCGGAGTGTTCTGCGGCGAGCGCCACCCGCTGTTCACGGCGCGCAAGCCGACGCTCAAGCAGATCGCCGACTACAACTGGGTGCGCCACGGCTTCCTGCCGGCGGACCAGGAGCTGCCGTTCCGCCCCGAACGCAGCAGCGCCACTGCACATCACATGGAGGCGGTGGCGCATTCGGTGCTGGCCGGTACGCACCTGGGCTATCTGCCGACCCATTATGCGAACATCTGGGTCGAGCGCGGGCGGATGAAGCCGCTGCTACCGGAAAAGCTCTGCTACGAGGTGACCCACAGCATGATCACCTACGCCGGGCGGCCGCGCAGCGAGGCCGCCCGTGCCTTCATCGAAGACCTGCTGAGCGTGCACGGCCTCGGCTAGTCCTCAGGCGAGCACGCCGTTGACTGCGTTGAGGTAGATGCGCGAGTAGTCCTCTGCTTGCAGCGGCAGGGCGTTGGTCTCGGAGGAGGAGATGTCCGCCACCGCCTGTTCTCCGACCCATTGCGCATCCTCGCCATTGAGGCCCAGCTCCTTGAGCGTGTGGGGAATGCCCACCGCCGAACGCAATTCCAGCACCCAGCCGAGCAGGCCGTCGAAGTTCGCTTCCGGCAGCTCCAGGTAACGGGCGAGACGCGTGGCGTCGGCTTCGATGGCGGCGCGGTTGGCCACCAGCAGGTAAGGCAGCAGCACCGCATTGAGCAGGCCGTGGTGCTTGTGGTGTTTCGCGCCCAGCGGGTGGGCCAGCGCATGTACGCCGCCCAGTCCTTTCTGGAACGCCACGGCGGCGCTGGCGGAGGCCACCAGCATGCCTTCGCGGGCAGCCAGGTCGGTGCCGTTGTGCACGGCGCGTTGCAGGTGCTCCTTCACCAGGCGCACGCCTTCAATGGCGACGCCGGCGGACATCGGGTGGTAGAGCGGCGAGAACAGCGATTCCAGGTGATGGGTCAGGGCGTCCATGCCGGTGGCGGCGGTGAGCGACTTCGGCAGGCCGACGGTCAGCGCCGGGTCGAGGATCACCGAGCGGGCCAGCAGTTCGCGATGGCCGACGACGATCTTGATGCCGCGCGCCGTATCGGTCAGTACCGCCTCGCGACCCAGCTCGGAGCCGGTGCCGGCGGTGGTGGGAATGGCGATCAGTGGCGGCAGGCCGAGGTCAGGATGGTCGCCCAGGGTCGGGTAACGCTCGATCAGCTGCGACCATTCGAAATGCTGCAGGCCGTTCGCATCACGGCTGAGCAGGGCGATGCCCTTCGCGGCATCCAGCGCGCTGCCGCCGCCCAGGGCGATCAGCGAATCGTGGCCGCCTTCGGCCAGAGCACCGGCGCCGGCGGTGACTTCCTCCAGTGCAGGGTTGCTGGAGAAACCGTGGAATAGTGCGTAGTCGATGCCGGCGGCTTCCAGGCGGCGGCGTACTTCGTGCAGCGGCGGCAGTTCGAGCATGCCCGGGTCGGTGACCAGCAATGGCTTGCGCATGCCGACAAGGCGGCAGCGGTCGGCCAGTTGGTCGAGTGCACCAACACCGCAGAGGATTTCCGTGGGGTAGTTCCAGTAGTTCAGGGTGGACATGACAAGCTCCGGATTTCAGGCATGACCTGCCCGTGCCGGCTTGTGCAAGCCAGCGGCGGGAGGCGTGGGAAATGAGGCGTCGGGCAGGCCGGCGCCGGGAATTCAGCTGACCGCTCAGCCGACCGCGCGGCCGGCGAAGCTCAGGCTGGTGGCGATGCGACGGTGCGGCTTGGCGATGAACAGGTAGGCCAGGCCGAACAGGGCGAGGACGGAGAACACCACGACCACCGCCCAGACCTGGAACCAGGGCGCGCCGGGCGGGGCAAGCATTTCCCGCGGCCAGGCCACGTTGATTGCCTCGAACACCAGCCAGACCACCGCGATGACGTTGACCAGCAGGCCCTTGCGGCCAAGCTTCAGTGCACCCTTGTCCGGGTCCCAGCGGCCGCTCAGGCGGGCATACAGCGCGCTGGCGGCGACGATCAGGAAGACGAAGAAGAATCCGCCGCTGCCGAAGGCGATCAGCGTGCCGACCGCCGTGGCGTTCAGCCCCAGCGCGAGGCCCAGGCTGGCCAACAGGGTGCTGCAGACCATCGCCGCCATCGGTACCTTGCGCTTGTCGACGCGGCGCAGCAGGGCTGAGCCGGGGAGGATTTCATCGCGGGCCATGCCGAAGATGGCGCGGCCGATGTAGGTCTGCACCGAGACCACGCAGGCGATGAAGGCGACCAGCACAATGGCCACGAACGGCCGCTCGGCCCAGGCGCCAAAGGCGTCCACCACGGCCGGGGTCACCGGGTCGATGATCTGCCCGCTGACCACGGCGGCTGGGTCCTTGAATGACAGGGTGACGGCGAAGGCGGTGAGCATCACGGTCAGCCCGACCACCAGCATCGAACGCAGGATGGCGCGGGGCGTGGAGACGCGGGCGTCGGTGGTTTCCTCGGAAATCTGCGAGCAGGCGTCGAAGCCGAGGAAGGCCCAGCCGCCCACGGCCAGCGCGGTGAGGAAGCCTGACCAGTAGGTACCGCCGGAGACCTCCAGGGCATTGAGGCTGCTGAACAGCATCTCGAAGGAGTGGTTGCGGAAGAACAGCAGCAACAGCACACCGATGCCGATGGAGGCGATGGCCTCGGCGAAGATGCCGGCATTGACGAAGTACTTCAGCGGGTTGATACCGAGCAGGTTCACTCCCAGCCCCAGGGCCAGCAGTGCCGCGCCACAGAGCACCTGAGCGTTGGCCGATGGCGGCTCGCCGGTCACCAGCAGTCCGAGCCAGAAACCGCCCAGATAGGCGACGGTGGTCAGCGAGGCGAGGGCGGAGGCGAGGTAGAGGAAGCCGGTGAACCAGGCCGCACGGTCGCCGATCAGCCGGCGCACCCACTGATAGCAGCCGCCGGCCAGCGGGAACTGCGAGGACAGTTCGGCGTACACCAGCGCCACGGTGAGTTGCAGCAGCAGGCACAGCGGCACCACCCACACCCAGGATGGACCGACGCTCATGGCGCCCAGGGACATCACCGAGTAGATGCCGACAACCGGGGAAATGGTGGCGAAGCCGACGGAGAAGGACGACCACAGGTTCAGCCCGCGGTCCAGTTCCTGGCGGTAGCCATGGCTGGCGAGCAGGCTTTCGTCGCCATTGCTGCCTTGGCTGGCAGCGGTACGAAGGTCAGACATGCCGGCCTCCGGTGTTCAGGGAAAAGTGGGATTCACGGCCAGGCATGACGGGGCGCATGGGAGATCCTCGGGGCAGTTGGAGTTGTTATCGAGAACCCGCGTCTCTAAAGGACGGCTGAGTAGCTGGCGCTGTCAATGCAGCGCGTGGCCAGAGTAGGGGGCTGCCGCATCAGGAAAAATTCATATTTGATTGGGCTGACATCAGGTTCGGCTGATGTTTGTGCTGCGAAGGGCGCAATGATGCCAGGGTCAGGCGTTGTGGGAGAGCCAATCGGTAGGAGCGAGCTTGCTCGCGAAGAAGGCGGGCACACACTTGGGGCGGGCGGCAGGATGCGGGTTCGCGAGCAAGCTCGCTCCTGCGCAAAACAACGATGTTGTCCCGGGAACGGCGGTGCGTTCCCGGTGTGGATCGGTATCAGCAGTGCTTGTCCTGCCCGGCCTTTTTCTCGGCGTCCGGCTGGGCGTTCTGTGCGGTCTGCTGTTCGGCGTCGGTCTTGTCGCGGGTGGCCTGCATCGCCTGATAATTGGCTGTGGTCAGGCGGTTGGTCATCAGGGGCGACTCTTCGGCCATGGAAGCCTGGCTGGCGAGCAGGGCGGCGAGGGTCAGGACGCTGGCAGTGAGCAATTTCATGAGGGGATTCTCGGTAATGAGTCTATTGGGATGGTGCTCGCGAGTGGTCGCAGTCTACTGGCGCGTCGCCAGGGCAACCCATGAGGAAAACTGCTGGGAATGATCGAATCGCTTGGCGGGCCCGCTGCAGGCCAAGCCCCGCCGAGTCGGAGATTGGCCTGCAAGCCTTGGTATTCGTAGGTTCGAGGAGGAGCCTTGGCAGCTCCTCGGTGGTCGTCAATCAACCAACCCTGAAGCCAGGCTAATGAATCCATGCATCGCGCCTAACGAGTGCGACGAACACCCTCAGGCCTTTACGTAGACCCACGCCTCAAGGCCGGACTGCAACTGGACGTTGATCCGCTGGTAATCGGAAACCTCATAGGCGTCCGCCGCCAGCAGTTCCTGCTGGGTGATCTCGAACACCGTCCCCGGTACCCGGTCCGCCTCCACGCCGCTGTACTGGACGATGGGGTGATGGGTCTTGCCACTGGTGGCGAGCACCGCCGGGTCGGTGATTTCCACCCAGTCGGTGCGAAAGGCCACCAGCGCGTCGGCGCGGCCGTGCAGTTCGCGGCCGAAGCTGGCCAGTTGCACGGCCTTGTCCTGCAGGGTGCCGTAGGAGAACAGCAGTACGTTTTCACTCATCGCGGGGGCTCCGGGTCAGGCCAGCAGGTCTTCGTAGAAGGCGCCATAGGCTTTGTTCGGGTGGGCGAGCTGGATTTCCAGGATCCACAGGCCGCCATGGGGATGCTCGGCATAGTCGCCCAGGTCGCCTGCGCGGTAGATGGCGTGGGGAAAGTCGCTGACCCGATGGCCCTTGATATCCAGATTCAGCTTCCAGCCCATGGCCTCGGCCTGCTGGTGGGCGAAGTCGTAGAGCTCGACGCCGCTGCAGCTGGTCTCGCGCCAGCGCGCCTCGACGTGCTCGAACAGCGTTTTCGCCGCCGCGGCGCAGGCAGCCATTTCCGGGTCATCTCCGGTGACGAAGGTGGCCCCCGCGTCGCCCTCGTGGCCGCGCCAGACCACGCCCATGTCGATGAAGAAGATGTCGTTCTCGCCCAGCACCGGGTTGCCCTCGGAGCGCTGCTTGAAGGTCTTCAGGGTGTTGGCGCCGAAGCGGATCAGCAGCGGGTGCCAGATGCGCTCCATGCCCAGGTCGGCGAGCACCTGCTTGCCGATGGCGACGGCCTCCAGTTCGGTCATGCCGGGGAGGATCGCGGCGGCAATGGCGTCCACGGCTTCCCAGGTGCGGGCCTGGGCGTATTGCATCGATTCCAGCGCGTAATTCGCGCCGACGGCTTCCTTGGCGTACACGGCGGTGTTCATTTTTCTTCTCTCTGAGCGACAACCTTATCGCCATATATATTTCTACATAGCGGTAGGGAAATTCAATCGTTGGCTCAGCAGCAGGACATCGCGCAGGCGATGAAGGCGGTCGTCAGGGTGGTGATGCTCAGCCCCACCAGGAACAGGGTGTCGGCGACGCGTTCCAGACGGTGATTGCGCTGCACCTTGCGGGTGCGCAGGCCGAAGTAGGCGGCGAGGGTGGTGGCCAGGTAGATCACCGTGTTCACCGCGAGCATGTCCTGGCCGATCAGGTCGACGCGGTGCTGACCAACGATGATGCGCAGGATGCCGACCACGGTCAGGCACACGCCGACCATGGCGCCGGACGCGGCGAAGATATGCACGCAGATGTCGTCGTCCAGTTGGGCGGTATGGCTCTTGTGGCTCATGGCAGGTTCTCCCGGGCCGGCCGCTGCGGTTCATCCGCTCGCCTTGCCGGCTTCGTTGTGGCTGCCATGATAGGAAGGACGCGGTGTTTGCTGTACTCGCTTTCCCGGTGGCCCCAGGTGAACCGAAAAACAGCGGAAAATCAGCCAGATAACCGTCGTCTGCCACGGCAGGCGCGGGCGCTGGAGAAAGTTGAGCTCATATTGGAGGCGTCCCGGCGCATCCTGGAACGTCACGGCCTGGAGGGATTCACCACCAACCACGTGGCGGAACTGGCCGGGGTCAGCGTTGGCTCGTTGTACCAGTACTTCCCCAACAAGGACCGTATCCTCGATGAACTGGCCCGGCGCGAACTGGCGGCGCTGGCCAGCGGCATCATGGGCGCGCTCACCAGCCGCCCGCCGGAAACGCCCGGCGAGCGTATCCGCGCGGTGATCCACGCCGCCGTCAGCGCCTACGGCGGACGCACCGGCGCGCACAAGGCGCTGATGCATTACCTGATGACCCGTGGCGGCGGCAGCCCGCTGCCCGCCTTGCGCGGCAGCATCATGACCCACCTGGTGACCCACGGTCTGATCGGCCACGACCAGCAACTGCGCAAGCTCGCCGAGGCCGAGGTCTTCGTCCTCGCCCACGCGGTCGGTGGTGTGCTGCGTGCCCTGCTGGAAGATCCCGATGCCCTGGCTCCGGGGCGGCGTGAGGGCATCGAGGAAGCGCTGGTGCAACTGGTGCTGGCGTACTACCGATTGCCTGCAGTGCCGACCGTGACACCGGGCTGATACGCGGCGCGATCAGTCGCCGTTGGCCGGATAGTCGAAGCAGGCGAACTGCTGGCCGCCGTACTCGTTCTGCTGGCGTCGGCAAGTGTTGTTCTGTGCTTCGCAGGCGGCCACGGACTTGGCGTCGGCGGCCGGAACCACGATGCGCACACTGGGCAAGCCCTGCTCGTAGCCGTGGGCGATGAGGAGTTCGCCAACCTGTGCCAGCAGCTCGGGGTCCTTGCAGCTTTCAGCCAGATTGGCGCAGGCGTGGCCAACGTCCTGGACCTGGCTGGCATCGGGTTCCAGCACGAGGCTGGCGATGCCGGAGCGGTTCTGCTCGCCGTCCTTGACTACGTCATAGAAGATCACCGGAGCACCGGTCGGCTTGAAGACTTTCACTTCCCTTGGTTGCAGGCTGAAGCCCAGGCCGTAGAGGACTTGTGCCTCGGCGAAGGTTTCGCCGGGCTGGACTGCGCGCAGATCTTTACCATTGACGACGGTCATGTTGAGTGCTCCGGCAAGAGTGGCCCCCCGCTCAGCCTAGCTCCGCCACCGAAGCCACTCATCATTCATTTGAAGGAAGTGCCAGCGCTACAACCACCAGCGCAGCAGATAGAACGCCCCCATGCTGAGGAGCACACTGAGCAGCACGTTGCGCGTCCACAGCACCAGCGCAACCGCGACGACGGCGCCGAGCAGGTAGGGGTTGTCCAGGCGCAGGTTCAGCTGGTGTTCGGGCAGGAACACGATGGGGCCGCAGATCGCGGTGAGCATGCCCGGAACGGCGAAGCCGAGGAACTGCCGAATGTTGCTGCTCAGGCGGATTGGCAGGCGCGGTTCGAGGAATACATAGCGGTTGAAGAACACGATCAGGCCCATGCCGAAAATCACTGCCCAGACCATCATGCGCGCACCCCCGAGAATTTCTGGCAGAGGAAACCGGCGAACATTCCCGCAAGCCCGGAAAGCACCAGCGCCGAACCGACCTGCCAGTAGCTGAGCAGCACTGAGCAGAACAGCGAGACAGCGACGCAGACCACCGTCGGGATGTTCTTCACCACCGGCACGATCAGGGCGACGAAGGTAGCGGCGATGGAGAAGTCCAGCCCCAGGTGTTCCAGCCCGGGAATGCTGGTGCCCACCAGCACGCCGGCGAGGGTGAAGAGGTTCCAGGCGATGTAGAACGTCAGACCGACGCCCAGTGCGTACCAGCGGTTGAAGGTTTCGCGGTCATGGCCGCTGGTGAGGGCGAACAGCTCGTCGGTGAGCAGGAAGCCCAGTCCCGCGCGCCAGCGCCCCGGCAGGCCGGAGATCATCGGGCGCATGGTCATCCCGTAGAGCAGGTGCTGGGAGGTGAGCAGCAGCGTGGTGATCATGATCGAGAAGAACCCGGCACCGCCCTTGAGCATGCCGATGGCCACCAGCTGCGCCGCACCGGCGAAGACGATGGCGGACAGGCCCTGGCCGTGCAGCGGCGACAGCCCGGCGTCGATGGCCAGGGAGCCGGCGAGCAGGCCCCAGGGCAGGACCGCCAGCGACAGCGGCATGATGTCGATGGCGCCCCTGAGGAAAGCGCGTGAGGGAAGCTGATCGTGGGACATGAATGTTTCTTGCAGGCAGATAAGTGCCTTCAGCGTGGCAGAAACCGGCAGGGCCTGGCTTGAACAATCTTGCTGTCGTTGAAGTTGCGCGCCTGCGGCGCATCTCATGGTGGGGGACGGGACAGGAACGCCAGCAGCGTGGCTTCCTCCGCGCTCAGGTTCTGCCGCTTGCGCGCCTTGCTCAGCCCGTCGAGCTCCCCGGCGAGGAAGGCCTCGATCACCCGCGGGTGTACGTAGCATTTGCGGCAGATCGCCGGGGTATTGCCCAGCTCGTCGGCTACCTGCTGGATGATTTCCTTGAGCTGACGGCTAGCGCTTTTCCCGTCTACCCAGCGGGTCTTGCGGCAGTGCTCCAGGGCCAGGGTGGTGCCGGCCCAGGTGCGGTAGTCCTTGGCCGTGAACTCCTCGCCGGCGTGCTCGCGCAGGTAGGCGTTGATGTCGCGGGAGTCGATCATGTGCCGCTGGCGGTCTTCATCCAGGTACTGGAACAGCTGCTGGCCGGGCAATTCCAGGCAGCGCCGGAGAATGCGCGCCAGGCGCGGGTGCTCGATGTCCACGCTGTGCTTCACGCCGCTCTTGCCGCGAAAGGCGAAGCGGATGCGCGTGCCCTGTACCTCGACATGGCGATTGTTCAGGGTGGTCAGGCCGAAGGAGCGGTTTTCCTTGCGGTAGCGCTGGTTGCCGATGCGGATCAGGGTGCGGTCCAGCAAGGCGACCACGGTCGCCATGACCTTTTCCGCGCCCAGGCCCGGTAGGGCCAGGTCCTGTTCGATGTGCCTGCGCAAGGCTGGCAGGCGCTGTCCGAAACGCAGCAGACGCTCGTACTTGGCGCAGTCGCGCACCTCGGTCCAGCGCGGGTGGTAGCGGTACTGCTTGCGTCCGCGCACATCGCGCCCGGTGGCCTGCAGGTGGCCCAGCGGGTCGATGCAGATCCACACATCGATGTACGCCGGCGGAATCGCCAGGCGATTGATGCGCTCGATCTCCGCTTCCACGCGGATGCGCTCGCCGCCCGGATCGAAGTAGACGAAGCGCCCACGCAGGCGGCGTCGGCTGATGCCTGGCAGGCTGTCGTCGACGTAGTGCAGGTCGGGGGGAAGCTCCAGCAGCTCCGGCGGTGTGCTCATGGCGGCTCCTCGAAGACTCTTCCGTAATGGATCGCGGAAGGGCCTGCGGAGTGCCGTTTTTTTCACCTGCCGCGTAACGGCCAGTCTCAGCGACGCCGATACCTGTAGGAGCGAGCTTGCTCGCGAACCGCCCAGCTCTGGAGCGGCAGGAAACACCTGTTCGCGAGCAAGCTCGCTCCTACGAAATGCGTTCTGGGAACCGGTTTGCAGGGCATGAAAAAGCCCCGGAAGGCTTGCGCCAACCGGGGCTCTGCTCAACCCATCAGGCCACGACCGGAATCATCGGGTCGGCCGCCGCCAGCGCGGTGGCGCGATCGGCGGCCGGCGGGTAGATCCACACGGTGTTGATCTCGGTCTTGATCTTCTTGCCTTCCTCGCGCTGGAAGCGCACCTGGCGATCCCAGCCTTCGGTAAACAGCGCACCCCAGGCGCCCAGGTCCAGGCAAGTCACGTACTTGGGCTGGCTATAGGGGATGGGCGCCACGCCCAGCAGGTCGGCGGCGGCGTTGTTGCCGGCCGAACGGCCCAGCGCGATGGCGTGCTGGCAGGTCATCAGCGCGTAGTTGCCGGCGTCGTCCACCGCGGCGTAGGCGACGTCGCCGGTAGCGAACACCACGTCCTGGCCGATCACCTGGAGATTGCGGTCTACGTGCAGGCGGCCCTGGCGGTCGCGCTCGCCGGCAACCTGTTCGGTCAGCGAGCTGGCGCGTACGCCGGCGGTCCAGATCACGGTCTTCGCGTCGATGCGCTCGCCGCTGGAGAGCGTCACACCGTTCTCGTCGATGGATTCCACCGACGACTTCAGGCGCCATTCCACGCCCAGTTCGGCGGAGGCTTCGGCCACCACGGACTGCGAGGTCACGCCGAGCGCACCGCCGATTTCGGCGCCGCGATCGATCACGATCACCCGCACCTGAGCATCCGCGCCCAGCACTTCACGCAGGCGCGCCGGCATTTCGGTGGCGGTCTCGATCCCGGTGAATCCGCCGCCGGCGACGACTACGGTGTTGCGTGCTTCTGACGCCGGCAGCCGGGGCAGCGCGCGGATGTGCTTCTCGAGCCGAACGGCCTGGTCGATGTCATCCACGTCGAAGGCGTGTTCGATGCCTGGCAGGGCGGGGCGGGCGACCTTGCTGCCGCTGGCGAGGATCAGGCGGTCGAAGCCCAGGGTGGCAATCGCGCCGCTGGCGTCGCGGTAATCCAGTTGGCGGCCGTCGACGTCGATCTGTTCGACGGTGCCCTGGATGAAGGTCACGCCCACTGCGCCGAACAGATCGCCCAGCGGAGCGGCCATCTGGTGCACGTTCGGCTCGTAGAAGCGCGGGCGGATGCGCAGTTCGGCCTGGGGCGCGAGCACTGCGACTTCAACGTCGCCGCGCTGGTGCATATCGAGCAGACGGGTGGCGCTCAGGGCACTCCACATACCAGCGAAACCGGTGCCGACGATCAGGATGCGTTGTTTCATGGTGCTCTCCGACGAAAAGGATGAATCCAGGTTGTTGGGTTCCCGAGTGCCTGACATCGGAGCGGTTCGCTTCCCGGCTCGTCTCGGATAACTACGACTATATTTGTCGTAGTTATCCGGCGCAACCGATTTTTGCCTCAAACTCCGACCGTTCGTCACGGCTGCGCTGGGGGACGCGCCGCTGCTTCTGTTTATGTGGAAAGTACCAGGACGTGCAGGGGAGCCCGTGTCGTGGGTGACAGCTCGTCAGGATGCGTGCTTAAGTGCTTGCCGGATACCCGGTGTGGCCGGAAAATAATGCGACTAATCTAGTCGGAGTTTGTGATGGCTTTGTACAGCGCGGGGGTGGAGTACGGCATTCACTGCCTGCTCTTCCTGACAGACGAGAAGGGCGACAGTCGCGACTCCAGCGTGCGTGCGCTGGCGGAGTTGCAGGGTGTGCCCCAGGAACTGCTTGCCAAGGTCTTCACCAGGCTGGCGAAGGCCGGTCTCGTGGCTGCTACCGAAGGCGTGCGCGGTGGGTTCCGTCTGGCGCGGCCGGCGGACGAAATCACCGTGCTGGATATCGTCAAGGCCATCGACGGCGACAAGCAGATTTTCGAATGCCGCGATATCCGTGGCCGCTGCGCGGTGTTCGACGGATCGCCGCCGGAGTGGGCGACCTGCGGCACCTGCTCGATCCACGCGGTCATGCTCACGGCGCAGAAACGCATGGAAGAAGCCCTGGCCCAGCACACCGTGCTCGACCTCGCGCGCCGCGTCGGGCGCAAGGCACCGCCGGAGTTCGGCGAGGCCCTGGTGCGCTGGATGGACGCCCAGCGCGACGGTTCCAGCGCCGCCAACTGAAAGGACCCTAGCGCGCATCACCGCCGCGCGGCTTGTAGAAGACGAACTCGTCGGTCTCGGCCGTGCGGATGTATTGCTTCGCCCAGGACGGCGAGGCGTGGCGATCGTGGAAGTACATGGCGCCGCGCGTGCGGTCGTTCAACTGCTGGTTCAATGCCCGGCGGGCGATTTCCTTGGCGATGTCGTAGCGATTCTTTTCTTCCACCTGGTCGGAGCGGCCGTCGCACCACCAGGAAAACTGGCAGTGCTTCTGTTCCTGCCCCTGCTTGACCACACCGCACACGGTGTCGGGGAAGCCGCCGTGGCCCATGCGGTTGAGCACTACATTGGCCACCGCCTCCATATCCGCCTTGCCGCCGCCCTTGGCTTCCCAGTAGATGGTCCGCGACAGGCAGGTGAGGGCGTCGTCCAGTGGCGCCTTGCCCGCCGGATCCAGCGCCTTGACCTCGGATTGGGTGATGGGCGCCGGGCTGGCCACTGCCGTGGCCGGGTGGGCGACCTGCTGCTCCAGCACTTCGGCTTTGTGCTCCGCGGCCTGGGCCTTTTGGTCGGTTGAGGTGCCGATGGACGCAGCGGAGCAATGGGATGCCCACAGCGCGAGCAGCAAGAGCGGAAGAAAAAGGCGGCACATGATCGAACCTACCTGCGCAGCAGAATCAGCCTTGCCGTTGCTTGAGTTCAATCTGCGAACCCTGCAACGACGCCCTTCAGGCCGCCCCTGATTCAGTGAAAGAAGGCGAGGCGACTGCGCCTGGACGTTGTGACTGTACCTGGCGCAGTTAGATTCATTTTTCCAGCCGGACGGTAAACCCTGCAGCCCACGAATACCGGGGCCTAGGACAGATACCGCTGAAGGAACTCGGCCACCGCGAGCAACACCGCCGCCTGTTGCTCGCGGTGCGGAACGTGGCCGCAGTCGGGCAGCAGCCTGAGCATCGTCGGTACGCCGGGCACCGAGGTGAAGCGTCGCGGATGCGCGGCCGACCCGTACTCGTCCTGCTCGCCGTGCAGGCTGAGGATCGGACATTTCACCTGCGCCAGTTCGGCATCCAGATTCCAGTCGCTGAAGTCGTCGGACAACCAGGTGTCGACCCACGCGCGCAGCACCCAGAAGGCCTTGTCGCCGTGGTACTTCTGCAGGCGTTCCAACTGCCCCTCGCGGGCAAATTCCAGCTCCGCGGCACGGATACCGTCTCGGGTCCGGTGTTCGACGAAGGCCTGGGCCGACTCGGTGATCAGCGCGGCGCATGCCTGCGGATGCAGTGCCACGCACGCCACAGCCATGGCGCCGCCGACGCTGTGGCCGAACACCACGCAACGCTCGAAGCCGAAGTGCTGTTGCAGCAAGGGGAGGAAGGTACGTGCCTCATCGTCGATGAAGTTCAGGGGCAGGGCGCCGGGATAGCGATCCGAGCGACCGAAGCCGAGGCGATCGTAGGCGATTACCTGGCGACCGGTAGAGCGCGCGAGCTGTTCCGGGAAGTCGCGCCACAGCGTCACGCAGCCCAGTGAATCATGCAGCAGCAGGATCGGCTCGCCGGTGGTTTCGGCGGGCGTCCAGTCCTGGGCGAACAACTGGCCCTTTTCGCTGCTGATCCAGTGTTCCCGGGGGCTGACGGGCAACGACATGACGCTCTCCTGTGCTGACTCGCGGTGGGTTCGGTCATAGTATTCCGGCCAGGGGCCCGCGGCGATGTTCAGACGGGCGCATGCATAGTCCGATCGGGCCAGGGGAATGAATGAAGCAGGTAGCGATTCTGGCCTATGAGGGCTGCTGGGCGATGGGGCTGTTTTCCGCCGCGGACTTCTTCCGCATTGCGGCGTTGCTGGAGCAGCACCTGGGCGTCGAGCAGTCCTTCGCGGTGCGGCTGGTGTCTGTCGATGGCGCGCCGGTGTTGGCCGCGGGTGGCCACGTCATTACGGCGGAGTCTTCGCTGGCGGACGCCGGGGCGGCCTCGCTGATTGTCCTGCCGGCCATCGAGGGGCCGCGCCTGACCAGCTTCGTGCCCGATACACGAGTGCTGGAATGGTTGGGCGAGCGCATCGACGCCGGCGCGCGGGTGCTGGCGCTGACCACCGGCGCCGCATGGCTGGCGGCGAGTGGGCGCCTGGATGGCGGGCTGCTGGCCACACACTGGGCTTTCGTCCGGCAACTGGGCAAGCGCTATCCGGCGTGCCGCTTCGTGGCGCGGGAATCCTTCCTGGAGGAGGGCGGGTTGTACAGTACCGGTTCGCTCAACGGCTGTTTCGACGCCCTGCTGGACGTGCTCGCCCGCGACCGCGGCGACCGCTTTGCCCAACTCTGCGCCACCCACCTGCTGGTGGCGGACCCGCACCGTCTCGGTCCGATCCTGCCGGGCCATCGCAACCATTGCGACGACACCGTGCTGCGGGTGCAGGACTGGATCGAAAGCCACTACGCCGAACCGCTGACAATCGAGCGCATGGCGCGCCAGGCCGGCGTCAGCCAGCGGACCTTCAAGCGCCGCTTCAGCGAGGCGACCCGATTGCCGCCGAACCTGTACCTGCAGCAGGTGCGCATCGACAAGGCGAAGAAGCTGCTGCTGGCGACTTCGCTGTCGGTGCGCGAGATCGCCGCCGAGGTCGGCTACGAGAACGTCAGTTTCTTCGTTCGTCTGTTCAAGACGCGGGCCGGCACCACCCCGGCGCGCTGGCGCAGCGGCTCATAAGCATTCCTTAAGGCAAGCCTGGGATGATGACGACTCGCGGCCGGAGCTGTCCCGGGCAGTGCTCACACCGGGTCCGGTCGCTTTTTTTGAATCTACGAAGGAGTCCTGCCTTGGACACTTGCCCTGGTCGATTGCGACAGGTCTGAACAGCGAGCCGTCCGGCAGAACCCTGCCACTGTCTCGCTGCGTTGCGGACAGTGGCGATACGCATCCCGCCACGGGATGACGTCTCACCATTCCCCTGCGGGGCCAACCGGCCCTTCGCTCCCTCGCAATCCATCACCCGAATGCGCGCCGGCATCGCCCGGCGCATGGAGCGGCTGCGCGCCGCAAACGAGGTGAAACATGGATTGGAAAATCTTCCTGCTGCGGGTCGCCGCGGCACTCATCCTCGGCGCCCTGATCGGCGCCGAACGCCAGCTGCGCCAGCGCCTTACCGGCCTGCGCACCAACGCGCTGGTCAGCACTGGCGCTTGCCTGTTCGTGCTGATGACCCAGGCCATGCCGGGACTCTCGGCGGATGCGCCGCGCATCGCCGCCTACGTGGTCTCCGGCATCGGCTTCCTGGGTGGTGGCGTGATCATGCGTGATGGCCTGAACGTGCGCGGCCTGAACACCGCCGCCACACTCTGGTGTACCGCCGCCATCGGTGTGCTGTGCAGCATGGGGCTGTTGCTGGAGGCGGCGCTGGGCAGCGTGGTGGTGCTGTGCGCCAACATTCTGCTGCGTGACATTGCCCAGCGCATCAATCATCAGGACGTATTGCCGGCCAGCGAGGCGGAGCAGCGCTATGGGGTCGCCATCGTCTGCCGTGCAGAGGACGAAATCCAGGTGCGCAGCCTGATGCTGCACAGCCTGGACAGCAGCGAACTGCGCCTGCAATCACTGCACAGCGAGGACCAGGCCAACCCGGCGAAACTGGAAGTGCGCGCCGAGCTGCTCGGCGGCCACGGCGCCGCCGGCCAGCTGGAACGCATGGTCAGCCGCATCAGCCTGGAGAAAGGCGTCAGCTCGGTGCGCTGGCAGCTGTTCGAGCTGGCCAGCGACTGAGCTCTTTTGTAGGAGCGAGCTTGCTCGCGAGCCGCTTTGGCAGCGACGCCTGGGCTGTTCGCGAGCAAGCTCGCTCCTGCAGGGTTGGCTCCGTCGCATGACCTCGCGTAGGAGCGGACCCCGCCCGCGATGAGCCGGCATGGCCGGCATTGGTTGGGCGCGCGAACAGGCTCGCTCCTGCAGTGATGCGTACGGATCAGCGATTGTTGCGATAGCGCTCGGTCAGGGACTGCACGCGGGAGACATAGGTTTGCGTCTCCTCGTAGGGCGGTACGCCGTTGTACTTGTCCACGGTCATCTCGCCGGCGTTGTAGCCCGCCAACGCCAGGGTCTGGTTACCGTTGAAACGCTTGAGCAGCCACGCCAGATAGCGCACGCCACCGCGAATGTTCTGCCGCGCGTCGAACGGATCGTTGACGCTGAAGCGCTCGGCGGTCTCGGGCATCAACTGCATCAGCCCCTGGGCGCCGGCCAGGGAGATCGCGTCTGGGCGAAACGCCGATTCGGCATGAATCACCGCGCGCACCAGTGCCCTGTCGACTCCATAGGAGATCGATGCGGCTTCGATCTCCCGTCGATAGGATCGGGTGTCCAGGCGCAGCGAGGCGACCCTGAAATCCTTTGGCATCCGGCACAGGTAGCAGCCCTTGATGTAGTTCACCTCGATGATATCGACCCGCGCGGTAATCCCGACGGGGCGTCGGCTCACGTATTGCCGAACGCCCTTGTGGACGAAGGTGTACACCCGAATCCGCTCTGCGCCCGGAGTGTCGTTTCGCTCGAGTATGGGCGTGGCCTTCGATCGGGCGGCGGCACCTGTCTTGCCAGTCTGCTGGGTGCAGCGTGCGCCGCTGATGGCAGGGTTGGAACGGCTGACAGTGCCGTCGCGGGTCTGGCACTTGAACTGGGCGCTGGCGTAAAGCGGGGCGATCAGCAACGCCAGCCCGATGCAGCCAGGAAGACTCCTGCGAGTCCATCGCCATACCTTGGAACTCATCACACCGCTCCGCGCCACGGGCGCCGATCAGGTTTAAAGAACCTGATCCGTGCTGGGAAGAAACGCCAACAGGGGCCATCGCTGCAGGGTTGTTCCTGAGCGACCTGCCGTTTCGTTCCGGTAGTTATAGCGCTTGCCACTGAACCTGGAATTCGAGTTGACGTACGGCCTGCCGGCATCCCTGAACCTGGCGCAGGCTCCGGAAGCCGGCGCCGCCACATGCGCCTGCCTGAACTCGTGAGAAGGCAGGCATCGACGGCAGCTTGCCGGTTGGGCTGGTGGAGGACTCGTTCGCGAGCAAGCTCGCCCCTACAGGTCGGATGCAGGAGCGAATTTGCTCGCGAACCAGCGCAAAGCTGAACTCAGCCGAGAATGAAGTACACCTTGCGTACCGGCGTTAGGTTTTCCCAGGTGCCCTTGAAGCCTGCCGCGACCACGAAGGAATCCCCCGGCCCGAAGGTCTTGGCCACGCCGTCGGCGTCGGTCAGGCGCACAGTGCCCTCGAGGATGTGGCACAGCTCGTCGTAGTCGCACTCACAGCGTTCCAGGTGCACGCCGGCCTCCCAGATGCCTGCGATGGCGTTTTTCTCCGGCGCCGCGAAGTGCCGCCAGCTGCGGCTCTGGTAGGGCGCATCAACGATGGCCGGGTCGTTGATCTCGCGCTCCTGCGGGGCAAGTTCGGGGTTGGCGAAGTCGATGACGTGGCGAGGCAGGGTGGACATGAAGTTCTCCATCAGGAATCGAAACCGATGCCGAAGGCATCGAAGGTCTTGAGCAGCAGGTCGCGGCGTCCGGTGCGGTCTTCCTTGGCCAGCGAGCGCTGGGCCAGGCGTACGCCGAGGTAACGCAGCGGTTCGGGCGGGAAGGGGAAAGGCTTCTGCGAGGTCATGCGCAGCTCGGTGCGTTCGGTGCGTTCGCCGCTCAGTTGGTCAAGCATGTTCAGCGCGGCAAAGCGGCTGGCCGACACGCCCTGGCCGGTGAAGCCCAGTGCATAGGCAACCCGTCCGCCGAGCACGCAGCCGGTGAACAGTGTGGTGCGCGCGGATGTGTCGATGATGCCGCCCCAGGCATGGCTGAACTCCACCGGGCCGAGTTGGGGGAAGGCTTCGCGGAACTGTTCGGCCAGGCGCTGGAAGCTTTCCGGGCGCTGGGTCAGGGCTTCATCGCGGCGGCTGCCGAAGTGGTAGATGGCGTCGAAGCCGGCCCAGAGAATGCGGTTGTCGGCAGTCTTGCGCAGGTAGTGGAACTGGTTGCCGGCATCGGCAATGCCGTAGCGGTCGACCCAGCCGATGGCGCGCAGCTGATCATCGGTGAGCGGCTGGGTGACCAGGGAGTAGTCGTACACCGGGATCACGCTGGAATTCAGGTGGCCGAGCAGCGGCGCTGCGATGTTGGTCGCCAGGGCTATCTGCCCGGCCTCCAGTTCGCCACGGTCGCAGCGCAGCATCAGGCGGTCGCCGCGCTGGTGCAACTCGTGCACGGGAGTGTTCTCGTACAGCTCAACGCCTTGCTCCAGGCACACGCGACGCAGCTCGGCGGCCATCTTCGCCGGATTGAGCAGCGCATAGTTGGGCTCAAACACGCCGGCCTTGTACAGTGGCGAGTCCAGTTTCTGCGCCAGTTCCGCACCTTCGAGCCATTCGCAGTCAATGCCGAAACGCTGGTAGTTACGCTGCATGCCGCGCAGGCCATCGGCCTGCCAGGGCTGCATGGCGACGCTCAGCTTGCCGCATCGTTCGAACTCCACGCTCATGCCAAAGCGCTTCAGGTCCGCCTCGAACTCGTCGAGGTTCTGGCGCCCCAGGCGCACCAGGGTTTCGGCTTCTTCCGGCCAGCGGCGCAGGGCGTTGCCTACGCCGTGGGAAATACTCGGTGCGCAGAAGCCGCCGTTGCGCCCGCTGGCCTCACCGCCGCAGCGGCGCGCCTCGACCACCGCGATGCTCGCGCCGGGCCAGCGCTGGCGGGCGTGCAGGGCGGTCCAGAGACCGGTGAAACCGCCGCCGACCACTACCAGGTCGAAGCGGCGATCTGCTTCCAGCGCCGGTGCGGCGGGAGCGGGATCGAGGGTGTCGAGCCAGAAAGGGCGGGGAGTGGCGTGCGCAAGAAGGGCGGATGTCATCGGAAAACTCCGGCAGAATGTCGGAAGAAGGAGCGGTCTTCGGGCCGCGTCCGGGTTTTGTAATCGCTTCCGGGAGCCAGGCATACGGTCCGCCGCTTTTTGCGGGCACGCCCGGAGCAGGAGTAGCCGGCCTCGGCCGGCAGGGGAAAACAATGAGCGAAGAACAGGGCTGGAGTGCCACGCTCGAAGGCACGACCCATCAGCCCGACCCGGCCAGCGCCGCTACTCACGCCGTGGTCATGCGCTATCACCAGGCGTGGCGGCGCCATGACATCGAGGCGCTGATGGCGCTGTTCGACCCGCAAGTGGAGTACAACGACTTCTTCCAGGGGCGTCGGATTGTGCCGGGCGAGCTGCGCGAATACCTGCAGACCAGCATGCCCGCGGCGGGAGACGAGTCGCAGGTCTACACCGACCGTCTGCGGGTGGATGGCGACACGGCTTTCCTGCAGTACCAGGTGACCTTGCGCGGCACCCAGGGGCTGGTGTCGTTCCGCACCACTGAGGCCTACACCGTACGCAATGGTCGGATTATCCGGGTCAACGAGCACGCCGCGTTGGTCGGTCAGGCGCAAAAGCCTGCCAATGAGCCGCAACCGCGCATGGCCGATAGCCGCCTGGGGCTTTCCGCGCGGCAGCTGAGCCAGCTGGGCGGCGACATCCAGCAGTACTTCCAGCAGAACCGGCCATTCCTCAACCCCGACCTGGACATGCCCCAGGTGGCGGCGGCCACCGGCTACACGCGCAACCAGATTTCCTACTTTCTCAACCAGGTGCTGGGCCTGAGCTTCTACCAGTACCTGAACCAGTTGCGCCTGCGCCACCTGCTCGGCCAGCTGGACGGCGCCACCAGCGTCACGCGCATCGACGAACTGGCGCGGGCGGCCGGGTTCCGCTCGCTGTCGACCTTCTACCGCTGCTTCCGCGAGGAGACGGGGCTGTCGCCCAAGGCCTATCTGGAGCAGAAGGCCAGCCTGTAGGAGCGAGCTTGCTCGCGAACGGATCTTGCCCTCGGCTCCGCAACTGGGCGGTTCGCGAGCGAGCTCGCTCCTACAAGGCAGCCCCAGCAACGTTTCGGGGCCGCTCCGCGCGTGCCCGCATGCAGGGCGCCCGCGTTATCAATCCAGCGGCCATTTCCCTATGCTCGCCCCACAAGCATTCCAACAAACTCAGGAGACCTTCGCATGCGCGACCAGCTCTATATCGACGGCCAGTGGCAGGCACCCGCGAAAGGCGGGCGCTTCGAGGTGTATGAACCCTCCAGCGAAGCGGTGCTGACCGAAGTTGCCGCTGCCACCGGCGAGGACGTTGATCGCGCTGTGCAGTCCGCGCGCCGGGCTTTCGATGAAGGCGAGTGGGGCCGTAGCACGGGCAAGGAGCGCGCCGGTTACCTGCGCGCCATTGCCGACAACCTGCGAGGCCGCCGCGAGGACCTGGCGCGCCTGGAAGTCCAGGACAACGGCAAGCCGCTGCCCGAGGCGCAGTGGGACATCGACGACGCCATCGGCTGCTTCGACTATTACGCCGAGCTGGCTGAAGGGTTGAATGACGAAGGTGAAGTGGTCGCGCTGCCCGACGAGCGTTTTGCCTGCCGCGTGCTGCGCGAGCCGGTCGGTGTGGCCGGGCAGATCATCCCGTGGAACTACCCGCTGTTGATGGCCTCGTGGAAGGTCGCACCGGCGCTCGCCGCAGGCTGCACCGCCGTACTCAAGCCTTCGGAGCTGACGCCGCTGACCTCCCTGGAACTGGCTGCCGCCGCGGATGCGGTCGGCCTGCCGAAGGGCGTGCTCAACGTGGTAACCGGCCTGGGCCGCGATGCCGGCTCCCCGCTCTCGTCGCATCCGGGCGTGGACAAGCTGGCCTTCACCGGCAGCGTGCCGACCGGGCGCGCGATCATGCAGGCGGCGGCCCAGGACATCAAGAACGTCAGCCTGGAGCTGGGCGGCAAGTCGGCATTCATCGTCTTCGATGATGCGGATGTCGAGGCGGCCGTGGAATGGATTCTCTTTGGTATTTTCTGGAACCAGGGCCAGGTGTGCAGCGCCACCTCGCGCCTGCTGGTGCAGGACGGCCTGCACGACCGTCTGATCGAGCGCCTGGTGGAGGAGGCCCGTCGCATCACCATCGGCAACGGCCTGGAACCGGGCGTGCTGCTCGGCCCGCTGGTCAGCGCCGGGCAACACGCCAAGGTACTGCAGGCCATCGAAGCTGGCGTGCGTGATGGCGCCAGACTTGTCACCGGCGGCAAGCGCCCGGCACACCGCGAGAAGGGCTGGTTCGTCGAGCCGACGGTGTTCATCGACGCGCCGCTGGAAAGCGCCGTGTGGCGCGAGGAAATCTTCGGCCCGGTGCTCGCCGTGCGTCGCTTCAAGGACGAAGCCGAGGCACTGCGCCTGGCCAACGACAGCCAGTTCGGCTTGGCGGGGGCGGTGATGTCCGCCGACCCGGCGCGTTGCCAGCGAGTGAGCCGTGGCCTGCGCGCCGGCATCGTCTGGGTCAACTGCTCGCAACCGACCTTCACCCAGGCGCCGTGGGGCGGTTACAAGCAGAGCGGCATCGGCCGCGAACTGGGCGTGTGGGGCCTGGACAACTACCTGGAGACCAAGCAGGTCACTGAGTACCTCAGCGACCAGCCGTGGGGTTGGTACATCAAGTAATTCCAGGAGCGGAGGGCGTTTAGGTAGGAGCGGACTCACGATCGTTTCGCCGCGAAGGTCAGCGCACTGGGCGAAACCATCGCGGGAAGAGTCTGCTCCTACGCTGTATCCAACCACGGTGCGGCTTTTTGAAGGAGGCGTCGGCGTCGCGAAGGGTGGACTGGCAAGATTAAAGATACAAACAATTCGCATTTACAAAGAATTTACATCTGCATACACTTCGGCTCCCCGCCAGCGTTCCACCGCGCCGGCATTCGCCAACCCGAGTCATTGCGCCGACAGAGCGCAAACCTCGTACCGAAGGATCCTTCAGCAGATGAAAGATGTAGCCTCGGGCGCTCTCCTGCTCAGTCTCTCCACCTTTGCTCTCTCCGCGGTTGCCGCTCCCGTGGCCATCGACCTGCCCAAGCAGCCCCTGGCCGCGTCCCTGGAGCAACTGCAATCCGCCACCGGAATGCGGATTTCCTATGATCGTGCCCAGGTCGCCAAGGTTGGCGCGCCAGCACTCAAGGGCAGCATGGAGCCGAGTGAGGCACTCGATCGACTGTTGGCGGATAGCGGCCTGCAAGGCACGGTCAACGGCAACAATGCACAGGTCAGCGGCACCGCGCGCGGCGTATCGGGCAACGACAGCGTCGACCTGGGCGCCACCGAAATCGTCGGCGCCGCCAGCGTGGCGCCGGGTACTACCGAAGGCACCGGCTCCTACACCACGGGCGTGATGCAGACTTCCACCAAGCTGAACATGACCGTCCGCGAGACGCCGCAGTCGGTCAGCGTGGTCACCCGCCAGCAGATGGAAGACCAGAACATGCAGGACCTGGACGACGCGATCCGCGGCGTCACCGGCATGACCGTGCAACAGTACGGCCCGGCCCGCGTGAGCTACGCCGCGCGCGGCTTTGACGTCGACAACATCATGTACGACGGCCTGGCCACCAGCATCTCTACCTACACCCAGGACGTGATCTCCGCTGCCGATCTGGCGATGTTCGACCGCGTCGAAGTGGTGCGCGGCGCCACCGGCCTGATGCAGGGCGCGGGCAACCCGGCCGCCGCCGTCAACATGGTGCGCAAGCGTCCGACCCAGGACTTCCACATGAGCCTGGAAGGCAGCGCCGGCACCTGGGACCGCTATCGCAGCCAGGTTGATGTGTCCGGCCCGCTGAACAGCGAAGGTACCCTGCGCGGTCGCGCGGTGGCTGCCTATGAGACCCGTGACAGCTTCCAGGATGTGGTCAGCGGCGAGCGCGGTGTGCTCTACGGCATCACCGAAGCGGACCTGAACCCGGACACCACCCTGACCCTGGGTGCGTCCTACCAGAACGACAACAAGAACGACAACTGGGTGGGCCTGCCGGCGCCGCTCGGCGGTCGCCACCTGGACCTCAAGCGCTCCGACTACTACGGCGCCGACTGGTCCTACTGGGATACCACCACCACTCACCTGTTTGGCGACGTGGTGCACCGTTTCGACAACGGCTGGCAGATGAAGGTCGCCGCCGACAAGCTGTGGGCGCGCATCGAGATGCTGGGCCTGTACAACAGCTGCTACTACACCGAAGGCTGCCCGACCATGATCCAGGGGCCGGGCCAGTATTCCTACACCGACGACCACCAGAGCTACGACGCCTTCGCCAACGGGCCGTTCCAGGCCTTCGGCCGTGAGCACGAACTGGTATTCGGCGGCAGCTACCGCGAAGAGCGCTTCGATGGCCACGGCGGCTGGGGCGACCTGTACTACAAGGACGGCTCGCCGGTCACCCCGTTCGACCCGACCAAATGGGACCCGTCCTCGGTGGCCAAGCCGGACATCGACATGAACCTGTGGGGCATGAAGCTCGACCAGGAGCAGAAGGGCGCCTACGTCACCACCCGCCTGAACATCGCCGACCCGCTCAAGGTGATTCTCGGCGGCCGCCTGGACTGGTACGAAGCCGACCCGCACAACGAGACTGGCACCCAGAAGGTCACCCGCAACGTCACCCGTTACGCCGGCGTGGTCTATGACCTGAACGATGTGTATTCGGTCTATGCCAGCTACACCGACATCTTCAAGCCGCAGAGCAACTTCGACGCCAGCGGCAGTCTGCTCGACCCGATCACCGGCAAGAACTACGAGATTGGCCTGAAGGGTGAGCACTTCGGCGGCACGCTGAACACTCAGATCGCGCTGTTCCAGATCGACCAGGAAAACCGCGCCACCGACGACACCAGTGGCCCCTCGCCGTGCCCCAGTTCGCCGACCTCCATGTACTGCTCCCGTGCCTCGGGCAAGGTCCGTAGCCAGGGCGTGGACATGGAAGTGAGCGGCGCGCTGACCGAGAACTGGCAGGCCATGGTGGGTTACACCTACGTCGACGCCAAGTACAAGCACGACAGCAACGAGGATAACGTCGGCAAACCCTTCGACCCGACCAAGCCGCGCCACCTGTTCAAGCTCGCCACCAGCTACAACCTGCCGGGCGAACTGCACAAATGGCGTGTCGGGGGCAACCTCGTGACCCAGAGCCAGACCGAGGACACCAGCACCGGCTTCCAGCAGGGGGGCTACACGGTGACCAACGCCATGCTCGGCTACAAGGTCAACGAGAACATCGACACGCGGGTGAACTTCAACAACATCTTCGACAAGTACTATTACAGCGGCATCAGCTTCGGCAACCTGAACTACGGTGAGCCGCGCAACCTGATGTTCACGGTGAAGTACTCGATGTGATCCGCCTGGCCTGAACGATAAAAAGCCCCGCATCGCGGGGCTTTTTTGTTGTTTGTAGGAGCGAGCTTGCTCGCGAACAATCTGCCGGTGACTCCGGTATGGGGCGGTTCGCGAGCAAGCTCGCTCCTACAGGTTCAGCCCGTAGGGCGTATAACGCGCCAGCGTTATCCGCCGCGAAGTGCCGGCGGATAACCTGTTCCAGGTTATGCGCCCTGCGTATCTGACGTTGGGCGGTTCGCGAGCAGGCTCGCTCCTACAGGTTCACCACCTTGCGCCTCAGGCGCGGCCTTCGGCTCTCTCGAACAGATCGAGCAGATCGCCCAGCGTGCTCTCCAGATACTCGCCCGCACGGTAGGCGGGCTTGAGCGCATCACCACCCGCCACCACGTCCAGCGGCCGTTCGATGAAGCGGCCCACCGGCAGGAAGTCGCTGTCGAGCACCAGCACCACCGGAATCAGGATGCGATCCAGCTCCATGCGTTCGCGCAGGTCATCTTCGGCGCGCCCCTTGGTGATCACCGCCAGTTCCACGCGCGGTTGCAGGCGCTGCAGGTGGTCCATCACGGTGACGTTGATCTGGCAGTCCGGGCACCACATCTCGCCGGCGATCAGCAGGCGGTAGCGGCCCTGGATGGCCTCGATACGCTGCAGGGTGTTGGCGCTGACCGTGCCGGGCTTGGCCAGCAACTGCTGGACCTTGCGCACGCCGGCGATCTCGCCGGGCAGGCCGTGGGCGACGAAGGCGTCGAAGCCCTCGCCGATGGAAAAGAGTTCCTCATAGGAGGCCATGGGGATTTCCTTGAAACGGGTGATGGCTCATCCCAGCAGAAATCCCCGTGGCGGGCAATCAGCTCTTGGCGGTCTGCGCCTTGGCTGCCGCCAGGTAGGGCGCCAGGCGGCGGCCCATTTCCTCGCCCAGGGCCTGCAGGCCGCTGAGCGGGCGGACCATGACCTCGAATTCGATGATCTTGCCGCTCTCGTCGAAGCGGATCATGTCGATGCCCTTGAGGTCCTTGCCATTCACCGTCGCACTGAACTCCAGCACCACGTTCAGGCCATCGCCGGTGGCGAGCTCGCGGTGGTAGGTGAAGTTCTCGAACACCTGCAGCACGGTGTTGAGGATGGTCGAGACCACCGGCGCGCCGGGGTAGGGCGAGTGCGCCATGGGCGAGCGGAACACCGCGTTGGATGCCAGCAGTTGAGGCAGGTTGGACAGGTTCTTGGCGGCCACCATCTGGTGCCAGCTGGCCAGCGAAGCAGCGGCGTGGGGGTGCAGGTTCAGTGCGGTCACGGGAATACCTCCTGAGAGTTCTTGTTGTTCATTCAGGACGATACGGCCGGGCCGGCGGCTGGCTCAATGATCGGAAATGACAGAAGACTGATCCTGGCGTACAGCGCTTTCAGTGCGTTGCCGGGCTGATCAGGTAGCTCACCAGTTGCGGGTCGTCGCCCGGCTCGATGCTTTGCACCGGGCGTGGCAGATCGGCGAACACGGCCTTCCAGAAGGCCGCTGCCACCTCGTCCTGGGCATAGAAGCGCACCAGCCACGGACCGGGGTTGCCCAGCAGCACCTGGTTGGCCAGGGCGCGGCCAATCCCCATGCGACGGTACTTCTTCAGCACGAAAAGGTCCGACAGCTCCAGCGCGTCGATACCCGGCAGCTCGCTGCCCTCCACCAACAGGAAGCCGGCGATGAAGCCGTCGGCGAGGATCAGGTTGGCGCTCCACTCCGGCTCGCTCCAGTAGCGCGCCAGGTGCTCCTCGTGGATGTAGAAACGGCCGTCGACCTCCACGTCCTCATCTTCCCAGTCCGACGACTCGTAGGCGTAGTACTGGTAGAGGTTGCGGATCAGGTCCTGGTGTTCAGGGCCGGTCTGCACCAGCTGGATGGACAGATCGTTCATGGTCGGGAGGCTCGCGGCGAGGCGGAAGAGGGTGGATGACCGCCATTGTCGCCCATTCCCGCGGCAATGCCAGTGGCAGACGGGTTTGAACCGCGCCAGGGCGGGTGCGATGATGCAGCCGCATTCTTTTTCGAGACCCTGCCGTGCGAACCGACAGCCGCCTTTCGCGCATGCTCCACGTGCTGCTGCACATGGCCCGCGACGACCAGCCCGTGACCTCCGAGCGCATCGCCCAGATGCTCGGCACCAACCCGGCCGTGGTGCGGCGGACCATGGGCGGCCTGCGCGAGGCCGGCTACGTGCGCTCGGAGAAGGGGCACGGCGGTGGCTGGACGCTGGACTGCGATCTGGCCCAGGTGACGTTGCTGGACGTCTACCGCGCCGTGGGCAGCGAGCGCCTGTTCGCCATGGGCTTCGACAACGTGCACCCGGACTGCCTGGTGGAAAAGGTGGTCAACGCCGCACTGCAGGACGCCATGGAGCAGGCTACCGCCATCCTCCTGGAGCGACTGGGTGCCGTGTCCCTGGCCGATCTCGCCGAACGCTTCACCGCGCTCTACCCGAAAAACCACTGATGGTTGCTGGCTGAAATGCCGGTCGATGATCGGCGTTGGCCCTGCGTGTCAAATCAAGTTACTTTAAAAGTAACGAGAGATTCGAAGCCCCGACTCATCTTCACAGGAACCCTTCCATGATCGATCTCTTGAGCGCGCCGCTAGCCGGCGCGCTGTGGACCTGTCTTGCCCTGGCGATTGCCGCCTCCGCGCTGTCCATGACCGTCACCCAGACCGAACTCTTTGCGCCCCTGCGCGCGCTGGCCTGGAGAATCCATCCGCAGGTCGGCCATTTGTTCCAGTGCTTCTACTGCTTCAGCCACTGGGTGGTGATCGCCGGCACCCTGGTCTACCGTCCGGTAGTGATCGCCAGCGGCTGGGCGCCAGTCGACTGGCTGGTGGCGACCTTCTTCACCATCGCGCTGACGGCGATGTTCTGCGGGCTGCTATTCAAGGTGTTCCTCACCGCAATGGCCAAGGCCGTGAGCGAGCGGGAGCTGAAGAAGCTGTTAGCCAGCGAGTGACCGGAAAGGAATCTGCATGAAGCACTCCGAACTGATGGCCCCGTTCCACGACCCCGAGGCCGCCGCGCGCTACGCGGAAAACCCGCCGCGCTTCGTTCCCGGTCTGTTCGATCTGCACCGCATGGCGGCGATCCTGCTGGCCGAGCAGGCGCCGCACGACGGCCACCTGCTGGTGCTTGGCGCGGGCGGCGGCATGGAGCTTCGCGCCTTCGCCGAAGCCCAGCCGGCGTGGCGCTTCACCGGCGTCGATCCTTCCGCCGAGATGCTCGCGGTGGCGGCGCAGATGCTCGGGCCGAACGCCCGGCGAGTCGACCTGCTGCAGGGCTACATCGACGACGCAGCGCCGGGCCCCTTCGACGGTGGCGCCTGTCTGCTGACCCTGCATTTTCTGCCTGAATCGGAGCGCCTGCGCGTGCTGCGCGAGATCCACTCTCGGCTCAAGCCCGGCGCGGCCTTCGTCATGGCGCATTTGTGTGTACCGCAAGGCGCTGGTGAGCGGGCGCGCTGGCTGTCGCGCTACGCGGATTTCGCTGTCAGCGCGGGCATGGAACCGGCCACAGCGCAGCAGGCTCGCAGCGCTGTGGATACGCACCTGAACATCCTCACCCCCGAGCAGGACGAAGCGTTGCTCTGGGAGGCCGGTTTCAGCCGTATCGAAGTCTTCTACGTCGGCTTCGCCTTCCGCGGCTGGGTCGCGCTCGCCTGAGGGCTCGCTCAAGAGCGGTATCACCGGTTCAGTCTGCTAGGCTGGCGACCCGTTTTGCGCTGGACGCCAGTCGATGCAGATTCCTTCCTCCCACGTCATCCACCAGACCGAGCATTGGCTGCTCAATCACCATCTGGCGTCCGCCTTGCCGGGCTACCTGATGCTCGGGTCTCGGCAGCCGGTAGAGTCCCTGGCCGACCTGCCGGACGCCGCGCTCGCGGAAATGGGTGTGTTGATGGCGAAAGTCCAGTGCATCCTCGAAGAGGCCCTGCAACCCAAATGGCTGTACATCGGTCGTTTTGGGCATTCGCCGGGATTCCCCATCCACTTCCATTTCATCCCGGTGTACGCCTGGGTGGAGGAACTGTTCTGGGCTGACGAACGCTATCGCTCGTTGAGCCAGTTCGCCCATGTCGAAGATGCCGCCACCCAGACTGATGGCGCCGAGCTGAGCCTGTTCATCTGGCGCGAGTTCGGCGAAGCCCCCGTGCCGCCAGCGGTGCAGGGGCCATCGATCGAGCAGGTGGTCGAGTTGCTACGCGGTCGTTTTCTCCAGTCCCAGTGATCCCAGCAACCAGTCATGGAATAGCTGCGCGGCCGGTGACAGCTGGCGGTGGCGCAGGGACACGAGGTATTCGCCGCGCTCGGTGACCATGGCCAGGTCGGTCACCCGTTGCATCTCGCCATTGCTCACGGCTTCGTCGGCCATGAAACCCCAGGCCAGGCCGATGCCCATACCCTGCTGCACGGCGCGGTAGGCGAGGGTGAGCTGGTTGAACACCGGGTCGCTTTCCGCTGGCTGGTAGTCCTTGCCGAAGTGACCGAACCAGTCGTGCCAGTCCAGGCAGCTCCAGGCCGAGGTGTCCAGCTGTACCAGCGGGGCGGCGGCGAGTTGGTCGAGGGTGGTGATGCGGGAAGCGTCGAAATCCGGCCGGGCGACGGGGTAGACCACTTCCGGCAGCACGAAGCGGCTGTTCAGCGTGGTCCAGTCGCCGGTGCCGTAGAGGATGCCGAGGTCGAAATCCACCAGGCTGGCTTCGTCCATCTCATTGATCGCATGCACGTGCACGGCGATGCCGGGATGCGCCTTGTTGAACTCGATCAGCTTGGGAAACAGCCAGAACTGCGCCATCGCGTGGGTTGCCAGCACCGACACGGCGTTGCTCTGGTGCACGTTGCGGATGCGCCGCACGCTGTGTTGCAGGCGGTCCAGGAGCATGTCCACGGTAGTCAGCAGCTCCGCGCCAGCGGCAGTGAGGGTGACCCCGCGCGGCTTGCGCTCGAACAGCGGCACCTTGAGGCTGTCTTCCAGCGCGCGCATCTGTTTGCTCACCGCACTCTGGGTGAGAAACAGTTCGGTGGCAGCCTGGGTGAAGCTGCCATAGCGGCCCACGGCCTCGAAGGTGATGAGGGTTTCCAGAGGTGGCAGGGTGCGCAGGTAGCGGCTGATGGCGGCTCTCCGGTAAAAAGGCTGAGGCATTCCTGGCAGGAATGCCTTGGTGCGGATTTATCCTTGGTCAGAACCTACCACAACCGCTACCGTGGCGGCTCTTTTGGGGCTTTTCAGAGGTTGTGGGAAATGAAACGCGGGGTGGTCTACGCAGGCATGGCAGGGGCAATCTGGGGCGGGGTGATTCTCGCTCCGTCGCTGGTGCCGGAGTTCAACCCGCTGCTGATCAGTTCCGTACGTTTCGCGCTGTATGGGGCCATCTCGCTGCTGATCGCCTTGCCGGTGGCCCTCGGCCTGCTGCGCCGGGTCAGCCGCGAGGACCTGTCGATGCTGATTCGCCTGTCCCTGGCCGGCAACCTGCTGTACTTCGCATTGCTCTCGGCGGCGGTGCAGTTCGCCGGGGTGGCGGCGGCCTCGCTGATCAACGGCATCATGCCGCTGGCGATCAGCTACCGCAGCCGTTCGGAGCAGGACTCGCTGCCGCTGTCGCGGATGAAGATGCCGCTGGCGCTGGTCGCGCTGGGCATCCTCTGTATCAATCTCGATCCGTCGGCGCTGATGGCCGCCGGCAGTACGCCGGGCGAGCGCATCCTCGGCATCGTCTGCGGCTTCTCCGCGGTAGTCTGCTGGTCCTGGTACGCCACGGCCAATGCGCGCTACCTGAAGGCAAGCCATTTCAACAGCCACGAGTGGTCGACCCTGATCGGCGTAGTCACCGGCGTGATGGCTGTGGTACTGGCTGGCGTCGGTATGCTGATCGCGCCGCAGGCGGTCCCGACGGGGATTTCGTCGGAGCGCTGGATGGTATTCCTCTGGGTGTCGCTGTTCCTCGCCGTGTTCGGCTCCTGGGTCGCCAACGGCCTGTGGAACGCTGCGACGCGCCGCCTGCCGATGAGTCTCGGTGGCCAGCTGATCGTCTTCGAAACGCTGTTCGCCTGCGCCTATGCCTATATCAACGAGCAGCGGTTGCCCGGCCCGGTGGAAGCGCTAGCCATTGTCCTGCTGACCGGTGGCGTGCTCTGGGCTATTGGCCTGCACCGTGCGCCGGCAGAGGTCCCGGCGCGCGCGGTGGAGTCCTGAGTCAGGCCTTCGGGCTGCCTTGCAGACGCGGGCTCCAGTCTTCCACTGCGCCGCTCTCCAGGCGCCGCGACAGCGTGCGGCGCCAGTTTGGCGGCAGCGGCAGTTCCAGGCATTCGCGCAGGATATCGGCGTCCATGCGCTTGTCGAACAACACGGCGCAGAGCCGTTGCAGCGTCCACGCGGCATGGGGCCGCTCGACCAGTTCCAGTATCGCCCCGGCGGCCACCGTACCTTCTTCCAGCACGCGGTAATACCAGCCAGTGCGCCCGGATTCCTGCACTCGCAGGGCCATCTGAGCGACGTCGAAGCGGTCGTTGAGCTTCCAGCAGGGCATGCGCCCCTGGGATACCTCCAGCAAGGCCGTGCCGGCGCGGATGCGGTCGCCCAGGCAAAGGTTGGCTTCCGTCCAGCCGGTGGTGCTGAAGTTCTCGCCGAAGGCGCCGGGCTCGCGGAGCAGCGGGTGTTCGCCCAACTCGGTGGCCCAAGCCGCGTAGTGCTCACGGGGGTAATGGTGGATGGCTTTCTCCACGCCGCCGTGCACGCGCAAGTCGCCTTGCTCGTCGCTTTCCAGGCCCAGCGTCGTCACCGCCAGGGTGACCTGGCGAGGCTGCTTGGCGATGGCGCTGCGCGAACCGGGGCGAGTGAAAGGCACCGCGTGGCCAGTGAGGAGGGAGTCGAGGGAAATGGCGGGCAGGCTCATGACAGATTCTCGTACTTGAAAATGGTATCGACCAAAAACTATATGGACAAAATCCGTCATAACGGTAGGCTGTGTCAATGTTTCGATTCGACACCAAGGCTTCCTTGTCCCGTTCCCCAGTGAGTGCCTTCCATGCAGAAGTACCGCCTGATCATCCAGCGCCATGGCCAGTTGCTCGGCCATTTCGATTCCGATCTGCCCTGGGCGAAGGAGGCCGTGGCCAGCATCGCCTGTTGCCTGGGAGAGCTGGGTTACGGCCTGGAGCTGATGGTGGCCGACAGTGAGCGTCGCCTGCTGGAGAGTTCTCCCACAGGCATCAAGGTGCTGGCCAGCGAGCCGCTGTTTCGACCGCTGGCGCTGAGCGACCTGTAGGAGCGAGCTTGCTCGCGAACTTTTCGGCACAAACAACGAGCCCCTCCGGCGAGGGAGGGGCTTTGGGGTTGTTCGCGAGCAAGCTCGCTCCTACGAAAAGCGCATCAACTGCGCGAGGCTTTCCAGCGGCGGATCACCAGCTTCTCCAGCTCCACTGCGAAGAACACTGCGATGCCGATGCCGAGCGAGATCAGCCAGCCGCTGAAGGGCAGGGCGACGGTGTGGAAGGCGGTCTGCATGAAGGGCACGTAGATCACGAAGCACTGCAGCAGGATCAGCGCCAGGGTCACGGTGAGCAGCGCGCCGTTACGCAGCAGCGCCATGTTCAGCGAGAACTCTTCCTGCAGCCGGCAGTTGAACAGGTAGGCCCACTGTGCGGTGACCAGGGTGTGCAGGATCATGGTGCGGATGTGGTCGGTGTCCTGGCCGTTGCTGACCATCCAGGCTTCCAGCAGGAAGGCCGCTGCGGTGAGCAGGCCGCCCACGTAGAGCACCCGCCAGACGGCGAAGCCGTTGAGAATCGACTCCTTCGCGTTGCGCGGCGGCCGGCGCATCATCCCCGGCTCGCCAGGCTCGAAGGCCAGGGCGAAGGACAGGGTGGTGGAGGTCGCCATGTTCATCCAGAGGATCTGCAGCGGCGCCAGCGGAATCACCGCGCCGGCGAGGATCGCCATGACGATCAGCAGGCCCTGGGCCATGTTGGTCGGCAGGATGAACAGCACGGTCTTCTTCAGGTTGTCGTAGACCCGGCGGCCCTCGCGCACGGCGCCGGCAATGGTGGAGAAGTTGTCGTCGGTGAGCACCATGTCGGCGGCTTCCTTGGTCACCTCGGTGCCCTTGATGCCCATGGCGATGCCGACATCGGCCTGTTTCAGCGCTGGCGCGTCGTTGACCCCGTCGCCGGTCATGCCGACCACTTCCTCGTTGGCCTGCAGCGCGCGCACCAGGCGCAGCTTGTGCTCGGGGCTGGTGCGGGCGAATACCGAGTACTGCATGGCGAGGGATTTCAGCTGGGTGTCGTCGGCCTGCTCCAGTTCCTGGCCGGTCATGGCGCGCAGGTCGTTGCCCATGCCGAGCATGCCGGCGATGGCGACGGCGGTGTCCGGATGGTCGCCGGTGATCATCTTCACCTGGATGCCGGCGCGCTTGCACAGCGCGATGGCCTCGATGGCCTCGGGACGCGGCGGGTCGAGCAGGCCGGCGACGCCGAGGAAGATCATGCCGTCCTGCACATCCTCATGGTCGATCACGCCGTCATCGGGCTGTACCGGCTTGTAGGCGGCGGCGAGCATGCGCAGGCCTTGCCCGGCGATGAAGCTCATCTCGCGCTCCCAGTACTCGCGGTCCAGCGGCTCCACGCCGTTGGCGCCGAGTTGCTGTTGGCACATGCGCAGCAGCACGTCGGGCGCGCCCTTAAGGTAGATCAGGTTCTGCCCGGCGACATCGCAGCGCCGCGCCATGTACTTGTAGGCGGAGTCGAAGGGGATCTTGCCGAACTTGTGGAACTCGATCTCCGGCAGGTCCGCCTTGCGCGCCAGCACTTTCAGCGCGCCCTCGGTCGGGCCGCCGACCACGCCCCAGCGGCCTTCGTCACCCTGTTGCAGGCTGCTGTCGTTGCAGATGTCCACCGCGCGGATGAAGGCTTGCAGCGCAGCGTGTTGCGACCAGTCCAGTTCATCGCTGGTGCTGCCGAAGGTGATGCGGCCCTTGGGCTCGTAGCTCTGGCCCTCCACTGCATAGATGCCGTTGGCGAGCAGCACGTTCTTCACGGTCATCTCGTTCATGGTCAGGGTGCCGGTCTTGTCCGAGCAGATCACGCTCATGGCGCCCAGGGTTTCCACGGTCGGCAGCTTGCGGATGATCGCCTTGTTCTGCGCCATGCGCTGCACGCCCAGGGACAGGATGATCGAGACGATGGCCGGCAGGCCCTCGGGCACCGAGGCCACGGCCAGGCTGATCAGCGACAGCAGCAGCTCGCCGAAGGGGTAGTCGTGCCAGAAGAAGCCGATGATGAACAGCGCCACCATCATGCCGATGATCAGCTGGAAGATGCGTTTGCCCAGCTCGGCGATCTGCCGCAGCAACGGGGTTTCGCTTTCGTCGACGTTGGCGATCAGCTTGTTGATGCGGCCCAGTTCGGTATTGCCGCCGGTCTCGATTACCACGCCACGGGCGTTGCCGGCGCTGACGTTGGTGCCGGAGAAGCCGAGGTTGGTGCGGTCGGCCAGCAGCGCTTCCTTGTCCAGTGCGTCGGCGTGCTTGCCGACGGTGAGCGACTCACCGGTGAGCATGGACTCTTCGACCTGCAGGTGGTGCACGTCGAACAGGCGCACGTCGGCGGGAATCTTGTCGCCAGGGCGCAGGATGACGATGTCGCCGGGTACCAGCTGGCTGGCGTCCAGTTCGATCTTCTTGCCGTTGCGCACCACGTGGGCGGTGCTGCTGAGCATGCCGCGCAGGGCCGCAAGGGATTTCTCCGCCTTGTTCTCCTGGAAGAAGCCGATGCCTGCGTTGATCACCGCCACCAGCAGGATGACGATGGTGTCGGTCCAGTGCCCCATCAGCGCGGTGGCGACCGCAGCGGCCAGGAGGATGTAGATCAGCACGTCGTTGAAGTGCCGGGCGAAGCGCAACCAGAGCGGGTCGATCTCCTTGGCCGGCAGTGCGTTGGGACCGACGCGCAGTAGTCGCGCCTCGGCGTCGTCGGGGGAGAGGCCTTCCGCGCTGGTCTGCAGATCGGCCATGGTCTGGTCGACGCTCTTGCGGTACCAGCCGGTGCTTTTCGGTTCGGTGCTTTGCGGTTTGCCGTCAGTGGTTTGCTGTGCAGTCATGCTTCGACTCCCGGCTCCTGCCAAGTGGGAAAGGTGATTAACTGCAGGGAAGCGTAGCTGTAGGAAATTGCTGTAGGACTGTCATATCTCAAGGTTCGACCGATCCTGGCTGAACCTTTCCTGAACGAAGCTGAATCGCGGGTTGCCGCTGCAGGTACAACCCGTTCACGCCGGTGGGATGTGTAGGAGCGGTGGCTCCAGTTCCCGTGTTCCGCCCACCCGGCTGGCCTGCCGCCAGCGGTTCGGCGTGCAGCCCACCAGCTTGCGGAAGCTGCGGCAGAAGTGGGACTGATCGGCGAAGCCACATTCCTGGCTGACCTGGGAGATCGGCGCGTCGCCGCTGGCCAGCAGCTCGCGGGCGCGGTCGATGCGCAGGCGCAGCGCCCATTCCCGTGGCGCAAACCCGGTGGCCTGCTTGAATGCGCGGGAAAAATGGCTGCGCGACATGCCGCATTGCTCGGCGACATCGGCGATATACAGACGGCTGAGCAGGCTGCCGGCGAGGATGTCCTTGGCCTTGCGTTCCTGCCAGGGGGCGAGGGCGAGGCGTTCGCAGGCATCCGGTCCGTCATTGCAGGGCTCGGGCATCCGGTAGTGTTCCAGCAAGTGCTGGCAAAGGCGCTGGCTGGCCTGGTGGAGGCCGTCGCCCTGGCTTTCCAGCTCCTCCATGAGCTGCTGGACCAGGCGGTGGGTCTGGGGGGCGAGCATGGTCGCTACCTGGTGGGCAGGTGCGGGCATGGCGTCTCTCTTCTGGTTTTTATCGGCGGCTGAAATGCCGCTCCGGAATGTAAAAAATTCAAGGTAAATCAAGGTGATCCGATGCTCAATCGGATTAAGCCAAACGGCGCGCGAATGAGCACACGCGTCCAAGAAAAACACCCTGTTTCATGATCGACTGGCGCGACCCTCGTCTTGTGCAAAGATGCCCAACCCACAGCCCCGAGCGACCAGCCATGAACCGAAACGACTTGCGCCGCCTGGACATGAACCTGCTGGTGATCTTCGAATCCCTGATGCTGGAGCGGAACCTCACCCGCGTCGGCGAGAAGCTGTTCATCACCCAATCCACCGTCAGCGCCGCACTGGCACGCCTGCGTGACCTTTTCGACGACCCGCTGCTGGTGCGTGCCGGTCGCGCCATGGAACCCACCAGCCGGGCGCTGCACATCTTCGAGGAACTGCGGCCGGCGATGGACGTGATCTCCGCCGCGGTCAGCCGCGCCAAGACCTTCGAGCCCGAGAGCAGTTGCAACATCTTCCGCCTGGGGCTTTCCGACGACGCCGAGTTCGGCCTGTTCCCGGCGTTGCTCGCGCGACTGCAACAGGAAGCGCCGAACATCACCGTGGTGGTGCGCCGTGCCAACTTCCTGCTGATGCCGGCGTTGCTGTCCTCCGGTGAGATCACCGCCGGGGTCAGCTACACCACCGACCTGCCGGCCAACGCCAAGCGACGCAAGCTGCGCGATATCGGCGTGAAGGTACTGCGCGGCGATGATCGTCCCGGCCCGCTGACCCTGGACGAATACTGCTCGCGGCCGCACGTGATGGTGTCCTTCTCCGGCGACCTGAACGGCGCCATCGACCTTGACCTGGAACGCATCGATCGCCGCCGCCGCGTGGTCCTCGCCGTACCGCAGTTCGGCAGCTTGCGCGCGCTGCTGCGCAATACCGAGATGATTGCCACTGTCCCCGACTACGCGGCCTGCGCGCTGGTGGAGGACAGCTGCCTGCGCGCCGAGGACCCGCCGCTGGAAATCAAGCCGGCGGAACTGTCGCTGGTGTGGAGCGCCGCCCACGACAACGACCCGGCCGAGCGCTGGCTGCGCGAGCGGATGGTCGAGTACATGAGCGCGCCGGTGCCCTGAGCTCCGCAGATCGCTGGGGTATCTTCGCTATGTTTCTCCTGCCAGGCGCCGGCGGATACCGTTGGGCGGTTCGCGAGCGAGCTCGCTCCTGCAAAGAGCCTCAACTCCCGGTTGCGGCAAACGCCTGCGCGATGGCGTCGATCACCGCGCGCACCCGCGCCGTGTGGCGCACATCCTTGTGGGTGACCAGCCACACGTCGTAGGGCAGGGGCGCGCGTTCCGGCCACAGGCGCACCAGCCCATCCGCATCGCCCAGCGGCAGCGGCAATTCGCCCACGCCCAGGCCGGCAGCCAGCGCGCGGCGGACCATGAAGCCGGAGGTGCAGCTCATGGCGATGCGCCCGTGGATGATCGGCTCGGAGGCCAGGAATACTTCCTTGCCGGCATCCAGATACGGCTGATAGACCACCAGGTCGTGCCCGGCGAAGGCGGTTCCCGGCTCGGGCACGCCGCGTGATGCGATGTACTGCGCAGAGGCGAACAGGCCGCTGCCCCAGCGTGCCACGCGTCGCACGATCAGGTCGGGGTTCTCGGGCTGGTGCGTGCGCACGGCGATGTCGGCCTCGCGCTTGCTCAGGTTGAGCATCTGCGTGGAGGTCTGCAATTGCACCTCGATTCCCGGTTTCTCGCGGTGCAGGGCGGCCACGGCGGGGATGATGTAGTCGGCGGCGAAGGAGTCTGTGGTGGTGACTCGCACCACGCCGCTCATGCGGTCGTCCATGCCGAGGATCTGCCGTTGCAGTTCGGCGGCGGAGGACTCCATGGCTTGCGCCGCCGCCATGGCGATCTCGCCGGCGGCGGTGAGGCTGTAGCCGGCGGAGGTGCGCAGGAACAGCGTCGCTTCCAGCGAGCGCTCCAGCGACGCCAGGCGTCGGCCTACAGTCGCCTGGTCCACCGCGAGCACGCGGGCGGCGCCACGCAGGGTCTGTTCGCGGCACAGGGCGAGAAATACGCGGGCATCGTCCCAGTTCATCATGGCGAAAACCTCGTGATGCAGAAACGCAATGGTGGCATGAAAACTCGCTGCATTACTGCATCGAAACGCAACTTTATGATCTCCCCATCACCACGTAACGGCGCCGCCCTGACGGCGCGATAGGGGTTGTCATGAATACCGATGCTTCCCGCCTCGCCAGCCGAGGCTCCCTCTGGTTGCCGATCTGGTCGGGCCTGTGCGCCAGCCTGGTCGGCATCGGCCTGGCGCGTTTCGCCTATACGCCGCTGATCCCGGCGCTGATCGAGGCGCGCTGGTTCTCGGCGTCCGCCGTGGTCTACCTGGGCGCCGCCAATCTCGCCGGCTACCTGGTTGGTGCGCTGGCCGGGCGCCCGCTGGCGGCGCGCTGGTCGAGCGCCGCGGTGCTGCGCGGCATGATGCTGCTGGTCACGCTGTCTTTCTTCGCCTGCGCCTGGCCGTTGAGCCAGGCGTGGTTCTTCTTCTGGCGACTGGCCTCGGGGATTTCCGGCGGGGTGATCATGGTGCTGGCTGCCAGCACGATCCTGCCGCACGTGGCCGCCAATCGTCGCGGCTTGGCCAGTGGGGCGATCTTCCTCGGCATCGGCCTGGGCATCGCCGCCTCCGGCACGCTGGTGCCGCTGCTGCTGGCTCTGGGGTTGGTGCAGACCTGGCTGGGCCTCGGCGCGCTGGCCCTGGTGCTCAGCCTGAGCAGTTGGTTCGGCTGGCCGCAGGAGCACGCTCATGCCCAGGCGCACAGGGCAGAGGGGGCGCGTGCTTCGGCGGGCGTCTACGTGCTGTTCGCCCAGTACGCGCTGATGGCGTCTGCACTGGTGGCGCCGATGATGTTCCTGGTGGACTACGTGGCCCGTGGACTGAGTGCCGGTACCCACGGCGGCGCACTGATCTGGACGCTCTATGGCATTGGCGCCATCGTCGGACCGGTGGTGTATGGCTTCCTCGCCGACCATCTGGGCGCGAGGGCGGCGCTTCGGCTGGTGCTGGTGGCGCAATTCCTTGCCCTCGGCCTGCTGCTGGAAACCGCTGACCTGCGCCTGCTGGGCATGGCGAGCGTGGTGATCGGTTCGTTCCCGCCAGGCATCGTGCCGCTGGCGTTGGCGCGGGTGCATCAGCTCGTGCCTGGCCACGCCGCGCAGAACGCCACCTGGAGCCGGGCGACGGTGTCCTTCGCCAGCTTCCAGGCCATCGCTGGCTACGCCTACTCGGCGCTGTTCAGTGCCAGCCACGGGCACTACGCGCTGCTCTTCGCAGTAGCGGCGGGCGCCATCGTGCTGGCCGTGCTGATGGAACTGGCGCTGCTGTTCAAGGCGGCGCCGCAGGCCGGTGAGCCTGTGCGTGGCTGACCCACGCCGGCGCGTTGGTCTGCGTGTAGGAGCGAGCTTGCTCGCGAACGCCGCGCACCGGGAATGTCCGGCGTGAAGCAGGTTCGGATGTCTGTCGGCTCGGTTCAGAAGACGCCCTTGAGCGGGTATTCGACGATCACATAGATACGGTCGATATCCGCGCCACCCTGGGCGTCGTTGGCGCGGTGCGAGACCTGCGCGACGCTCAGTGCAAGGTCCTTGGCCGGGCCGGACTGCACCACGTAGCGCACATCGAGGTCGCGCTCCCAGTGTTTGCCTCCATCGCCATAGGCGGGCTGGCAGGCGCCACCTTCCATGGGGTTGTAGGCGCCGCCACAAGGGGCGTGGGTGCCGTCGATGCCGCTGCCGCGCACATAGCGCGCGGAAAGGGTCAGGCCGGCGAGGCCGGAACTGGCGCCGTCCCACTGGTAGCGTGCCTGCCAGGAGTGTTCGCCGGGGCCGTTGAAGTCGGCGTACTTGATCGAGTTGGCGAGGTAGATGGAGTCGCCGCCGACGAAGTCGAACGGCGTGTCACCGTCGATCTTCTGATAGGCGAGGCTCAGCGCATGGCTGCCCAGGGCGACTTTGCCCAGCAGGCTCCAGGCCAGGGTGTCGATATCCCCGGCGCGGGCACTGCCGGTGTCGCCGGTCCTGTACAGATTGGCGTCCACCGACCAGCGACCGAGGCGGCCGTTGAGGTTGGCGTAGGCCTGATGCCAGACGTCGTCCAGCTGGCTGGCGTAGAGGGCGCCGCCCCAGTTGGCGTCGGATGCGTTCCAGGTGGCGCCGGCCAGGCTCAGGCCACCGAAGCGGGTGCTGGCGCCGTAGCCTTCGAACTCGCCGTGGCTGGAGCTGGAGTTCTGGTTCTTGAAGGCAGTGAAGCGCCCGGCCTGCAGGCGCAGCCCCGGCAGATTGCGGTCGTCGAGGAACCAGCCGGTGGCGTACTCGGGTTGCAGGCGCTTGTCGCCGGTGTCGAACACCGGGGTTTCCACTTCCATCTCGCCCCACGCGAGGGATGTCTTCTCATGCACCAGGCGCAGCGCAGCGCCGGCGTCGGAATACTCGTTCTCGCTGCGGCCGTCGCTGTTCAGTGGCAGCAGACCGGTCCCCGCGTGGCCGCGCCCGCCGTCGAGCTTCAGGCCGAGGAAAGCGTGGGCGTCGACGCCCAGGCCGATAGTGCCGGGGGTGACGTCGCTGCTGAATCTGCCGATGAAGCCCTGCGCCCACTCTCGGCGCAGGCTCTGGCCGTTGGGGCCGGGGCTGCGATAGTCGTTGTCGAGGAAGTAGTTGCGCGACAGCAGCGACCAGTCGGCGGCGTGGGCCTGGATGCAGGCGAGCGCCAGTGCACAGGGGAACAGGGCGTTTCTCAGGGGCAGGGCCACGGTCAGGGCTCCGTGTGCAATACAGCAGTACGTGGCAGGGTGAGGCGGTAGCTGCCAGGACCGGCAATCGCCAGGCCGGTGAAGAGTATCAGCATCCACCAGGCAAACTGGCCCTCAGCCAGCGACCACTGCGGGTGTACGAATACCAGCGCCACCAGCAGCACGGCGATTACCGGGAGGCAGGCGAGGCGGGCGAACACGCCGAGGATCAGCAGGATCGGGCAAAGCACTTCGGCGAACACCGCCAGCGCGAGGGTCGGCGTGGCGCCGAGGCCGAACGGGTCTTCGATGTGCTGCAGTTCGCTCTGCCAGTGCAGCAGCTTGGGCAGCCCGTGTACCTGGAGCAGAAGCAGGGCGGCGGCAACGCGCATGAACAGCAGCGCCAGCGCGCCGGAGCGGTCGTGGGTCGGCATGGTGTTTATCCCGGGAATGAAAAAGGGGCGGCAATGCCGCCCCTTTCGGCTGCTCAGGCTCAGTGGCCTTCGCTGGCGTTGAACATGGTCTTGGCGTAGATCAGGCCCAGGCCGTAGGCGCCGCCGTGTTCGATGGAGGTCTTCACGGTTGCATCGTAGGTCTCGCCACGGGCCCAGTCGCGTTGCAGTTCCAGCAGGTACTGCAGGGAGGTCATCGGGCGGGCGCCGAGCTGGATCATTCGTTGCAGGGCCATCTCATGGGCTTCGGTGGAGACATCGCCACAGGCGTCGGTGATCACGTAGACCTCAAAGCCCTGGTCGATGGCCGACAGCGCCGGGCCGACGATGCACACGGAGGTCCAGAGGCCGGCCAGGACGATCTTCTGCTTGCCGAACTTGTTCACTTCCACGGCGATGCGCGGGTCTTCCCAGGTGTTCATGCTGGTGCGGTCGATGACGTTGTGCTCGGGGAAGACCGACTTTATCTCGTCGAAGATCGGGCCGGAGAAGCTCTTCTCGGCGACGGTGGTGAGGATGGTGGAAACGTCGAATTCCTTGGCGGCCTTGGCCACCAGGGCGGCGTTGTTGCGCAGGGTCACGGCGTCGATGGACTTGGTCGCGAAGGACATCTGCGACTGGTGGTCGATCATGATCAGGGTGTGGTCGGTGGGGTTGAGCAGGGTCTTGCCGGGAACGGCTTTGGCGATGGCGGTCATGGTTGGATTCCTTGGTAGGTTGCGTGGATCAGTGAAGTGGCGGCTGGATCGTTCTGGGGCTTCGCAGGACTTGGCTGCGAACCGTGGAGATATCTTTGCCGAACGCTGCGAGGCGCGGAACAGACAGCTTTGCAGGGTGGCTTTGCAGTTCTGCAACGGGCCTGTGGAGCGCTTCGATGGGCAAACTATGGTTTCGCCGGCGCGGCATTTATTGGACCTGTGTGCTCGGCCCGTCCGGCGCAGAATGATGCAAACGTGCGATTCGCCAGTGCGGCGAATCGGTACAGTGGTTTTTTCCTATACCGGGGCACGCTAGACCGCCAAGCCCCGTTTGCGTGCGAGTAGAAGAATGAAAACAGTGGCCATGGTGCTGTACGACGATGTGCTGGCGCTGGATGTGACGGGGCCGATGGAGGTGTTCTCCATGGCTAACCGCTACCTGCCGGCGGAGCGGCATTACCGGTTGCTGACGGTGGCGGCGAAGCCCGAGGGCGTGCGCGCCTCCAGCGGCCTGAGAATGAGCGCCGACCTGCCGCTGGAAGCGTTGCTCGCGGGTGTGGACCTGCTGCTGGTGCCCGGCGGTCCTGGCGCCTACAACGGCAACAACGAGGCGCTCAACGCCTGGTTGCCGGTAGCGGCGCGCGCAGCCAAACGCTATGGCGCGGTGTGCACGGGCGCCTTCCTGCTGGGCGCCGCCGGGCTGCTCGATGGCTACCGCTGCACCACCCACTGGAACTACCTCGAGCGCCTGGCGCAGTTGTACCCGCGCACCCAGGTGCAGGCCGAGCGCATCTACGTCATCGACCGTAACCTGATCACCTCCGGCGGCGTTACTGCCGGCATCGACATGGCGCTGGCGGTGGTCGCCGAGGACCACGGCAAGGACGTCGCCCTGGAGGTCGCCAAGGTGCTGTTGGTGGTGCTCAAGCGCCAGGGCGGGCAGACCCCGTTCGGCCCGCTGCTGGTATCGGTGGTGCGCGACGGCTCGGTGATCGCCCGCGCCCAGGCCTATGTGGTGGACCACATCGACGAACCGCTGACGGTGAATCGCCTGGCCGAACTGGTGGCCATGAGCCCGCGCAACTTCGCCCGCGCCTTCCAGCGCGAAACCAGCATGACGCCCATGCAGTACGTGCAGAGTGCGCGCATCGACCACGCGCGCAAGTTGCTGGAAAGCAGCGACCTGCCGCTCAAGCAGGTGGCCAGCCGCAGCGGCTTCGGCAGCCCGAGGCATATGCGCACGGTGTTCGGCGAGCGGATCGGCATGACGCCGAGCCAGTACCGCGAGCAATTCGGCTTTGCCTGATGGCTTTGCGCCGCATTTCGTGCCGATTGACCGTCTGGCGCACCCAAGTTGGCCGAATCCTTCCCCCTGTGGGAATTGCGCTGTCACACGAGGGCGGGAAAATACCCTCACCAATCATCAGGGGCGCGTCACCTCGGTACTGGCCAGATCGCCTGGAGGACCCGTTGTAGAGCGATCCGTCAGATCCGCAGACGTGAGCAGGACATGAGCGCAAGCACGGAAAACCGCACCGAGACCATCCTGCAGTTCGGTCGCTTCCAGTTCCACCCCTACAAGCGCCAGTTGCTGCAGGGGGATCGTCCGGTGCGCATCGGCAGCCGGGCGCTGGATATTCTCCAGGTGCTGATCCGCCAACCCGGCGAGATCATCGGCAAGGACAGGATCATCGCCCAGGTCTGGGGCGACACCGTGGTCGAAGAGATCAACCTGCGCGTGCACATCGCAGCCCTGCGGCGTGCCCTTGGCGAAGGCCGCACGGGTGAGCGCTACATCGCCAACGTGCCGCTGCGCGGCTATGGCTTCGTCGGCGTGGTGGAGAGCGTGGTCGCTCCGGCGCAGGCGGTGCAACTGCCGTGCGAAGTGCGCGCCAGCAACCTGCCGATCCTGCTGATGGGCCTGGTCGGCCGCCAGGCGCTGCTCGCGCGGGTGGTGAAGCAGATGCCCGCCACGCGCCTGATGACCCTGGTCGGCCCCGGCGGCATGGGCAAGACCTCGCTGGCGATCCACGCTGCCGAGCAGCTCGGCAAGCACTTCAGCCAGGTGCGCTTTCTCGACCTGTCGGCCGACCCGGACGGCGTCTCCCTGAGCCAGAGCCTCGCCATTCTCCTGCGCGAGCCTTCCTATGAACCGACCCTGTTGTTGCTGGACAACTGCGAGCACCTTGCCGAGCGCTGCGCCGAGGCGGTGGAGCACCTGCTGCGCCTGCACCCGGCACTGAGCATCCTCGCCACCAGCCGCGAACCGCTGCGTGCGGAGGGCGAGCGCGTGGTGCGCCTGCCGCCGCTGGAGGTGCCCGCGCAGGACAATGCGCCGCTGGCGTTGGCCATGTGCAGTTCGGCGGTGCAGCTGTTCGTGATGCGCGCGCGGGAGGTTTGCGACCGCTTCGAGCTCAAACCCGGCCAGGTGCGCGCCATCATTGACATCTGCCGGCGCCTGGATGGCATTCCCCTGGCCATCGAAATGGCGGCGCGGCAGGTGGGTATCCTGGGTCTCGCGGGGCTGCCGGCGTTGTTGGACACGCCCATGCACCTGTTGATGCCCGGCCGTCGCACTGCTCCGGCGCGGCAGCAGAGCCTGCGCGCGACCTATGACTGGAGCTATGGCCTGCTGGATGTCGCCGAGCAACGCTGCCTGCGCCTGCTTGCGCAATTGGGTGAGGATTTCACCCTCGACGCGGCGGTGGCTTCCCTTGATGGTGACCGCCTGTGCCGCGAGTGCGCGTTCGCCACCGTGCGCCAACTGGCGGACAAGTCGCTGCTGTGGGTGGAGCAGGGCGAGTGCGAGGTGCGCTACCGGGTGCCGAACACCGCGCGGGCATACATGCAGCAGGTGACCCTGCCGGGGCTCGCCGTCACAGCCGCGTGATCGCGCCATCGCCCTACTGCGCGTAGGAGCGGACTCTGTCCGCGATCGCTCTCCGGCGCGATGCGGACCCATCGCGGACAGAGTCCGCTCCTACAAAAGCCCGGCGTCCCGTGCCTCACGTCGCGCACGTTGATGCTTCTCGTAGGAGCGAGCTTGCTCGCGAACCGCCCAGCGCCGGGACGCCCAGGAAGAGCGTTCGCGAGCAAGCTCGCTCCTACAGGTTGCCCCATCATCAATGTCGGGCGGATGACCCGCTCCGGGTTATGCGGCCTACGTAAGCAAAAGCCCCAACCCAGCACATGCGTCCAATAGGTCGGCCGACCTCAACGCCATAGTGACCGGACCTCAATCATGAGTCCGGGAAACCCATGAGCGCCGAAACCATCGATCTGAACAGTGTGGTGACGCTGGTGGTTCACCACAAGGTGCGTTGCGAAGCTCTGCCCAGCTACGAGGCCTGGCTACGCCGCACCGTCGCTGCGGCGCGCCGACAGCCGGGGCACCTGGGTGTAAATGTGATCCGCCCGGACGGCGAGGGCGCGATGTTCACCACCGTGGTGCGCTTCGCCCGCGCCGGTCAGCTGCAGGCCTGGATCGACTCCCGCGAGCGCGCCGAGCTGATCGACGAGGTCTCGCCACTGCTGGAAGAGGGCGACCACCCGCTGATACACAACGACGCCGAATTCTGGTTCACCCCCGAGCACGGCAACGTGCGCCAGCCGCCGAAATGGAAGCAGGCGCTGCTGACCTACCTGGTGATCAGCCCGCTGACCATGGTCATCCCACCGCTCTGGGGGCCGGCGTTCGAACGTTTCCCGGTACTGGCCGGTGTGGTGCCGAGCAATCTGCTGGTGACCCTGTGCATCGTCCTCCTGGTGGTCTACCTGATCATGCCCTGGGTGACGCGTCGCTGCGCTGGCTGGCTCAACGCTGATTGAGCCTTCCCCTGACTTCCCCCTCCCGCGGCGCCCGCGCGGCGCCCGTTCCCACATCGTCCTGCATGGCAGGCAGAGGAGTTTCCATGAGCACTTTCGTTACCCGCGACGGCACCGAGATCTATTACAAGGACTGGGGCAGCGGCAAACCCGTGCTGTTCAGCCACGGCTGGCCGCTGGACGGCGACATGTGGGAATACCAGATGCAGTACCTGAGCAGCCGCGGCTACCGCACCATCGCCTTCGACCGCCGCGGCTTCGGTCGTTCCAGCCAGCCGTGGAGCGGCTACGACTACGACACCTTCGCCGATGATATCGCCGGCCTGATCGAGCACCTGGACCTGCGCGAGGTCACGCTGGTCGGCTTCTCCATGGGTGGCGGCGATGTCAGCCGCTATATCGGCCGCCACGGCACCGCCCGCGTCGCCGGCCTGGTGCTGCTGGGCGCGGTCACACCGATCTTCGGTCAGTCCGCTGATTTCCCCCAGGGAGTGGAGAAGGGCGTGTTCGACGGCATCAAGGCCGGCCTGCTGCAGGACCGCGCGCAGTTCATCGCCGACTTCGCCGCGCCGTTCTACGGCACCAACCACGGTCAGAAGGTCTCCGACGGCGTGCTCACCCAGACCCTCAACATCGCCCTGCTGGCCTCGCTCAAGGGCACGGTGGACTGCGTCAGCGCCTTCTCGGAAACCGACTTCCGCGCGGACCTGGCCAAGGTCGACGTACCGACCCTGGTGATCCACGGCGACGACGACCAGATCGTGCCGTTCGAAACCACCGGCAAGCTGGCCGCCGAACAGGTCAAGGGCGCCGAACTGAAAGTCTACGCCGGCGCTCCCCATGGCTTCGCCGTCACCCATGCGCAGCAACTCAACGAAGACCTGCTGGCCTTCCTGCAACGCTGAGGTACCCGAGCATGAGCAACGCAGAACGCAACGCAGACCTGATCCTGTTCAACGGCAAGCTGCACACCGTTGACCCGGAACGCCCGCACGCCACCGCCGTGGCCATCGCCGACGGCAAGTTCCTGGTCGTCGGCACCGACGCCCAGGCGATGGCCTACCGCGATGCCTCGACCCAACTGGTTGACCTCAACCGTCGCACTGTCATTCCCGGCCTCAACGACTCGCACCTGCACCTGATCCGCGGCGGGCTGAACTACAACCTCGAACTGCGCTGGGAGGGCGTACCGTCGCTCTCCGACGCACTGGAGATGCTGCGCCTGCAGGCCCAGCGCACGCCGTCGCCGCAGTGGGTGCGCGTGGTCGGTGGCTGGAACGAATTCCAGTTCGCCGAGCGCCGCCTGCCGACCATCGAAGAGCTGAACAAGGCGGCGCCGGACACCCCGGTGTTCGTCCTGCATCTGTATGACCGCGCGCTGCTCAACCGCGCCGCGCTGCGGGTCGTCGGCTACACCAAGGACACGCCGAACCCGCCCGGCGGGGAGATCGTCCGCGACAGCAACGGCGAGCCCACCGGCATGCTGATCGCCCGCCCCAACGCGATGATCCTCTACGCGACCCTGGCCAAGGGGCCGAAGCTGCCGCTGGAATACCAGGTCAACTCGACGCGCCAGTTCATGCGCGAGCTGAACCGTCTCGGCCTGACCAGCGTGATCGACGCCGGCGGCGGCTTCCAGAACTACCCGGACGACTACCAGGTGATCGAGCAACTGGAGAAAGACAACCAGCTCACCGTGCGCATCGCCTACAACCTGTTCACCCAGAAGCCCAAGGAAGAGCTGGCGGACTTCAAGAACTGGACCAGCAGCGTCAAGTACGGCCAGGGCAGCGACTTCCTGCGGCACAACGGTGCCGGGGAGATGCTGGTGTTCTCGGCGGCGGACTTCGAGGACTTCCTCGAACCGCGCCCGGACCTGCCCGGCACCATGGAAGCGGAGCTGGAGCCAGTGGTGCGTCACCTGGTCGAGCAACGCTGGCCGTTCCGCCTGCACGCGACTTATGACGAATCCATCTCGCGCATGCTCGATGTGTTCGAGAAGGTCGACCGCGACATCCCGTTCAACGGCCTGCCGTGGTTCTTCGACCATGCCGAGACCATCACGCCGAAGAATATCGAGCGCGTACGTGCCCTGGGCGGCGGCATCGCCATCCAGGACCGCATGGCTTTCCAGGGTGAGTACTTTGTCGACCGCTATGGCAAGCAGGCCGCCGAGGCCACGCCGCCGATCAAGCGCATGCTGGCCGAAGGCGTGCCGGTGGGCGCTGGCACCGACGCCACCCGCGTGTCCAGCTACAACCCCTGGACCTCGCTGTACTGGATGGTCAGCGGCAAGACCGTGGGTGGCCTGAGCCTGTATCCGGAGGGCCTGTCCCGCGAGGTGGCGATCGGGCTGTTCACCCACGGCAGCGCCTGGTTCTCCAGCGAGCAGGGCAAGAAGGGCATGCTCAAGGCCGGCCAACTAGCGGACCTGGCGGTGCTCTCGGAGGACTTCTTCAGCGTCGAGGAGGAGGCGATCAAGACCATCGAGTCGGTGCTCACCGTGGTGGGCGGCAAGATCGTCCATGGCGACCGCGAATTCGACAAGCTGGCCCCGCCGAGCATCCCGGTGGTGCCGGAATGGTCTCCGGTGGCCATGGTTCCCGGCCACTGGCGCCCGCAGGCGCCGCTGCAGCAGGCCGTGCACCAGTGCGTCGGCTCCTGTGGCGTGCATGGCCACAGCCATGAACGCGCGCGCACGAAAGACGTGCCGGTGAGCGACTTCGCCGGGTTCTGGGGCGCGTTCGGTTGTTCCTGCTTCGCGTTCTGACGCGTTAATGGTCCGGTCCGCAAGGGCCGGATGCCGATCGCGGACGGAGTCCGCTTCTACGCGCGGGCAGGCGCCGACACCTCCGGTTGCGTAGGAGCGGACTCTGTCCGCGATGGATTTCGCATCCACGGCGGGTTGGCCGGTTCGCGAGCAAGCTCGCTCCTACACCATCGATGACAACTGCGTCCGTTATCGTCTGCCGCGATGAGGCCCTTGGTCACCCCCATCGATAGCCTTTTACCGTCCGAGCCAATCGAAAACTGCAATAGCAGCCCGCCCCGTTTGATCTATCTTCTGATGGGTTGTGCGAATACAAGGCGCCAACGATAGGCGCCCCCAAGGAGCCTGCAATGAGTGAAGAAAAGAAAGGTAGCTGCCCGTTCCACCAGACCGCTGGTGGTGGTACTTCCAACCGTGACTGGTGGCCGAACCAGCTGAGGCTGGACCTGCTGCACCAGCATTCTTCCAAGTCCAACCCCATGGGTGAGGACTTCAACTACGCCGAGGCCTTCAAGACCCTCGACCTGGAAGCGGTCAAGGCCGACCTGCGCGCCGTGATGACCGACTCCCAGGACTGGTGGCCGGCCGACTTCGGCCACTATGGCCCGCTGTTCATCCGCATGGCCTGGCACGCCGCCGGCACCTACCGTATCGGCGATGGCCGTGGCGGCGCTGGCCGTGGCCAGCAACGTTTCGCCCCGCTCAACAGCTGGCCGGACAACGTCAGCCTGGACAAGGCTCGCCGGCTGATCTGGCCGATCAAGCAGAAGTATGGCGCCAAGCTGTCCTGGGCCGACCTGATCGTGCTCACCGGCAACGTCGCCCTGGAGTCCATGGGCTTCAAGACCTTCGGTTTTGCCGGCGGCCGCGAAGATGTCTGGGAACCGGACATGGACGTGTATTGGGGCGAGGAGACCACCTGGCTGGGCGGCGACAAGCGCTACACCGGCGAGCGTGACCTGGAGAACCCCCTGGCCGCCGTACAGATGGGCCTGATCTACGTGAACCCCGAAGGCCCCAACGGCAACCCCGACCCGGTGGCTGCCGCCCGCGACATCCGTGAGACCTTCGCGCGCATGGCCATGGACGACGAGGAAACCGTCGCCCTGATCGCCGGCGGCCACACCTTCGGCAAGACCCACGGCGCGGGCCCGGCGGACAACGTCGGGGTCGATCCGGAAGCCGGTGGCCTGGAAAACCAGGGCCTGGGCTGGGTCAGCAAGTTCGGCACGGGCTCGGGTGGCGATGCCATCACCAGCGGCCTGGAAGTCACCTGGACGTCCACGCCGACGCGCTGGAGCAATAACTTCTTCTGGAACCTGTTCGGCTACGAGTGGGAGCTGACCAAGAGCCCCGCCGGCGCCCACCAGTGGCAACCGAAGAATGGCGCGGGTGCCGGCAGCATTCCCGATGCCCATGACAAGTCCAAGCGCCGCGCGCCCTCGATGCTGACCACCGATATCTCGCTGCGCGTCGATCCGGTCTACGAGAAGATTTCCCGTCGTTTCTACGAAGATCCCGAAGCGTTCGCCGACGCTTTCGCCCGTGCCTGGTTCAAGCTGACTCACCGCGACATGGGCCCGCTGGCTCGCTACCTGGGCCCGGAAGTGCCGAAAGAGGAGCTGATCTGGCAAGACCCGATCCCGGCGGTCGACCACCCGCTGGTGGACGACAAGGACGTCACCGCGCTCAAGGCCAAGGTACTGGCCTCGGGGCTGTCGGTCTCCGAACTGGTCTCCACCGCCTGGGCGTCGGCCTCCACCTTCCGTGGCTCCGACAAGCGCGGCGGCGCCAATGGCGCGCGCATCCGCCTGGCGCCGCAGAAGGACTGGCCGGTGAACCAGCCGGAGCAACTGGCCAAGGTGCTTGGTGTGCTGGGTGAAATCCAGTCCGAGTTCAACGCCTCGGCCGTCGGCGGCAAGAAGATCTCCCTGGCCGACCTGATCGTCCTGGCCGGCGATGCCGCCGTGGAAGAGGCCGCGCGCAAGGGTGGCCACACCGTCAGCGTACCGTTCGCGCCGGGCCGCATGGACGCCAGCCAGGAGCAGACCGACGTGCACTCGGTGGGCATGCTGGAGCCGGTGGCCGATGGCTTCCGCAACTTCCTCAAATCGAAGTTCTCGGTGCCGGCCGAAGCGCTGCTGATCGACAAGGCGCAATTGCTGACCCTGAGCGCACCGGAAGTCACCGCGCTGATCGGTGGTTTGCGTGTGCTCGGCGCCAACACCGGCGGCTCGCAGAACGGCGTGTTCACCGCGCGCCCGGGCACTCTGAGCAACGACTTCTTCGTCAACCTGCTGGACATGGGCACCGTGTGGAAGCCGACCTCCGACGCCAATGACCAGTTCGAAGGCCGTGACCGCAAGTCCGGCGAAGCGAAGTGGACCGGTAGCCGCATCGACCTGCTACTGGGATCAAACTCCCAGCTGCGGGCGCTGTCGGAGGTCTATGGTTGCTCGGACGGCGAACGCAAGTTCGTCCATGACTTCGTCAAGGCCTGGACCAAGGTGATGAACCTCGACCGCTTCGACCTGCCGCGCTGACCGGGCAGGGAAGAGCAAAAGGCCCGCGAACGAGCGATCGTTCGCGGGCCTTGTCGTTTCAGCCGTCGCAGGATTTTCACAGGCCGCCGGCAGACTGGGCCGCTTACCCGTTACCCATCGCAAGGGGTTTCGCACATGCGCCGTCGCATCATCGCTGTACTGGGCACCATCGCACTGGCCGCCGCCAGTTTCACTGCCAGCGCCGAGGAATCCCCCGGCCGCGCACTCAGCGAGGCTGTCGGCATCCCCTGGCCGACGGTGATCGCTCACCGCGGCGCTTCCCACGACGCCCCCGAGGAAACCGCGCCGGCCTATCTCGCCGCCCGCGACCTGGGGGCGGACTACCTGGAAGCCGACTTGCAGCGCACCAAGGACGGCGTGCTGGTCGCGGTGCACGATGACACCCTGGAGCGCACCACCGACGTCGCCAAGGTCTTCCCGGGCCGCGAAAAGGCGCCGGTGAGCCAGTTCACGCTGGCCGAGCTCAAGCGCCTGGACGCCGGCAGCTGGTTCAATGCCGCCTATCCCGAGCGTGCCCGCTCCAAGTACGCAGGGCTGCGCATCCTCACCCTCGACGAGCTGATCGACATCGCCGAAGGCGGCGGCGAAACCCCTGGCCTGTACCTGGAAACCAAGGCGCCCGGGCAGTTCCCCGGCATCGAGGAAGACCTGCGCAAAGCCCTGGAGAATCGTGGCTGGCTCGACGCGCAGGGCGAGCCGCAAGGCAGGATCGTCCTGCAGACCTTCGAGAAGAGCAGCCTGGAGCTGCTGCAGAAGAGCATGCCGAAGGTGCCCAAGGTGCTGCTGTTGTGGGTCGGCGACGGCTACATGGCGGCGAAGAAACCGACCACCTTTGCCCAGTCCGGTGAGAAGATCAAAGCGGACTTCTATGCCGGGCAGGAAGTGAAATCCAAGGAAGAGCTCTTCGCCTGGCTTGACTGGGCCAAGGCCAATGGCGCCCTGGGCACAGGTCCCTCGGCGACTTTGACTGCGCGTGGCGACCAGAGCTACATGGACCTCGTGCAGCCGTGGATGAACCAGGCCGCCCATGAGCGTGGCCTGTTCGTGCACGCCTACACCGTCGACGATTCGGTGGACTTCGACAAGCTCACCAAGGCTGGCGTGGACGGCTTCTTCACCAACCGCACCGACCAGTTGCTGATGTTTCTCGGCAGGCCGCCCAGCCAGGATGTGGATTCGGTGCTGAAGTCGGTGGGCTACTGACGGTTGGTCAGACGCGCGGAAAGGCTGTGCCGTGATGCCGCTTTTCTGTAGGAGCGAGCTTGCTCGCGAACCGCATGGCACCGGCGTTACAGGCGGGCCCTGTTCGCGAGCAAGCTCGCTCCTACAGGGTAGAGATCGGTGCGAGGGAGCATCAGGTGCACGCTGGCCGTCGTGCCCTGGCCTGGCGGGCTGGCGAGGACCAGTTCGCCCTGGAACAAACCTACCAGTTGCTGATGTTCCTTGGCCGGCCGCCCAGCCAGGATGTGGATTCGGTGCTGAAGTCGGTGGGCTACTGACGTTTGGTCAGACGCGCGGAAAGGCTGTGCCGTGATGCCGCTTTTCTGTAGGAGCGAGCTTGCTCGCGAACCGCATGGCACCGGCGTTATAGGCGTGCTCTGTTCGCGAGCAAGCTCGCTCCTACAGGGTAGAGATCGGTGCGAGGGGGAGCATCAGGTGCACGCTGGCCGTCGTGCCCTGGCCTGGCGGGCTGGCGAGGACCAGTTCGCCCTGGAACAAACTGACCAGTTGCTGATGTTTCTTGGGGGCCGCCCAGCCAGGATGTGGATTCGGTGCTGAAGTCGGTGGTCTACTGACGGCTGGTCAGGCGCGCGGAAAGGCTGCGCCGTGGTGCCGCTTTTCTGTAGGAGCGAGCTTGCTCGCGAACCGCATGGCACCGGCGTTACAGGCGAACCGCATGGCACCGGCGTTATAGGCGGGCCCTGTTCGCGAGCAAGCTCGCTCCTACAGGGTAGAGATCGGCGCGAGGGGGAGCATCAGGTGCACGCTGGCCGTCGTGCCCTGGCCCGGCGGGCTGGCGAGGACCAGTTCGCCCTGGAGCAAGCCGACCAGACGCTTGGCGACGATCAGGCCGACCGGTGCTTCCTGCAGGATCTGTCTGGCCGCGTCGGCGGCCAGTTCCTCCAGCGAGTAGACCGCCTGCGGGTCCTCGGCAGCCTGCAGCAGCGGGGCTGCGTTCAGGCGGACGGCCAGGCGTTCGCCCTCCACCTGGCCATGCAGGGCAATGCACAGGGTGCCAGCGGCCGTTTCGCGGATCAGGTAGGCCAGCAGGTAGTCGAGGATTTTCCGCAGCAGCAATGGGTCGCCCAGCAGTGCGTGGTCCACCTCCGGCGAGGCCTGCAGCTCCAGTTTCAGGCCCTTGGCGCTGATCGGCGCCTCGAGGGCTGCCAGCGCTTCGCGCAGCAATGGCTCCAGGTGTAACGGCACGCGCTGCGCCTGTTCTTCGCCACTTTCCAGGCGGGCAATCTGGCGCAGGTCGGCGGTCAGCTCCAGCAAGTCGCGGCTGGTGCTGTCGATCCATTCCAGCGCCTCGCGGTCTGCCGGCTGCAGCGTCGCGCGCTGCAGCACCATTTCCAGCAGGCCGTGCATGGCGCCCAGGGGAACGCTGAATTCGTTGCTCGCGCGCACCAGGAAATTGAGCTTCTGCCGGTTGCTCAGCTCCGCCTGCTGCTTGTCCGCCTCGATGGCGCGCAGGCGGTCCTGGCGGCCGGTGATGTCGGCACTGCCGCAGATCATGCCAAGCAGCCGGCCCTGGGCATCGCGATAGGGCTTGCCCCAGTGATGCAGTACGCGGCGCTGGCCATGGATGCGCAGCTCGATGTCGCGCGCGAAGGCCAGCTCGGCAGCTACCGCCTGCAGGAAGTACTGGTGCAGCAGCTCGGCCTGGGCCGGCGCGTACCAGTCCACGTCCATGGCGCGGGTACCCAGCACGTCCTCCAGATGCACGTCATATAGTCGCAGGAAGGCGAGGTTGGCGTGCGCCAAGCGGCCGGCGGTGTCGCGCACGTAGAGGGCATCAGGCAGGCTGTCGACCAGGCTGCGCAGCATCACCAACTCATCGCTGTCCGGTGCTGCCCGTTCGGGCTCGGCCTGGGGAGCGGTCACCAGGGCGTTGCGCCGGGCGAAGTCGATCAGCTCCGCCAGGCTATGCAGGTTGAGCTTGTGCTGCAGGCGCGTGCGGTAGGTGCTGACGGTCTTTTCGCTGATGGTCAGCTCATGGGCGATCTGGTGGTTGTTGCGTCCGCTGGCGAGGAAGTACAGCACCGACAGCTCGCGGTTGGACAGGCTCGCCACCCGTTCACGCTCGCCGCTGCGTACTTCCGGCAGGTTGACGTTGCCCAGCAGGCGCATGGGGAAGTAGCTGCGCCCACGCAGCAGCATGGCTACCGCGAGGCTCAACTCGCGCAAGTCGTCGTGCTTGCTGACGAAGCCCGAGGCGCCGCCCTGCAGGAAGCGCCCGACGATGTGCTCCGAATCCTGCGCGCTGAAGGCCAGCACCGGCAGATTCACCCCGCGCGCCCTCAGGCGTGCCATGACGTCCAGGCCGTTCAGGCGCGACAGGTCGATATCGAGGATCAACAGGTCAGCGGGCTGCTCAAGGCCCAGCCGCAGGGCGTCCAGGCCGTCCTCCGCCTCGCCGGCGATGGTGTGGCCCTCGCTCTCCAGCAGTATGCGCACGGCATGCCGGGTGACCGGGTGTCCGTCGGCGATCAGCACCTGCCCCATGGCAGCTTCCTCAGTCGAGTACCTGATCAACGCTAGGTCATTTCTCTCAGGCGTGCAGGATTTGAGTAGGAAGTTTCCTACGCAACAGTAAATGCTTTCCCATCTTTGGAGTTCATCGTTCCGAGAAGAATCGCCCCCAGAGACCGGCTCACGCGCCGGCCAGACATGGATTCTGGAGGGCAACCAGATGAGTACCTGCACGATTGCATTGGCGCGCCGACACGCGCCGCCGTTCGTTCCCACGCTGCTGGCGGTGGTCATCACCTCGCTGGTGGCGCTGCCTTCGCTGGCCGAGGATTTCGACACTCCACAGTCGTTTTCCCCCTGGGAGAACAACACCAGCGAGCTGCACGACGCCCACTTCGACGTGAATGCCAGCCAGTCCGCCATCACCGTCAACGACATGGAATTCAGCATGGACGGCGGCTGGGTCCATAACACCGGCGCGGGCGGTGGCCTGCTGTTCAACCTGTGGAGCGGCAAGCAGGACCAGGTCGACCACGTGGAGATCGACAGCGCCGGCAGCTTCGGCCTGCAGGTCAACGGCGGCAAGGTCAGCATCGTCGACTCCCAGGTCAGCACCCATGGCGACAACGACGCCGGCCTGGACGCGCAGAGCGGCGGCCAGGTCGAGTTGGTGGGTGGCAGTGTCGCCACTGACGGCGACAACTCCGCAGCGGTGCACGCCCACAACAACGGCGGCGCCCAGGTCAATGGCAGCGCGCTGACTACCGCGGGCGACCACGCCGCCGGCGTGCTGCTGGACAACAACGGCACGTTGCTACTGGACGCGTCGCAGATATCCACGAGCGGCGACGACAGCAGCGCTATCCAGGCCAACAACGGCGCCTCCCTGCAGGTCAGCGGAGCCACTCTCGAAACCGCCGGGCAGGGTAGCCATGGCGTGCATATTTCCAGCAACGGCGCGGACAACACGCTGGCTGACTCCAGCATCACCACCCATGGCGCCGGCAGCATCGGCGTGATGGTCAATAACGCCAGCGGCTCGGCGCAGCTGCAGAACAGCCGCATCGTCACCGAAGGCGAGGGCAGCCACGGCCTCTATACCCGTCAGGGAACCCATATCGATCTCACCCAGGGCAGCCAGGTGGAAACCAGCGGCGCCAACGCTGATGGTGCCTGGACCGCCGAGGGCGGCAGCATCGCTATCGCCGACAGCAGCCTGGCGAGCACCGGAGCCGGCTCGGCAGCCGTGCACGCGGCGGCGTCCGGCACCATCAAGGTGGAGGCCAGCCAACTCTCCAGCGGAGGCAGCGCCGGGGCGAGTGTGCATCTGGACAATGGCGGGGCGGTCACCGCCAGCAACAGCCGGATCGATTCGCAGAATGGTTCCGCCATCCTTTTCAGCCAGGGCGAGCTGCAGGGCGGCGGCGAAGCGCACATGGACCTGAGCGCCAGCCGCGTGACCAGCGATGCAGCCGTGGTGACGGCGCAGGCCGGTAGCTCGGGCACTTTCAACGCTACGGGCAGCCAGTTGCAGGCGGGCAACGGGGTGGGTTATGCCATTGCCGAAGGTGCCAATCTGCAATCCACGCTTACCGACTCCAGCCTGGACGTCGGCGATGCCGGGCTGCTGGCGGAGGTCGCCGGCAATGGCTCGCTGCGGCTGACCAGCGAAGGCAGCGACCTGCACGGCGATACCCGTTTGCAGGACAGCGACCAGGGCCTGCTCGACATGACCCTGCACAATGCCCGCTGGCAGATGAACGCCGACTCCACCCTGAGCAACCTGGACGTGGACGGCGCGACCGTGGCCTTCGGTGTCAACGGCTATCACACCTTGTCGATGGCCGGCGATCTGACCGGCTCCGGCACCTTCGACATGAACACTGATCTCTCCAGCCTGCAGACCGACCTGATCCTGGTCGGCGGCCAGGCCTATGGCGCGCACACGCTGGTGGTGGCCGACAGTGGCAAGGAGGCGGGCGGCGACCAGCTGCGCGTCGTCGGTACCCAGGGCAGTCCGGGGGCCTTCAGCCTTTATGGCGAGCACGTGGATGCTGGCGCCTACCGCTACACCCTGGAGCAACAGGGCAACGACTGGTATCTGGTCGCCAGCGGCAAGAATGTGGTCGACCCGGGCGACCCGACCGATCCCGAGGATCCCGACCAGCCCTCCACGGGAACCGGTGACGGCGGCGACCCCGGGACGACCACTCCCGATCCGGGTGACGGCGGTAATGAAAACGGCAACCAGGGCGGCACGGACGGCGGCGAACAGGGTGGCAGCTCGGGCGGGGACCAGGGCGGTACCGACGGTGGCAGCCAGGGAGGCAGCGACGGCGGTAACCAGGGCTCCAACGGGGGTGGCAGTACCAGCCAGCCGGACATCATCTCCAAGGGCTCCAACGTCGCGCTGGGCATGCAGAGCGCCGCCGCCAACCTGTACTACGCCGAACTCGGCACCCTGGTACAGCGCCTGGGTGAACTGCGCCTCAGCCAGGACGAAGGCGGCGTGTGGATTCGCGGTATCGGCAAGCGCATGCGCATGGGCGAGCACTATGGCCGGGCCTTCGATCAGAACCTCGATGGCGTCGAGATCGGCGCCGACAAGGCCATTCACCTCGACGGCGCCCGCCTGTACCTGGGCGCCATGGTCGGCGCCAGCGAGTCGCGCATCCGTTTCACCGAGAACAGTCGTGGGCATCTGGACAGCACCAGTGTCGGCGCCTACGCCACCTACCTGCGCGACGACGGCTGGTACCTGGACAACGTCATCAAGTACAGCCACATGGACGGCGACGTGAAAGTGCCGACCAACCTGGGTCAACCGGTGAAGGGTGACTACAAGGCCGATGCCTATGGTGTGAGCGTCGAGGGTGGCAAACGCATCGACCTGCAGGACCAGTGGTTCGTCGAGCCCCAGGTGCAGCTCAGCGCCACGCACTTCGAAGGGCCGCGCTACACCAGCAGCGACGGCCTCAAGGTGCGCGCGAGCGACACAGACTCGCTGCAGGGCAGGATTGGCCTGCGCGGTGGCAAGGAAATCCAGCTGGACCGCGATATGCGCCTGCAGACCTACGCGACCGCGTCCTACATCGACGAACTGGCCGGCAACACCCACGTCCGCATCAACGGCGAGAAGCTTAACAACCAACTGCCCGGCTCGCGCGGCGAACTGGGTGCCGGCGCGGCGCTACAGGTCAGCCGCCAGCAGAAGGTCTCGCTGGAAGTGGACTACGCCAAGGGCGACCACCTCGAACAGCCCTGGGCCGTGACCCTTGGCTACCGCTACCTCTGGTAGGCACAGACCCACGGGGAGGGCGCTGACGCCCTTCCATTCCCCCTTCGACATTCCGTGCGGAACCGGTGCTCCCGGTTCCAGGGAGACAATCATGTACAGGAAACTTGCGGCCGAGCTGATCGGCACCTTCTGGCTGGTCCTGGGCGGCTGCGGCAGCGCCGTTCTAGCCTCCAGCTTCGGTGGTCATGGCATCGGGCTTCTCGGCGTCGCGCTGGCCTTCGGCCTTACCGTCGTCACCATGGCTTATGCGATCGGCCCGATCTCCGGCTGCCACCTCAACCCGGCGGTAAGCGTCGGCCTGATGTTCGGCGGCCGTTTCCCGGCCGCCGACGTATTGCCCTATATCCTTGCCCAGGTCGCCGGCGGCCTGTTGGCCGGCGGCGCGCTGTACCTGATCGCCAGTGGTGCGCCCGGCTTCGATGCAGCCAGTGGTTTCGCCGCCAACGGCTATGGCGCGCACTCGCCGGGTGGTTACAGCCTGGCGGCGGTGCTGCTGTGCGAACTGATCATGACGGCCATGTTCCTCTTCGTGATCATGGGCGCCACTGATCGCGACGCTCCGGCGGGCTTTGCGCCGCTGGCCATCGGCCTGACGCTGGCACTGATTCACCTGATCAGCATTCCGGTCAGCAACACTTCGGTGAACCCGGCACGCAGCCTGGCCGTGGCCTTCTACGCCGCACCCTGGGCTCTGGAGCAGCTCTGGGCCTTCTGGCTCGCCCCGCTGGTCGGCGGCAGCCTGGGGGCGCTGGTCTATCGCGCGGTCCGCGGCCGCTGATGTCTACACTCGCTGTGGCGCTTGGCGCCGCGTCGTCTGCCACCAGGAGATCGTCATGAATACCCGTAAACTGATTCCCACCGCTCTTGCCGTCGTACTGCTGCCCTGGTCGCTGGCCCAGGCAGCGTCCCTGGGCGATGTTGCCGGCAGCCTCGGCGGCCTCGGCAACCTGTCGTCGGTGTCGTCCAGCAGCAGCGGCAACGTCGCCGGGTTGCTGGAGTACTGCGCCAAGAACAACTACCTCAACGCCGATGCGGCCACCCAGGTGAAGGACAAGTTGCTGGGCAAGCTGCCGGGCAACACCACCACCAGCGACAGCGGGTACAAGGACGGCGCCAAGGGCATCCTCACCGGCAGCGACGGCAAGAGCCTCGACCTGTCCGGCAGCGGTATCAAGGAGAAGGTCACCAAGCAGGTGTGCGACAAGGTCCTCAGCCAGGGCAAGTCTCTGCTCTGACGCTCCGGCATGTCGGAGGCGGGTCCTCGTCAGGGGCGGGATTTCTCGTAGCGGACATCCCGCTCGTCCACCCGCCCGGCGAACTGCCAACCGTGGCGACGGTAGAAAGCATTGGCGCGAATGCCGTCGCCGCCATCGGTTACCAGCCAGATGTTCCCGTGCTCGCGGAACAGCTGTTCCTCGGCCGCCGCCAGTAACAGGCGGCCCATGCCCAGCCCCTCGCACTCCGGGCGCACGAACAGGGCGAAGAGTTCTCCCTCGTCGGTATCCACCATGGCGAAGCCGCCGGGAACGCCGTCGATCTCGGCAATCCACGCGCACGGCGCGGATTCGATCGCCTCGGCCAGTACCTGCGGCGTGATACCCAACTTGGCCATCTGCTCGCGGCTCAGGTGGTTCTCACGCACGCTGGTGCGGATGTCGAAGAGGGTGTCGATGTCCGTCGGGTTTGCGGGGCGGATCGATAGGGGCATGGCGGCTGTTCTCGTCGTCAGGTCGCGGAGAAACCGCTGTGGTAGGCGACCTGGCCGGCGGCCTTCGAGCCATCCAGCGACAGCGCCATGAAGTATTCGGGCGGCACGCCCGCGTACTGGATCGCCGGGTCCTGGTGGAAGCCGAAGCGCGGGTAGTAGGCCGGGTCGCCCAGTACCACGCAGCCTTTTGCGCCGAGAGCCGCGAGTCGCTCCAGCCCCGCATGGATCAGCGCCGCACCGATTCCCCGGCCGTGCAGGTCGGGACGCACGGAGACCGGGCCGAGTCCGTACCAGCCGAGGTCCGCGCCATCCAGGGTCACGGGGGAGAACGCCACATGGCCGACGACCACACCTTCCACGGTGGCGACCAGGGAAATGCTCAGCGCCCCGGCTGCGCGCAACGCATCGACGATGGCGCCTTCGGTACCGCTGCTGTGCTCGGCCTCGGCGAAGGCGGCGGTGGTCACTTCGCGGATGACGCTGAGGTCTTCCGGGTGCTCGGGGCGAATGCTGTACTGCATGCTGTTTGTCCTCCTGGAATGCCGGCCTGGGGTGATCCTGTGGGAAGCGGGTAAAGTCGATCGTTGCAGTCTGAAGACTAGGCCGGCTGAACTGCGGGCCTGGTCATCTCAAACCTTGCGCCAAACGCTGGCCAGCCAGGGCTGCTGCTCCCGCGGCAGGCCTGCGGGGCGGTAGTAGTGTTCCAGCTCGCGGAAGCCCGCGTCTTCCAGCAGGCGGGTCCAGTTCTGCAGGTCGTGGTAGGAGCCATAGCGTCCGCCGTTCCAGCCTTCCTGGTTTTCCCCGCGAGGGTTGGAGCTGAACAGCACGCCGCCGGGCTTCAGCGCGGCATGCAACTGGCCGAGTACGCGCGGCAGCTCGCTGCGCGGCACGTGGAACAGGCTGGCATTGGCATAGATGCCGTCGAAGCGCTCGGCGGGCAGGTCGAGGGCGAGGAAATCCTGCTGCCAGACTTCGCAGCCGCTGGCTTCGCGCGCCATGGCGACAAAGCCGGCGCAGCCGTCCAGGCCGACAGGAGCATGTCCCAGGCTTTTCAGCGCGCACAGGTCACGCCCCGGACCGCAACCGAAATCCAGCAGCACGAAAGGTGCTTCGCTCTGGATGTGTCGCAGCAGCGCGGCAATGTTCTGGGTGACGTCGTGGTCCCAGGTGCCCTCACGGAAGGACTGGGCGCTGTCCTGATAGTGCTGCAGGGTGACGCGGGAGATGTCGCGCAGGATCGGGTCTTCGGTGCTCATGGCCGTAGTCGGTCTGGGTGGATGCCTGTGATTCTACAATGCGCCACGCGCGGTGGCCCAATCGACGGGCCACCCGCAGCAGCGAGCGATGCCCGTTTCTGCAGGTCCGGTTTGAAAGTCAGTGCCGGGACGCGAACGGCAAGGGGGCGGTTCTAGACTGAGGCATTGCCACCACGGATTGCCAAGATGTCCCTCTCCCGAAACCTGCCTGCCGTAGATTGGCCCGCACTCACCGGGCAACTCGACGCCGATGGCCATGCACTGATCCCCGGCCTGCTGGACAGGGCACAGTGCGAGACGCTCCGCGCGCTGTACGACCAGGACGCGCCATTTCGCAGCCGCGTGGTCATGGCCCGACACAACTTCGGTCTCGGCGAATACCGCTACTTCGCCTATCCCTTGCCGGCGCGGCTGCAGGAGCTTCGCGAGGCCCTCTATCCGCCGCTGCGCGCCATCGCCAATACCTGGCAGGAGCGCATGGACACCGGCATCCAGTACCCGCCGGAGCATGCCGGCTTCCTCGCCCAATGCCACGCCGCCAGCCAGCGCCGGCCGACGCCCTTGCTGTTGCGCTACCGCGCCGGTGACTACAACTGCCTGCACCAGGACCTCTACGGGGAGCTGGCGTTCCCGTTGCAGGTGGCGATCCTGCTTTCGCGGCCGGGCGAGGAGTTCGAGGGCGGCGAGTTCGTGCTGACCGAGCAGCGCCCGCGCATGCAATCACGGGTGACGGTAGTGCCGCTGCAGCAGGGCGACGCCGTAGTGTTCGCGGTGGCCCAGCGGCCGGTGCGGGGCGTGCGCGGCTACCATCGGATCAACCTGCGCCATGGTGTCAGCCGCCTGCATACCGGCGAGCGCTTCACCCTCGGAGTGATCTTCCACGATGCGCTGTGAGGAGTAGCATGGATCGGTCCAGGGAACCGGGAGATCGACATGCACTACGAAGTGATTCAACGCCACCGTAGCGAGTACCCCGCGCCCATCACTTTCGCCAAGGGTGCGCCGCTGTTCGTCGGCGAACGTTACGAGGGCGCCGAGGGCTGGGAGGACTGGTACTTCTGCTCCACGCCCGGCCAACGTGAAGGCTGGGTGCCGGCGCAGGTGTTCAACATGACCGCGCCGGGCGCCGGCGTGGCCATGGAGGACTACACCGCCCGCGAGCTCGACGTGGAGGTTGGCGAATGCCTTGAAGGTGGCCGCGAACTGGGCGGCTGGCTCTGGTGCGTCCGCTCCGGTGGCGAGGCCGGCTGGGTGCCGCTGGATTGCCTGCAGGAAGTCAGCGCCTGACCCTGCAACGCCTGATCTGCAATAGAGTCAGGCCTTGTAGCGGCGCCCGGCGTGCTGCTTGAGCCAGGCCATCAAGCCGCGCTGCTGCACCACCGTGGGTTGCTCCACCAATAGCGCGGCGCTGGCCTTCTGGCGGAAGTCCAGCAGGCGGCCCATGGCCTCGGCAATCTCCTGGCGCGCCTCCATGCAGGGGGCGAGGGTCTGCTTGTCGATGTAGTAGGCGGCGCCATCGCTGATCGCGGTGAATTGCGCCTGCCACGCGGAGCCGGTGAGCACGCCGGCCTCGCCGAACACTTCGCCCGGTCCCATGCGGCCGGCCTCGATGGTCTGGCTGTCGTGGGGCAGGGTGACGCTGACCACGCCGGAATCGATGATCAGCAGGCGCTCGCTGACATCCCCCGGCGCCAGCAGCACTTCGCCTTGCTTGAATGGGCGGCGCTGCATGCGGGTCGCCAGCTCGTCACGCTCCTCGTCACGCAGCGCATCGAACAGCCCTGAGCGCACCAGCAGCGCCCGTGCGCGTGAGGCGCTTTCGCGGATCGGAGCATCGGCCTCGGCCAGCAGGTTGATGCCGGCGGCCTGCAGGTGGCGGTAGGCGAGGTCGAACAACTGGTTGCGCACCTCGCGCTTCTCGCCCATGGCGGCGACGAAGCCGCTCATTTCATATTCCACCCCATCGGGCGCGGACTTGCGCACGCTCACCGCCGGTGCCGGGGTAGCCAGCAGGGCACGACAGCCGCCCAGGGCATGCTCAAGCGCTTCGATCACCTTGCGCGGGCGGATGTGCGGGCTGACCGTCAGGCTCACGCTGACGCCATAGAGGTTTGCCGGGCGACTCAGGTTGAGCACCTTGGCCTTGGCGGCGAGGGAGTTGGGCACCACCGCCAGCGTGCCCTGGGAGGTCTGCAGGTAAGTGGAGCGCCAGTCGATCTCGGTGACCTTGCCCTCGATGCCGTCGATGGAGATCCAGTCGTCCAGCTGGTACGGCTTGGTGGTGTTCAGCACGATGCCGGAGAACACATCGCTCAGGGTGCTCTGCAGCGCCAGGCCGAGGACGATGGCGACTACCCCGGAAGTGGCCAGCAGGCCCTTCACCGGCAACTCCAGCACGTAGCCCGCAGCGGCGATGATGGCGACCAGGAAGATCAGCGCGCCGACGACGTCCTGCAACAGCCGCCCGCCATGGCCGATGCGCTGCACCAGGAGGAAACCCAGGACAACCGTCAGGCAGCGGGCGGCGAACAGCCACCAGATGATCTGCACGGCGGTAGCGACCATGTGGCTGGGTAGGTCGTCCGCCCAGGGCGCGGCGCGCAGCGGGTTCATCCCGGCGTTGAACAGCAGCAGGCTGAACAGCAGGAAGCCGAGCAGGCGAACGGCCAGCCGCCAGTGCGGATGGGCCGGGCCAACCAGCCGCCAGAGCAGCAGGTCGATCAGCAGCAGGGCGGGGGCGGCGAACAACGGGTGGGTGGTGAGCAGCGCGGGCATCGAGCCTCTCCTTGGAACGATCGCAAGAAGATGGCACAGAAAGCGCTTTCTGGCAGCGGCTTCAGCTCGGGTTGTGCGGGCCCACCAGCTTCAGCCACTCATCGGTCTCCACTTCACCGGCAATGCGTAGCTGCGGCCTGGTCTCGTCGAACAGCACCAGGGCGCTGCCGTACTCGGGAGTATCGGTCTCGCGCACCTTGAGGTTCTCGCGCAGCAGGTCGAAGCATTCGCTGTGGGTGACCAGCACCAGGTTGCGATGCGCGGTCTTGTGTTCGCGGATCTGCGCGGCAAGGTCGCCGTCCTTGCAGGTCAGCAGCCAGTCCTGGCGCGCCACACTCTGGTTGAACATCAGGTCGGCGGTCTGCATGGTGCGGTTGGCGGGGCTGCTGTAGATGTCGGTGGCCGTCAGGCCCAGGCGGGTGATGCTGTCACCCATGCTCCGGGCCAAGGCGGCGGCGCGCGCGGTGATACCGTCGGCAGCGCCCAGGCACTCGGCGCTGGAACGGTCGCAGCGCTCCATGTGGCGCACCAGCAGCACGACTCCGCCGCGGGCCCAGTTCTGGGCGAACAGGCTGCTGCTCGGCACGTCTTCCAGTGGCGTGGGCAGCGAGCGCCAGGCCACCAGGGCGAGGGTGGTGCAGGTCAGCAGGGAAGCGGCCAGAAGGCGAAGGCGGGGCAAGGGGCATCCTCGTGCGCAGGCGTCCGCGCGGGATGCGGGAAGCTGGGTGCATGCTGCACCGGGCGGGTGACAATCACGCGATGGGTTGATGACGGGGCGGTGATGAAAGTTCCCCCTGCCCATCGGAAGTTTGGGGGCTAGCGGGCGCCTTCGACCACGCTGACGGTGGCGGTGGTGCCGGCTCTGAGGAGGTCGCGGCCCTTGTAGTCCGGGTCGATGGCGATGCGCACGGGGATGCGCTGGGCGAGTTTCACCCAGGTATAGCTGGGGTTGATGTTCGCCAGCAGGCGCGCGCCGGGGGCGTTCTCGCGGTCGGTGATGGCGAAGGCGATGCTTTCGACGCGACCGTCGAAACGTTCGCCGCTCATCAGTTGCACGTCCACCGCATCGCCTTCGTGGATACGCGGCAGCTTGGTTTCCTCGAAGTAGCCGCCGACGTAGAAGGAGTCGCTGTCCACCAATGCCACCAGCGAATGGCCGGCGGTGGCGTAGTCGCCGGCGCGGGTCAGCAGGTTGGTCACGTAACCGTTCACCGGCGCCACCACCTGGGTGCGCTCCAGGTCCAGGCGGGCCTGCTTCTGCGCGGCTTCGGCGAGGGCGACGTTGGCCTGCGCCAGGCCCAGGTTGGCCTGCTCGCGCAGCAGTTGCGCCTCGGCGACGGTGACATCGGTATGCGCCTTCTCCCATTCCTCGTTGGAGATCGCCGAGCGCGCCTTCAGCGCCTTGCGGCGGACTTCCTCGCTCCGGCGCTGCTGCAGCAGCGCCTGGTTGGCGGCGATGGCGGCCTGGGACTGGCCGAGCGCGGCGCGGGCGACTTCCACTGCGCGGTCGGCGTGCAGCACTGCCAGTTCGTAGCGCGCCGGGTCGATGCTCAGCAGCAGCTCGCCTTTGCTGACGTGCTGGTTGTCCTCCACCCGCAGGTCGACGATGCGCCCGGTGACGTCCGCAGAGACGGTCACCACGTCGGCGCGCACTCGGGCGTCGCGGGTCCAGGGCGCGCGGGTGTAGTAGGTCCAGGCGAAGTAGCCGAGAATCAGTGCGAAGCCGACGACGGCCAGGGTGATCAGCGGTGGCAGGGCTTTGCGCAGGCTGGCCATTCAGTGTAGGGCTCCCATGAGCAGGATCAGGCCCGCGCAGATGCAGGCGTAGAGCGCGCCTTCGAACAGCGCCTCGTGCCACACCAGGCGTAACACGCCGAGGCGGCGCAGGCTCCAGTCCAGCAGCAGGAAGATCGGCAGGGCCAGCAACAGCGCCTGGGCGAGCGGCGGCAGGTAGACCCCGCCCAGTTCGATATCAACGGGCATGCAGTGCGGCTTCCCCGTGGTCGTCGTGGAAGGCGGCGGACTCGCCGTAAAGGTCACGGAAACGCTCCAGCAGGTCGGCCGCTACCAGTAGCGCCACGCCGCTGACGAACACCGGGCGCATGGCATCGCCGCTGGGGTAGTTGCCATGGCTTTGCAGTTCGTCCAGCTCATTGCCCAGCTCGCGCATGGCGGGCAGTACCCGGTGCAGCGGCGCGGCGGGCGGCTGGTCAAGGCAGGCGGCGAGTTCATCGAGCAGCAGCGACAGGCGCTCGCGCAGGGCTTGCGGCAGGCCGTTGGGGTTCAGGCTCTCGCGGCGTAGCTGGTGCAGCACCACGCCCAGGGTCATGCTCGCCAGGCTGCACTGGAAACGCTCGCTCGAGTGCGGGTCGCGCGCCGCCGGCAGCAGCCCGAGCATGATCGCCAGGCGATCCACCATGCGGCTCTCGAACAGGAAACGACGTGCCTCGCTGGGTTTGGACAACAGCACCGAACGCACCTCGGCGCGGGTCCGGCGCGACTGGCGACGCAGGCGTGCGTCGGCGTCGAAGGGGAACACCCAGGCGTACACCAGCAAGGCCAGCACCCCGGCGCTGACATAACCGCCGGCGAACTCGAACCATTGCAGCGAGGTATTGATCCACGCGCCCTGGTTCTGCGGGCCGACCAACAGGAAGGTGGATAGCCCAAGGCCAATGCCGATGCCTGCGGTCTGCGGATTGGCCAGCCCTACCGCGATCACGTACAGCAGCGGTGTGAGGAACAGCGCGAGCATCTCGAAGTCGCCGACGCTGGGCAGCAACAGGAACTGCAGCAGCGCGGCCGCCACCAGGGCCATGGCCAGCCCACGCATGTACGCCAGGCTCGCCATCAGCGGGCGCGGGAAGGTGGCGAGCAGGGAGCAGAGGATGCCCACCAGAATCATCCCGGCGCGGGCGCCGTCCCAGGCGGTTTCGATCCAGATCCAGCCGGCGCAGCACAGCGCGACGAAGGCTCGGGTGGCGTTCATCGCAGCCAGGTGGAAGTCCAGGTGCAGCGCGTGGGCCTGGCTTTGCGGGTAAGAGCTGCTGCCGGGGCGGCCTTCCTGGATCGCTTCGCTCAGCTCGATCATCTCGTCCAGCTGCTGCATCAGCCGCGCCTGCTCGAAGCGCAGAGCCCAGGCCAGGGAGCGCAGCGAAGCGGGGAGGCCGTCGGCCAGCTCCTCGGCCTGCCGCGCGGCGGCGTCGAAGCGCTGGCGCAATTGGGTTATGCGCTTGCGGGTGGCGCCGGGCAGGTGGCGGCCAAACTCGGCCAGCTCAGCCAGGCAGGCCAGTTCATCCTCGCGCAGGCGCCGTACGGATTCGGGCAGCGGGCCGCTCAGGCGCGCCTCGATCAGCTTGCGCTGGCGTCGCAGGATGGCTAGCCGCGACGTCATCAGCACCAGTTGGTTGGCCAGCTGTTGTACCAGCTCATCAGCGCCGCGCAGGCGCGGTGCATCGAAATAGAGGTGGCGGCGCAGCATCTCCAGGGCGGCGATTTCGCCCAGCAGCTGCTTCTGCCGTTGCTGGAAATCTTCCTCCAGTTCCTCGCCCCGGATCACTGCGGCGGCGTGCACGGCGATCAGGCGGATCAACTGGTCAACCTTGGCGAAGTAACCGCGTGCCACGCTTTGCGGGCGGGCGAAGAACAGGCTGACCAGGGTCACGCACGCCACGCCCAGCAACGTTTCGGTGACCCGGGTGATGGCCAGGGTGTAGGTGGATTCGGGCGCCGGCTGGGCCAGCAAGGCGACGATCACGGCGGTGAACCCGCTGAGCACGAAGGCGTGGGAGTGAGTAAAACGCATCAACGTGCCGCCCGCCGTGCAGATCGCCAGCCACAGCGCCAGGGTGACGATGAAGGGCAGCGGCGCCTGGGGAAACAGCGCCATGATGGCCACGGCAACCATGGCGCCAATGGTGGTGCCGATCACCTGGGCGAAGCTTTTCTGCAGGGTCATGCCGGCCAGCGGGGTGCTGATGATCACCACCGTCATGGTCGCCCATTTGGGCTGGTCGAGGTCCAGCAGGAACGCCAGGTACAGCGTCAGCAGCCCCGCGAGCACGGTGCGCAGGGCGAACAGCAGGGTATCGCGGCCAGGATGGATGATGGCGCGCAGGTACAGCAGCATGGGTGACATGCCAGGCCCCTTCGATCTGAGCGGGACGGCACGGCGTTACAGCGCGGTGCCAGCGAACCTTGATCAGTGTGGTCGAGGATCGCCGACTGTGCGGGAAATTTCCTTCAGCCGGTGGCATGCAGCGACTGCGCCAGACGCTCCTGGATAAAGTCGAGGAAGCACTGGATGCGCAACGCCAGCTGCGAGTTGCGGTAGTACACCGCATGAATCGGCTGGCGGCGTTCGCTGGTCATCTCCGGCAACACGCGCACCAGTCGCCCGGCGCGGATGTCGTCGCAGGTCATGAAGCTGGCAAGGCAAGCGATGCCCTGGCCGCCGATGGCCAGTTGGCGCAGGGTTTCGCCACTGGAGGCGGACAGCGACGGGTCGACCGTGAGGGTATCGCCGCCAGCGTGGCGGATCGGCCAGACGTTCAGCGCCTCGGGCTGGGTGAAGCCCAGCAGCGAGTGGCCGAGCAACTGCTCCAGGTTGGTCGGGATGCCGTGGCGTTCCAGGTACTCCGGCGCCGCCAGCAGGTTCAGGCGGCTGCTGCCGAGCGGGCGGGCGTGCAGGCTCGAGTCGGCGAGGTGACCGATGCGGATGGCGATGTCCGTGCTCTGTTCCAGCAGGTCGATGTTCAGGTCGTTGGTGTTGAGTTGCAGCTCGATGTCCGGATAGCGCTCGCGGAAGGCGCCGATGTGCGGCACCACGGCGTGCAGCATGAAGGGCGATGCGGCGTTGATCCGCAGGCGCCCGGCCGGGGACTGTTGGCGCAGGGCCAGGCGCTCTTCCAGGGCATCCATCTGTTCGAGGATATGTCGGGCGTTCTCGAGGAAGAACTCGCCTTCCTCGGTCAGCTTCATTCGCCGCGTGGTGCGGTTGAGCAGGGTGGTGCCAAGCTTTTCCTCGAGCTTCGACAATGCCCGGCTGACCGCCGAGGGCGTCAGCCCCAGCTGTTCGGCGGCGGCAGTGATGGAGCCGCAGTCGATGACAGTGGCGAAGGTCTTGAGTTCGTCGGAGTGGGCTTTCATCGGCGGGCCTGTCAGGAAGCGGCGGGGTGGATTGTAGGAGGGGCAGCGGGGCGTTGTCTCGGGGTGATGGGTGTAGGAGCGAGCTTGCTCGCGAACAGATTCCTGGCAATTGCGGCGTTGGGCGGTTCGCGAGCAAGCTCGCTCCTACAGGCTGACTGCGGTGCTTCGGTCGTCGTAGGAGCGGACTTTGTCCGCGATTGACTCATCGTCACTTCGTTCAATCACGGAGCACGGCCAGCCAATCGCGGATGGAGTCCGCTCCTACGGGATATCGCACCAGTCGAGGCCAGGATCAGTACGTCCCCGGATACGCCCCGCCATCGAGCAGCAGGTTCTGCCCAGTCAGGTAGCCGGCCTGTGCGCTGCAAAGGAACGCGCAGAAAGCGCCGAATTCCTCTGCCGTGCCGAAGCGTCCGGCGGGGATTTCCCGTTTTCCGGCTTCTACCAGTTCGCCTTCGTCCTGGCCGCTGAGGTTCGCTGCGCGGTGGAAGCCGCTGCGCAGGCGGTCGGTATCGAACGAGCCGGGCAGCAGGCCGTTGATGGTCACATTGTTGCCAGCAACCTGAGGCTGGCGAGCGACACCGGCGACGAAGCCGGTCAGGCCGCTGCGCGCGCCGTTGGACAGGCCGAGGGTGGCGATGGGCGCTTTCACCGAACCGGAGGTGATGTTGACGATGCGCCCGAAGCCGCGATCGGCCATGCCGTCGAGGGTGGCCTTGATCAGCTCGATGGGCGTGAGCATGTTCAACTCCAGGGCGCGCAGCCAGTCTTCGCGCTCCCAGTCGCGGAAATCTCCGGGCGGCGGGCCGCCAGCGTTGTTGACCAGGATGTCCACCTGCGGGCAGGCGGCGATCAGTGCGGCGCGCACGTCCGGCTGGCTGATGTCGCCAGCCACCTCGCGCACCTCCACGCCCAGTTGGCGAAGTTCGGCGGCGGTGGCGGCGAGGGTGTCGACGTCGCGTGCGTTGATCGCCAGGTTTACGCCCTCGCGGGCCAGCGCCAGGGCGCAACCCTTGCCCAGGCCCTTGCTGGCGGCGCAGACCACCGCCCAGCGACCCTTGATGCCCAGATCCATGTTGTTCTCCTGATATAGGTAGCTAACCCTGTAGGAGCGAGCTTGCTCGCGAACCAAGCCCCGCTGCAATGCGGTTCGCGAGCAAGCTCGCTCCTACGAAAAGCGCAATTCAGAGCCCATCGGCGCGGTCAGGCAACGACCATCGGCGCGGGCAGCAGACTGATCCATTTACCGCCGCTTTCGCCGGACTTCAAGCGGCGCAGCGCTTCGGGCAGTTCGGCAAAGTCGACGAACTGCTTCGCCGGGGCCTGCAGCTGGCCGTCGGCGACGCCCTGCATCAGGTTTGCTGCGGCTGCGTGCAACTGCTGCCAATCGAGGGCTTCGCCGTGGGCGTGGATGCTGTTGAGCGCCACTTCATGCAGTGAGATGGCGGTGCTGAAGGCCGGCAACGGCGCATTTTCCTGGCGATCCTGGATGCACACCAGATGGCCGTTGTAGCCCAGCAGCGGGGCGAGGCTGGCGGCGTGGTTGCCGCTGACCGTATCGAAAATGCCATGCAGGCGGCGAGGGCCGAGGGCTTCGCGCAGGTGTTGGGACCACTGGCCGTCGCGGTAATCGAAGACACCGGCGACACCCAGTTGCAGCAGGTGCTCACGGTGTTTCGCCGAGGCCGTCACCCACACGCGCAGGCCGCGCTGCAACGCGAGTTGTGCCAGCAGGTAGCCGACCGCGCCGCCAGCGCCCGTTACCAGTACGTCGCGATTGCTGCAGGCTGGCAGCTTGTCCAGCGCCTGCCAGGCGGTGAGGCCGGGGCAGGGCAGGCTGGCGGCTGTGGCATCGTCCAGCGCATCCGGCACCGGGTAGACGGCACGGGCGCGCAGCAGGCTGTACTCGGCAAAGCTGCCGCCGCGGGTCAGCGCCTGGTGGTAGGCGACGCGGGCGCCGGCGCGCAGGTTTACCTCGCTGCCCACGGCGATGACGATGCCGACGCCATCCACGCCGGGCACCTGGCCTTGCTGCCAGTCGTCGCGGCCCCTGTCGATCATCTTCCAGTCCACTGGGTTCAGGGCGATGGCGGTGTTGGCCACCAGCACTTCGTCCGGACCCGGCGCAGGCACCGGCAGGTGGGCGAGGCTCAGTCCGTCGAGGCTGGCGCCGGGCGTCCAGGTCCAGGCGGCATAGTGGTTTGCGGTCGTAGGGCCGTTTGTACTCATGAAAACTCCTCGAAAACAGGAAAGCCGCCCCGAGGGGCGGCTGTCGATCAGCTACGGATCAGTCCCAGGCCGGGGCCAGGCTTTCCGGGCTGGTGATGCGCTCGTTGCGCTCCAGCGCGGCGATGGCGGCCATGTCGGCATCGGTCAGGCGCAGGTCGACGGCGCGCAGGTTGCCTTCCAGGTTCTCGCGCTTGGTGGATGACGGAATTACCGAGTAACCCAGCTGCATGGCCCAGGCCAGGGTGACCTGCGCCGGGGTAACGCCGTGGCGCCTGGCGATCTCGATGATCGTCTCGTCGCTCAGCACCTTGCCGTAGCCCAGGGTCATGTAGGAGGTGATGTGGATGCCCTGGCTTTTGGCGAAATCGACGACCTTGCGGTTCTGCAGGTACGGGTGAAGTTCCACCTGATTGGTGGCGATCTGGCCGGCGCCGACGGCAGCGATGGCTTCCTGCATCAGCGCGATGGTGAAGTTGGACACGCCGATTTCGCCGGTCAGGCCCTGGGCCTTGGCTTCGGCCAGGGCGCCCATGAACTCGGCTACCGGTACCTCGCCCTTGGGCGACGGCCAGTGGATCAGGGTCAGCTCGACGCGATCGGTACGCAGCTTGTGCAGGCTGTCCTTGAGGCTGGGGATCAACTTGTCGGCGGCGTAGTTCTCGGTCCAGATCTTGGTGGTCAGGTACAGCTCGTCACGCTTGACCCTGGCGCCGGCAATGGCCTCGCCAACGTCGGCTTCGTTGCCGTAGATCTGCGCGGTGTCGATGGCACGGTAGCCCAGGTCCAGCGCGGTGCGGATGGAGTCGATGACGGTCTGGCCCTTGAGGCGGAAGGTGCCGAGGCCGAATGCGGGAACGCTCATGGGATGTCTCCTTGGTCGATCAGTGGGTGGGAACCGCGCCAGGGGCGGTCGGTTCCATGGAATTTCTGCGGTCCAGACGACCACTCAGGGCGGTCAGGCCGAAAGCGGCGAGGGTGACGACGGCGGCGATCCACGGCGTATGGCCCAGGCCCAGGTGGCTGACGACAAGGCCGCCCGCCCAGGAGCCGCCGGCCACGCCGAGGTTGAAGGCGGCAATGTTGAAGCCGGCGGCCACGTCCACTGCATCCGGTGCCACGCGCTCGGCCTGTTGCACGACATACACCTGCAGACCGGGGACATTGCCGAAGGCCACTGCACCCCAGGCCAGCACCGTCAGAACCACCAGCCACGGGTTGCCGGCAGTGAAGGTCAGCACCAGCAGTACCGAAGCCAGCAGGCCGAAGATGATCTTCAGGGCGCTGACCGGGCCGCGCTTGTCGGCCAGGCGGCCACCCCAGATATTGCCGATGGCCACCGAGACACCGTAGGCCAGGAGTACGGCGCCGACCATGTTCGGGCTGAAACCGGCGAGGTCCTGGAGGATCGGTGCGAGGAAGGTGAAAGCGATCAACGAGCCGCCGTAGCCCACGGCGGTCATCGCATAGACCAGCAGCAGGCGCGGTTGCAGCAGCACGCGGGCCTGGCGCAGCAGCGGTGCCGGCGGGGTGTGCTGGATGTTCTTGGGTACGAACAGCAGGCTGCCAAGCAGGGCGACCACGCCGAAGGCGGCGACCACCAGGAAGGTCACGCGCCAGCCCAGGTGCTGGCCGATGAAGGTGCCCAGCGGGATGCCGGTGACGAAGGCGACGGTCATGCCGCTGAACATGGTGGCGATGGCGCTGGCGGCCTTGTCCTTGCTCACCAGGTTGGTGGCGATGATCGAGCCGACCGAGAAGAACACGCCGTGGGCGAGGCCGGTGAGAATCCGCGCGATGATCAGCGATTCGTAGCTGGGCGCCTGCCAGGCCACCAGGTTGCCGACCGTGAACAGCGCCATCAGGCCGACCAGCAAGGCCTTGCGCGGGATGCGCCCGGTCATGGCGGTGAGCAGCGGTGCGCCAATGGCGACGCTGAGGGCGTAGAGGCTGACCAGCAGGCCGGCGGAGGGCAGGGTGACGCCCAGGTCGGTGGCGATGGTCGGAATCAGGCCGACGATGACGAACTCCGTCGTGCCGATGGCGAAGGCGCTGAGCGTCAGCGCCAGGAGTGCGAGGGGCATGGTGTGGGGCTCCGGACGAATGGGATGCGATGGCAGGCATTGTCCGGAAGTCGGCCCTTGAGAAAAACGCGGCAAACGGCAAAGGATAGTTGAGCTGGAGTCATGAATGGTGCGACGGTCTACGCTGGACGTCATGTCACCCGAGGAGTTGGACCATGCACTACACCGGTACCTGCCACTGCGGTGCAGTGGGCTTCGCCTTCGAAGCCGAGCTGGATGAGCTGGTGCGCTGTGATTGTTCGCTGTGCGGCAAGCGCAACGCCCTGATGGCGACTGTGCCAAAGGACCAGTTCCGGCTCACCCGCGGCGACCAGGCGTTGCGCCTGTATCGCTGGAACAGCGGCGTCGCCCTGCATTACTTCTGCGGGACCTGCGGCATCTACGTCTACCACCAGCGCCGCAGCAATCCGGCGATCCTCAGCGTCAATGCCAGCTGCATTGACGGCCTCGACCCGGAGTCGCTGCCGTTGCGGCGCGTCGACGGCAAGAGCATGAGCACCGTGGCTGGGCCGAGCGTGTAGGAGCGAGCTTGCTCGCGAACCCGTCCAGCTTCGAAGCCGCCGGGAAACTCATTCGCGAGCAAGCTCGCTCCTACACGTCAATGCAGCATGCCGCACTGGAGGCAGGCTTTGTGCAGGAGCGGACTCCGTCCGCGATTGACTGAGCGCCGCGCCGATCAACACCCACCGACGAAAAAAGCCCCGCACAAGGCGGGGCTTCTTCTTTATCTATGCGCGATCAGTTGGCGGCTGCGGCAGCGGCGGCCATGTCCGATACGCTCTCGCCACGGTGCGCGCTGAACTGCGGAGCCAGCGAACCGACGATCATGCCGATGGCGCTGCAGATCAGGCCCACCAGTTGCGGCGGCCAGAAGTCGCCTTCCTGGTAACCCAGCTCCAGCGATACCCAGCCGATCAGGCCGCAGGCGATGGCGGTCAGGGCGCCCTGGGTGGTGGCGCGCTTCCAGAACAGGCCGAAGAACAGCGGCACTACGGCAGCGACCAGGGTCACCTTGTAGGCGTTGCCGACCATCTCGTAGATGCTGGCGTTGGACAGCAGGGCGAACAGGCAGGTGGCGACGGTCATCGCCAGCACGCTGCAACGCATGGCCAGCAGGGCCTGACGGTCGTTCATGTTGGGCAGGAAGTGCTTGACGATGTTCTCGGTCAGGGTCACCGACGGGGCCAGCAGGGCGCCCGAGGCGGAGGACATGATGGCCGAGAGCAGGGCGCCAAAGAACATGATCTGGGCGAACAGCGGAGTACGTTCCAGGATCAGGTGCGGCAGGATCTGCTGGGAGTCTTCGGCCAGCCAGTGCTTGACCATCTCCGGCTCGATCATCGAGGCGGCGTAGATCAGGAAGATCGGCAGCATGCAGAAGACCAGGTAGCAGCAGGCACCGGTCATGGTGGCGCGCTGGGCGATCTTCTCGGTCTTGGCCGACATCACGCGGGCATACACGTCCTGCTGCGGGATCGAGCCGAACATCATGGTTACCGCCGCGCCGAGGAAGGCGACGATGTCTTTGGCCGAGGTGCCGTGCAGGAAGGTGAACTTGCCTTCGCTGGCGGCGTGGCTGATCACGTTGACCGGGCCGCCGGCCATGTCGCCGATCAGCCAGACCAGGTAGAACAGGCCGCAGACGATGATGATCATCTGCAGGAAGTCAGTCAGCGCAACGGACCACATGCCGCCGAACAGAGTGTGCAGCAGGACGATGATGGTGCCGATGATCATGCCCTGGGTGGTGGTCAGGCCACCGTCGGAGAGCACGCTGAAGACCACGCCCAGCGCGGTGATCTGCGCAGCGACCCAGCCCATGTAGGAAATGATGATCACCAGGCTGGTGAAGATTTCCACGTGTTGGCCGAAGCGCTTGCGGAAGAAGTCACCGATGGTGAGCAGGTTGAGGCGGTACAGCGGGCGGGCGAAGACCACGCCGACCAGCATCAGGCAACCGAAGGAGCCGAAGGGGTCTTCGATGATCCCGGCGAAGCCTTCTTCGAGGAAGGTGGCCGGAATGCCCAGCACGGCTTCGGAGCCGAACCAGGTGGCGAACACCATGGTCACGACGAGGGGGAAGGACATGCTACGACCGGCGGCCGCGTAGTCCGAGGAGTTGTGCACGCGGGTGGTGGCGTAGAAACCGACAGCTACGGTGATCACCAGATACACCGCTACAAACCAGATCAGCATTTGTTCGTTCCGTTGGCTCGCCGGGAACCGTACCGCCGAGACGAAACTCGGGCAGGTGGGCCACGACTGACAAAGTTGTTTTTGTTGTGTTGCGCGGCCGAGGTCATCCGGTGCACCAGGCAGGGGAGCCGGAAAAACGTAACCAGTTGCGACAACGGGCCGCAGTCTGCCAAATCCGTTAAATATGTCAAACACTTGAATCGCTCATGAGCGAAAAAAATTACATCCTTAGACGAGTGGTGTAGCTAAAGGATTGATTTGATTGGTTGCTAACGATCTGGAGTGACCGTTTAGTCGTTTATTTTTTACAGCCTATGTTCGATAAGCAGAACATCCGCCAAGCCGCTAGGCTCTTGGCACGGCACGTTTTCAGGGGCGTTCATGTTCGAGCATTTCGATCTGGCTCAACTGCTTTCCAGCTACGGTTATCCGGTACTTTTCCTCGGGTGCCTGCTGGAGGGCGAATCGATACTGCTGTTGGCAGGTATTGCGGCGCACCAGGGGTTGCTCGGCTTCACCCCGGTGGTGTTCTGGGCGACGCTGGCGGGAACGCTGGGGGACCAGTTGCTCTTCTGGGGCGGCCGCCGCGCGGGCGAGCGTGCCGTGCCCTGGCTGCAACGGCGGGGGCTGGCCGTCGAGCGGGTGACCGGTTTGATCGAGCGCTATCCGCACCTGTCGATCTTTGCGGTGCGCTTTCTTTACGGCATGCGGCTGGCCGGGCCGCTACTGATCGGCGCGAGCCGGGTAGGGCCGCTGCGCTTTCTGCTGATCAACCTGCTCGGCGCTTTCTGCTGGGCGCTGCTGTTTGCCAGTGCCGGATACTGGGCCGGCCAGTTGCTGGAGCAATGGCTGGGCAACCTGCGGCCATACCGCCTGCCGGTGTTCGTCGCGGTGGCGCTGGTGTTCGGTGGTCTGGCGTTGTGGCGCTACGGGCGGCACCGGCACAAGCGCAAGCTCGGCACATCCGCGAACTGATCGCCAAGTCCTTGATACAGAGCGGTTTGGATTCGTGCGCGGGGCGATTAGAATCGCCGCTCTTTCGTTCAAGGACGCTGTCATGAGCCTTTACCAGCCCGGCATTCTCGCCACCCCGGTTCCCGCCCACGCCCGCCACCTGTTCTTCGATCTGAAGTCGCTGCAGGACCTGCCGGCTGCGCTGGACCGCCTGATGCAGTTCGCCGATGGCGAGCGTGCGGTGGTTGGCTTCGGCGAGTCGTTGGTGCGCGCGCTGGGGCGCCGCATCGACGGGCTGCGCGAGTTCCCGGCGATCTCCGGCGTGGGCGTCGACAACCCGTCCACCCCGCATGCGCTGTGGGTCTGGCTGCGTGGTGAGGAGCGCGGCAGCCTGCTGCTGCGCACCCAGGAACTGCAATCCCTGCTGGCCCCGGCACTGGAGCTGACCAGCCTGACCGAGGCCTTCCGCCACGGCAGCGGCCACGACCTGACCGGTTACGAGGATGGTACCGAGAACCCGCAGGACGATGACGCCATCGCCGCCGCCATCGTAGAGGGCGACGCCGGGCTTGCTGGCGGCAGCTTCGCTGCGATCCAGCAGTGGCGCCACCAGTTGCAGGACTTCGCCGCGCTGCCGCAGCACGAGCGCGACGACATCATGGGCCGTCGCCTGAGCGACAACGAGGAGCTGGACGATGCGCCGGAGTCCGCCCACGTCAAGCGCACGGCGCAGGAGAGCTTCGAGCCGGAAGCCTTTATCGTGCGCCGCTCCATGCCCTGGACCCAGGGCCAGGACGCCGGGCTGATGTTCCTCGCCTTCGGCTGCACCCTGGATGCCTTCGAAGTGCAGCTGCGTCGCATGAGCGGGCTGGAGGACGGCATCACCGACGCGCTGTACCGCTTCAGCCGACCGCTGACCGGTGGCTACTACTGGTGCCCGCCGCGCAAGGATGGACTGCTGGACCTGAGTGCGCTGCTGGGCTGATCCTCCTGCTGCGTCGCGAGAGCCCTGCCATGGCGCAGGGCTTTTTGTTGGGCCGGTGCATTCGTAGGGCGTACAACCGTTCGCGGTTGTACGCCGTTTCGCTGTGGGGCGAAGAGCCGGCGCATAACGTCGAACGTTATGCGCCCTACGTTCTGGAGAGCTCCGCCGTTGTGTTCCGGCGCAGGCGCGCCGGTTCGCGAGCATGCTCGCTCCTACGGGTAAAGCCGGTCCGCTCTTCGTAGGAGCGAGCTTGCTCGCGAACCCGCATGGCACGCACCATCCGGTATCTACGAATGGCACCCCGATCTTCCGCGGAATTGGCTGTTGGTCGGCCAACTCGCAAGGCGTAGCGTGAATCCCACGACCTGACTGCCCGAGGATTCCCCCATGCGCCCATCCACTTCCCTGAAATGCCTCCTCGCCGGCCTCGGCCTGGCGCTGAGCCTGCCGCTCTTCGCCCACGACGCCACCCAGGAAAGGATCGAAGTCCAGCAGGAGCAGAAGCTCCCCGACGCCGCAGGCAAGAAAGGCCTGATGATCATGGTTGCCTACGAACCCGGGCAGTCCTCCGGTGCCCATGTGCACAGCGGTTCGGTGTTCGCCTATGTGCTCGAGGGCGCCGTGATTTCCCAGCTGGAAGGGCAGAAGCCGGTGACCTACCAGGCTGGCCAGTCCTGGTACGAGGCACCGAATACGCCGCACCTGGTGTCGCGCAACGCCAGCGACAAGAAGCCGGCCAAGCTGCTGGTGTGGATGTTGCTGGACGAGGGCGCGCCGGTGCTGACGCCGCTGAAGAAGTAGCTCCCCGAAATGAAGAACCCCGCCAATCGGCGGGGTTCTCGTTCAGGCGCGGAGGATCACTGCGCCGCGCCGGGCACCTTGCGCGGGGCCATGAAGAACATCCAGGTCAGCGCCAGGAAGTACATGGTGGGAATGATGGTGAACAGCACCGCATAGTTGTTGTGGGTGACGGTGAGGATGTAACCGACGATCTGAGTCATGAACATGCCACCAATCGCCGCGCACATGCCGCCGAAGCCGAACACCGTGCTCATCATGTGCTTGGGCGTGTAGTCCATTACCAGGCTCCAGATGTTCGCCGTCCAGGCCTGGTGCGCGCCCACGCCCAGGGCGATGGCGCCCACGGCGATCCACAGGCCGCTGGCCTTGGCGGCGAAGACCACGCCGATGATCGCGCAGGCGCAGATGAACATGGAAAGCAGGCGCGCGTTGATCGCCTTCATGCCGCGGCCGATCAGCCAGGACGAGAGAATGCCGCCGCCGATGCTGCCGAAATCCGCGGTCAGCCAGATCAGCATCAGCGGGATGCCCATCTGGGTCACGCTGATGCCCAGGCCGTATTGCTGGTTGAGGAAGGGCGGCAGCCAGTAGAGGTAGAACCAGAACACCGGCGCGGTCAGCGAAAGGGCCACGGCGAAGGCCCAGGTGCCACGCATGCGCAGCACGGCGGAGAAGGGCACGCGCTCGGCCGGCGGCTCGTTGGCCTCCTGAATGTAATCCAGCTCGCTCTGCCTGACGGTGGGGTGCTCTTCGGGGTTGAAGTACTTCAGGCTCCACAGCACGACCCAGATGAACCCCAGCGCGCTCATGCACAGGAACGCCGCCTGCCAGCCCCAGGCTGCGAGGATCAGCGGCAGCAGGGCGGGAGTGATCATGGCACCGACGTTGGTGCCGGCGTTGAAGATGCCGGTGGCCATGGCCCGCTCGCCGGCAGGGAACCACAGCCGCGTGGTCTTCACGCAGGCCGGGTAGTTGGCCGCCTCGGTCAGGCCGAGGATGAAGCGGCAGACCATGAAGCCGGCCGCCGAACTGGCCAGGCCGTGGGCACCGGTGGCGAAGCTCCACAGCAATACGGCGAAGAAGAACGCGCGCTTCACCCCGATACGGTCGATCAGCCGGCCCTGCAGGACGAAGCCGATGGCATAGCCGACCTGGAACCAGAAGTTGATGTTGGCGTAGTCCATGGCCGTCCAGGCCATCTTCTCGGCGAGCACCGGCTGCATCACGCCCAGCGCAGCGCGGTCGATGTAGTTCAGGGTAGTGGCGAAGAACACCAGGGCGAGCATGCCCCAGCGCACCTTGCCGACGGCCATGGCGCCACGCACCTTGCCGAAGAAGGAAGAACCGTGCGGAGCGACCGCAGCAAGGGGAGCGGATTGCGTATGGATCATGATCGGGGCCATCCGTTATCGGGCTGACGCGCAGCCTCAGGAATTATTGTCGTGCCGCAGGCGCTCCGCGTGGCCCACCGCTAATCGGCGAGGCCTTGGGAAAGACGTGCGGTGGCTGGCGAAAATCAGTGCGCGCGATGGCGCCCGCGCAGGCTGCACTGGCCTGGCATCAGATGGGCCAGGACGGTTTGCGGATGACGGATGGAGGCGGTGAGGGGAGGGTGAGGGATGTACATGAGCATTTACCCGTTCTTGAAATTGTTATGGATGACACGCAGGCCATCTCGCAGCGGCTGTCGGTGTTACGGGGATTGAGGCAGGTCCCCGGCGAGCCGGATTGCGTCGACGTGGCTAAATCTTGAGCAGCGGCCGGAACAGCGTCAATTCGATAAACGGCCTTTGGTTCGGTAATCGAACACAAAACTAACCAGTTAGTACACTTTAAATTGCCGGCATCCCGGACCGCCAGAATAATCAGACTCAGCCGGAGACCGATTCCAACAAGCCCCTCACCACGCCCGGCAGGAGTCCAGAGATGCAACGTTCGATCGCTACCGTTTCCTTGAGCGGAACCCTGCCGGACAAACTCGAAGCCATCGCCGCTGCCGGTTTCGACGGCGTGGAAATCTTCGAGAACGATCTCCTCTATTACGGCGGCAGCCCGCGCGAAGTCCGCCGCCGGTGCGCCGACCTGGGGCTGGCGATCACCCTGTTCCAGCCGTTCCGTGACTTCGAAGGCTGCCGCCGCGATCGCCTGCCGCGCAACCTCGACCGCCTGGAGCGCAAGTTCGACCTGATGCAGGAGCTGGGCACCGACCTGGTGCTGATGTGCAGCAACGTCGCCGCCGACTCTCTTGGCGAGCGCGAATTCCTCCTCGAAGACCTCGGCCTGGCCGCCGAGCGGGCGGGTGCGCGCGGCCTGCGCGTGGGCTATGAAGCCCTGGCCTGGGGTCGCCACGTCAACACCTGGCAGCAGGTCTGGGACCTGGTGCGCGAGGTGAACCACCCGGCGCTGGGGGTGATCCTCGACAGCTTCCACACGCTGTCGCTGAAGGGCGACCCGGCCGGCATCGCGCAGATTCCAGGGGAGAAGATCTTCTTCGTGCAGATGGCTGATGCGCCGATCCTGGCCATGGACGTACTGGAGTGGAGCCGGCATTTCCGCAATTTCCCCGGGCAGGGCGAGTTCGATCTGCCGGGCTTCCTCGCGCCGATCCTGAAAAGCGGCTATCGCGGCCCGCTGTCGCTGGAAATCTTCAACGATGGTTTCCGTGCTGCGCCGCCACGCGCCAACGCCGCCGATGGCCTGCGCTCGCTGCTCTATCTCGAGGAGAAGACCCGTGCCCGCCTCGAAAGTGAAGGCACGCCGAAGGAACAACTGGACTGCCTGTTCGCGCCGCCGCCGGCCAGCCAGCTCGACGGCGTGGAATTCCTCGAATTCGCTGTCGACGAAGCCCTGGGGGCGCGCCTGGGCAACTGGCTGGAGCGCCTGGGCTTCGCCCGCGCTGGCGAACACCGTTCCAAGGCGGTGAGTCTGCTTCGCCAGGGCGATATCAATATCGTGCTCAACGCCGAGCCCTATTCGTTCGGCCACAGCTTCTTCGAGGCCCACGGGCCGTCGCTGTGCGCCACCGCCTTGCGCGTGCGCGATGCCGCCAGTGCGCTGGAGCGCGCCCAGGACTACAAGGGCCAGCCGTATCGCGGGCTGGTCGGCCCCAACGAGCGGGAGATTCCCGCCGTGCGTGCGCCGGACGGCAGCCTTATTTACCTGGTTGAAGAGCACCTCGCCGAAGAGCGCGTCACCGGGCAGACCATCTACGACATCGATTTCCGCCTGGATCCGGACGCCAGGCCCAGCGGCCAACTGCAGCGCATCGACCACATGGCCATGGCCCTGCCGGCGGACGGGCTGGACAGCTGGGTGCTGTTCTACAAGGGGCTGTTCGACTTCGAGGCCGACGACGAAGTGGTGCTGCCCGACCCCTATGGCCTGGTGAAGAGCCGTGCCTTGCGCAGCGCCAACGGCAGCGTGCGGTTGCCGCTGAACATCTCGGAGAACCGCAACACGGCGATCTCCCACGCGCTGTCGAGCTATCGCGGCTCCGGTGTGCACCACATCGCCTTCGCCTGCGAGGACATCTTCGCCGAGGTGGCGCGGGCCAAGGACGCCGGCGTGCCGCTGCTGGAAATCCCGCTCAACTATTACGACGACCTCGCGGCGCGCTTCGATTTCGACGACGAATTCCTCAGCGAGCTGGCCTACTTCAATGTGCTCTACGACCGCGACGGCAGCGGCGGCGAGCTGTTCCACGTGTACACCGAACCGTTCGAAGAGCGTTTCTTCTTCGAGATCATCCAGCGTCGCGGCGGCTATGCCGGCTACGGCGCGGCCAACGTCGCCGTGCGCCTGGCGGCCATGGCCCAGGCGCGCAACGGCACCACGCGGCGGCCGAAGGTCTGAGCCGCTGCGCTTTGCCTGAAGGACGCGCGGGCGCATAATCCGCGCATCCTTTCACCGCAAACCGGCGCCCCTGGCGCCGGTCAGACGATCTCTCGCCATGACCGACAGCGCCACCCAGCCGATTCCCGCCGAAGCCACCCGCCGGGGCCGCAAGAACAATCCGGAGAAGACCCGCGAGGACATTCTTCAGGCGGCCATCGTCGAGTTCGTCCAGCAGGGCCTTTCCGGCGCGCGGGTGGATGCCATCGCCGAGCGCATGAACACCTCGAAGCGGATGATCTACTACTACTTCGGCAGCAAGGAGCAGCTCTACCAGGCCGTGCTGGAGAAGCTCTATGGCGACATCCGCGGCACCGAGCAGACCCTGCACCTGGCCGAGCTGGAGCCGCTGGAGGCCATGCGCCGGCTGGTGGATTTCACCTTCGACCACCATGATCGCAACGTGGATTTCGTGCGTATCGTCAGCATTGAGAACATCCACTACGGCCAGTTCGCCGCAGGCTCCGAGGCGATCCGTTCGATGAACAGCAACATCCTGCGCACCATCGAGGACATCCTCCAGCGCGGCGCCGCCAGCGGTGCCTTCCGCGCCGGGTTGCCGGCGATCGATGTGCACATGCTGATCAGTGGGTTCTGCTTCTATCGCGTGTCCAACCGCCATACCGTGGGCTCGCTGTTCCAGGTCGAACTGGAAGACCCGGCGATCAAGGCGCGGCACAAGGACATGATCGTCGAGGCGGTGTTGCGCTACGTGCAGCCGTAACCAGATCTGAAGCGAAGGCCGTTCGCGAGCAAGCTCGCTCCTACCATCGGCACCGCATTTCCATGGACCTGTAGGAGCGAGCTTGCTCGCGAACCTGGGATTCGCCGGCCCAGGGCATCGCCCTACATCGCTGCGAAATGCGCCAGCATCCTTTCGGCATCCGCCTCCAGGCCGCTGAACAACTCGAACGCTTTCACCGCCTGGAACACCGCCATGTTGCCGCCATCCAGCGTGCGGCAGCCCAGGCTGCGGGCGTGGTGGAGCAGTTCGGTTTCCAGCGGGAAGTAGATGATCTCCGCCACCCACAGGCGGGCGTGCAGCAGTTCCAGCGGCAAGGGCGCACCGGGCAGCTTGGCCATGCCCACCGGCGTGGTGTTGACCAGCCCGTCAGCCTCGGCGACCGTGCAGGCCAGGTCATGACCAACCCGCGCGCGCTGACCGCCAAAGTGGGCATTGAGGTTGTCCACCAGTGCCTGGGCGCGGGCCGAGTCCACTTCGAAGATCGTCAGTTGCCGCACCCCTTCGCTGAGCAGCGCGTGCGCCACAGCTGCACCGGCACCTCCTGCGCCCAGTTGCACCACGCGTTCGCGCGGTGCATCGCTGAGGTTGCGCCGGAAGCCTTCGGCAAAGCCCAGGCAGTCGGTGTTGTGGCCGATGCGCTTGCCATCGCGAAGCACCACGGTATTCACCGCGCCGATGCCGCGCGCCTCGTCGGACAGCTCATGCAGCAGCGCAATCACTGCCTGCTTGCAGGGAAAGGTAATGTTCAGCCCGGTGTAGCCCATGCGTTCGGCAGCAGCGAGCAGGTCGGGCAGGGCGCCGGCATCGACGCCGAGGCTATCCAGGTCGATCAGCCGATAGAGATAGCGCAGCCCCTGGGCGTCGCCTTCGCGCTCGTGCAGGGCGGGAGTGCGCGAAGCCTGGATGCCGGCACCGATCAGGCCGGCCAGCACGGTGCGGTAGTCGTTCATGGCACTCACCCCTCAAGCAATTTGGCGAAGTGCTGGATGCCAGCGCGGTAGCCGTCGCTGCCCAGCCCTGCGATGACACCCACGGCGACAGCGGAGACGAACGAGTGGTGCCGGAACTCCTCACGCTTGTGCACGTTGGAAAGGTGCACCTCGATCACCGGCAGCTCCACGGCGGCCAGCGCATCGCGAATGGCCACCGAGGTGTGCGTCCAGGCGGCGGGGTTGATCAGGATGCCGGCGCAGCGACCGCGCGCCTGGTGAATCCAGTCGATCAATTGGCCTTCGTGGTTGGTCTGGCGGAACTCGATTTCCAGGCCATTTTCGACAGCAGTGTGCTGGCAGAGCGCTGCGATGTCGTCGAGGGTTTCGTGGCCGTAGGTGGCCGGCTCGCGGGTGCCGAGCAGGTTGAGGTTCGGCCCGTTGAGCACGAGCAGGGTATGGGGCATGGGAAGGGGCTCCGTTGTTCTTGTATGGCCATGATGGAAAGGCCTGTCGGAGCAAAATGTACCAAATAGTTAATTTGGTCAATGTGAGCGATGACCAAGGTAACCTGTGGCGAAAATCCAGTGGAAGTGCCTAATGAGAAGGTAACGTCGGGGAATGCGTCGGTTGTACGCCCGATAAGAAGAAGTGTGGAAATCCACAATCCGTGCGGTGATCGACCATGGGTAGGAGCGGACTCCGTCCGCGATCGGTTCAAGACCGCGGAGAACTTCCAAGCAGCACAATCCCTGTAGGAGCGAGCTTGCTCGCGAACGATCTACGCAGCGGTACAACGGGTTCGCGAGCAAGGACTAGGCGTCCCCCTCGGTCCTACGAAAAGCCGACCGACAAAAAAAGACCCGCCAGGCGGCGGGTCAGGGGAGGGTGACGCTGGATTCAGATGTGCAGTGCATGCCCCAGTGCGCGCAGGGCTGCTTCCTGCACCGCTTCGCCGAGGGTCGGGTGGGCATGGATGGTGCCGGCGATGTCTTCCAGGCAGGCGCCCATTTCCAGGGACTGCACGAAGGCCGTGGACAACTCGGAGACTGCCTTGCCTACCGCCTGCCAGCCGAGGATCAGGTGGTTGTCCTTGCGCGCCACCACGCGGACGAAGCCGTCGCTGGATTCCAGGGTCATGGCGCGACCGTTGGCGGCGAACGGGAAGCTCGAGGCCAGCACTTCGTATCCCGCGGCCTGTGCCTGTTCCGGCGACAGTCCAACCACCACCACTTCCGGATCGGTGAAGCACACCGCCGGGATGGCCGTGGGGGTGAAGGCGCGGCGTTTGCCGGCAATGATCTCGGCGACCATCTCGCCCTGCGCCATGGCGCGGTGGGCCAGCATGGGCTCGCCAGCAATGTCGCCGATCGCCCAGACGTCGCGCATGGAGGTGCGGCATTGGTCGTCGATCTGCACGGCGCGGCCGTTCATGTCCAGGCGCAGGGTGTCGAGGTTCCAGCCCGCGGTGTTGGGGTGACGGCCAACGGCAACCAGTACCTGGTCGGTCTCGATCACTCGTTGCGAGCCCGCGCCATCCTGCACACGCAGGCCTTTGCCGTCCGGCTCCAGGCCCATCACGCTGTGGCCCAGGTACAGCTCGATGCCGAGCTTTCGCAGCGAGTTGGCGACCGGCTTGGTCAGTTCCTCGTCATAGGTCGGCAGGATGCGTGGCTGCGCTTCCACCACCGTGACCTCAACCCCCAGCTTGCGGTAGGCGGTACCCAGTTCCAGGCCGATATAGCCGCCACCAACCACTGCCAGGCGCTTGGGCAGCGTCTTCGGTGCCAGCGCCTCGGTGGAGGAGATGACATTGCCGCCCACCGGCAGGAACGGCAGCTCGACGGATTTCGAGCCGGCCGCCAGCAGCAGGTGCTCGGTGTGGATGTGCTGGGTGCCGCCTTCGGTGAGATCGACCTCCACGGTCTTGCCGTCGACGATCTTCGCCCAGCCATTGACCACGGTGACGCCGTGCTTCTTGAGCAGCGCGGCGACGCCGGTGGTCAGGCGGTCGACGATGCCGTCCTTCCATTCCACGGTGCGCTGGATGTCGATGCTCGGCGCCTGCACGCTGATGCCCAGCGGCGACTTGCCGGCGAACTCGCGGGTCTTGAGGTATTCCTCGGCGGCGTGGATCAGGGCTTTCGAGGGAATGCAGCCGATGTTCAGGCAGGTGCCGCCGAGGGCCGCGCCCTCCACCAGTACGGTGCGGATGCCCAACTGGCCGGCGCGGATCGCCGCGACATAACCGCCGGGGCCGCCACCGATCACCAGCAGGGTGGTTTCGAGAGTCTGGTTCTGTTTCACGTCTCTGGCTCCACTCATCAGTCGATGAACAGGGTGGCGGGATGTTCGAGCAGGGCACGCACGGCCTGGATGAAGGCCGCCGCGTCCATGCCGTCGACCACCCGATGATCGAAGGACGAGGACAGGTTCATCATCTTGCGCACGATGATCTGCCCGTTGATCACCATGGGCCGCTCGACCATGCGGTTGACCCCGACGATTGCCACTTCCGGGTAATTGATCACCGGTGTGCTGACGATCCCGCCGAGCGCGCCGAGGCTGCTCAGGGTGATGGTCGAGCCGGACAGTTCCTCGCGGCTGGCCTTGCCGTGGCGCGCAGCTTCGGCGAGGCGCGCGACTTCTGCGGAGTTGCCCCACAGGTCGCGAGATTCGGCATTACGCAGCACCGGCACCATCAGGCCGTTGTCGCTCTGGGTAGCGACGCCCAGGTGCACCGCGCCGTAGCGGGTGATCACGTCGGCATCGTCGTCATAGCGCGCGTTGAGCTGCGGGAAGTCGCGCAGGGCGACGACCATGGCGCGGGCGATGAAGGGCAGCAGGGTGAGCTTGCCGCGCGCCGCGCTGTGCTTGGTGTTGAGGTGGACGCGCAGGGCCTCCAGATCGGTGACGTCGATTTCCTCGACGTAGCTGAAGTGCGGGATGCGCCGCTTGGCCTCGGCCATCTTCTGCGCGATCTTGCGACGCAGGCCGATCACCGGGATCTGGTGCTCGTCATGGCGCGCCGCGTAGCCGGAGGCGATGGTCGCGCCGCCATGTTCGAGGAAGTGCTCCAGGTCTTCACGCAGGATGCGTCCGGCCGGACCACTGCCCTGGACGAACTGCAGCTCCACACCCAGATCGCGGGCGCGCTGGCGTACCGCCGGCGAAGCCAGCGGCTTCTCGCCCGGCGCGCGGCGCGGGGCCGGAGACGGGGCAGGGCGCGCGGCCGGGGCAACCGGTTTGCTCTCCACGCGCGGTGCAGGTTTGGGCGCTTCGGCTGCCGGTTCAGGCTTGGCCGCCGGCTGGGCCGGTGCTGCTTCGTGGGACTTGGGCTGCGCAGCTTCCTTGTGGTTGCCGTGGCCTTCGACTTCCAGGCGGATCAGTTCGCCGCCCACGGCCATGACCTGGCCGGGCACGCCGCCCAGGGCGAGAATCCTGCCGGCCACCGGCGAGGGAATTTCCACGGTGGCCTTGTCGGTCATGACTTCCGCCAGCAACTGGTCCTCATGGACCTCGTCGCCGATCTGGACGTGCCACTCCACCAGTTCGACCTCGGCGATGCCTTCGCCGATGTCCGGCATCTTGATGACGTGAGTGCCCATTCAGACCTCCATGGCGCGCTTGAAGGCCGCGCCGACGCGAGCGGGGCCGGGGAAGTAGTCCCATTCCTGGGCGTGCGGGTAGGGCGTGTCCCAACCGGTGACGCGGGCAATCGGGGCTTCGAGGTGGTGGAAGCAGTTCTCCTGCACCAGCGACATCAGCTCGGCGCCGTAGCCGCAGGTACGCGTGGCCTCGTGGACGATGACGCAGCGGCCGGTCTTCTTCACCGACTCGACGATGGTGTCCAGGTCCAGCGGCCAGAGGCTGCGCAGGTCGATGATCTCGGCGTCGATGCCGGTTTCCTCGGCGGCGGTCTGGGCCACATAGACGGTGGTGCCGTAGGTCAGCACGGTCAGCTCGGAGCCGGGGCGGGCGATGGCGGCCTTGTCCAGCGGCACGCTGTAGTAACCCTCGGGCACCTGACTGGCCGGGTGCTTGGACCAGGGGGTCACCGGGCGGTCGTGGTGTCCGTCGAACGGGCCGTTATACAGGCGCTTGGGCTCGAGGAAGATCACCGGGTCGTCGTTCTCGATGCAGGCGATCAGCAGGCCTTTGGCGTCGTAGGGGTTGGACGGCATGACGGTACGCAGGCCGCAGACCTGGGTGAACATCGCCTCCGGGCTCTGGCTGTGCGTCTGCCCACCGTAGATGCCGCCGCCGCAAGGCATGCGCACCACCATGGGCACGGTGAAGTCGTTCACCGAGCGGTAGCGGATGCGCGCCGCCTCGGACACCAGCTGGTCGGTGGCCGGGTAGACGTAGTCGGCGAACTGGATTTCCACCACCGGGCGCAGGCCGTAGGCGCCCATGCCGACGGCGGCGCCGATGATGCCGCTTTCGGAGATCGGTGCGTCGAACACCCGCGAGGTGCCGTATTTTTTCTGCAGGCCCTCGGTGCAGCGGAATACGCCGCCGAAGTAGCCGACGTCCTGGCCGAATACCACGACGTTGTCGTCGCGTTCGAGCATCACGTCCATGGCCGAGCGCAGCGCCTGGATCATGGTCATGCTGGTGACCGCCTGGGCGTTCTCGTGTTGCGGGTTCATGGCATTCATACCCCAAGCTCCTGGCGCTGCCGGCGCAGGTGTTCCGGCAGGTCCTTGTAGACGTCGTCGAACAGGTTGGCGGCGCTGAACACGTGGCCATCCACCAGGGAACCGTGGCGCTCGGCTTCTTTCTGCGCGGCGATCACTTCGGCTTCCAGTTCCTTCTTCAGCGCCTCGTGCTGGTCGTCGGACCAGATGCCGAGGCCGATCAGGTGCTGTTTCAGGCGGGCGATGGGATCGCCGAGGGGGAAGTTGGTCCAGTCGTCGGCGGGGCGGTACTTGGACGGATCGTCCGAGGTGGAGTGCGGGCCGGCGCGATACGTGACCCACTCGATCAGGCTTGGGCCATGGCCACGCCGGGCGCGCTCGGCGGCCCACTGCGAGGCGGCGTAGACGGCGAGGAAGTCGTTGCCGTCGACCCGCAGCGAGGCGATGCCGCAACCCACGCCACGGTTGGCGAAGGTGGTGCCTTCACCGCCGGCGATGGCCTGGAAGGTGGAGATCGCCCACTGGTTGTTGACCACGTTGAGGATCACCGGCGCGCGGTAAACGTGGGCGAAGGTGAGGGCGGTGTGGAAGTCGGACTCGGCGGTGGCGCCGTCGCCGATCCAGGCGGACGAGATCTTCGTGTCGCCCTTGATCGCCGAGGCCATGCCCCAGCCGACAGCCTGGATGAACTGGGTGGCAAGGTTGCCGGAAATCGAGAAGAAGCCCTTCTCGCGGCTGGAGTACATGATCGGCAGCTGGCGGCCCTTGAGCGGGTCCTGCTCGTTGGAGAGCAGCTGGCAGATCATGTCCTTGAGTGGGTAGTCGCGGGTGATCAGGATGCCTTGCTGACGGTAGGTCGGGAAGGTCATGTCGCCGTCGCGCAACGCCATGGTGTGGGCGGTGGCGATGGCCTCTTCGCCCAGGCACTGCATGTAGAAGGACATCTTCTTCTGGCGCTGGGCGGTGAGCATGCGCGCGTCGAAGATGCGCGTCTTGAGCATCAGGCGCATGCCGCGCAGCAATTGCTCGTGGCTCAGCTCCGGGGCCCAGGGGCCAACGGCGTTGCCGTCCTCGTCGAGCACGCGCACCAGGCTGAAGGCCAGGTCGGTGGTCTGCGCCGGTTCGACGTCGATGGCGGGCTTGCGTACCTCGCCGGCGGGCGAAAGATGCAGGTAGGAGAAGTCGGTCTTGCAGCCTGGGCGTCCGGTGGGTTCGGGGACGTGCAGGCGGAGTGGGGCGTAGTCGGTCATGGCGGGTCTCCAGTTGTGATCGTGGGTGTGGATCAGCAGACGGAAGAAGCCAGGCCTGGCGGGCGCACCCGGCCGGGTAGGGCTACGGTGCAGGTGCCGCGCGGGGTCGCGAGGCGGGTGGTGACATCACTCATGGTGAGGTCCTCGGTTGTTGTAGTTGTGGTTTCAGTATAGGTGTGACCGATTGGTTTTTTGCTCCAAATTGACTAGGTCTGAGCTTACGGATTAGTGTGTTTGCACTATAAAAACAGCGCTGAGTAGTACGATAGAAAATGGCTGATCTAGACCGCACCGACCTGAAAATCCTCCGCGCCCTGGCCGACGATGGCCGGCTTTCCTGGCGCGATCTGGCGCAGAACATCGGCCTGTCGCTGACCCCGACGCTGCGCCGGGTCCGTCGCCTGGAAGAGGAGCACTACATCCAGGGCTATTTCGCACGGCTGGACGAGGAGCGCCTGTCCGGCGGCATGAGCGTGTTCGTCTCGGTATCCCTGGAAAAACAGACCGGCGACTACCTCGCACGGTTCGAAGAACGCATCGTTCAGGCGCCGCAGGTGATGAGCTGTTTCCAGATGACTGGCGATGCGGACTACATGCTGCGTGTGGTGGTGAAGGACCTGTCGGCGTACCAGCTGTTCCTCACCAACACCCTGACGCAGATTCCCGGCGTGGCGGGGATCAAGTCGGCGTTCGCGCTGAAGTCGGTGATGCTGCGCTCTGCGCCGCCGATCTGAGTCCCGCAGTCAGGGCGCGAATCCAATAGGCCCATTGCGGGCCGTCCGGTTGACGGTAGGAGCGAGCTTGCTCGCGAACCTGCGGCGACCCGCTCGCGGATGAATCCGCTCCTACCTGAAATATCGCGCCGGGGCGCCCTCTCCCCCCGCCCTCTCCCTGAAGGGAGAGGGAGCCGCCCGTGCCGGCTGACGCTTTGGATTCAGCCTGCACCATACGGTCCCCTCTCCCTTCGGAGCGGGGCGCGTAGCCAGGGTTAGGGAGAGGGAGTCACCGGCACGGACTTTCAGAGAAAGACAGTTGCTCCTGCAGCAGTGGCACCTCTTCCGCGCGGGCGTAGGAGCGGACTCCGTCCGCGATGGCTCGCCGCAGGCACTGAAACATCGGCGAAGTGCGGTTCGCGAGCAAGCTCGCTCCTACGACGAGCGCCACGGGCCTGTGAATCAGCCGTTTCGGCGGAACTGCTCCCGATACTGAGTCGGCGTCACCCCAAGACGCTGGGTGAACACCAGCCGCATCCGCGCCGCGCTGCCGAAACCGCAGCGCCAGGCGATCACTTTCAGCGCCAGGTCACTGCCTTCGAGCAATCCGCGCGCCGCGTCGATGCGGGCGCGCTGGACGAACTCGGCCGGCGTCACGCCCGCCTCGCGTACGAAGGTGCGGGCAAAACTGCGCGGGCTCATGCTTACTTCGGCGGCCAGTTGCGGTACGCCCAGGGGTTGATCGAGGTGTTCCTGCACGTAGCGCTGGATGCGCGCTATCGGCGAAGTCTCATCGGCCGGCGCCTGCAGGAAGGGGCTGAACTGCGACTGCCCGCCCTGACGCTGCGCTACCACTAGCAGCCGTTTCGCCACCGACAGCGCCACTGCTGCGCCGTGGTCCTCGGCGACCAGAGCAAGCGCCAGGTCAATGCCGGCGGTCACGCCCGCCGAGGTTACCAACGCACCATCGCGGACGTGGATGCGATCAGGCTCCACCAGCGCCTGCGGGAACAGCTCGGCCAGTCGTCGCGCATCGCTCCAGTGGGTCGTCACGCGCTTGCCGTCCAGCAGCCCGGCATGGCCGAGGAGAAAGGCCCCGGTGCATATCGACCCATGCCGCGGGGCACGGGCACAAGCCGCGCGCAGCCAGGCGAGCAACTCGCTGGAGGGTACTTCGTCCGGCAGCCTGGGCCCGCCCGGCACCAGCAGGATATCCGCCGCTCCGTCACACTGGTCGATGCTGACATCGGCACCGAGCAATTGCCCGTTGGAAGCGCGTAAGGGGAGGGGCGATGCGGCGAGGGTAACCACCTGGTAACCCGCGCCGGCCGGCACGAAGGCATTGGCCTCGGCGAATACGTCCAGCGGCCCGGAAACATCCAGCGCCTGCACGCCGGGGAACAGCAGCATGGCCACGCGCTTCATGGCGCCTCCCGATCTGATCGATGGCGCTCATTCTTGCGGCGGAACGCCCTGGCTGCAATCGACCAATGGGTACGAATGCTGCCATTCTGGCAACGGAAGGCGTCACAATCACAGGCGATGGCGCAGCCGCAAGGCAATATTGTTGCGTGAACTGAAGAAATGCATTGTCGAAGTCGATCTGTGTAGGAAAGGTCTCATCGGCTAGATTTATGGCAGTGGGCCACGATCGACGCGACCCGCGTGATCCCTGAGGTTCCTGCCATGAAATCCACTCTTCGTGCCCTGTTTGCCATCCCCGCCTTGCTGCTGACCTTCAGCGCTTTCGCCGACGAGGCGGCCGTGTACCACTACGGCATGCCGCTGGACGTGGCCAAGGTGCTGAGCATCTCCCAACCCAACGAGCGCTGCGAAGTCAGCCAGGCCACCATGGTCTACCTGGACTCCCAGGGCCAGCAGCACACCGTCAAGTACCTGCGCCAGACCCCGCGCTGCAGCGACATCTGAGTCAGGCGCGGAACTGCTCCACCAATCCCTGCTGCCGGCTGGCCAGATCGTTCAGGGAGCGACTGGCGCTGGCGGCTTGCTGTGCCTGATCGGAAATGGTCTGGGTGACGTCGCGGATGCCGGCGATGTTGCGGTTGATCTCCTCGGCGACGCTGCTCTGTTCCTCCGCCGCGCTGGCGATCTGCAGGTTCATCTCGCTGATCAGGTTCACCGCCTCGCCGATCCGGCGCAGTGCGTCGATGGCCTGGCGCGCCTGATCGACGTTGCCCTGGGCCTGGGCGAAGCTGCCCTGCATCGCGCTGGTCACCGAGTGGCCGCGAGCCTGCAGGTTCTCGATCACCTCGCGAATCTCCTCTACCGATTCCTGGGTGCGCCGAGCCAGCCCGCGCACTTCGTCCGCGACCACGGCGAAACCGCGCCCGGCATCACCAGCGCGCGCCGCTTCGATGGCGGCGTTGAGGGCCAGCAGGTTGGTCTGCGCGGCGATGCCACAGATGACCTCGAGGATCGAGCCGATCTGCTCGTTGCTCGCCGCCAGTTGCTGCAACTCGGCCATCGCCTGGTTCATCCCGGCGGCCAGCAGATCGATGCCGCTGTTGGTGGCGTCGAGCGTGCGGAAGCCATCGTCGCAGGCCTGTTCCGCCGTACGTGCAGCTTCGGCGGCGCGAGCGGCGCTGCGCGCCGAGTCCTGGGCGGTGGCGGACATCTGCTGGAGCGCCGTGGCGACCATGTCGATCTCGCGGAATTGCTGCTGCATGCCGTCGCTGGTCTGCCGGGCGATCTGCGCCGAGCGGTCGGCCGTGGAGTGCGCCTCGCGGGTTGCCGATTGCACGGCGGCGATGCTCGGTTGCAGCTTGTCGAGGAAGCGGTTGAAGGCGCTGGCCAGGCGGCCCAGCTCGTCGCGGCGCGGGTAGTCGAGGCGGCGGGTGAGGTCGCCTTCGCCGTCGGCGATGTCTTCGAGCATGCGCGCCAGACGCAGGATCGGCCGGCTGATGCCCAGCGCTGTGAGCGCCACCAGCAGCATGCCAAGCAACCCGGCAGCGATGCCGACGCCGGTCTCCAGCGCGGTGCTTTTCCAACGCAGGTCATCCAGCGTGCCCTTGAGGCGTTCTGCCGGGGCGAGCATCACCGCCCGCGGCACGCTGAGCAGGATGCCCCAGGGCGCGGCGTCCGGCACCGGCGCGAGGCTGTGCAGCACGCTGATGGAGTCGCCGTCGTCGCTGGACTGCGAACGCCCGGCGGCGATCTCGGTGAGCACGGCCTTGTCGTCGAACTTCTGTCCTAGCTTCGACGCATCGCCGCTGTCGCTGGCAACCAGGCCATTGGGGCTGAGGATGCGGATGCGGCCCTGACCGTCGAACAGGTTGCGGCTGCCTTCCGCGCTGCTTTGTTGCAGGGCCGCCAGGTCAATGTCGAAGCCCACCGCGGCGATCGCCTTGCCGTTCTCCAGCAACGGCAGGGTGACGCTGGTGACCAGCCGGCGCTGGCCGGAGGCGTCGTCGAAATACGGGTCGAGCACGCAGGCGCGGGCGTGTTCGGTGGAGCAGGTGAAGAAGGCGTTGTAGGGCTGGCCGCTGGGGCCGGGCGTGGTATCGCCGAGGACCTGCTCGGTGCCGATCACCCGCTGGGTTTGCCCGCCGTTCTGCAGCAGGTAGAGGGCGAAGCGGCCGGTCTCGTTGCTGCCCAGGTCTTCGCGGGCGGCGAACTGGCTGTCGGCGGCGTCCAGTGCATCGGGCTGGAACACCAGGAACAGGCCCAGCAGCTCCGGGTGTGCACCGAGGGTGTCGGCCATCGAATGATTGAGGGCGGTGCGCAGCGCAGCGGGGTCGAGGACACCCTGATGCTGTTGCGCGCGCAGGGCCTGCACGGTGCGCAGCAGGCCTTCACCGAGCAGCAGGTTGTTCTGCAGGCGTTCGCGGATCAGCAGGGCCTGCACCTGGCCCTGGGTTTCCAGGTTGTGCCGCGCGGCAACGGCGAAGAGTTCGCCGCTGTCGTGCGCGATGGTGCGGCTGTCCTGCCGCGCCTGATACAGCGAGAGGCCGATCAGGACGCTGGCGACGAGGATCAGGCAGAGGCCCGCCAGCCAGGTGATACGGCCCTGGATGGACGTCAGGATGCTGGGCATGGCGGGCTCGCTTTCGTTGGATCAGAAGGTGGTGGAGAACAGCAACTGGCTGTAGAGGTTGCTGTTGTCGTTGCCGATCTGGGTGCCGCCTTCGGCTGCGCTCTTCTTCGGCTGGTACAGGCCCACCAGCGGGATGATCACCAGGTGCTCGTTGATCGCCCATTCGGCGTAGAGGTCCAGCTCGCGGCCGTCGGTGTTGCCCAGGTCGGTGTCCAGGGTGTGGAAGTCGAAGTACTGCGCGCCGATGGAAAGGTTCTCCAGCGGGGTGACCTTGGCGCCGACGTTGTGTACACGGGTGTTGTTGTTGAACGGACCGGAGTAGTTGCCTGCCACCTCGCCCTGGAACCAGGTGCCGAAGCCGCGGCTGAAGCCGTAGAAGAGGGTGTCGTAGCCTTCCGAGAAGCGGCTGAAGCGGTAGCTGATATAGGGCTTCCAGGTGACGTCGGAGAAGGTCCAGCCGGCCTCCAGGTACCAGGCGTTGGCGGTATCGTCGGTGTACTGGGCGTCGCGCTTGTCCTGCCAGGCGTATTCGCCGGAGAGGAACAGGTTCTCCACGCCGGCGTTGCCGGTTCCGCGCAGGCTGTAGGTCTTCATGTCCTTGCGGTCGAGCTGGATGGGCGAGGCGTAGCGCTCGTCGATGTCGGTGACGTCGATGTAGGTCAGGCCGAAGGTCGCTTCCGGGGCAACGTGTTCCAGGGTGGCGACGTACAACTCCGAGTTGGCCTGGGCGCGGTTGTCCGACTTCAGGCGCATCAGGTCGCCGCGCCAGCCTTCCTTGCCGCCGATGCGCAGCACGGCGGTCTCGTCGAAGTCGCGGCGAGCGGCCAGGTAGTAGGCGCCGCCACGGTTGTATTCGCCGTCCGCCAGGCCCTTGCCCATGTTCAGGGCGTCGCCGTCGATCAGGAAGCCGTCGCCGACCACGATGTTCTGGCGGCCAAAGGACAGGTCGATGCCGTCCTCGCCCAGCATCGGGAACAGGCCGGCGGAGCGCCAGCCGGCGTAGGCGTCCTCGATCTTGGTGGTGCGCTCGGAACCGTCGCTGAAGCCCGCGGCGTCGCCATCGCCCCAGGTGCCGGAGCTGAGCAGGTTGAAGGCGCCGTAGGCGGTGCCTGCGCCGCCGAGCTTCTGGTCGCCGCTCAGGCCGTACTTGATGAAGCCTTCCTGCCAGGAGGACGAGCCCTCATCCAGCGTGCCGGTCATGTTGTAGCGTTCCTGGCTGTGGAACAGCCCGAAGGTCGCCGAGAGGTCGGCGTTCAGGTGCGTGTCGTCGGTCGCGTACAGCTCGTAGGCGCTGGCGGAACTGGCCCCGGCGATAAGCAGGGCGAGCAGGGTGGGGCGCAGCACGGCGGCGTGGGTCATGGTGAAGGCATCCGTTTCGTTATTGTCGATTGAGGGGATGTGACTTCTGCCGATGCTAAGTAAGGGCTGGCCCTGTGCCGTTGCTCCTGTCTGCCAAGTGATTGGGTGTGGTTGCCAGATCGGCGAGATGCTCTCGTGTGTTTTGAAAGACCCTCTCCCCAGCCCTCTCTCTGAAGGGAGAGGGAGCCGCACGTGCCGGCTGCCAGCATGGTTTCATCCTGCACCGAACAGTCCCCTCTCCCTTCAGGGAGAGGGTTAGGGAGAGGGGCAAGAGCGTCTTCCAGAAAGCTCAGCGCGGGCGCGACATCAGCGAAGGCTGCTCCGCGTACAGGCGCTTGTACAAGGCCGAAAAATGGCTGGAGCTGGCAAACCCCAGGTCCAGCGCCAGGTTCGTGATGCTCTGCTGCGGCTCCTGCTTGAGCCGCCGGCGGGCTTCGGCCAGGCGCAGGCTGAGGAAGAACTGCTGCGGCGTGCTCTGGCAGATCTGCCGGAAGCAGTACTGCAGGGTGCGCTGGCTGGTGTTCAGGCTCTGGCTCAACTCCAGCAACGACAACGGCTGGGAGAGATCCGCCTGCATGCGCTCGATGGCCGCCAGCACCAGGCGGCGGTGCTGCTGCAGTGAGCGCGGCGCGCCCTCGCGGTCATGACCGGGGAGGATTTCCTCCAGCGCCTGCAGTACATGGCTGAGCACCAGGGCAACGGCGTGGCCGGCCTGCTGCGGGTCTTCGGTGCGCCAGGGTTCGTCTTCGAAGGCAGCGATGGCGTCGCACAGGCTGCGGCGCAGTTCGCCCGCTCCGCTGGCCGAGAGTTGCAGGCGGCGCTGCGAGAGGGCGCGCTCGAACAGCTCGCGCTCCTCGGCGCCGAGCAGGCGTTCGAGCTGCGGCTGGCTGAAGGTCAGGCCGAGCATGTGGATTTCCCCGGCGGCGCAGATTTCCAGCTCGCGGCCGCCTTCGAGCACCAGCAGGGTGTCGTCGTGCAGGGCCTGGCCGTTGAAGCGCGAATCGGCACTGGCGCGCAGGGGAATGCCGATGACCAGGTGGCCGGCGGGCGGCGCCATGTTCTCGTGCAGGTGCAGGTTGGAGTGTTCGTAGATCAGCGAGGCGCCGGGCAACTGCACATGCAGCAGCTCTGCCTGCAGGCGGCCGTGGCCGAGCTGGGTGTAGTCCTGGCTCCAGCCGGCGAGGGCGCAGGCCAGTTCATCGGAGTCGGTTGCCTGGTGGCGGGCTATGCCGGTCATGGCGGTTCACCTCGGTGGTGCGCCGAGTATCGGTCAGTGCTGGCGCGCAGACTTGTGCCTGCGCGCCAGGGTGTTGCGGCGCTCTGCCAGTTTCAGCGGCCGGCGAGGTAGGCGGCGGCCAGTGTACAGGCACGTTCGATCAGCATGGGGGCCAGTTCCCGCGCGGTTTCGCTGTTGCGCCGGGTGTGTACCCAGCCCAGGTAGGTCGTGCCGCGCAGGGCGAGGAACAGCGGCAGGGCGGCGCGGTCGGCGGCGGACAGCGGCTTGACCGAGTCGTAGCCGGCCAGCAGCGCCGCCTGGATCTGCGCCAGGCGCGGATCGTCCAGGCAGAAATACAGCGCGGTAGCCAGTTCGAACATGTGCCAGCCGAAGCCGGCGTCGTCGAAGTCGATCAGCTGTAGTTCGCCGCCCTCCAGCAGCAGGTTCTCCGGCACCAGGTCGGCGTGGATCATGCCGAAGTTGCTCAAGGTCCGGCCGTAGCGGCGCAGGTCCAGACGCGCTTCCTGGCGGGCGCTCTGCAGCAGGTCGCGCTGCTCTGCGCTGAGCAGGTCCAGCTCCCAGAAGCGCCCCCAGAACGGGTTGGCGCCCACCAGGCCTTCTTCGTCCCAGGCGTGCCGGGTGAACTCGTTGGGCTGGCGCCACTGGGCCGAGTTCAGGTGGATGCGCGCGGCCACGGCGCCGGCCTGGTGGAACAGCGCCTCGATGTCGCCATCGGCGCTCAGCCCCTGTTCGGCGGAGCCCAGCGTGCTGCCGGACAGCCAGCCGAGCATGTCGACGAAGCGCGGCTCTGCCAGTGCGGCGCTGCGCACCTCGGCGAGGTGTTCACCGCTGCGGGTACGGATGATGCTCGGTACGCCGATGCCACCGGCGGCCAGTTGCTCCATCCAGGTCAGCTCGGAGCGCAGCGCCGCTTCGCTGTGGTAGCCGCCCCGGTGCACCCGCAGGGCGCTGCGCGTGCCGTCGCTGCGGGTGGCGCAGAACACGGCGTTCTCGCGGTACTTGAGCAGTTCCAGGCCGACGAAGTCGCCGTCCCAGTGGCGCAGGGCGTCCAGCGCCAGTTCACGCAGGCAGGCGATCTGCTGGTGGTGTTCCAGCGTCGAGAAATCAGTCATGGGCATTCTCTCCATCGGGGTGGCCTCATAGCTCGCCCAGGACCTGATCCAGAGTGTCGATGAAGCGCTCGCCGTGCTCGGCTTCGAACACCAGCGGCGGACGGACCTTGAGGATGTTGTCGTCGCCACCGATCTTGCTGATCAGCACGCCGCGCTGGCGCATGGCGTTGACGATGCGCCGCGCTTCGAGGCCGGCCGGCTCGCGGCTGGTGCGGTCGCGCACCAGCTCCACGGCGAAGAACAGGCCCTGGCCGCGTACGTCGCCGATGATCGAGTGGCGCTCGGCGAGGCGATGCAGTTCCGCGCTGAGCTTCGCGCCCTGGCGTCGGGCGTTGCCTTGCAGGTCCTGCTCGGCGATCACGTCGAGCACCGCCTGGCCGACGGCCGCGGCCACCGGCGAGCCGCCGAAGGTGTTGAAGTACAGGTTGCTGCGGCCGAAGGTCTCGACCCGCTCGCGGTTGGTCACCACGCCCGCCAGGGGGAAGCCGTTGCCCATGGGCTTGCCGAGGGTGACGATGTCCGGCACCAGCGGGTGCGACTGGTGGCCCCACATGTGGTCGCCGGTGCGGGCGAAGCCCGACTGCACCTCGTCGGTGATCAGCAGGCCGCCGGCATCGCGTACCAGCTTCGCCACGCGCTCCAGGTAGCCGGCCGGCAGGCGCGGGATGCCTTCGTTGGCGAACAGGGTGTCGATCAGCATGGCAGCGAGCCCGACGCCGGCCGCCTGCAGTTCGGCGATGGCTTCGGCGACCTTTGCCACGTAGCGGTCGGCGACCTGTTCGGGTGTGCCGTCGGCGTGGTACAGGCACGGAATCGGCACGGCCCGCGCATGCGCCGAGAAGGGCTCGGAGCTCGGCAGCGCGGTGGTCACGGCCGCCAGGCTGGTGGTGTTGCCGTGGTAGTTGTAGTCGCTGACGATTACACCCTTGTGGCCGGTGGCGAAGCGCGCCATGCGCAGGGCCAGCTCGTTGGCCTCGCTGCCGGTGCAGGTGAACATCAGGCTGTCCAGCGGTTCGGCGAAGGTCGCGGTAAGGGACTCGGCGTAGCGCACCACGCGCTCATTGAGGTAGCGGGTGTGGATGTTCAGCGTCGCCGCCTGTTCGGCCATGGCCGCCACCACCCTGGGGTGGCAGTGGCCGACGCAGGGCACGTTGTTGTAGCAGTCCAGGTAGCGCTTGCCGGCGGCGTCGATGAGCCAGACGCCTTCGCCTTTCACCAGCTCCAGCGGCTCGTCATAGAACAGCGGCGAAGCATCGCCCATGACCCGGTGGCGGCGTTGCAGCAGGGTTGCTTCAGACATTCTCGGCATTCTCCAGAGGCTTGCCGGCGCGGCTCGCGGCGCGCAGCAGGTAGTTGAGGATGAGGATGGCAACCACCAGCGCGAGGGCGCTGAGCATGGCCACTTCCAGCTGGAAGCAGGCGGCGATCACCACCAGTGTCAGCAGCATGCCGACGCTGGCCACGACCGGGCCGCCGCGCAGGCGGAACGGGCGCACCAGACCGGGCTGGGTGCGGTGCAGGCGCAGGTAGGCGGCGAACAGCACCAGGTGGCAGCTGCCCAGCAGCAGGACGATGCACAGCAGGAGTTTTTCCGGCGGCACCAGGGTCAGCGGCAGGCCGATCACGGTCAGCACCAGCAGCGCGACATAGGGCGCACCACGGCGGTTGGTGCGGGCGAGAGCGGCCGGGAAGAAGCCGTCGCGGGCCAGGGCGAACAGCTGGCGGGAGGCGGAGAACACCACCGAGAAGAAGGTCGCCAGCAGGCCGCACACGGCGCCGGAGCCGACCAGCAACGGCAGCCAGTCACGCTCGCCGTAGAGCCCACCGTGGGTCATGGCGGCGTACAGCGGATCGCCGGCGTTGCCGACCACGTCCACACCGGCCGCGCCCGGCGCGCTGATCACCACGGTCAGCGCGGTCAACAGCAGGGTGCCGACGGCGGCGATGATGCCGCGCGGCATGCTGCGGCCGGGTTCAGCGGCTTCCTCGGCGGCGGAGGCGACCTGTTCCAGACAGATGAACATCCAGATGGCGAAGGGCACGCAGGCGAATACGCCAGCCACGCTCACGCCCGGCAGTGCACTGCCGCTTGTAGCCAGCAGGTTCTCCCAGTGCACGTGGGGCAGCATGGCGCCGCCGAAGGCGAGCAGGGCGATGGCTGCCACGGCGCCGGCCAGCAGGGTCAGCCCGAGGGCCTCGCCGACACCGATGATGTGGATGCCGATGATCACCGCGAACAGGCCGATGCGCACTGGCCAGCCGCCGAAGCCGAACACCGACTCCATGTACGCGGCGAGGAAGTTCGCGGCCGCGCCGGTGCCGATGGTCAATGCCAGCGCGCAGGCGGCGCCGACCAGGTAGCCAACGAAGGGCCCGAAGGCCAGTTGCGCGTAGGCAAACACGCCGCCGGCGTGAGGCCGGGCGGTGGAAAGTTCGCACACGCACAGCGCCAGGCCGCCGCAGAGCACGGCCATCAGCAGGGTAGCGACGAGCATGTTGGCCCAGCCGCTGCTGGCCAGGCCGTAGTTCCAGCCGGAGAACTGTCCGGCGATGACCAGTGAAATGCCGAGCCCGGCGATCTGGGGCCAGCGAAGTACGCCTTGTTTGAGCATGTTGGTTGTCCCTTGCCTGTGAGTGATGGGGAGTCGAACGGCAGTCAGCCGCGTGCGCCGAAGCGCTGCGGGCAAGGGAGATCGCCGACGGGTGCCGACGCTTGGATGCGTGGAGTCATGGAGCGGGCCCTTCTTGTTGTTTTATGGGATGCACGCGCTCGCCGTCAGGTGCGGCGGGCAGGGAGAAGGTACGAAGGGCGTGGGGTGGGGCGATATCAGAAATGCGCAAAGACGCGGGGAGGGGCGTTTCACGCAGGGGGGCGGTACGGGCTGATCACCCTGGCCCTCTCCCGGAAGGAGAGTGCCAGAGTGAGGGCGACCCAAGCGCTGAGGTATCAGGAAGGCACGGACTTTGTCCGTGATTGCTGTGAACTGACTTATTGGATCGCTGCCACCGGTTGCCCGGCCAGTTGTCGGCTCGCCGCATCCTGCGGCGCCGGATTGGCCCAGTCGGCGGCCTTGAAGTCGCGGCGGATCAGGCCGTAGGACTTCGCCGCCGTGATCGATGCATCCAGGCGGCCGAGGAAGTCGGCGTCGAGCTTGGGCGAGAGCACTTCCAGCAGCGGGCGGCCCTGGTATTCGCTCTTGAAGATCACTGCCGGGTAATTGGCCTGCTTCGATATCAGGTCGATGAAAGCATCGCGGTTGGCGTCGGCGCTGGCCCACTGTACGGCCTGCAGTTGCACCTTGAGCAGGCGCTCGACGATGTCCGGGTGGGCGTCGACGAATTCGCCGTTGCCCACCAGCAGTGCCTGCAGGGTACCGGCGCCACCGAGGTCATGGGTGCTCAGCGGGATTTCCGCCAGGCCCTTGTCGCGCAGGGCGAACAGGCCCGCCAGGCCCCAGGTGGCGTCGATCTGCTTGGCCGCCAGGGCGGCGAGGGCGGCGCTGAAGTCGAGGTTGATCACCTTCAGGTCCTTCTCTGACAGGCCGGCGCTGGCCAGCGCGTTGTCGAAGGACAGCTGGCTGGCGGTGCCGCGGAAGATGCCCACGCGCTTGCCCTTGAGGTCGGCCAGGTTCTTGATCCCCGAATTCGGTTGCACGCCCAGGTAGTGGTTGACCCCGCGCGCCGTGGCCGCCAGCACGCGGCTGTCCAGGCCGCTGGACTTGCCGATGATCGCGGCGAGATCGCCCAGGTAGGCGAAATCCACCTGGCCGTTGGCGAAGGCTTCGTTGACTACCGGACCGGCGCCCTTGAAGAAGCTCCATTTGACCTGGATGCCGTCGGCGGCGAATTCCTTCTCCAGCAGTTGGCGGGTGTAGAGGATGTCCGCCACGCCGCCGCTGGAGTGGTTCTGCCCGGCGCTGACATCGGGCACGGCGATACGGATTTCCTTGACCGGATCGGCCGCCTGGGTGATCAGCGGATAGGCGCCGAGCAGGCCGGCCAGGGCCGGCGCAGCGAAGAGGGACAGCAATTGATGGGTAAGGGCCTTCATGGCGCCTGCCTCCTGCAGTGGGGGAGCGCACGTGGCTCCGGCGCCCGCACTAAAGGCATGGGGCTGTCCATCAACAAAATAATAAAAAGTGATTTTTTAGTAATTATTCGAGCTAAGCGAGGGTTCACGAGGCTTCGCGGGGAGATGCCCGCAGGGCATAAAAAATATTCGGCGAATGCATTGGATGCGCACCGGGGCCTTCCCTTAAATGGCCTGTGTTAGCTCATAAATGCATTGATATAAATATTTATATTCCAATGAAGAATATTACGAAGCCGTACCGCCTTGCTCTTCCCAGTCCGCGCCTGAAGCCTGCGACAGCGGCCTGGCGCTGGCTCGAACCCACACTACCGTGGCTGGTGCCGCTGGCCATCGGTGTGCTCTGGTGGACAGCGAGTCACCGCCACTGGATGTCCGCGCAGATCCTTCCCACACCCGAACTGGTGCTTCAGGCCGGCCGCGAGCTGTTCGCGGGCGAACTCTGGCAGCAGTTGGGCGTCAGCCTGAAACGTCTGCTCTGGGGCCTGCTGGCCGGCATCCTCAGCGGGCTGGCACTGGGCGCCTGGCTCGGCTTCAGCCGCCGCGCCGAGCGTCTGGTGCTGCCCACCTTCAGTGCCTTGGCTCAGGTCCCGACGCTGGCCTGGATTCCGCTGTTCATGCTGTTCTTCGGCATCGGCGAGTTGCTCAAGCTGGTGGTGCTGATCAAGGCCATCATCGTGCCGGTGACGCTGCACACGCTGGTGGGCGTGCGTGATGCCCAGCCGCGCCTGCGCGAGGCCGCTGCGGTGTTGCGACTGCCGCGCCGGCTGTTGTTATGGCGGCTGATTCTGCCAGCGGCGTTGCCGGCATTCCTCACCGGCGTGCGACTGGCGTTGGCGCAGGGCTGGACCTCGCTGCTGGCCGTGGAACTGCTGGCTTCCAGCGAGGGCATCGGCTACCTGATGGTGCAGGCGCGGCAACTCTTCATGCTCGACATCGTGTTCGTCTGCATCCTGGTCATCGGCCTGGTGGGCGCGGCCATGGATCGAGGCATCCAGGCGCTGGACCGGCGCCTGGTGCACTGGCCGCAGCTGGCGGCCGGCGAGCTGCGCCATGGAGAGCTCCGTCGCAGCGGCGCGGGGCAGGGCTGGGAGCGCCTGCAACCCTGGTGGCTGCCGCTGGGCCTGCTGGCGATCTGGCAGGCGGCAAGCGCGCTGGAGTGGGTCGATCCGGCCATTCTCGCCAGCCCCGCATCGGTGGCTGTTGCGCTGTGGGACGGCCTGCTGGACAACAGTCTCACCGTTGCGCTGCTGGCCAGCCTGCAACGCACTCTCGCAGGCCTGCTGCTGGGCGGCTCGCTGGGCTTCCTGCTCGGTCTGGGGTTGGGCCTGTGGCGGCCGGCGGAAAGGCTGCTCGGGCCTTCCTTCGCGGCGCTGCGGCAGGTGGCGATCTTTGCCTGGGTACCGCTGCTCACTGCCTGGTTCGGCCTCGGTGAGCTGGCCAAGGTGGTGTTCGTGGGCCTGGCCGCATTCTTCCCGCTGCTGCTGGCGACCCAGCGCGGCATCGCCAGCCTGCCGGCGCAACTCAGCGAGGCGGCCATCGCATTGCGGCTCTCACCCTGGCAACGGCTGCGCCGGCTGGTATTGCCGGGGGCGGCGCCTTCGGTATTCGCCGGGGTGCGCCTGGCGCTGATCTACGCCTGGCTGGGCACCATCGGCGCCGAGTACTTCATGCCTTCGGACGGCGGTATCGGCAGCCTGATGATCGGCGCGCAACAACTCTTCCGCATGGACTTGGTCGGCGCCGGCATGTTGCTGGTCGGCCTCACCGGAGCCTTGCTGGCCGCCCTCGGCCAACGCATCGAAGCGCGGGTGACGCGCTGGAGACACGCATGAACGCATTCGCTTCCCCGGCCCTGGTGAGCTTTCGCCAGGTCGCCAAGAGTTTCCCCGTGGACGGCCGCGAGCTGCAGGCCATCGAACGCTTCGACCTGGAGATCGCCGACGGCGAGTTCATCGCCATCGTGGGCGCCAGCGGTTGCGGCAAGTCCACGCTGCTGCGGCTGCTTGTCGGCCTGGATCGCGAGTTCCAGGGCGAAATTCGCATCGACGGCGCGCCCATCGACGGCATCGGCGGCGAACGCGGCATCGTGTTCCAGGAGCACCGCCTGTTCCCCTGGCTGAGCGTGGAGCAGAACGTCGCCCTCGGGCTGGTCAACGAACCGCTGAGCGAGACCGGCAAGGCCGCCAGGGTTGCCGACTATTTGCAGCTGGTGGGCCTGACGGCCTTCGCCCGGGCCTACCCGCACCAGCTTTCCGGCGGCATGGCGCAACGCGTCGCCATCGCCCGTGGATTGGTCGCCAGCCCGCGCATCCTGCTGCTGGACGAACCTTTCGGGGCCCTGGATGCGCTGACCCGCCAGCAATTGCAGGAAGAGCTGCTGCGCATTCGCCAGCGCGAGCGCATTACCACGGTGCTGGTGACCCATGACGTGGAGGAGGCGCTGTTCCTTGCCGACCGCGTGGTGGTGATGGCGCCGCGGCCGGGGCGCATCAAGCGCATCGTCGAGGTGCCGCTGGAGCACCCGCGTGAGCGCGGCGGCTACGACTTCCTGCGCCAGCGCGAGGCGCTGTTGCACGAGTTGACGGGCGAGGGTGACTACGTCGCGCCGCAGCTCAAGCGGGTAGAGGACTTGCCGTTCGAGTTTCTCGCCTGCTGATTCGATCAACCCCCCCTGTAGGAGCGAGCTTGCTCGCGAAGCTCTTCGAACAGACCGTTCCGGAATGTTCGCGAGCAAGCTCGCTCCTACAGCCAAACCCACCTACCGAGTCCGACCATGAGCAAACGCCCCAACTTCCTCGTCATCGTCGCCGACGACCTCGGCTTCTCCGACCTCGGCGCCTTCGGTGGCGAGATCGCCACGCCGCACCTGGACGCCCTGGCCCTCGAAGGCCTGCGCCTGACCGACTTCCACACCGCGCCGACCTGCTCGCCGACGCGCTCGATGCTGCTCACCGGCACCGACCACCACATCGCCGGCATCGGCACCATGGCCGAGGCGCTGACACCCGAGCTGGAGGGCAAACCGGGGTACGAGGGCTACCTCAACGACCGCGTGGTGGCACTGCCGGAGCTGTTGCGCGAGGCGGGCTACCAGACGCTGCTGTCGGGCAAATGGCACCTGGGTCTGAAGCTTGAGCAGGCACCCCATGCGCGCGGCTTCGAGCGCTCCTTCTCGCTGTTGCCCGGCGCGGCCAACCACTATGGCTTCGAGCCACCCTACGACGAAACCACCCCGCGCATCCTCAAGGGCACGCCGGCTTTGTATGTCGAGGACGACCAGTTCATCGACGAGTTGCCGGCAGACTTCTATTCCTCCGACGCCTTCGGCGACAAGCTGATCCAGTACCTGAAGGAGCGTGACCAGAACCGTCCGTTCTTCGCCTACCTGCCGTTCTCCGCGCCGCACTGGCCGCTGCAGGCGCCCAAAGAGGTGGTGGACAAGTACAAGGGCCGCTACGACGCCGGCCCCGAGGCGCTGCGCCTGGAGCGCCTGGAGCGGCTCAAGCAGCTGGGCCTGATCGACGCCGACGTGAAGGCGCACCCGGTGCTGGCGATCAGCAAGGAATGGGCGCGCCTCAACGACGAAGAGAAAGCCAAGTCCGCACGGGCCATGGAGGTGTACGCGGCGATGGTCGAGCGCCTGGACTGGAACGTCGGCCGCGTCGTCGAGTACCTGCGCCAGCAGGGCGAGCTGGACAACACCTTCGTCCTGTTCATGTCCGACAACGGCGCCGAGGGCGCACTGCTGGAAGCCTTCCCGCGCTTCGGCCCGGACCTGCTGAGCTTCCTCGACCAGCACTACGACAACAGCCTGGAGAACATCGGCCGCGCCAACTCCTACATCTGGTACGGCCCGCGCTGGGCCCAGGCGGCTACCGCACCGTCGCGCCTGTACAAGGCCTTCACCACCGAAGGCGGCATCCGCGTGCCGGCGCTGGTGCGCTACCCGGCGCTGCAGCGCCAGGGCGAGATCAGCCACTCGTTCTCCACCGTGATGGACATCACTCCGACCATTCTCGACCTGGCCGGCGTGCGTCATCCGGGCAAGCAGTGGCATGGCCGCGAAGTGGCGGAGGTGCGCGGCAAGTCCTGGCTGGGCTGGCTCTCCGGCGAGACGGAACAGGCTCATGACGAGAAGACCGTCACTGGCTGGGAGCTGTTCGGCATGCGCGCCATCCGCCAGGGCGACTGGAAGGCGGTGTACCTGCCGGCGCCGGTCGGCCCGGCTACCTGGCAACTCTACGACCTGGCGACAGACCCCGGCGAAACCCAGGACCTGGCCAAGGCGCAGCCCGAGCGGCTGGAAACGCTGATCGAGCACTACAAGCAGTACGTCAACGAGACCGGCGTGATCGACGCGCCGCCACCGTTCCTCGCGCGCTGACCTGGCCTTGCCTGCGAAGCCCTGCCGATGCGTCGGCAGGGCTTCGTTCATTCTGCACGCCAGCGAACCGCCGGTAAAAAAGCCTGAACTCCGCGGACTGCTCCCCACCCAACGGATAGGAACAAGTCCGAGGCTGCCCGTGCCGATCCCGGCGCGCGGCGGCCCTTCACCTGTACTGAGGAGTGAACCTTCATGGCCAAGCAACCCGGCAAAGAAGCAGGCAAGCGCAGCGAACTGGCAGGTACCGACACGACTGACCGTGGCAACCGCAACGACAAGCTCGACCAACTGGAACGTTTCCGCGAGGACGCCACTGGCGAAGCGCTGACCACCAACACCAACGTGCGTATCGCCGACAACCAGAACAGCCTGCGCGCCGGCGATCGCGGGCCGTCGCTGCTGGAGGATTTCATCCTGCGGGAGAAGATCACCCACTTCGACCATGAGCGCATTCCCGAGCGCATCGTCCATGCCCGTGGCGCCGCGGCCCATGGCTATTTCGAATCCTACGAGGACTGGAGTTCGCTGACCAAGGCGTCCTTCCTGGGCAAGGCCGGCAAGCAGACGCCGGTGTTCGTGCGCTTCTCCACCGTGCAGGGCCCGCGTGGCTCGGCGGACACGGTGCGCGACGTGCGCGGCTTCGCGGTGAAGTTCTACACCGACGAGGGCAACTACGACCTGGTGGGCAACAACATGCCGGTGTTCTTCATCCAGGACGCCATCAAGTTCCCCGACTTCGTCCATGCGGTGAAGCCCGAGCCGCACAACGAAATCCCCACTGGCGGTTCGGCCCATGACACCTTCTGGGACTTCGTCTCGCTTACCCCGGAGTCGGCGCACATGGTCATGTGGGCCATGTCCGACCGGGCGATTCCGATCTCCCTGCGGCACATGCAGGGCTTTGGCGTTCACAGCTTCCGCCTGATCAACGCCGCCGGCGAAAGCTCGCTGGTGAAGTTCCACTGGCGGCCCAAATCCGGCGTCTGTTCCCTGGTCTGGGACGAGGCGCAGAAGCTTGCCGGCAAGGACCCGGACATCCATCGCCGCAAGCTCTGGGAAGACATCGAGAGCGGCGACTATCCCGAGTGGGAACTGGGCGTTCAGGTGATTGCCGAAGCCGATGCGGACAAGTTCGACTTCGACCTGCTCGACCCGACCAAGCTGGTGCCCGAGGAGCTGGTGCCAGTGAAGCTGCTGGGGCGCATGGTGCTCAACCGCAACCCGGACAACTTCTTCGCCGAGACCGAGCAGGCGGCGTTCCACCCCGGGCACATCGTGCCCGGCATCGATTTCAGCAACGACCCGTTGCTGCAGGGGCGGCTGTTTTCCTACACCGATACCCAGCTGCTGCGCCTGGGCGGGCCCAACTTCAACCAGATTCCGATCAACCAGCCGCTGTGTCCGTTCCACAACAACCAGCGTGATGGCCTGCACCAGCACATGGTGCACAAGGGGCGCGCCGCCTATGAGCCGAATTCCATCGATGGCGGCTGGCCCAGGGAAACCCCGCCGGCCGCCCGCCAGGGCGGCTTTACCAGCTACCACGAGCCCATGACCGGCGCCAAGGTGCGGGTGCGCGCCGACTCCTTCGCCGATCACTTCACCCAGGCGGCGCTGTTCTATCACAGCTTGAGCGAGGCGGAGCAGGGCCATGTGGCGTCGGCCTATGCCTTCGAGCTGTCGAAGGTGGAGCGTATGTCTATACGCGAGCGTGAGGTGAACGAAATCCTTGCCAACATCTGCCCGAAACTGGCGGAGACGGTGGCCAGCCAGATCGGCGTAAAGGTCAACTACAAGCCGGGCACGGCGCCGCAGCCGACACCTTCGCCCGCGCTCAGCCAGGTCAACCTCCTGGCAGGCGATATCCGCTCGCGCAAGGTGGCGATCCTGATTGCCGATGGCGTCAGCGAGAACGATGTGAGCGAACTGCGTGACGCGCTGGACAAAGCCGGTGCCAGCGCCAAGTTGATCGGGCCCAGCGCATCGCCGGTCAAGACCGAAAAAGGCGCGGAGCTGGTTCCCGATGCGAGCTGGCACGGCTTGCCCTCGGTGGCCTTCGACGCGGTGTTCGTGCCAGGCGGGGCGAAGTCGGTGCAAACCATGGGCGGTGATGGCCGTGCGCTGCATTACCTGCTGGAGGCCTACAAGCACCTCAAGCCCCTGGCCTTCGCCGGCGATGCGCAAGCGCTGCCGGGGCAACTCGGGCTGTCGCCCGACGAAGGCGTCGTCCAGGGCGGTTCCGCGGCGGATGTGTTCGCCGGGTTCGAGAAGGCGCTGAAGCAGCACCGTATCTGGGCGCGTGAAGCGAACGTCGCGAAGATCCCGGCCTGACGTGGGCTGGGAACAAGGGCCAGAGCCCAAGCTGGAGCCCCTCTCCCTGAGGGAGAGGGGTGAGGCAAACCGCTCGCACCAAGCAGCCCGGCCTGCGTAGGAGCGGACTCCGTCCGCGATGTCCTCCAGCTGGCCGGGGGACGATCGCGGATGAATCTGCTCCTACAGGAGCCGATCGGTTCAAGCCAGACGCTTCACCGTCACGGTCACCGCCGCAATGCGCTCGGCTTGCTGGTAGGCCGAGCAGTCCAGCTCTTCGCCGAATACGTCCGGGTCCATCTCATCGTAACGCCAGCTCACCGGCCGGTTCGTCAGCAGGGCGTCCAGCTGCGGGCGCAGCGGCGCATCGCCGTCGATCACCGCGGCGCCGGTATAGAGCAACAGCGTGCCTCCTACATTCAGGCGTTGCAGCGCTGTTTCGACGATGCGCAGGGACAAGCCTGCGCCGAACTCGCCGCCGCCATGGCGGTAGGTACGCTCTTGCGGGTCGAGCAGGTAGGGCGGGTTGGCGACGATCAGGTCGAACTGGCCGCCGATGCCATCCAGCAGGTTGCTCTGGCGGATCTGCAAGTCATCGATGCCGGCGAGGCAGGCGTTGGCGCGGGTGAAGTCCAGGGCGCGCGGGTTGATGTCCACGGCGGTGACTTCCGCCTCCGGGTAGGCCTGGGCGATGAGGATGGCGCCAGGGCCGGCGCCGCAGCCGATGTCCACGGCGCGACGTACCGTGCCGGCTTCTCCACTGAGAACGTGCTGGCGCAAGGCGTGGGCGAAACGATAGGTATCCGGGCCGAAGAACACGGCGTCGGTCTCCACCGTCGGGTAGGCCGAGTGTGCGAACAACTGGCCATCCAGACTCGACCAGCGCACGGCGCTGCGCCACTGGCTGTCCTGGCGCAGGAGCAGGCCGCCGGTTTCCAGCAGGGCCAGCATGCGCTCGCTGATGAGCGCGTCGGGGAACGGCCGGCTCCAGCCGAACACGCCTTGCAGATCGCCGGCCAGTGAGTTCTCCGGTCGCGCGTTGACCCGCGCGTGGGTCGTGGGGGTGACAGTGGTGAAGCGGTAATCCTCCGCCTGCAGTTCCTGGCCCAGGCTGATCAGCACTTCCAGCCGCGAGTCGAAGAATGAAGTCATGGTTCGATCCCCAGTTTGTCGGTGTAGATGCGCGTGGCCAGCAGCCCGGCGGGCGTCCAGTGGCGGTGCGGGGCCATCAGGGCGACCAGGCGCTGCATGCGGTTGCGCGGCGAAAGTGTGGACAGCTCGTTGAGCAGGGCGCGCTCTTCGGCGGCGAATTCCGAACGTATCGGTGCATCGTCGGCGACGGTCTTTTCGCTGCCGCTCCAGGGGTTGCGCGGCGACGGCTCGCTCCAGTCGCCGGCGATCCAGTCGTGCAGCAGTTGGCGCTCATAGGGATTGAACACGCCGAACATGGCGACGCTGTCGCCGCTCACCAGGTTCCACAGGCGGCTGTGGCCTGGGTCCTGGTGGCGCTTGATCCACCCCTGGCGCTGCAGCGCAGCGAGGAACTCGCCCATGCGCCCGGGGCCGGCCAACCACTGGTTCACCGTGCGCCCGCCGATGCGCGCGCGGTCATCGTGCATCTGTCTGGCGAAGGGGCGCTTGCGCTCGAGCATGGCGACTACTTCGGCATCCAGGTTGAAGCCCTGGAGAATCTCCCGGTTCGACAGGCCCGCGCCGTTAAGCCGGTAGCCTGCATGCACGCGGCGCAGGAAGGCGTCGCGGTCGGCCAGTTGCGGCAGGTTGGCTTCCAGCGCCTGCAATGCCTTGCGGCCGTGGCCGCTGGCGGCGTTGTCGATGGTGATGTGCAGGCGGAAGTATTCCGGGTCGATACCCAGTTCCCGCAACTCGTAGCTGGTGATCATCAGGTGCAGCGGCGGCAGCTCGTAGCCCAGGTTGTAGCCCAGCACTTCGGGCAGGTAGTCATCGGCCAGATAGCCGAGGGCGAGCTGAAGCGTGCCTTGCAGGTAGTGCGCATCGCTCAGCTCGGGGGGCGTGTCGCAGCCCAGGCTATGCAGCAGGCGCTGGTAGACCAGCACGTGGTTGCGCGCAGGGTTGCCGTGGCCGAGTTCCTCCAGGCAGATGTGCAGCAGTGGCAGCAGGCGCGAGTCGCTCCAGTGGTCGAGCACGCCATAGAGCCAGGCGCCGTCCACCTGCTTGGTCGGGGCAATGGCCTGGAGGAAGTGCAGGGCGTGGGAACGGTTGGCGAAGTGCTGGCGCGGCGCGCCTTCGCGACGCTCTCGCAGATACTCGGCGTAGGCATCGGCGCTGCGTCTGGCGCGGTTTTCCAGCCAGTCGGCCCAGCGCTGCGGGTCGGCGGGCAGTTCGTCGTCATCGGCGTTCTGCTGGCTCAGTTGCGCCTCGAGAAAGGCGGCGGCGCTTCCCAGTGCATCTTCCGGAGCGCGCAGCAGGGACTGGTAGAGGTCGCGGATGGAACAGTGTTCGCGGTACGAGGCGACAGCATTCCGGGAGGCGGGTGGCGTCATGCGGGGCTCCTCGTGCGAGAAAGTGGGGTGCTTTCACTTGCGAGTGGGCCGGGCGGGTAAAGGTTTCATGTAAACGCCGAGCTGCGTGTGCACCTGACCTTGGAAGGGTGGGCTGATGTTCCGGTTCTGTCGGGGCCGAGCGATTGCGCGGTTGGCCGGGAGTTGGAGGGGGTCGCGAGCAAGCTCGCTCCTACACCGCCCACGCGCCCGGCATCACCCGGTAGGAGCGAGCTTGCTCGCGAACCCACCGCACGTCATTTCCGTTCCCGCCTATGTCCTCCGCCTGTCGCCACCGCTCACTCCTGTAGGAGCGAGCTTGCTCGCGAACCGCACGGCAGTGGCTTTCAAACAGGCCACGGGCCGAGCGAAAAGACTGAACGCCACCCGCTGCGCCGCGTCCCAGCCATAACCGCCACCCCGCGAGGTCCGCCATGCCAGCACGCCCCGCGCTGCCCCGATTCGGTATCGAGGAAGAGTGCTTCCTGATCGACCCCGCAAGCCTCGATCTCGCCCGCGAGGTGCCGCTGGGATTTTCCCATGCCTGCCGCGGTGTGCTGGGCGAGGCGGTGGCCGAAGAGATCTTCCAGTGCCAGTACGAACTGGTCAGCCCGGTACTGCGCGAGCTTGGCGAGGCCGCCGCATTCCTCGCAGACCGCCGCCGGCGCCTGCGGTTGATAGCCAAGTCCTACGGCCTGGATACCCTTTGTGTCGCCGCACATCCCTTCACTCGCCAGCACCGACAGTCCCCGGCCTTCCGCCCGCGCTACCGGCGGCTGTTCGAGGAGGAGGGCGCAGTGGCGCGGCAGAGCCTGCTCAACGGCCTGCACGTGCACGTGGAAGTATGCGGGGTCGACCGCGTGCAGGTGATGAACTGCGTGCTGCCGTGGATGCCGCTGCTGCTCGCGCTGAGTGCTTCTTCGCCGTTCTGGGATGGAGCCGATACCGGTCTGGCCAGCTATCGGCAGTCACTGTGCGGGGAGTGGCCGCGCATGGGACCGCCGCCGCGGTTCGCCAACGAGGCGGCGTGGCGGCGCTACGTGGCCTTGCTGTTGCAGTACGGCCTGATGGACGAACCCGGCCACACCTGGTGGTTCCTGCGGCCCTCGGCGCGCTACCCGACCCTGGAGTTGCGGATTACCGATGCCTGCCCACGCATCGACGATGCCCTGTGCATTGCAGGGCTGTTCCGCCTGCTGGTGGCCCATGCGCGGGACGCGCGCGAGCCTGCCGATCCGCATTGGCAGCGGGCCTTGCTGGCGGAGAACTTCTGGCAGGCGCGGCGGCATGGCGGCGCGGCACGTTTTCTGGTGGAGGGCGACCGGCTGGTCAAGCCGCGCGACTGGCTGGAGCAGGCGCGGCTGGCCGTCGGCGAATGGCTGGATGAGGAAGGCGAGCGCCTGTTTGTCCACGCGGGCAGGATCATCGACGAGGGTAATAGCGCTGAGCGACAACGGGCGGTGCGCCTGGCGGCCCTGGCCAAAGGACGGACGGAAAGGGGCGCGTTGAGCGCGGTCGTGCGCCATCTGCAGGAAGAGAACCGGCGGCCGCCCGACTGCTCGGACTGACGGCGGCCACCGGAATAGCTTCTCGCTTCCCTGTATCGACTTATGCCGGCCCGTCCTTGAGGCCGTCCTGATGGGCGGCAGACAGGTGCGGCTCCTGCCGGCTGTCCTCCGGTTCGATGTCCACCAGTTCTTCCAGCGACTCTTCGCGGGTGACTTTCGGATCGGGGTCTGGCGTATCCATGGGTGTCTTCATGCTTGCCTCGCTGCTTCTTCGGTGCGCGCTACTTGGCGGCGAGAGCGCGCAGCCGGGCGCCGGCGACGACGACCTTGCGCGGCCGGTGGGTGGGATTCACCGGAACGAAGGTCTGCAATTCGATGCGCTTGAGGAACCAGTCCACGTTGTCCTCTTCCAGCGGCCCCTCGAGGGTCATCAGGTCGCGGCGGATGCGCTCCACCAGGTTGTTCAGCAGTACGGCGCTGGCCTGTTCCTCCTGCTGGATGACGCGGGATATCAGGCGCTTGCCCTTGGCGTTGCGCAGGTTGATCAGCACCGTACCGTCGGGACGGTTGAAGAACTGCGGACGGTAGTCGGTAAACAGGTGGCTCAGGTGCTCGATGGCAGTGTCGCGGCAACTGGACATGTACATCCCTCCCGGTGGTCGGCAGGAGCCAGTGCTCCGGCCTTGAGCCAGGAACGTTGCATCACGCGTTCCAGCCTTTCAGAAACTGTCTCAGCGGCTTAACAGGTTGTTATTGCAGGGATTCGCCAGAACGTGCTGGCCCATGGTCATCAGCAAAGTGCAAGGTCGCACCGGCAAGGGGCTGGAAAATGCACGGCCAGACGCTTCGCCGGGCGCCTGGCTGCGCGAGCGAAACCTTCCGTCCGAAACCTGCGCGGGTGGAATCAGCGGGTGTGGCGAGCAATCCCTGCCACGGCTGGTCATGCCGGCGATGGCGCGGGAGTGCCAAGTTGCCTGGGCCAATTGCCAGCATTTCCCTCGGGCTTGCGAGCGGGCAGGGTTGGGATTGGGGACGGGAGGTGACCATGACGCAGTTCCGACGCCTGGACGTGGAAGCCGTGCTCCACGAAGCCTATCCGCTGTTCAGCTTCTCCTGCTCGCGCGAGGCAGGCGGGAGCTACTCCATCAGCCTCGGCAGCCAGTTGGCGGACATGCCGCGCACCACCGTCGTCGGCATCCACGGTGATGAGCTGAGCAGCGCCGGTCGCGTGCGCAGCCTGGGCCTGGAACTCATCAACTGCTTCATCGACCAGTAATGGGTCGCTTGCCTGCCCACCGACGGAAAACCTGAACTCCAGCGCCTTGCTTCGGCTCAACCGGCCTGAACGCACACAGGACCATTCAGCCTGGAGGCACCGCCATGAGCCATTCCGCCAAGACCGAAGCGAACCCGCAGCATATCGAGATCGACGACACCGAAGACCGCATGGGCAGCGTGCGCGAGCTGGATTTCGAGAAAGGCCCTGAAGGGCGCATCGGTGACGAGCGCTCGCCCGAGGAAGTAGAGCGCGAATTTCCCCCACAGCGTCGCCGCGAAATGGGCCTCACCGGGGGCGAGACTCTCGGTGACAGCGCCGTGGAAGACGGCGTCAGCATGGACGACCTGGCCCCCGAAACCCTGATCGACGAAGAGGGCACCGAATCGCCGCTGGACCCGGCCGGCAGCACCCCGGTGGACAAGGAACTGCACATCCGCCGCGAGAGCGAGATCGGCGCCGGTATCGGCCTGGACGAAGCCGAAGAAGGCCGGGCGCACCCGCTGGACGGCAAGCCCTGGGATGACACAGACCCCGACGAGGAACAGTGAGCCATGGCCCGCTCCGCCCCCATCCGCAACGAAACGCTGAAGGAATACGCGCGCAAGCGCGATTTCAGCGGCACCCCCGAACCCAGCGGCGAAACTCCGGCGAGCCGCGCCGGGGAATACGCCTTCGTGGTGCAGAAGCACGACGCCAGTCACCTGCACTACGACTTCCGTCTGGAACTCGACGGCGTGCTGAAGAGCTGGGCGGTCCCCAAGGGGCCTTGCCTGGACCCGAGTGTGAAGCGCCTGGCCATCGAAGTAGAGGACCACCCGCTGGACTATGCGCGTTTCGAGGGGCACATCCCCGAAGGACACTATGGCGCTGGCGATGTGATCGTCTGGGATGAGGGCTCCTGGACCCCCATCGGCGATCCTCACGAGGGCATGAAAAGCGGCCACCTGAAGTTCCGCCTTCAGGGCAGCAAGCTTTCCGGCAGCTGGAACCTGGTGCGCACGCGCATGGCAGGTCGCAAGCCACAGTGGTTCCTGATCAAGGGTCGCGACGACCAGGCGCGGGATTACCCGCGCTTCGACATTCTTGCCGAGCAGCCGCTGAGTGTGGTGACTGGGAAAGCGCTGCCGAGCGAGGTCGCCGTGACGAAGCAGGCGGCGCCCAGGCGGACCAAGCCGACGGCGGCTGCGAAGCAGAAAAAAGAAGTAGCGCCGGCCAAGGCCAAGCTGCCCGACGCCATCTCGCCCGAACTGGCCACGCTGGTGGACGCGCCGCCCGCCGGCGACTGGCGTTACGAGATCAAGATCGACGGCTATCGCATTCTCGCCCGGCTCGAGGACGGCAAGGTCCGGCTGATCACCCGCAACGGCCACGACTGGTCGAGAAAACTGCCGGAGCTGTGCCAGGCGTTGGCTGCGCTGGAGGTGCAATCGGCCTGGCTGGACGGTGAGATCCTGGTGATGGACGAGGAGGGCCGCCCGGACTTCCAGCGCTTGCAGAATGCCTTCGACGCCCAGGTCTGCGAGCCCATCCACTACACCCTGTTCGACCTGCTCTGGCTGGATGGCACGGACTATCGCGGCAAGCCGCTGGAGGAGCGTCGCCAGGCGCTGCAGCAGGTGCTGCGGGGCAACGACAATCAATCCCTGCGCTACTCGGAGGACTTCACCGACGACCCGCGCAGCATCCTCGACAGCGCTTGCCGGCTGGGTCTGGAAGGGCTGATCGGCAAGCGTTGCGGCAGCACCTATACGGAGAAGCGCTCGCGCGACTGGATCAAGCTCAAGTGCAAGCGCCGGCAGGAGTTCGTCATCGTCGGCTTCAGCGAACCCAAGGGGTCGCGCTCGCACTTCGGTGCCTTGTTGCTCGGCCTGCACGACAAGGACGGCGTGCTGCGTTACGCCGGCAAGGTCGGTACCGGCTTCAGCACGGCCAGCCTGAAAACCCTCTATCAGCGACTCAAGCCCCTGCAACGCAAGACCTGTCCCTTGCAGGAAGCGCCTCAAGACGCAGACGCCAGGGGGGTGACCTGGCTGCGTCCGGACCTGCTGTGCGAAGTCGCCTTCGCCGAGATGACCCACGAAGGCCGGGTACGCCAGGCAGTATTTCACGGCCTGCGTGCCGACAAGCCAGCCGAGGCGATAGTCGAGGAAAAGCCGAAGAAGGCCGCCCGCTCGACACTTGCGAAGAGGAAACCTGCCAACAGCGTCGAGGGCGTCACCATCACCCATCCGGACCGCGTGATCGACCCCACCAGCAAGCTGCGCAAGCTCGACGTGGCGCTCTACTACGAGAAGGCCGCCGAACGCCTGCTGCCCTGGCTCGCCGACCGCCCTGTGTCGCTGGTACGTGCGCCGGATGGGGTGGGGGGTGAGCAATTCTTCCAGCGCCATGCCTCGCGCACGGAGATTCCCGGCGCCGAGCAACTCGATCCGAAGCTGGACCCTGGCCATGCGCCGCTGCTGCGTATCGCCACGGCCAAGGGATTGGTGGGCGCCGCGCAGATGGGCGCGCTGGAGTTGCACACCTGGAATGCTGCCCTCGACGATCTCGAAAAGCCTGACCGCTTCGTTCTGGACCTCGACCCGGACCCGGCGCTGCCCTGGCAGCGGATGGTCGAGGCGACCCAGCTGGCCCTGACGCTGCTGGACGAGCTGGGGCTCGCTGCCTTTCTCAAGACCAGCGGCGGCAAGGGCATGCACATCCTGGTTCCGCTACAGCGGCATCACGGCTGGGACGAGGTGAAGGACTTCGCCCACGCCATCAGCCGGCACATGGCCAAGCTGATGCCGGATCGCTTCAGCGCTGTCTCCGGGCCGAAGAACCGTGTGGGGAAAATCTTCATCGATTACCTGCGCAACACCCGTGGGGCCAGCACGGTCTGCGTGTGGTCGGTGCGCGCGCGGGAGGGCTTGCCTGTGTCCGTGCCCGTCAGCCGCGAGGAGCTGCCCACGCTGAAAGCCGCCAGCCAATGGACCCTCGCCAATGTCGACGAGCGCCTGGCGGCAGCTGACCCCTGGGCCGATTGGGCGAAAACCAGGCAGCGCCTGACCGGACGGATGCGCGAGCAACTGCAGGACTGACTTTACGCATCAGGGCGCCTGTGACACCTCAACTGGTCGGCCCGAACGCTGCTCCTGCCCTGGTGTGGCGAGAAACACTGCCTGGACCCGCACTGCCCCTGCGCACCGCAGGCGAGGCTCATGAGCGAAACCCAGGCCCTGGAGGGGTTCTCATGAGCGAAACCCAGGCCGTGGAGGGGTTCGCGAGCAAGCTCGCTCCTACACCCGCCCACGCACCCTTAGCGCTCTTGTAGCGAACCGCTCGGCAGCGCCCTTAGCGCTCTTGTAGGAGCGAGCTTGCTCGCGAACCGCTCGGCAGCGCCCTTAGCGCTCTTGTAGGAGCGAGCTTGCTCGCGAACCACTCGGCAGCGCCCTTAGCGCACTTGTAGGAGCGAGCTTGCTCGCGAACCAGGGCTGCACATGAATGGTGGAACGGTGGTCAACGGCTGGGCCGCCGACCACCTGTGCTCCGCACGAAGCGGATCAGCGATCGCGGCTCAGCAGGCAGGCAGCGGCAAGGATGCCGGCGGCAGCGGCCAGCACTGCCGCGGTCTGCCACGGGTGTTCGCCGACGTACTCGCCGCTGGCCTGGATGGCGCGGCGACTGCGCTGGACCAGGTGTTCGCTGGTTTCCCGGCTCTCATCCACCAGGTGGCGCAGTTTGGACTTGAACGCCGGCAGTTGGTCGGCGGTGAGGTCGCGGCCGCTTTCCAGCAGGCTTTCCAGGTCGCTCACCAGGGATTGCAGCTCCTGTACGCCGCTGTGGCGGTTGCTGCTCAGGGATGAAGGGAACCATCGATAGCTACCCATGGGCTGTCTCCTCGTTGCTTGTGGGGGAAGTGGGCGGGCCGCCGGCTCAGGCGGCTTTCAGCGCGTCGATAAGCTGCTGCTTGCGCATGCTCGAACGGCCGGCGATGTGCCGGGTTCGCGCACGGTTGAGCAGTTCGGCCTTGGTCATCGACTCCAGCGACTGGTCGGGGCGAGGCACGCCATGTTTGGTGGTCACGGCGCGCTTGGCCGAGCTGCGGCGCGAGGCAGCCTTGGCCGGCGCGCTCTTCTTCTGGCCCGAGCCGCCGCTGCGTTCGCCGCCGCCGGACTGCTTGTTCACCGTGGCCCAGGCGCGGGCTTCTGCCTCGTCCCTGGGGACGCCACGGCTCTCGTAGCTTTCCTCGATGTGTTCGGCCTTGCGCTTCTGCTTGTCGGTGTACTTGTCTTTGTCGCCGCGTGGCATGGCTGTTCTCCTGTCTCTGCTTGCTTGACGGCGCGCTGCGCGCACCTGGCCCCGAAAACGCGGGCCACATGGGGAAGAAACCGCTCGTCGCCAAACGTTCGGCGTTTCTGATGAGCGGGCCGTACCGATGGGAGAAAAGGTCTGAACTCCCCGATTCCTGCGCGGACAGATGCACTGGGGCGCCTTGCGCGCCGCGCCCCGGCAAACAGTCACCGACAGGAAAAGGAGACGCCAATGGCCCTGGACAGCATTCCCGATCAGTCGGCAGTGGAAACCTTCAAGCACGCCGTGCTCACCCGCCTGCGCTACGCCGTGGGCAAGGACCCGGCCGACGCCTTCGACCACGACTGGTTCGAAGCCGTGGCCCTGGCCACCAGCAAGTACCAGGTGGACAACTGGGAAGAGACCACCCGCGCCATCGACCGCAGCGCGCGCAAGCACGTCTACTACCTGTCCCTGGAATTCCTCATCGGCCGCCTGCTGATCGACAATCTGAGCAACCTCGGCCTGCTGGAAGTGGCGCGCCAGGCGCTGTCTGACCTGGGCGTGGACCTGGAGCGCATCCGCCTGCTGGAGCCCGACGCGGCGCTGGGCAACGGCGGCCTCGGGCGCCTGGCGGCGTGCTTCATGGAAAGCATGGCGACGCTGGACATCCCCGCCCACGGCTACGGCATTCGCTACGAGCACGGCCTGTTCAAGCAGGTAATCGGCGATGGCTGGCAGCAGGAGCACACCGAAACCTGGCTGGACTTCGGCAACCCCTGGGAGTTCGAGCGGCCCGAATCCAGCTTCAGCGTCGGCTTCGGCGGCATCGTGCATAGCGAGCCGGACGCCAATGGCGTGGAGCGTCAGCGCTGGGAGCCGGCGGAACGCGTGCGCGCGGTGGCCTACGACATGCCCGTGGTCGGCTGGCGCAACGCCAGCGTCAACACCTTGCGCCTGTGGCGCGCCCGCGCCGAGGAAACCCTCAAGCTCGACCGCTTCAACGCTGGCGATCACCTGGGCGCGGTGGCCGATACCGTGCGCGCCGAAAGCATCTCCCGCGTGCTCTACCCGGCGGACAGCACCGAAGCCGGCCAGGAGCTGCGCCTGCGCCAGGAGTATTTCTTCGTTGCCGCATCCCTGCAGGACCTGATGCAACGCCACCTGGGCAAGGGCGAGGACGTCTACGGCCTGCCCGAGCGGGCGGCCATCCAGCTCAACGATACCCACCCGGCCATCGCCGTGGCCGAGCTGATGCGCCTGCTGCTGGACGAGCGCAGCCTGGACTGGGATGAAGCCTGGGAACTGACCGTGGCGACCCTGTCCTATACCAACCACACCCTGCTGCCCGAGGCATTGGAATCCTGGCCGGTGGGGCTGATGGAGCGTTTGCTGCCGCGGCACATGCAGATCATCTACCTGATCAACGCTTTCCACATCGACGCCTTGCGCGCCAAGGACATCCACGACTTCAGCCTGCTGCGCTCGGTCTCGCTGATCGAGGAGGATCACGGGCGCCGCGTGCGCATGGGCAACCTGGCGTTCCTGGGCTCGCACAGTGTCAATGGCGTCTCCGCGCTGCACACCGAACTGATGCGCGAGACGGTGTTCCGCGACTTGCACCGGCTCTACCCGAACCGCATCAGCAACAAGACCAACGGCGTGACCTTCCGCCGCTGGCTGTTCCAGACCAACCCGGAGCTCACCGAGCTGCTGGTGGACACCCTGGGCGAGGACGTGCTGGACGAGCCCGAGAAGCGCCTGCGCGACCTGGCCGCGCAGGCCGAGAAGCCCGCCGTGCGCCAGCGCTTTGCCCAGCAGCGGCGCAACGCCAAGGAGCGCCTGTCTGCGCTGATCGAGGAGCGCCTGGGCATGCGCATAGACCCCGACGCGTTGTTCGACGTGCACGTCAAACGCATCCACGAATACAAGCGCCAGCTGCTCAACCTGCTGCATACCGTGGCGTTGTATCAGGACATCCGCAACGACCCGACCACCGACCGCGTGCCACGGGTGAAGATCTTCGCCGGCAAGGCGGCGCCCAGCTACGTGCTGGCCAAGCTGATCATCAAGCTGACCAACGACATCAGCCGCGTGGTCAACAGTGACCCGACGGTACGCGGCCGCCTGAAAGTCGTGTTCATCCCCAACTACAACGTCAGCCTGGCCGAGTCGATCATCCCGGCGGCTGATCTCTCCGAGCAGATATCCACGGCAGGCCTGGAAGCCTCGGGCACCAGCAACATGAAGTTCGCGCTCAACGGCGCGCTGACCATCGGCACGCTGGATGGCGCCAACGTCGAGATGTGCGAGCGTATCGGCCCGGAGAACATGTTCATCTTCGGCCTCAAGGCGCAGCAGGTAGAGGCGCGCAAGCGCACAGGTGAACTGGCGATGCATGGCGAGATCGCCGATTCGCCGCGCCTGCACGAGGCGCTCATGGCGATCGGCAGCGGCGTTTTCTCACCCGATGACCCTCAGCGCTACACGGCGCTGGTGGACAGCCTGCGCTTTGATGACCGCTTCATGGTCTGCCCGGACTTCGACGCCTACTGGGAGGCTCAGGAGCGCGTCGAGCAACTCTGGAGAAAACCCGCGCGCTGGTGGAAAGCTTCTATGCTCAACACCGCGCGCGTCGGCTGGTTCTCGTCCGACCGCACCATCCGCGAGTACGCCCAGGACATCTGGAAGGTACCGACGGGACCACAATAAGAAGGTGCGACGATTGGTGGCAGTTCGCGGGGAAGCGTAGCGGTGATCGCTTGTGTAGGATGCCGCCCGCCACGCCATGAGCACTTCAACGAACCGGGAGACGACTGCCGATGCTGATCCGTGACTTTCGCGACGACGACATGGACCGGGTGCTGGATATCTGGCTGCGTGCCTCGCAGCAGGCTCACCACTTCATCGATGGCACTTTCTGGCAGCAGCGCCTGCAGGACATGCGCGAGGTCTACCTGCCCGCCGCCGCCTCGCGCGTGGTCGAGAGCGACGGCTGCATCAGCGGCTTCTACAGCCTGCATGACGGCGCGCTGGCCGCGCTGTTCGTCGCCCCGGAATGCCAGGGCCAGGGGCTGGGCTCGCACCTGCTGAGCGACGCCAAGATTCATCTGCCGATGCTGGAACTGGCGGTGTATTCGGCCAATGCCGGCGCCGTGGCCTTTTACCAGCGGCATGGATTCGTGGTGCTGGAGGAGCGTGAAGACGAACACACCGGGCACCCCGAGATGCGCATGGGCTGGACTGCACGTCCGATGGCCTGCGGATGCTGAAGGGCAGGGCGCTCGTCCTGTTGCTGGCTATCGCCGGCCCGGCCAGCGCCATGGATGGCAAGGGCAACTCGTCCGATCATTTCACCGTGGGCACCAGCCTCGGCACGGCTGCCATCAGCGAGTCCAGCAGCCAGGCGCCGCGCGCTTACCAGCAGGCCCGCGACGACGCGCTGGCCTTTGTAGCTTCCGCCGGGCAGATCCACGGTGCGCAGCTGGAACAGGCTTTGCGCTTGTATCGCCAGGAGCATCCGCAGTCGCCCGCGAGTGATCTGCAGGTCGCCAGCGCCATCGCCAGCCAGGGTTGAGAATTACGCCACTGCCAAGGAAGCAACCCAGCTTGCATTCGTGAGCGGGAATCAAATGATTTTGCCGAAACAGCGTCTTAATCCCCGCCGGCAAAGCCCGCAGACTGCTTTCCATTCGAGCGATCGAGTGGTTCGCGGTGCTTCGCCAACGCTCCCACGGACTTCCTGATCGCGCCGCTTGCCGCTGAAGGAGTCCACCATGACCGCCAACGCATCCCCACTGTTCCAGTCCTATTCCCTGGGTGGCCTTGAACTGCCCAACCGCATCGTCATGCCGCCGATGACCCGCTCGCGCGCCAGCCAGCCGGGCGATGTGCCAAACGAGCTGATGGCCGAGTACTACGCCCAGCGTGCCAGCGCCGGCCTGATCGTCAGCGAGGGCACCTGGATTTCGCCGCTGGGCAAGGGCTACGCCTGGACGCCGGGCATCCACACCCCGGCCCAGGTCGCCGGCTGGCGCAAGGTCACCCAGGCGGTGCATGCGGCCGGCGGGCGTATCTTCGCCCAGCTCTGGCATGTCGGCCGGCTCAGCCACATCAGCCTGCTCGACGGCCAGTCGCCGGTGTCTTCGTCGGCGATGCAGGCGGAAGGCGTCAACGTGTTCGTCGCCGAGAACGATGGGACTCCCGGCTTTGTCCAGGCCTCGAAGCCGCGTGCGCTGAAAGTGGAGGAAATCCACACCATCGTCGACGAGTACCGCCAGGCTGCGCGCAACGCCATGGCCGCCGGTTTCGACGGCGTCGAACTGCACGCCGCCAACGGCTACCTGGTCAACCAGTTCATTGACTCCAACGTCAACGACCGCACCGACCAGTACGGCGGCTCGCTGGAGAACCGCCTGCGCTTCCTCGCTGAAGTAACACGGGCGCTGGTGGAAGGTACCGGCGACAAGAGCCGTGTCGGCATCCGCCTGGCGCCGCTGACCACCCTGAACGGTTGCTCCGACGCCGACCCTGAAACCACTTACGTGGCCGCCGCCCGCCTGCTGGGCGAAATCGGTGTGGGTTACATCCACATCGCCGAAGCCGACTGGGACGATGCCCCGCACATGCCCCTGGCGTTCAAGCGTCGCCTGCGCGAAGTGTTCCCCGGCGCGCTGATCTACGCCGGCAAGTACACCGCCGAGCGTGCTGTCGCCGCGCTGGATGAAGGCTGGGCGGACCTGATTGCCTTCGGCCGGCCCTTCGTCGCCAATCCCGACCTGCCCGAACGCCTGCGCCTGGGCGCACCGCTCAATACGCACCAGCGTGAAACCCTGTTCGGCGGCGGCGCCCACGGCCTCACCGACTACCCGCGCCTGACGGCCTGAACGGCATTACTTCCTGCGCAGCAAGGCCGTCTCCCGAGGAGACGGCCTTTTTTGTGTTCAGGCCCTTCTACCTTTGCGATTTTCCCTAGATGCAAGGAAAAGCCCCGGCGAATCTGCCGGGGCTTGTTGCGACTCAGACTGCATCAGATCGCCAGGCTGTCCACTACGCCGCCATCCACACGCAACGCTGCGCCGGTGGTCGCGGAGGAGTAGGGCGAGGCGACATAGGTCACCAGCGCTGCCACTTCGTCGACTTCGGCGACGCGCTGGATGATCGAGCTGGGACGTTCGCGGCGGACGAAGGCGTCGGCTTCCTCGCGGGCGCTGCGGCCGGACTGACGCACGGCGTCAGCCACGAGGTTCGCCACGCCTTCGGTGAAGGTCGGGCCGGGGAGGATGGCGTTGACGGTCACGCCGGTGCCCGCCAGGCGCTTGGCCAGGCCATGGGAAACGGCGAGGTTGGCGGCCTTGGTGACGCCGTAGTTGATCATCTGCGCGGGGATGGCGACGCCCGATTCCGAGGACAGGAAAATCACCCGGCCCCAGCCACGCTCGACCATGCCGGGGGTGTAGTGGCGGGCCAGACGCACGCCGGACAGCACGTTGATCTCGTAGAAGTCCAGCCATTCCTGGTCCTGGGTTTCGTAGAAATCGACATCGTTATAGATGCCCAGGTTGTTCACCAGGATGTCGGCGTGGGGTTCGGCGGCAAACAGTACGTCTGCACCGGCGACGTTACCCAGGTCCGCGACCACGCCGCGAGCCTTGCCATTGGCGGCGCGGATGCCAGCCACGGCTTCGTCCACCGATGCGGCATTGCGCCCGACTATGACCACGTCGGCGCCGGAAGCGGCGAGCTGGCGGGCGATGCCCAGGCCGATGCCGCCCGTGGAACCACTGATGATGGCGGTCTTGCCGCCGAGATCGATCTGCATGTCTTCAATCCTCATCCAGGAGGCGCGGGATGCGCCGATGATCGTCTGGATATGGCGCCATGCTAGGAGTGGCTTGTAAGATCGTACATAACTTAATTCGACATACTTGAGTCCTTGAGGGTCTATGCTCGATCTCAGACAACTCCGTTATTTCGTCGCCGTGGCCGAAGTCGAGCACGTTGGCAAGGCGGCGGAGACGCTGCACATTTCCCAGTCGCCGCTGAGCCGGCAGATCGCCCAGCTGGAGGAGCGTCTCGGCCTGCAATTGTTCGAACGCAGCCAGCAGCGCCTGCGCCTGACTTCCGACGGGCGCACTTTCCTGCATGAGGCCAAGGCGCTGCTCAAACACGCCGAGCGCCTGGAGTCACTTGGCCGTCGCCTGGGTCGGGGCGAGACCGGTGGGCTGTGCATCGGCTATGTCAGCCACGCCATCCATGCCGGCGTACTGCCCGAGGCGCTGCGCCATGTGCGCGAGGAGCGTCCGGGCATCCACATCGCACTCTATAACCTGTCGGCCCAGGAGCAGTTCGAGGGCCTGCGCCAGCGCAGCCTGGATGTCGCCCTGGTCTGCGAGCCACCGGCCGAGGACGATCCGGATCTGCTCGCCGCGCCAGTGTTCGACGACCCGCTGCACCTCGCCTTGCCGCTGGATCACCCGCTGGCGGACAAGCCGCAGATCGAGCCGGCCGACCTTCATGAACAGGACTGGATCATGGTGGAGGGCCAGTTGCAGCCGAACCGCAGAGAACGTTTCCTCGCCAGTTGCGTGGCGGCTGGCTTCACCCCGCAGATCCGCCTGGAGGCCGCCGAGCCATTGAGCGCTATCGGCCTGGTGTCGGCGGGCCTGGGCCTGGCGTTGATCCAGCAGAGTATCGGTGGCGAGAGCAATCCCAATGTGGTGCTGCGCGAACTGCCGTGGCTGGGGCAGAGCACCGGGCTGTGGGCGGCCTGGCATCGTGTCGACCTGCGTCCGATCGTGGGCGACTTCCGTGAAATGGTGCTGGCGGGCGCCAAGGTCTGAGAGAGCGTTGGAAAGGACTTGATGATAATTTAGGTCTCAAGTCTGTCGAATTATGACTTGGACGGTCTCGGTTGGGCGGGCATAGGATTGTCGCCACTGGAGTTCACAAGCGACTCCCCCCAACCCGGAGAACCTCCTGATGAGTCTCAAATCCCTGATCCCCACCCGCCTTGGTTTCGGTACCGCGCCGCTGGGCAACATGTTCCGCAACGTGCCTGTTGAAGAAGTGCAGGCTACCGTGGATGCCGCCTGGAACAACGGCGTGCGCTACTTCGACACCGCTCCGTTCTACGGCGCCGGCCTGTCCGAATCCCGTCTGGGCGCCGCGCTGGCCAACCGCCCGCGTGACGAATACGTCCTCAGCAGCAAGGTCGGTCGCATCATCCTCGACGAACTGGAAGACCCAGCGGCCCGCGAACTGGGTGAGAAAAGCGGCCTGTTCGAACACGGCAATCGCAACCGCATCGTCAACGACTACAGCGCCGACGCCACCCTGCGCTCCATCGAGGACAGCCTGAAGCGCCTGGGCACCGACCGCCTGGACATCGTCTGGATCCACGACATCGCCCAGGACTTCTACGGTGACGAGTGGCTGACCCAGTTCGAGATCGCCCGCACGGGTGCGTTCCGCGTGCTCACCCGTCTGCGTGAAGAAGGCGTGATCAAGGCCTGGGGGCTGGGCGTGAACCGCGTCGAGCCCATCGAACTGACCCTGGACCTGGACGAACCGCGTCCGGATGGCTTCCTGCTCGCCGGTCGCTACTCGCTGCTGGACCATGAGCGCGCGTTGCAGCGGGTCATGCCGCAGGCGGTGGAGCAGGGTGTCGGCATTGTCGTCGGCGGGCCCTACAGCTCCGGCGTGACCGCCGGTGGCGAGCACTTCGAGTACCAGAAGGCCAGCCCGGCCGTGCTGGCCAAGCTGGAGCGGATCCGCGCCGTGGCTCGTGACCATGGGGTGGACGTGAAAGCCGCCGCGCTGCAGTTCGCCCTGGCCCATCCGGCCGTGGTCGCGGCAATCCCCGGCTCGACCCGCCCGCTGCACGCCAACCAGGACCATGCCGCGCTCAGTGCCGTGATCCCGGCCGCGTTCTGGAACGACCTGCGCGCCCAGGGCCTGATCAGCGCGCTGGCCCCCGTACCTGCCGCTTGAACCTTCGCCGCCGGGCCTTTTGGCCCGGCGCTCCACCCCGATCATCGAATCAATGGGGCGAACGCCCCGGGAGAAACATCATGGCCAAGGCCACAGCATTCATCGACCTCAATTCCGATATCGACCAGGTCTGGCAACTCATTGGCGGCTTCGATTCGCTGCCCGACTGGCTGCCGTTCATTCCGCAGAGCGCGCTCAGCGAGGGTGGCCGTGTGCGCACCCTGAAGAGTGTCGCCGGCGAAACCATCATCGAGCGCCTGCTGGACTTCAACGAAGCCGAGCGCAGCTACAGCTACACCATCCTCCAGGGGCCGGCGCCGGTGCGCGACTACCAGTCGACCCTGCGCGTGCTGCCGGGGGCGGAGGCTGAAGGCGTGCGCGTGGAGTGGTTCGGCTCCTTCACTCCCGAAGGCATCAGCGACGCCGAAGCCTCTGCCCTGTTCACCGGCATCTATGTCGATGGCCTGGCGGCACTGAAGCAGAAGCTCGAGGGCTGATCGCACCCTGCAAAAAGCCCCTTGTCCGGCGTGCGGACAAGGGGCTTCGTCATTCTGCCGCGCGGTCTACCAGAAGCCCCCGGCGTGCCGTTCGGAAGCGTAGTCCAGATGCAGCGCGAAGGAGCTCTGGAAGAATTCCAGCAGGCGGGTATCGAGCACCATCTCGTTGAGCGAGGCGAGCGAGCCGATCACCTGCTGCACGTCGGCTTCAGTCGCCCCGCAGCGGTTTTCGTGGCATAGCCGCTGGGTCTGCGGGTCGGCGCTGATACGGCAGATGCACTCGGCGTCGTGGCAGGAATGGCGGACTTTCAGGCGCAGTTCCGGCAGGTCGCGGCGGCCGTCCAACAGCTCCACGCTGCATTCCAGGCCGTGTTCACGGGCAAATTCGCTGGCGCGGGCGAAGGCGGGCAGGGCCACCTCCACCAGGGCGCTCTGGTAGTCGTTGGCGAAACGCTCGGGGTCAACGCTCATCCGCAGTCTCCTGTGCTCGTTGCACGATTCCCCGGGCATGGACATCCGGGGGGTTGTGTCATGGACCACGGAATTCGCGGCTTGCGCGAAGTATCAGCGGGTTTTCCGCCAGGCGGTTGGCTGGCCGCGGGGCTGCGGCCCGGCCTGGTCGGTAGCCCAGCGCTCTGGAACGCAGACGGGTTGTGCCGGGCGTACCGCCAGTGACGCCGTCCGGCGGCAGTCGGGGTAGGATGGCCGTGCCTATGCTTTGCTCCAATGAGCCAGGGGAGCTCGGATTTCATGCCAGAGACCATTGCCAGCACCGCCCAACTCGTCGAAGACGCGCGCTACCGCCTGCTGGTCGAGGCGGTGACCGATTACGCGATCTACATGCTCGATCCCGATGGCAGGGTCAGCAGCTGGAGTTCCGGGGCGCAACGCCTGAAGGGCTACGCCGCCGACGAAATCCTCGGCGAGCACTTCTCGCGCTTCTACACTCCGACGGATCGCGCAGCCGGTCTGCCAGAGCTGGCCCTGGACGAGGCGGCGCGGGTCGGTCGCTACGAGAGCGAAGGCTGGCGCCTGCACCGCGACGGCAGCTCGTTCTGGGCCCACGTGGTGATCGACGCCATCCGCAATACTGCCGGCGAGTTGCTGGGGTTTGCCAAGATCACCCGTGACCGCACCGAGCAGCACGAGACCGAACAGGCCCTGCGGCGCAGCGAACAGCAGTTCCGCCTGCTGGTGAACGGCGTTACCGACTATGCGCTGTACATGCTCGACCCCGAGGGCAACGTCGCCAGCTGGAATTCCGGCGCCGAGCGGATCAAGGGCTACCACCCCGAAGAGATCATCGGCCGCCGTTTCGACTGCTTCTACTGCGACGAAGATCGCCTGGGCGGTGTACCCGAGGCCAGCCTGAGCACTGCGCTGGCCGAGGGACGCTATGAGGAAGAGCGTCTGCAGATGCGCAAGGACGGCTCGCGCTTCTGGGCCAACATCGTCATCGATCCGGTGTTCGATGACACCGGCAAGCTGCTGGGATTTGCCAAGATCACCCGCGACATCACCGACAAGCGCCGCGCCCAGGAAGAGTTGGAGCGTGCCCGTGACGAGCTGATCCAGTCGCAGAAGATGGAGTCCCTCGGCCAGCTCACCGGCGGCGTTGCCCACGACTTCAATAACCTGCTGACGGTGATTCTCGGCGGGCTGCAGCTGCTGGAGCGGCAGTTGCCCAAGGACAACGAGAAGGTCCAGGCCATCTGGCGCAACGCACTGGAGGCGACCCGCCGCGGTGCCCAGCTGACCCAACGGATGCTGGCTTTCGCCCGCAAGCAGCGGCTGTTTCCGCAGCCGATCCAGCTGCCGGCGCTGCTGCAGGACATGAGCGAGCTGCTGGTCAGCTCCCTGGGCCCGACCATCAGCCTGGAAACCCGCTTCCCGCTACAGCTGGACTGTGTGCTGAGTGACCAGAACCAGCTGGAACTGGCGATCATCAACCTCGCCACCAACGCCCGCGATGCCATGCCCAGTGGCGGCAGCATCACCTTCTCGGCGCGTAACGCACAGGTCGGGCCGCGGCAGAGCGGCAAGCTGGCGCCGGGGGATTACGTGTGCCTGGCGGTCACCGACTCAGGGCAGGGCATGGACGAGGACACCTTGCGACGCGCTGCCGAGCCGTTCTTCACCACCAAGCCCACCGGCAAGGGCACGGGGCTGGGGTTGTCCATCGTCCATGGCCTGGCCCAGCAGCAGGGCGGAGCGCTGCTGCTGCGCAGCTCGCCGGGGCTGGGCACCACGGCGGAAATCTGGCTGCCGGCGGTGCGGGTGAAAGCGGAGCCTGAGTTGCCCAGCGTCGCGCGAGTAGTGCCGGCACCGCCCACCCTCGACGAGCCGATCGGTTTGCGGGTACTGGTGGTGGACGACGATGCGCTGGTGCTGGCCGGCACCAGCGCGCTGCTCGCGGACCTGGGCTGCCAGGTGGCGCGCAGCGAGTCGGCGCGCGCCGCCATGCAGTTGCTCGAGCAGTCGAGCTACGACCTGATGATCACCGACTTCGCCATGCCGGACATGGACGGCATGCTGCTGATCCAGCATGTGCGTCAGGCATATCCGGCATTGACCTGCGTGCTCACCACCGGGTACGCCGGGCGCCTGGATACCCTGGCCGAGTCGGTGATGCGCCTGCCCAAACCGTTCGACCGCGACCAGCTACTGGCCCTGCTCCTGATGGTGAAGGGAGCCGACAGGTAGAAAAACCGAACCTCCGCGAGCGCGGTGCGCCCAAAGGTGACCGCCCGCGCTATCGGAGGATTTGCCATGAACACCACTTTCCACGCCCAACGCCCCGATCCGCAGGAGGCTCCGCCGGATCGCGAAAGCCAGATTCCCGAGGACTTCCCCGAAGAGGTGCCCATGCAGCAGCCTCCGGAAGAGCCGGTGCCACGACCGGAGCAATGAGCCTACTGGTATGCCTGTCGCGTAGCAGCGGACTTCATCCGCGATCGGCCTGACCTTCGTGCGGGCGCGCCCCGTGTCTGCTCGATGGACGGCAGGTTCAGACCGGCCTGCCGGCCGGATCGAGGAAGAGTCCTCTCCTGAGTGAAAGTACTGTGCTCGGCTTTGCCCTCACCCTAACCCTCTCCCAGGAGGAGAGGGGACTGTTTGGTGCAGGATGAAACCTTTGCGTCAGTCGGCTCGGACTGCTCCCTCTCCCTCCGGGAGAGGGCTGGGGTGAGGGGATGCATAGGTAAGGACTTACCAGAGAAAGACAGTTGCTCCTGCACTCATGAACGCGACCTGCGAGGGGTGAGTTACTCCTGCAGATACTCCCCCGTCCCCATCATGGTCTGTCCCCACAATTCCAGGAAGGCGAAGGCGGTGGTCAGCAGGGCGAGAAATCCCAGCCCCAGGATGCAGCCTGAATAGAACGCCGCGCTGCGCTGCGTCAGGCGCATGTAGATGGGCAGGCCGATGAACAGCAGCCAGCCCGAATACAGCGTGGCCGCCCCGGCGGCGAGTAGCAGCAGCCAGCGCGATGGCAGCAGGGCGGCGAGCCCGGCCAGCATCAGGGGCAGCGCCACGGCCGTGGAAAAGCCCATGCTGCGGTTGAGGTCGGGGCGCACCTCGGTGCGGAACAGCACCCAGCGGGTCAGGTACGCGATGATCACAATCCCCGCCACCAGGCCGGCATAGCACCAGAAGGCGAGAAGCGCGCCGCTGGCAAGGCTGAGTAACTGGGTTTCCTCATTCCCCGGCAGGCGCCAGCCAACCTGGGTAGTGCCGATGAACAGGCACACCGCCGGTAACAACGGCATCAGCAACCAGAGCGGCAGGTAGGCTGCCGGGTGCTGGTCGGCGTTGTCGCGCAGTTCGTGCCAGGCCGTTTCCGGGTGGGTGAAGAAGTGGGTCAGGGGAAAGGTCATGGCGTCCTCCTCGGGCCTCGTGGATAAGCATCAGTGGCGGGTTCGCCGGTCCGGGCGCAAGCCTTCCTCGACTTCCATTTCGATGAGCGAGCCGGGGTCTTCGTTGCCTGGGTCGTTGATCTGCGAGCTGACCAGCTCGGGATCGTCGATCGCCGGATCGAGGTCGCCTTGTGGCATCAACCCCTCGCCGCGATCGCGGCGGTCCAGCAGCGGCAGCAACTGCTCGTGGAACTCCTGCTGTTGCGCTTCGGAAAGCGCGGCGAATCCGTGGTTGAGGATGTAGCGGGCAAGGATCTCCTGGCTGCTGTCGACCTCCAGCGCACCTTCTTCGAGCAGGCGGCGAAGCCCCTCGGAGCGTTCTACGTCGCGATGATCATTCCAGCCCATCTTTCGTCACCTCTTGTGTCTGGCGAGCAGTGAGTGACCGGCGCCCGTTTTCATGGGTGCCTTCACGAATGACTGGAGCGCGCCGCGCGGTGTTCAGTGCGAGGGACGAACGGTTCGGCGCCTGGACGATGGTCCTTCTGGTTGAACCTTGGGCCTCGGGCGGGGCCTGCCGGGAGAGGGGCAATTTCCTGCCCCGTGAGAAGGGGCCGGGTCATGTCTTCATTGCTCAGTGTTTTCTGGATCGCCGTGGCGACCATCATCGTGTTGCTGGATCTGTGGGCGATCCTCAGCATCTTCCGCAGTGACAAGGGCGTTAACGCAAAGGCGCTATGGTCCCTGCTGATTGCCATCCTGCCGGTGCTGGGGCTGGTGATCTGGGGGATTGCCGGGCCGCGTGGGGTCGCCCAGGAGCCGCCGTTGGACTGACTGGCAATGCCTGCTGACAGGGGCCATCGCATTCCGGCATGGCCGGCATCGACCTATGGTATTGGCCGCGCGCGGCGCACGGATCTTAGGATTTCGCCCGTCTCCCCTGACAATGAGAACAACAAGTGGACCTGGGTAAAATCCTGCGCCGCAGTGCGCTTTACTGGCCTGACCGAGAGGCCGTGGTCGATTCACGTCATCGCATCACCTTCGCCGATCTCGAACGCCGTACCAATCGCCTGGCCTCCGGGCTGCTCACGCTGGGACTGGAGCAGGGCGCCCACGTGGCGATCCTGGCGCCCAACCGGGCCGAACTGGTAGAGGCGGAAGTCGCCCTGTACAAGAACGCCATGGTGAAGGTGCCGATCAATGCGCGCCTGGCCGCCGATGAAGTGCTTAGCGTGCTGAAAGATTCACGCAGCCAGGCGGTGATCGCCGATGCCTCTTTCGCCACGCTGATCGACCAGCGACGAGCCGAACTGCCGGATCTGAAACTGATCGTCCCGCTGGCTGCCGAAGGCGCCGATGTGCCCTACGAGGCGGTGCTCGAGCGTGGCTGCGATGCTCACATCAGTTGCGACCCGGCGGACGACGCCCTGGCGGTGCTGCATTACACCTCCGGCAGTTCCGGCGTGCTCAAGGCCGCCATGCTCAGTGTCGGCAACCGCAAGGCGCTGGTACGCAAGAGTATCGCCAGCCCGACGGGCCGTTCCGGCCCTGGCGATGTGATGGCTCATGTCGGCCCGATCACCCATGCCAGCGGCATGCAGATCATGCCGCTGCTTGCCGCCGGCGCTTGCAACCTGCTGGTGGAGCGCTACGACGACCGCCTGCTGCTGGAAACCATACAGCGCGAGCGCGTCACCCGGCTGTTCCTGGTGCCGGCGATGATCAACCGGCTGGTGAACTTCCCCGGGGTGGAAACCTACGAGCTGAGCAGCCTGCGCCTGGTGATGTACGGCGCCGCGCCCATGGCCCCGGCGCTGGTGCGCCGTGCCATGCAGGTGTTCGGGCCGATCCTCGCCCAGGGCTACGGCGCCGGCGAGACCTGTTCGCTGGTCACGGTGCTTACCGAACAGGACCACATCGCGGCGCTGGATGATCCCAAACGCCTGGCCTCCTGTGGCCGCTGCTACTTCGACACCGACCTGCGGGTGGTCAACGAGGACTTCGAGGATGTGAAGCCCGGGGAGATCGGCGAGATCGTCGTGCGCGGGCCGGACATCATGCAGGGCTACTGGCAGGCGCCGGAGCTCACTGCGGAGGTCATGCGCGAGGGCTACTACCTCACCGGCGACCTCGCCACGGTGGACGAGCACGGCTACGTGTTCATCGTCGACCGCAAGAAGGAAATGATCATTTCCGGCGGCTTCAACATCTACCCGACCGAGGTGGAACAAGTGCTCTACAGCCTGCCGGAAATCTTCGAAGCGGCGGTGGTGGGCGTGCCCGACGAACAGTGGGGCGAGGCGGTCAAGGCAGTGGTGGTGCTCAAGCCCGGCATGCAACTGGACGAGGCGCGGATCATCGAGCTGTGTGCCGCGCAACTGGCCGGTTTCAAGAAGCCGCGCAGCGTGGACTTCGTCCGCGAGCTGCCGAAGAACCCCAACGGCAAGGTCGTGCGCCGCCTGGTGCGCGAACCCTACTGGCAGCACCAGGAACGTCGGATCTGAGAGGGAGAATGACCATGCACGCGATTCAACCCGGCGCCAAGGCACAGGCGATCATCGACGACCTGCGCGGCTTCATCCGCGAAGAACTGCTGCCGCTGGAGCAGCGCGAGGGTATCCGCTTCGGCGAGAAGCACCCGCGCGAACTGCTGCGCAACCTGTGGAAGCGCTCCTGCGAGCGCGGCTTCTACAACATCATGCTGCCTGAGGAGCTGGGGGGCGCCGGTCTGGGTATTGCCGACCTGTGCGCCGTGAAGGAGGCCGCGGCCAGCAGCGGCGCGGTATTGGCCGCTCACGTATTGGGCGAGCTGAGCGGTCCGCCGCGGGTGGGCCATCTGTTCCGGGTGGCCAGCCAGGAGCAGATCGACCACTTTCTGCGCCCGGTGTGCCGTGCCGAGAAGGCCGTGTGTTTCGCCCTGACCGAGGCTGAGGCTGGCTCCGACGCCACGGCGATCAAGACCAGCGCGCGTCTGGAGGGTGATCACTACGTGCTCGACGGCGCGAAACGCTATATCTCCGGCGCGCCCTACGCGGACTTCGCCGTGCTGCTGGCAGTGACCGGGCCAGGCAAGGGCGCCGAGGGCATCTCGGCGTTCTTCGTCGACCTCGCCGCGCCCGGCGCGCAGGTGGTGTCCGATTACCAGGCCATGTCCGGCCCCGGTACCCACGGTGACATCCTCCTCGAAGGGGTTGAGGTGCCGGTGGCGCACCGCATCGGCGAGGAAGGCAAGGGCTTCAAGCTTGCCATGGGGCGCATCACCCTCAACCGCCTGCTGCACTGCGCCACGATGCTCGGCATGGCGGAGCTGGCGCTGAACCTGTCGGTGGACTACGCCCGTTCTCGAGTGCAGTTCGGCCGGCCAATCGGCATGTTCCAGGCGGTCAGCCACATGATTGCCGACATGGCCACCGAGCTGTATGCCGCGCGCAGCATGATGTACGCCACGGCGGCCAGCTACGACGCGGGCGGCGACATCCGTACCCAATCGTCGATGTGCAAGGTATTCAGCTCGGAAACCGCCTTCCGCATTGCCGACCGTGCGGTGCAGGTGCACGGCGGCGCCGGCTTGATCAACGGGCATCCGGTGGAGTGGCTGTTCCGCGCCACCCGTATGATGCGCATCCTTACCGGGACCAGCGAAATCCAGCGCAACACCATCGCCAAGGGCATCCTGATGCCCGATTGACCGGCGGGACGTGGAAGCGCGGACGCAGCACCCGACAAGAACAAGAGAGATCAGCGACATGCAAGATTCTTCTGCTAAAGAGAATGCCTACCAGCCCCGCCGAGCCTGGACGGTCGCCTTTCTGCTGGCGGCGATGATGCTGGTGAACTTCCTCGACAAGGTGGTCACCGGTCTGGTTGCGGTACCGATGATGAAGGAGCTGAACCTGACTCCTGCCGAGTTCGGTCTGGTTGGCGGCAGCCTGCACTGGCTGTTCTCCATCTCCGCGGTGGTGGGCGGCTTCCTCGCCAACCGCCGCTCCACCCGCTGGCTGTTGCTGGGCATGGGGGCCTTCTGGGCACTGGTGCAGTTACCGATGCTCTATGCCACTTCGCTATGGACGCTGGTGGCCTGCCGGGTGCTGCTGGGCGTGGGTGAGGGGCCGGCGTCGCCGGTCGCCACCCATGCGCTGTACAAGTGGTTCCCCGACGAGCGCCGCAGCCTGCCGGTGGCGCTGCTGCATTCGGGCAGTGCCATGGGCCTGCTGATCGCCGGGCTGATGATTCCCTGGATCAGCACACACTACGGCTGGCGCAGCAACTTCGCGGTACTGGCGATCTTCGGCGCCATCTGGTGCGTGGCCTGGTTCTTCTTCGGCCAGGAAGGGCGGCTGGGCGAGACGCCACGCGGGCAGGGCTCTGGCGAGCGTCTGCCGTACCGTCGCCTGTTGGCTGACAGCACGGTGCTGGCGAACTATTTCTGCCACTTCGCCGCCAATTGGTCGTTGGCGCTGACCTTGACCTGGGTGCCGGCCTACCTGGAAAGCGGCCTGGGCCTGAGCGCCATGAACGCTGGGCGGCTGTTCGGGTTGTTCGTCCTGGTGACCATGCCGCTGAGCCTGTTCATGGCGTGGTTGTCGCAGCGCATGTTGCGCGCCGGTCTATCGTCGCGGATCGCGCGGGGTGTGTTCGTCTCGGCATGCCTGGTGGCCAGTGGCGTGCTGTCCATCAGCCTGTTGACGGACCTGCCGGTGGCGCTGCGCATGACCTACATGACCCTGAGCGGCGGCCTGGCGCTGGTGATGTACTCGGTGGGCCCGGCAATGCTGGCGGAAGTCACGCCCACCGCACAGCGGGGCAGCATCCTGGCGATTGGCAATGCCTTCGCCTCGCTGGCGGGGCTCAGCGCCCCTATCGTCACCGGCTTCCTCGTGCAGCGCTCCGGTGGCCTGGATGGTGCCGGCTATGCCCATGGCTTCGCGGTCAGCGGCGTACTGCTGGTGGTCGCCGGTCTGGTCGGGCTGGCCTGGCTACGCCCACAACGCTCGCGGGCACAGCTCTCCGGCGAACTGGCCGCTGCCGGTTGACGATGCGGGGGCTGGCGGTCAATCGTCCAGCTTGACCGCTGGCAGAGGCGAGCGCTCGATCAGCTCGCCTTTCCACGTTCCGTTGCGCACCGCTTCCACCAGCAGTTCGCGCACCAGATCGTGCACGCACGAGGCCGCGAAGCTCAGTGGCTTGTGCGCCGAGTGGGCGATGGAAATGGTGCGTTCGATCTGCGGCTCGACGATGCGCCGCGCCAATGACTGCGAGCCCACCTCGATTGGCGGCCAGTTGCTGATGGAGGCCGCCAGCCCGCTGGTCACCAGGCCCGTGATGCCGTAAGCGGACTGCTGCTCGTACTTCACATTCAGCTCAAGCCCCGCTGCCATGGCTGCCTGCTCGATGCGCCGGCGCAGGTGCATGCCGCGCGGCGGCATCACCAGAGGCTGGCTCAGCGCCTCGGCCAGGGTGATGCTCTCTCCCTCGCTTCCCAGCGGCATGCGCCCGACCCAATAGAGCTGCTCGACGAAGATCGGCTCGGCGACCACTCCTTCGAGTTCCTCGGCATTGGGCACGATGCCGAAATCGACCTTGCCCAGTTCGATGGCTTCGCCGCCTTCCTTGCTCAGACCGTCGCGCACCACCAGGTCGATGCCGGAGAACTTCTCCTGCACGCGCTGGATGATCGCCGGCAGCAGCAGGGCGGAGGTGGTCACCGGGATGGCCACCGACACCCGCCCGCGCGGGTCGCCCCGGCTGGACATCAGCTCGTCCTTCACCGAATCGATCTTCTGCACCACCGAGCGGGCCACCTCGTAGAGGCGCCGGCCGGCGTCGGTGAGATCGACGCCGTCGTGCTGGCGCAGCAGCAATTGCACTTCCAGTTCGCTCTCCAGCATGCCGATCTGGCGGCTGAGCGCCGGCTGGGCGATATAGGCCTTGCGGGCGGCGGCGGAAAAGCTACCGGCCTCGGCGATGGCGATCAGGTAACGCAACTGCTTGAGGGTCATCGTCGTGCCTTGTCCGGCCATGCCGGTTTGATATGGGGCCCATCTGAAGACGATATTTGTTCGTCGGCAGAGGGCTATTTAGTATCGAGCCATCCCCGCAAATCAAGGGCCGGTAACGATAAGCCAACAATCCGCAAAGTCTTCTGGAAGTTCATTCGAAGAATAATTCTTCTAATACAAATACCCAGATAATACAAACACCTACGCTCGATACCTCATGTTGCTTAAAGTGATTTCGAGAAGGATTTGTATTGCCTGAAGATCGCTCGAAAAAAATAAAGAGGATAAGAGTGATGACGCCGAAAGTTCGCATCATGGTGCGAGGCTCATGGCTATTGGTCGCAACTTGCACCTGCCATTCTGCCTGGGGTTACAACTTCGAAATCGGAGAAATCCAGGGCCAGCTCGACTCCGCGCTGTCGCTGGGCGCCAGCATGTCCACCCACAACCCCGAACAGCGCCTGATGCGCAGCGCCTCGGGTGATGACGGTCGTCGCAACTACCGCGCTGGCGACGTGTTCTCGAAGATATTCAAGGGCCGCCACGATCTGGAGCTCAAGTATGGCGACAGCGGCGTGTTCCTGCGCGGCAGCTACTGGTACGACTACGCCCTGCGCGACGAGAGCCAGCGCTTCAAGGATGTCGAGGACGCCGGACGCAAGAACGCCAACAAGTCCGCCGGCTTCGAGTTGCTGGACGCCTTCGTCTACCACAACTTCCAGATCGCCGATGAACCGGGCTCGGTGCGCCTGGGCAAACAGGTGGTGAACTGGGGCGAAAGCACCTTCATCCAGGGCGGCCTGAACGTGGTCAATCCGACCAACCTGTCGGCTATCCGCCGGCCGGGCTCGGAGGTGAAGGACGCACTGGTGCCGGTGAATCTGTTTTATGTCACCCAGAACCTCAGCGAAAACCTCTCCGCGGATTTCTTCTACCAGTTGGACTGGGAACAGACCAACCTGGACAACTGCGGCACCTTCTTCTCCAGCAACGACTACATCCCCGACGGGTGCTACGGCCTGGACGTAGGCAAGAACCTTACCGGCAACGCCGCCGCGGTGCGTGCGCTATCGCCGTTCGGCGTCGATCTGACCAGCGAGGGCATTCGCCTGCAACGCGCTGCCGACCGGGACGCGCGCAACAGCGGGCAGTGGGGTCTGTCGCTGCACTGGTTCGTGCCGGCCCTGGACACGGAGTTCGGCGCTTACGCGGCCAACTACCACAGCCGTCTGCCGTACACCGGTTCGATCAGCAGTCCGTACCTGACCAATACCAATTTCGTCCCCCAGCTGTGCGGCAACCTTGGCCTTTCTGGCGCGGCCTGCAACGGCCTGATGAACAGCAGCGCCGGCAAGACCCTGACCGATGCGCTGCGCATGGGGACTTCAAGTTACTTCGTCGAATACCCCGAAGACATCCGCCTGTACGGCCTGACCTTCGCGACGACGTTGTCCAGCGGCACCGCGCTGCAGGGCGAGATCAGCTACCGGCCGAACCTGCCGCTGCAATTCAACGGCCCGGATCTGATCCAGTCCGGCCTGGGCGACCCGTCGCGCACACCGTTGTATGACAGCGGCGCTGTGGCCTATGCCGACAGCAATGCCGCCGACGGCTACCGCCGCAAGGAAGTGACCCAGGCGCAGATGACCGCTACCCAGACCGTCAGCCAGGTCATGGGCGCCGACCAGTTGGTGCTGGTGGGCGAGGTGGGCGCCACCTTCGTCGGCGGCCTGGAGGGCCACGGCGGCCCGCGCTATGGGCGCAACAGCACCTTCGGCTCCGGCGAACTGGCCAACAACGCCGTGTGCATCGCCAACTCGGCGACGCCGCAGAACTGCAACAACGAGGGTTTCGTCACGTCGTTCTCCTGGGGCTACCGCGCGCGGGCGATCTGGAGCTACGCCAACGCCATCGCCGGCATCGACCTCAAGCCCGGTATCTCATGGTCCCACGACGTGAAGGGCTACGCCCCGGCGGAGGTCTCGGGCTTCAACGAGGGTGCCAAGGCGGTCGGCCTGTCGCTGGATGCGGATTTCAACAGCACCTACACCGCCGGCATTTCCTACACCAACTACTTCGATGGCGACTACGGCAACCGCGGCGATCGCGATTTCGTCTCGCTGTCGGTCGGCATCAACTTCTAAGTGGAGCCTGCCTCTTGAAACGCATCTACTGCCTGTTTTCCGCCGTCCTCCTGACCCACGGCGCTGTCCTCCTGGGCGAAGGTGCCTACGCCGCCGTGCCGGCCGGCGAGGCCGCCAAGCTGCAAGACAGCCTGACTCCCATGGGCGCCGAACGCGCCGCCAGCGCTGACGGCCAAGTCCCGGCCTGGCTGGGCGGGTTGTCCGGCGATGGCCTGAAGATACAGGGCAACGGCACCCCGGCCGACCCGTACGCCGGCGACCAGCCCCTGTTCACCATCGATTCGAGCAACTACCAGCAGTACCAGGCCAATCTCACCGCCGGGCAGATTGCGCTGCTCAAGCGCTATCCCGGCCAGTACAAGCTGCCGGTCTACCCCAGCCACCGCAGCGTGGGTGTGTCGGACATGGTGAAGGGCTGGGTGGCGCAGAACGCCACCGGCGCCAGGCTCGTCAATGACGGCAATGGCATCGAGGGCTTCCACGGCGCGGTGGCCTTCCCGATTCCGCAAAACGGCCTGGAAGCGATCTGGAACCACATTACCCGTTATCGCGGCGGTAGCCTGCTGTCGGTCAATGACAGCGCGGCGCCCCAGGCCGGTGGCGACTACGTGATCACCACCACCGAGCAGCGCTTCACCATGGCCGACCAGGTGAGCAACTACGAGCCGGGCAAGGTGGACAACATGCTGTTCTACTACAGCCACCGCATCACCGCGCCGTCGCGCCAGGTGGGCGAGGTGGTGCTGGTCCACGAGACACTGGATCAGGTGAAGCAACCGCGCCTCTCCTGGGTCTACAGCTCCGGCCAGCGCCGGGTGCGCCGTGCTCCGGACAATGCCTACGACGCCGCCGGGCCGACCACCGCCGGTCTGAGAACCGCGGACAGCCGCGACATGTACAACGGCGCGCCGGATCGCTACGACTGGAAACTGATCGGCAGGAAGGAGCTGTACATCCCCTACAACAGCTACCGCCTGGCTTCACCCAGCCTGAAGTACGCTGACTTCCTCAAGCCTGGCGTGATCGACTCGGCGCCGACCCGCTACGAGTTGCACCGCGTCTGGGAAGTGGAGGCCACGCTGAAGCCCGGCGCCCGCCATATCTACTCCAAGCGGCGCTTCTATCTCGACGAGGACAGCTGGACCGTGGTGGAAAACGACCAGTACGACAGTCGTGGCGAGCTCTGGCGGATCGGCGAGAATCACACGTTCTATCGTCCGGATGTCCAGGTGCTGCTGTCCGCCGTCCAGGTGTTCTATGACCTGCAGGCGGGCCGCTACATCGCTTCCAACATGAGCAACGAGCAGCCGCGCGGCTACGACTTCGGCTTCCGCGCCACCACCTCGGATTACTCGCCCGGTGCTCTGCGCGGACTGGGGATTCGCTGATGGTCTGGCGGCAATGAGTGGCGGCCGCAGTCGCCTGGCCGACCGCCTGCTGGGCGGCGGCGAGGAGCCGGACCCGCGTTTCACCCTGGCGAATGAACGGACCTTCCTCGCCTGGATTCGCACCTCGATGGCGCTGCTGGCCGGCGCCATCGCCCTGGATGCCTTCGTAAGCCCCACACTGACGGGGGCTGTACGGACCTTCCTGGCCCTGGCGCTGGCCGGCCTCGGCCTGCTTACCGCCGGGGCGGCCGGGGTTCGCTGGCTGAGCGTGGAGCGTGCGCTGCGACAAGGGCGGCCTTTGCCGGTGCCGCTGCTGGTGCCGTTGTTGGCGCTGGCCTGCGTAGTGCTGGCTGCCGGCCTGATCGGCTACCAGTGATGAGCCAGTGGGCATGAGCGATAACGGATTGCAGGCCGAACGCACCACCCTGGCCTGGACGCGAACCCTGCTGGTGCTGCTGGTGCTGGCGGCGCTGGTGCTGCGGAGGATCGGCGAGCTGTCGGTATTCGCTCTGGTTCCGGCTGCGCTGCTGACGGGCTGTGCGTTGGTCTGCCAGCTCGGGCAGGGCGCACATTACCGACGCGGCTCCCGCGCGCTGGCCGGCTCGGCACCAGTCGGCAACGGCCACGCCGTGGCCTGGCTGAGCCTGACGCTGATGCTCACCGCCGGACTGTTGTTCGGCCTGATCCTGTTGCACGACGATTGCTGACCATGCACGACCTGTATGACCTCGACCTGAACCTGCTGTCAGTGTTCGACGCCATCTACCAGCAGCGCAGCATCACCCGCGCCGCGCGGTTGATGGGCCTGAGCCAGCCGGCGGTGAGCAATGCCCTGAGCCGCCTGCGCAAGCACTGCGGCGATCCGCTGTTCATCAAGAGCCACCTGGGTGTGACGCCCACTGTTGCGGGGCATCGTCTGGCCGACCATGTACGCCTGGCCTTCGAAAGCCTGCGCGAAGGCTGGCGCCAGGTGCCCGGACGCCCGTCGACGGCGCCCGAACTGCGGGTCAGCTGTGTCGACTGCCTGCAGCCGCTGTTTCTCGACACCGCCCTGGCGCGGCTGGGCGAGGCGTGGCGGGTAAGCTTCTACCAGCCACAGCGCCGCGTGGCCTTCGACGAACTGCGCGAAGGCCGGCTGGACGTGCTGCTGGACATCGAACAGGTGGTGCCGTTCGGCTACGGCATCGAGCGTATCTCGGTGCCGGCGGACCGCTACGTCTTCGCCCACGGTGCCGCGCTGGAGAGTCCCCCGCAGACGCTCGCCGACTACCTGCGGCAGCCCCAGGTCCACGTGTCCGCCCGGCGTGGCGGCCTGTGCCCGGTGGACTTGCAGCTTGGCCTACGCGGACTGCGCAGGAATATCGCCTGCCGGGTGCAGAGCGCCCTTGCCGCGCGTCTGATGCTGGACCGCCATCCGCTGGGGGTGACCCTGCCGGCGAGGATGGCACGTCTGCTGGGCCTGAACCGCCAGCCCTTGCCCCTGGAGGAGGCGGTGGCGTTTCCCGTGGCCATCTATATCGCCCCCGGCTTGGGCGATGGCGGGCGGATCAACGACCTGGCGCGTGCATTGGCATCGCGGCTGACGACGCTCGATCCGATGGACTAGCTGGCGTCACTGCTGATTACACGGTCGCGGCCAGTCTGTTTCGCGCGGTAGAGACGGCGGTCGGCCTGTTTGAGCACGGATTCCGCGGTTGACGCTGCCCCCCCGGACTCGGCGACGCCGATGGACAGGGTAAGCAGGCCCACTTGCGGTATAGGCGTGATCGCCACGGTTTCGCGGATGCGCTCGGCGATGGCGCTGGCCGCTTCCAGGGTGGTTTCCGGCAGCAGCAGGACGAACTCTTCGCCTCCCGAGCGACAGGCCAGATCGTCGGCCCGGGACGAATCGCGCAGCACGGCAGCGACGCGGCGCAGGGCCTCGTCGCCGGCATCGTGTCCCCAGGTGTCGTTGACCTTCTTGAAGTGATCGATGTCCACCGCCAGCACCGAGTAGGGCCGCCCGGATTGGCCCAGCGCTTCCAGCGCGGCGCCCAGCGCCCGGCGGTTGGCGAGGCCGGTCAGGACGTCGCTTTGCGCCTCCAGGCTCAGGCGTCCGAACTTCTGCTGCATCAACCCGACGCCAGTGAGCAGCGCCGCGCGGATCGCCGCCGCCTCGCGATACCAGGTTTTGATGTCCTGCAGTTCGCGGGGCGTTTCCGGGTTCGACAACTGCTCGGCGCTCTTCGCCAACTGGCGCAGTGGTCGGGTGATCAACAGGGTGCCGGCCCAGATGGCCAGTACACCCATCAGGCTGGCCGGGATCAGGCCGATGAGCATGTCCTTCATCAGCAGGTTCAACGGCGAGAGACTGAGGTCGCGCGGCTGCTGGGCGACCACCGCCCAGTTGGCGGCGGGCACATTGGCGTAGCCGGCGAGCATGGGCACGCCCTTGTAGTTGAGCACTTCCATGACGCCGCTTTCCCCGCGCAGGGCGGCGTCCACCGTGCTGCTGTGGACGAGCAATTCGCCGACGCGCGCCACCTCGGGGTGGTGCAGCAGGCGCCGGTTGGCATCGGCGACGAAGGCGAAGGTGCCTTCCTCCTGGAAATGGCTGCCGATGATGGTGTGCAGCACGCTGGGCTTGAGGATGTACACCGAGCCGCCGACCAGCCCCAGGTACTCGCCGTTGGCACCGATGATCGGCTGCGAGATCAGCACCACGAGGTTGCCGGCGATGGAAACGTAGGCCTGGCTGATCTTTGGCTGCTTCAGCCGCAGCGCTTCCTGCACGCTTTCCGAGCGCAGCGTGGTGCCGACGATCTGCAGGGAATCGGGATAGGCCTGGAGCACCTTGCCATGGGCATCGACGACGATCAGCGAATTGAAAAAGGTGTCCTGCGCCTGCAGGCGCATCGCCTCGGCGCGCAGCACGGCGGGTTCATCGAAATGCCTGGCCTGTATTGCCGCGCTGTAGGCCAGGTTGCGCTGCGCGGAGCTGAGGAATTCGCTGATGCTCGAAGCAACCTTGGCGGCATAGGCGCGATTGGCTTCCAGGGTGGAGTGGATGAGTGCGCTGCGCTGCACGTTGTAGGCCACCACCAGGCTGTTGCCCAGGGTCGCCAGTGCAGCCAGCAGGACGAAGGCGAGGATCAGCACCCGCAGCGTCAGCGGCTTGCGGCTCCAGCGCTTCATGGCTGGCCCTGCGCTGGTGGTGGGATTGCTGGGTGAGGTATCTGGGTTCGAGTCATCGAATGCCGGTTCTGATGAGGGGCACCTGCAGCCTACCCGTCGATCCTCGACGGTGCGAGGTTGAGGATAGGCAGGCTTGCGGTATCCGTCACTTCGCTGTTCTTCAGATCAGAGCTCAGACTAAAGGCTTGGGCGTAGGAGCGGACTCCGTCCGCGATCGATTCAACGCCACTCCGATCGACCTGGGAGCTGGGCGAAACCATCGCGGACGGAGTCCGCTCCTACGGGAAGGATGTCCGCGACGTTGCCCCCTGGTCAGGAACAAACGCCAGAAGGGGCGGCCCGTTGCACCCCTCGCTAGAAGCCGCTCTCGCGCAGTGCAACGGCCAGCAGGCGGGTGAAGCCTTCGCCCAGCCAGCTGCGCCGTGCGCCTTCGATCTGCAGGTGGCCGCGGGTTTCGTGGAGGTTCGGTGGCGCGGCGTCCAGCTTGACCAGTATGTGGAACAGCGCCGGGTTGGGCACGAGGGTTTCGCCCTGCGCGTTGACGTTCAGCGGGCCGCCGTAGCGCGAGGCGAGCATCGGCTGTTCCAGCTGGCTGATGCGCGTGGTGCCGATCAGCACCACCTGCCCTTCAATGGCCTGCGGTATGCCTTCGGGGTAGAAGCGCACACGGCCGCCGTCGGTCAGGCGCTGCACTTCGTCCTGCTTGACGTAGGCGTCCACCAGCCAGTGCCGTGGGTCCACCAGCACGCCGATGGGCTCGCGGGTGTTGATCCACTGGCCGGGCTTCCAGTCCGGGTTGACGTCCATCCAGCGGCCGGCGAAGGGCGCTGTCAGGTTCAGGCGCGCCATTTCGTTGCGGGCGGCGCGGGCCTGCTGGTACTCCACCCCCAGGCGCTGGCGGGTGACGGCTTCTTCGGAGAGGCCCGAGGGGTCGGCGAGCATGCCGGCCAGACGCCCCTGGAAGCCACGGATGCCGGCTTCGCTGCTGCGAATCTTGGCGGCGATGTCGGGTTCCTCCATCACCGCCAGCGTCTCGCCCTGGCCGACTTCGCCGCCGGGGCGCAGGTCGCGCAGCAGCGCGGGGAAGGGCGCGTAGACGTGCAGTTGCGCAGCCGCACGGGCCACGCCCATGGCGTGCACCTGGGTGCGCCAGGGAATGGCGAGCAGGAGCAGCAAGGCGCCGAGTAGCGCGAGGAACACCAGCTTGCGCCGCGGCTGCACTTCCGCTCGGCGCTGCCACCAGACCTTGAGTTCTCTCCACACGGGCTGAACGATGAACCAGCTGATTTCCACGGCGAACAGAAAGATCCCCAGCAGTTTGAAGAAGAAGTAGTAGACCGCCACGGCGATCCCGAGGAACAGCAGCAGGCGGTAGACCCAGGTGCCGAAGGCGAAGGCCACCAGCGCCCGGCGCTTGCCGGTGGGGAAGTGCTCCGGCCAGGGCTCGTCCAGCCCGAGCAGGTTGCGTCGCAGCGTGGTGCGCGCCAGTGCGCCGGCGCGCTCATGCAGATTGGGGAAGTCCAGCAGGTCGGAGAAGATGAAGTAGCCGTCGAAGCGCATGAAGGGGCTGGCGTTCAGCGCCAGCGACAGCGCCCAGCTGGTGGTCGCCAGGTAGAGCAGGGCGTTGCGCAGGGGGCCGGGATCGGCCAGCGCCCAGCCCAGCGTGGACAGCCCGGCCAGGCCCAGTTCGGTGATGATGCCCGCGCTGGCAATTGCCAGGCGCTGGCGGTTGCTGCGCAGTTTCCAGCTCTCGCCGGTGTCGGTGTAGAGCATCGGCCACATCACCACGAAGGCGATGCCCATGTGCGCGACCTTGAGCCCCAGTCGCGTCGCCACCAGCGCGTGCCCGAGTTCGTGCAGCGTCTTGGCCACCACCAGCGCGGCGGCGAAGCTGAGCAGGCCCTCGAAGGAAAAGGACTCCACCACGTCGTGGGTGAAGGTGTCCCACTGGTGCGCCACCAGCACGATGCCGGCAAGGCTGAGCAGCAGCACCAGCGTCGCCACGTAGCGGTTGAACAGCCAGTCGAGGCTGCCGGCGATGGCGCGCAGGAAGCGTTGCGGGCGGATCAGCGGAATGCGGAAGAACAGGTAGTGGTGCAGCCACCAGTTCCAGGTCGTCCACTGTTTGCCTTCGCTGCGCGCAGCGAGGCGCGCCAGGGCTTCGGGGCCTGGGCGCAGCAACTGGTGGTGTTCGAGGAACTGGCGGAAGCCCAGCACCTGCTCGGCGTCGGGCTTGAGCGCGGTCTGCTCGGCGATCTGCTCGCTGATCTGGCGGGGTGTCTGTTCCCAGCGCAGCAGGCATTCGAACTCCAGCCAGCCGATGCGGTAGAAACGATTGAGTACGCTGTCCTGGATCACCCACACCGGCTCTCCGTCCGGGCCGGGGGCGGCTTCATCCAGGCGCAGGTCGTCCCGCAGGGGCGGGGTGGGTAGGTCTTCGGCGGCGATGTCCATGGCGCTACCAGCCGGTCCAGGCGCGCAGCGAGGCCAGCGGGCGACGCAGCAGGTAATAGCCCAGCACCACGCGCTCGCCATAGAGCTTGGCGGTGCCGTGCAAACCGAGTCGCGCATGAGGCGGCGCATCCTCGACGCTGGCCAGCAGGCGGTAGGAAGCGACGCCTTCGTCGCTGGGCTTGGCCTGGTAGCTGGTATCGAGGATTTCCCCGTGCAGCGGGTCGAGCGGGTACGCGGTGAGGAACAGCGCCACTTTTGCTCCCGGCTCCAGTGCGATGGCGTCGGCTACCGGCAACTGGATGCGCATGCCCGGCGCTTTCGGATCGGCAATCTGCAGAATGCGCTCGCCGGTGACCACGGGCTTGCCCAGCCAGTCGTTCGGGTCGCTGTACACGGCCACGCCCGCGCGCGGCGCGAGCACTCGCGTACGCGCCAGTTGTGCCTGCACGGCAGCCAGCTCGGCACGACGCTGGCGGGCGCGGCCGTCGAGCACCGTGAGTTCGCTCTTGCTCTGCGGGTTGTCGAAGGCGCGCTGGCTGGCCGCCATGAGTTCGGCGTCGGCCACGGCGACTTCCTTGGCCAGCACGTCGGCGCGGCTGCGCAGGGTGGTTTCGTCCAGTTCGAAGAGCGGCGTACCGACGTCTACGTTCTGGTTGGGGCGAACCAGCATTTTGACGATCACCCCGTCGATCGGCGAGCTGATCACCTGGGCGTTGCGCGACACGACTTCCGCCGGCGCCAGGGCCGTCTGCCGTACCGGAATCAGCAGCAGCGCGGCCAGTGCAATCACGCCGACCAGCACCTGGCGTTTGCTCGGCCGCCAGAAGCGCAGGCGGGTACGTGGCCCGAACGAGGCCCAGGCGTGTGCCCAGGTCTGCCAGATACCCAGCAGCAACGGTTGCAGGTTGCGCGCCGGAGGTTCGTCGAGCAGGAACAGCACCAGCCCGAGGCGTTTGCCCGCGCGGTCGTGCAGCGGTACGCACCAGAGCCCGGCGGGCCACCATTCGCTCCAGCCTTCGGCGATGTCGGCGGGTGGTTCGATGGCATCGCGGGCCAGCCAGGTCGGCGTGGCGTCGGGTACCTGCGCAGCGACCCAGCGACTGGCGCGTTCCAGCCAGACCAGGTAGGGCGAGTCCTCGGTGGGCTTGGCCAGTCCGGACACTGCCAGCAATTCGTTGCGCGACTCATGGCAGGCGAACACCAGCGCCTGGTGGAAGCGCAGCAGCGGGAACAGGTCGTTGGCGATGCTGAAGGCCAGGCCGCCGAGAGAGTCGGCCGCCAGCGCCTTGTCGCGCACATTGGCCAGGCTCAGCAGCAGCTGGGGGGGTGGCAGCAGCTCACTCATGGCTTTCGGGGAAGCGCGCGACCCCGCTCATGCCGGCGATCAGTTCGGGGTAGCTGGCATCCAGCTTCGCCTCGAGTTCCACGGTCTGCGCCACGGCGTCGACCCGCGCGTTGATCACGCTGACCTTGGCCGGGTACTGCTTGCCGGTTTCATGGATGTCCACTTCCAGGGGCATGTCCGGGCGCAGGCTGGGCAGCATGGATGAGGGTACGTTGAGACGGACTTTCAGCGCGCCGTCGCTGACCAGGTCGAACAGCGGCGTGCCGGCCGTCACCGTCTGGAACGGCTTGACGTAGACCTTGGCAATGCGTCCGGAGAACGGCGCGTCGATCTGGCAATAGCCGGCCTGGGCACGCGCCAGGGTGAGGGCCCCGTCGGCTTTCTGCACCTCGGTGTTGGCCATGGCCACTTCCAGGTCGCCGACGGCATCGAGCTTGCGCAGGTTCTGTTTGGCGGCCAGGTTGGCGCGGGCCATGTTCAGTTCGGCGCCGGCAACCTTGGCGCGGGCATTGACCTCGACGCAGTTGAGCTGGGCGAGCTGGGCGTCCTTGGCGACCTTGTCGCCAAGGCTGGCCTTGAGCGCGCCGAGCGTCCCGTTCATCTGGGCGGAGAGGGTGGTTTCCAGGTTGGAGACCAGCAGTACCCGGATCGCGCCGGGATCCTGGTTGTCGGGAAGAGGCGGCAGGGCGCTGGCGTCTTCGGCCAGTGCCGGCTGGAGGAACATCAGGCACAACGGGAGGAGCAGGTACGACTTACTGCGCGGCATTGGCGGTTTCCTTTTGCCCGACGGAAGCTTGCCCAATGGAAGGTTGCACGACGGAAGCCTGAACGGCGGCGGGGCCGTTGCTGGCGAGCAGGTTGGTGCTGGTCTGCTGTTCCAGGGTGCGCTGGATTTCCCGCGCGAGGGTCTTCACGTCGTGGTTCTCGATTTCCTTGGGCATCACCTCGAAGCCCACCGAGTTGTACAGCCGCCCCCAGGCTGCCTGGGCGTCGGAGTAAGCGGCTTCGCGCTGGTAGCGCGAGAGCAAGTAGCGGCCCTCGGCGCGGATCAGCTCCAGTTCGCTGCCCAGGGCGGCGCCACGGGCGGACTGGGCGTAACTGAGCAGGCTCTGGTCAACGCGCAGGCTCTCGTCGGCGAACTCCACTTCCTGGCGCGCCAACTGGTAGCGCAGCAGGCCGACCCGGACCTGGGTGAGGATGGCCATGGACAGCGCGGTGCGGCGCATGTCGTCGGTCTTCTCCTGGATGGCCTCGGCGGCCTTGATGTCCGGGTACTGCGCCAGGCGCAGCAGGTTCATCGAGACGTTGATGCCGGTCTGGTTCCAGTCGTTGTTGTACAGGTACTTGTTGGAGTCGTACTCGTAGCCGTAGTTGAAACTCACGTTGGGCCACAGCTGGGCCTTGGCGATCTTCAGGTCGTTCATGTCGACGCGCTTGCGATACCACTCCTCCATGATCTCCGGACGGCGTTCCAGCGACAGGCGCTCCAGCCGCTCGACGTTATTGGTCACCAGCGGCAGCGGTTGCTCGCCGATGTCGGCCAGGACCATTTTCGTGTTCGGCGGCAGCGACATCAGCGCGGCCAGTTCGGCGCGGGCGAATTCCAGGTCCTGGCGGCGTACGGTAAGCATGTACACCGAGTCGAGCAGGGCACGCTGGTAGGCGAGGATGTCCTGGCGCGGCAGCAGGCCCTTGCCTTCGGCCTCGCGGGCGGAGGTCAGGGCGCGGTGGGTGCGCATCAGCAAGCCGTCCACTTCCGGCAGCAGGCGCTGGGCGCCCAGGGCGCGCCAGTAGGCATTGCGCACGTCCTGCAGGACGTTCTGCGCGACCTTCTCGCGGCGTTCCTCGGCCATCAGCATCTGGTCGTTCTTCTGCTGGGTGCGGAAGTAGGCAACGCCAAAGTCCAGCAGGCTCCAGGACAGCCCCAGGCTGTAGAGCTGGCGGTAGCGCTCTTCCGAGGTGGACGGGCGCAAGCTGACCTGGCGGTCCTCGATGCCGATGGAGGTGCCGCCGGAATCGTTGTTGCGCCCGGCGTAGCCCGCCGAGGCCACGACGCGGGGCAGCATCTCGTGACTGGTGACGTCGCGCAGATCGGAGGCCAGCGCGCTTTCCAGCAGCTTCAGGCGGTAGTCGAGGTTGTATTTCAACGCCCGCGCCGAGGCCTCGTAGAAGGTGATCGGCCCGCTGACCGGCTCCTGCTCCTTGTACATCCGCGCCTGATCATCGATTACCCGCTGGCGCATTTCCTCCTCGGTATAGGGCTTGGGCTCGAACGCCGAGCAGGCGCTGAGCAGGATGCTGACGGTGATGGTGGCGCTCAGGCATTTCAGTGCGTAGGCGGGCATGTTCTGTCCTTGATCGATCTGAATTGGTCGCTTGTTCCTCATTGGCCGCCGCTCCGACGCTGGGCAGCCTCGCGCAGTTGGGCGCGGAAGCCCGGTGCGGTCTGTGTGGCCTTGTCGGGCTTGCCTACCATGTCAGCAGGGAAGGGAGCCCAGAGCGATGGGTCGGGTAGCAGTCCGTCGGCGCTCAGGCTGATCACGCCGTGGCGGCCGTCCACCCAATTGTTGTCCAGGGCCGCCGCACGACGGCTCTCGGCTACGGCGCGGGCAACGAACTGGCCCTTCACCTGGCCCAGCTGCGCGCCCAGCGAGGGACTTTCGATCTCCGGTGTGGCGAAGAACTCGACGTTGCTGCCGTCTGCCCCCCAGCCGGAGAGGGACAGGCGCTCGTCGATGCGCTCGACCACCGGTTGCACGAAGATCGCCGGGTCGACGTCGGGTATGCGGTCACGGGGGTAGCCATCGTCGCCGAAGCGATCGAAGTGCGGGCCCGGCGGGATGTAGGGCGTGGCGATGTCCAGGGTGATGGTCAGCTGGGCCTGGTCGCTGAGCCCTGTCAGGTCACTGATGGTGTAGGTGAAGTAGTCCTTGAGGACCTGGCCCAGGCCGGCGGCGGCCAGCACTTCCCGGTTGCTCATGTCGATGGTGTAGGTGTAGCTGCCGTCGGCGTTGAGCACGAGGGTGCCGTAGCGACCGGCGATGGGCTGGCCGACGACGCCGGCGTTGCCGCTGCCCGACTCTTCGCCGGTACGGATGCCGGTCACGCTGATGGCGTCGCCGCCGTCGACGTCGCTGTCGTTGGGCAGCACGTTGCCGCTGGCCTGCGGCGCCGGCGTTTCATCGCTGGCAAAGTTGCTGTCGTCGCGTGCCACCGGGTTGTCATCGGCGCCCTGGATGGTCACGGTTAGGCGGGCATCGGAGGTAGCGCCAGCGGTGTCGCGCATGCGGTAGATGAAGACCTCCCGCAGGGTTTCGCCAGCGGTGCGCAGCGCTTGTACCGTGGGGCTGTCGTTGTCCACGACATACTTGTAGCTGCCGTCGGCGTTGATCGTCAGCTTGCCGTAGAGCCCCTGGAGCACCTGGCCGGCGCTGGCGCTGTTGCCGTTTTCGCCGGTGTACTGCAGGACGGTCTTGGTCTCACCGTACTGTACGCCGTCGACGTCGGTGTCGTTGTCCAGCACGTTGCCGCGCGGGTCGACGCCGGGCGTACCGTTGTTCACGCCGCCGGCCTCGACGGCGATGGCGGCGTCATCGCTGGCAATCGGCGTGTCGTTGCGGCCGTCGATGGTGATGGTCAGCAGGCCGGGGGTGGCGCCGCCCCAGATGTCTGCGCCCAGGTAGGTGAACTTGTCCTGCAGGGTCTGGCCGCTGGCGCGCAGGGCTTCGACTTCCGGTAGGGTGTTGTCCAGTGCATAGCTCCAGCTGCCGTCCTGGTTCAGCGTCAGCGTGCCGTACTGGCCGCGCAGGGTCTGGCCGGGCGCGGTGACAGTGGTGGATGTCGGGCTGTCGCCGGCCCAGAAGGAGACCACGTGCATCACGTCCTGCGGGATGGTGGTGATGGTGTCCGGGTCGGTGTCGTTGGCCAGGACATTGCCCGAGGGGTTGCTGCCCGGCACGTTGTTGTGCAGGCCGCCGTCTTCCACGGCGCTGCCGAAGTCCGGCGCGGTGACCGGTGGTTCGTTGCGCCCGCGGATCAGGATGATCAGCGTGGCGTGGTCATTGAGTCCACCGTCGTCGGTCACCTGGTAGGTGAAGGATTCGAGGGCGAACGCCAGCGGGCCGAGGGAGATGATGTCCGGGTTGGTGCTGTCGACGAAGTACTGGTAACTGCCGTCGGCATTGATCACCAGGGTACCGAAGGAGCCCTGGATGGTCTGCGGGCTGCCCGCCACCACCGCCACGGTGTTCACCTGGGCGCCTTCGGGGCCTTTGGCAATGGTGGTGACGCGCATGTGGTCGCCGGCATCGACATCGGTGTCTTTGCCGATACCGTCGAAGATCCCGGTCAAACCGGTGATCACGTTGCCGGTAGGGTTGCGGCCGCCGCTGCCGTCTAGGTTGGCGACGGCGTAGTTGATGTCGTCGTTGGCCACCGGGGCGTCGTAGCGGCCCTCGATGGTGATGGTCAACTGGGCAATGGAACTGGCGCCAGCGGTGTCGTGCATGCGGTAGGTGAAGGATTCCACCAGGCTGTCGCCCAGCTTCAGGGCCTGCACCGCCGCGAGGCTGTCGTTCACCGTATAGGTGTAGGTACCGTTTGCGTTGAGTACCAGGGTGCCGTAACTGCCGGCGATCACGCCGCCGCTGGCGGTGAGGTCGACCAGCGTTCCGCCGCTGCTCTTGTCGCCGCTACGCGCGGCATCCACCACTTTGGTTTCGCCGTAGGCGGCGCCGTCGACGTCGAGGTCGTTGGGCAGCACGTTGCCGGTAGCCGGGGCGCCGGGAGTGGTGTTGAGCGTCCCGCCGGCTTCGATAGCGGTGCCGGTATCGTCGGCGGCGATGGGGGTGTCGTTCTGCCCGTGGATGACCACGGTGAAGGTCCGGGTGATCGATTTGCCATTGCCGTCGCTGACGGTGTAGGTGAACACCTCGGTCAGTGTGTCGTTATAGGTGCGCAATGACTGGACGGCCGGGTCGAGGTTGTTGACCACGAAGCGGTAGCTGCCGTCGGCGTTGAGCAGCAGTACCCCGTGGTTGCCGGCGAGGTCTGCCCCGACATTGCCGCTGATCCCGTTGGGATTGACCACGGCAGTGATGGTGAGGACGTCGCCGTCCGGGTCGGTGTACGAGCCGCGGATGCTGCCGGTCGGGTCCAGGCCGGGAACGTTGTTGTTCAGGCCGCCGGCTTCGGTGGCGTGGATTTCCACGGGCTGGACCATGGGCGGATCGTTGACGCCGGTGACGGTGATCACCAGCTGTGCCAGGTCGGTCAGGCCACCGCTGTCATGGATGCGGTAGGTAAAGACCACGTCCAGCGATTGGTTGGCGGTCAGCGCGCGAATGGCCGGGTCAGCGCTGTTGACGATGAAGGTGTAGGTGCCGTCGACGCCGATGGTGAGCTGGCCAAAGTTGCCGCTGATGATCGTGCCGTTGGCCAGCCGTGCGGCGGTGCCGGTGATGCTGATGGTGCCGGCGACGGTCGTCAGCGCGCCGCCGGCCGTCTCCAGGCCGGAGCGCACACCATCAACCCGAAGCTTGTCGGCATTGGGCTTGTCCGCGTTGTCGACGTCGGTGTCCACGCCGGTGCCCGGAGCGCCGGTGATCACGTTGCCACTGGCGTTGACCGGCGCCGGGCTGCCGTCGCTGGCGCCAGCGGTAGCGGTATTGTGGTCGTCCACTGCCATCGGGGCGTCGTTGGCGCCCTGGATGGTGATGGTCAGGGTGGCGATGGCGCTCAGGCCACCCTTGTCGGTGACCTGGTAGGTGAATACCTCGGTGAGGGTTTGCCCGGGCGACAAGGCATTGACCACAGGGTTGCTGTTGTCGACCACGTAGCGGTACGAGCCATCGGCGTTCATCGTCAGGCTGCCATAGAGGACCTGCAGCGTCGCCGGCGCGCCAGGAGCAACCGGGAATATGCGCCCGCCGCCGATGCCGTCGTAGCGCACCAGGCTGACTGCCTTGGTCTCGCCGTAGACCGTGGAGTCCACATCGCTGTCATTGAGCAGCACATTGCCGATGGCGTCCGAGCCGGGACTGCCATTGTTGGCGCCACCGGCTTCGACAGCGGTACCCGCGTCGTTGCGCGCCACAGGGGTGTCGTTGGCGCCGTGGATGTCGATGGTCAGGGACGTCGAGCTGCCCAGGCGGCCGCTGTCTTCGATGAAATAGCCGAAGGACTCGCGCAGCACGTCGCCCGCGCTGCGTAGTGCCTGTACCGCGGCGTTGGTGTTGTCGACCACGTACTGGAAGCCGCCTGTGGCGGTTATGTATAGCGTGCCGTAGCGGCCGGCGAGACTGACCACGCCGGTGGCGGGTACCGTGACGAAGCCGCCGAGGGAGTTCTCCAGACGGGTGACCTTGAGGATGTCGCCGTTGGTGGCGATGTCCACGTCGGTATCGTTGTCCAGCACGTTGCCCGTCGGATCGACGCCGACCGTGGCGTTATTCGAGCCGCCGGCTTCGATGGCGATGGCGAGGTCGGGGTGGGCAATGGGTGCGTCGTTCACCGGGTCGATGACGATATTCAGGGTGTCGGTGTCTTCCAGGGCGTCGTCGGGGTTTTCGCCGGGGATGCCGTCGCCGTCCGCGTCACCGAAATTACCCTGGTCGTTGGTCACCATGGTCAGGGTTTCGGCATTGCGGGCGGTGTTGAAGTCCTGGTCGCCCTTGTAATAGATCTGCCCGAGGGCGACGTTGATCTGCTGCAGGGTGCCGGTCAGCACCAGGGTGCGACCTGCGCCAGCCGGGGGCGCATCGCTTGCACCGGGCGTCGTCGCGCTCTGCCAGAGCACGCCGTGCACCACGCTGAGGGTGACGGTCATGATGCCGTTGGCATTGCCGGCGTTGACGTCCACGTCGCTGGTGGTGAGGCCGACGATATGCAGCACGGTGTCTTCCTGGCCGTGCTGGTCGGTGACGGTGTTGATCGGCGCTTCGTTGATGTGCACGTAGCCGGCATTGGCGATGCCGATGGCGCCCTCGGTGAGGTTCAGGTTGATGTTGCCCAGGCCGACGGTGGACGTCCCGGTGTCGGTGTCGACGCGCACGTGGAAGCGGTTGTTGCTCGCCTGGGCGAAGTTCTGCGCCACCGCCACCAGGTAGTTGCCCGAGGGCAGGATGGCGAACTGGTAGGTGCCGTCGGCGGCGGTCACGGTGTTGAACGTGCGGTCGTCGGCGTTGCCGAACACGCCGTCGTCGCCGGCCCAGGTCAGGGTCACGCCGATGCCGCCCAGGCCGGGGCCGTCGGGCGTTACGCTGTTGGTGGCGGACTTGGTGTCATCCCACAGGGTGCCTTGCACCACGCCCATGCCGGCGCCGTCGCTGAGGATGTAGTCGTTCAGGCCGGTGGCGCCGTCCTGACCGGTGCGTTCGCCATCGGCGCCGCCGGCGGTCAGTGGCAGCGAGCCGCCCCAGCCGGCGTTCTCGAAGCTGCTGGGAAGGCTGGTCCAGGTCAGCACCGCGGAGCTGTTGGCATCGTCGGGAACGATGGTGTTGGGCAGGGTGACGCTGTAGATCACCTGCACCTTGTCGTTGACGTTCAGCTGGTCGAAGTTGAGTACCACCTGGCCGCCCACCACGCTGGCGGTGACGCCCGCCGGCAGGTTGCCGGTGGTGTAGCTGTTGCCGTTGATGATGATGCTCTGGATGGCGTAGTCGCTGCCATTGGGGAACTGGTCGCGCAGCACGACGTTGTAAGCCGGGACTTCGCCGTTCTGCGTGAAGCTGACGGAGACGGTAGCGTTGGTCGTGCCCGCCACACTGCCGGCGGCGATGTCGATGACCGACTTGTCCATGCCGGTGAAACTCGGCTCCACCACATGCTCGAAGATCGTGGCGCTGTGACCGCGATCGACGCCGGCGCCGGCGCCGACGTGTTCGAACACATTCATGCTCAGCTGCGCGCCGGTCTGGTTGCTGGCGATGTTGGCGACGCGAACGTTGAACTCCAGGATCACGCCTTCGATATCGCCATCGTTCACTTCGGTGTTGGTCAGGTTGCCCAGGTTGAAGGTGATGGTCCGGCCATCAGTGGAAATCGCCAGGCGCCCGCTGTTGATGTTGAAGATACCGGTGGGTTTGTCGCCGGAGAGGTCCGGGTGGATCGGCAGCGAGACGTCGCTGTTCTGGTTGCCGATCATGATCAGCGAGCCGCCGCTGATCAGGTTGGTGGCGTCCGTAGTGAGCCCGCCGGTGCTGGAGCCCAGGGCGATCAGGATGTTGTTGAGATCGGCCGGAATGAACTCCAGTCCGGGAGCCAGCTCGATGCGGATCTGGTAGTTGGGGTTGTCGCCGGTGGGTACTACGACCGCCACGCGGTAGCGGATGATCTCGCCGACCACGACGGTTTCCTCCAGGCCGGCGGTATCGATGGCGCCGGAGGAATTGGTCGCCGGCGGCGTGGCGTCGAGGCCGCCGACGCGGGAGACCTGGATGCCGTTGGTGACGGGAATGAGCAGCGTGTTGATCTGCCGGTAGTCGTTGAGCACCCCGGAATTGAGCAGTCCGTCGTCGCCGCTGCGTTCGCCGGCGCCGGTGTCGGTGGTGTTGTTCAGGCCGTCCAGGCTGGTCCAGCGCACCACGACGTTGTTCGAAATGACCGCCTGGCCGGCGGCCGTGGCGTTCACCACGCCGGACAGGCTGATGACGATCTTGCCGCCGTCGGTGATGTCGATGTCAGCGCCGTTGGCGGTGACCAGTTGGCCGTTCTGGATGATGAAGTCCACGCCGCCGTTGTTGGTGGCGCCGCCGTTGTAGACCTTGCCGGTGATCACGATGTTGTCCATCTGCGTGGGCAGTATGTTCAGCAGGCTGAGATCGAAGGCATTGGTGCCGGAATTGTTGCTGATGGTGATGGTGTAGGTGACCGTGTCGCCTTCGTCGAAGCCGCCGTAGGTGGGCGTGGAAGTGACTTGCTGGCTCACCGTCAGGGTCGGCTCGACGATGGTCACCGAGGGCTGCTGCGGGCTGGCGACGGTGCGATCCACCGCCGTGGCGCCGTTGGGCGTATCGCCGTCCGGGTCGCTGTAGGTGATTTGCGCGCCGTTGTTCAGGGTCACGCCCTGCTGGTTGCCCTGCACGTTGCTGGCCACCAGCACCAGGCGGATGACGAATGCGTTGTTGCCGATGTTGTTGTCCGCCGTGGCGCCGGCGGCACTGAACACCAGTTGCAGATCGACACCGTCGCCGCCGTTGGGGGTTGACGGAATAATGCTGACGGTCCCGTTGAAATTCTGCAGGAGCGCGCCGCTGAAGGGGTCGATATTGTTGTCGGTCGCATTGAAGATGAGCTGGTAACCCGCGCCGCCGAAGGCCGTGGTATCCAGGCGCAGGCCCGGCGGGATCAGGTCGGAAAGACGCAGGTTGGCGGTGCCGCCTTCGGGCAGCGTGACGACGATGTCGTAGGTCATCTTTTCGCCGATCACCAGGTTACTGCCGCTGGTGTGGCCGGCGCTGGAGTCGTCGTCGGTAAGGCTGCCGTTCTGGTAGGTCTTGGTGATGGTCGGCGCCGCCACCTGCTGGTTGGCGATCTCGACGATGTCCACCGGAGTGAAGTCCTGGCCGCCCTCGACACTGGCATAGCGGGTCAGCGCGGCGCTGCTCTGCAGGGTGCTCGAGGCGAGGATGGCGTTGCTCACGGTGACGTCGTAGGTGATCACCACGACGTTGGCGCCGGAGAGATCGTTGGCTGTGCCGGCGCGGCCATTCAGCAGGGTGCCCTGGTTGTTGGCGTCGAGGAAGGTGATGCTGTTGCCGCTGATGCTGTAGTCGACGCCCTGCACCAGCAGGGTGCCATCGCCGCGATGGATCTGCAGGTTGGCGGTCGACAGGCTGCCGCCGACGAAGGCCAGGCCCGCCGGCAGCGTGATGCTGGTGGTGACGTCGTAGGCGTTGCCGCCACCGCTGTTCTTGATCGCCGTGGCCAGGCGCAGGGTGTCGGCGCCGTCGATGCCGCTGACGTTGCCGTCTACCGCCGCGAGGCTGGTGACGCTGCCACTGAAGGGCACGCCGGTGGTGCCCGGCTGGGCCCAGGTGCCGGTGGTTCCGCTGACCGTGCCGTGGGTGGTGGAGACGACGCCGTGCTTGATGTCCAGGACCGGTTCGGCAACCGATTCGATCACCGCCACATCAGAGGAAACCAACACCGTCTTGTCGATGGTGGTGGTCTGGCTGGACTGCGCCAGCACGTCCAGTTCGCGCTGGTCGGCGAAAGGCTGGTCGCCTACGACCATGGTGAACTGCACCTGCACCCGGCCGCCGTTCAGGCCGCCGGACGCGAAGTTGCCGAAGTTGAAGATGATCGAGTTGCCGGCGCCGGTGCGTACGCTGTCTGGCACGTCGGCGATATTGTTGCCGGCGCCGAAGGTCCATTGGCCCACGCCGGTGCCCTGGGTCCAGTCGGTGACCTGCGAGGCGAGCAGCGGCAGCGGCAGGTAGGCGGTGAGGGTGAAGTTCTCGTAATCGGCCACCAGCAGGTCATAGGTAATGGTGAAGGTCACCACATCGCCGGGGCGCAGCTCGCCGTTACCCGGCGGGGCGCCGCCGTTGACCTGGGTCAGCTCGATATCGACGTTGGAGGTCTTGATGGTGCTGGTGGTGCTGGAGCCATCAGTCTGTTCGCCGCCGATGTTCAGCGAGTCGCGCAGCACGGTGGCGTCCACCAGCGCGTTGTTGCTGACACTATCGCCCTCGTTGAGCTGGTCGTGGGGCGGGTGGTCGGAGGTGTAGGTGGTGTCGATGATCGCGTCATAGACGACGGACATGCGCGTGGCGCCTTCCTGGATGTCGTCGTCCCAGAGGTCGCCGAACAGGGCATAAAGTCCCGGCCCCTGGACCGCGGCAGCAATGGAGGCGCCGATATCGAAGACCAGTGTGGTGCTGCCATCGGCGTTCACCGTGGCGGTGTAGATCACCGGGATGACCTGCGAGGTACCGTGCTGCTGGATGACGATGCTCGGCGCGTTGGCGCTGGAGAAGGTCTGGCCGTCGCTGAGTTGGTCGGTAATGGTGAATTGCCCCTGGCCAAGAATGTTCTTGCCGAAGGCATAGAAGTCGGAAATCGCCACGTCCATGGTGTAGCGCAGGGTGTCGCCGGGGGTGATGCCGGGGGTGCCGACGTCGTTCTGCAGGTTCACCGTCTTGAGCAGGGTGATGGATTTGGCGACGAAGGTGATGCCCGCGCCGTTGCCGGTGACGGTAAAGGGATAGCCGTCCGGGTCGGTCGGGCGGTCGCGCACGTCCAGCGGGTTCCAGTCGCCGCTCACGGTGGCGGTGCCGAAGGTGATCGTGCGTGGATTGCCCGTGGCAGGGTCGAGCACCGGTCGCCCGGCGGCGTCGATCTCCGGCACGTAGAAACCGACCGTGGTGGTGCTGGCTGCGCTCAGGGTGTCGTAGTGAACGGTGTAGCTGGCGACGAAGACATTGGGGTTGTTCAGCGCCGCGGCGATCAGCGTGGGGTTGGTCAGCACGGTGCCGTCGTGCAGGGTGATGGACGTCAGGGTGCCGCCTGCGCCGGGCGTGATGGAACTGACATGGACCTGGTCGGGCACCGTCTGGGTGACCGTCACGTTGGTCAGTGTCTGGCCGGGGGCCGGGGTCACGGTGACCGTCTCGGTGCGGGTGAAGTTTGGCCCGGTGACCGTCTCGCCCTCGGGCATGTCCACCGTCTGGGTGACGGACAGCAGGGTCGGGGTGACCACGAAGCTGTGCAGGGCGGCCTCCACCAGGGTCGGGTCCTGCGCGGGGTTGTTCAGGGAATCGTTGCCGTACTCGAATCCGCCGCGGGCGTTGATCGTGAGGTTCGGCGCGCCGTCGGAATAGCTGGTGTCGGCCAGGTTGCTCAGTTGTGCGGTGACCTGGATGCCGATGGCCGGCTGGCCGCTGGTGACGCTGGCGTAGGGCAGTTGCAGCACCACCATCTGGTCGCCGGCTTTCATGCCGACGCTGGCTGCGTTGATCACCAGGGCGTTGCCGTTTGCGTCCTTGGCCAGCGGGTGGGTGGCGTTGCCATTGGCATCGAAGGTGATGACGAAGCTCTTCACCGCCTGGCCCAGGTAGGTGGCGGAAACGAAAGTCGCGCCGTCATTGCCGTCACGACCGGTGGCCGGCATGAACAGGTCGATGTAGGGCGCGAAGCCGACCTGAGTGGACGGGTTGCTGAAGTTGACGTCGAAGGTGAAGGTATCGCCCAGGCGCACGGCCGAGCCGCCACTGCCCATGGCCACGGTGGGGCTGGCGTTGGCCAGCAGGCCCTGGAAGTCGGTCAGGGTGCTCGCGCTCAGGGCGATAGTCTTGTCGACATCCCCCGCGCGTACTTCGAGATTCCAGTCACCGCCGGCAAGGGTCGAGCCGGTGGCATTGCTGGAGGCGCCAACATCAGCGCCGGTCCAGCGCGCCAGCTCGTTGACCAGCGCCTGACCTGTGCTGCCAGAGCCTACGTCGCAGCCATAGAGCTGGATATCGGCGCCGGCATTGAGTTCGCCGCGCCAGGCGCTCAGGCGCTCGCCGAGCTGGTCAACGCTCTGGCTGGTGAAGGTCTGGTTGCCCAGGGTGAACTGGCCGGTGGCGCCGTGGGAGAAAATTTGGATCGAGTCGACCTTCCCCAGTTGCGTCAGCGCGTTGCTGATCGCGGCGATGGCGTCCTGGCCGGCGTCCACCACCAGGGCTGTGGTGCCCACCGGCAGGTTGGCGGCGAGCTGATCGCGGTTCTCCAGGCGAGCATCGATGACCACCAGGTTGCGCGGCGCGGCTTGCGCGGGCGCCGCCGCCTGGGCGCGGGCCTCTACCGCCGTGGCCGGCTTGGCCGTGTCCTTCGCCTCCGCAGCGGTACTGTCGTGACGCTGCTGGTCGACGGCCGCGGCTGCGGCCCCGTCGAAAAGAATACGTTGTTCCAGCGCCAGGGCATGTCCCACGGGCTGAAAGATCTTCGCGCGATTTTTGGCCTGCATTTCCGTATTTCCGGCTGATAAGTCCCCTAGGAAAGCAGTCCTACGCATATCTGCTTACGGAATTGAAACTAGTCGGGATTGGAATTTTCGCCAGCAGAACAGCGACATAAGCGACAGTCTGGTATCTGCGCTGTATCAGAATTCTTACAGCGGCCTGAGGCGAAAACCGCATCCTCCTAGGCGTGCGCAGGATTTGGCTGTAGGTGGCGCGATAATTCCGCTGCCCGCAGGCAGGTAATCCGCTATTGGCTACGCTTGGGCCTGAGGTCCATCAGAGGCCGTGGCAGTGCGCCGGAACATCAGGGAGCGGGGAATGGGGATGCAACTGGGTCGATGGCTGGTAGTGCTCTGGCTGGCGTTCGCCTGGGCGAGTAGCGGGCACGCCGAGGAAAAACCGGCTGCTACGGCTGCTCCCGCCGATGCGGCGACGGAGCTGAAGGTAGGCAATCGCGCCATTGTGGTGCTGCGCGCCACCCTGCTCGGGGAGTCCCCGGCTGTCCGTGCCCATCGGGCCAAGGCGACCATCGAGGAGGCGCTGCAAGGCAGCGATGCGTTGGCGGTCAGCATTGATCCGGTCCAGGACAGCTATCTGGTGCTGCTGGGCTACAGCCGCGCTTTCATCCTGTCCCCGGCAGACCTCGACGCTCCCGGTGCTTCGGTACGTGCCGCCGCCGAACAGGCCGCCGCCAACCTGCGCCTGGTGGTGGCGGAAAACCAGGAGGCGCACAGCCTGCGCTTCCTGCTGACTGCGCTGGGGCTGGCGGCCCTGGCGACACTCATCTACGGTGCCGCATTGCGCGGGATCGCCTATGTGCGCAACAAGCTGCTGGAGCGGCTACCCGGTGTGATGAGCCGCCACAGCGGTCGACTGAAAGTGGGCCAGACGCCGCTGCTGGGCAGCCGCTACCTCTATTACCTGGTCGGCCGGCTGATCTGGCTGGTCTACTGGCTGCTGGTGTTCCTGTTCAGCTACCAGTGGTTGAGCTTCGTGCTGTCGCGCTTCCCCTATACCCGGCCGTGGGGCGAAAGCCTCAACGTGCACCTGGTGAACCTGGCGCGCTACCTCATCAATGGCATGCTCGATGCCTTGCCCGGCCTTGCGGTGGCGCTCTGCATCCTGATCATCGCCCGCGCCATCAGCGGCTTTTCCCGCCACGTGCTGCAACGCATGGCGCGCCCAGGCAACCTGCGCTGGCTGACCGAGGAAACCCTGCAGCCGACGACACGGCTGACTTCCCTGGCGATCTGGCTGTTCGCCATTGTCATGGCCTATCCGTACCTGCCCGGCTCCGGCACCGAGGCCTTCAAGGGGCTGTCGGTGCTGGTGGGCCTGATGATTTCCCTGGGCGCGTCCAGCGTGATAGGCCAGGCCGCCTCGGGGCTGATCCTCACCTACTCGCGCACGTTACGGGTCGGCGAGTTCGTCCGTATCGGCGACAACGAAGGCACGGTCACCGAGGTCGGCGTGTTCAACACCACGATTCGCACCGGCCTGGGCGAGGTGCTGACATTGCCCAACTCGATGATCACCGGCTCCGTCACGCGCAACTACTCGCGCATCGTGCAGGGCCAGGGCTATGTAGTCGATACGGTGGTCACCATTGGCTACGACACGCCCTGGCGGCAGGTGGAGGCGATGCTGATCGAGGCGGCGCGACGCACCGACGGCATCCTCGAGACTCCGGCACCGCAGGTGTTCCAGACAGCCCTGTCAGACTTCTACCCCGAGTACCGTCTGGTGGCCCAGGCAATTCCGAGCGAGCCGCGCCCGCGCGCGCTGCTGCTGAGCGTGCTGCACGCCAATATCCAGGATGTGTTCAACGAGTACGGCGTGCAGATCATGTCGCCGCACTATCTGGGCGACCCGCAGGAGGCCAAATGGGTGCCGCGCGAGCAGTGGCACGCGGCGCCGGCGAAACCCGAGAATCCGGCGGAGCGTTGACAGCGCCAACTCTCATCTATCCTCATCGGTCCACGGGCGCGCGGCGCAACGTCGCGGCCGATTACTTCGCCATCGCCGGAGACATCCATGAACCTGCACCTCACCGACAAGCTCGCCCTCGTCAGCGGTTCGACCAAGGGTATCGGTTTCGCCATCGCCCAGGGCCTGGCCCGCGAAGGAGCGAGGGTCATCGTCAACGGACGCAGCCAGGCTTCCGTGGATGAGGCATTGCAGCGAATCCGCGCGCAGCAGGCCGGCGCCCAGGTGGAAGGTTTCGCTGGTGACCTGTCGGACCCGCAACAGGTCGCCGCGCTGGTGCAGCGCTACCCGGCGGTGGACGTGCTGGTGAACAATCTGGGCATCTTCGATCCCAAGCCCTTCGAGGAGATTCCCGACGAAGACTGGGTGCGCTTCCTCGATGTGAACCTGCTCTCCGGCGTGCGCTTGTCGCGCGCCTACCTGCCGGGGATGAAACAGAAGAACTGGGGGCGGGTAGTGTTCATCAGCAGCGAGAGTGGGATGGTGATTCCGGTGGAGATGATTCACTACGGCGTCACCAAGACCGCCCAGCTCAGCCTCTCCCGCGGGCTGGCGGAAACCTGCGCCGGCACCGGCGTGACGGTGAACGCGGTGCTGCCGGGGCCGACCGCTTCCGAGGGCGTCAACGAATTCGTCGAAAAACTCTCCGGCGGCCAGCCATTCGCGGAGTTCGAGGCGGAGTTCTTCCGCAGCGCGCGCCCCAGTTCGCTGTTGCAGCGCTTCGCGCGTCCGGAGGAGGTGGCCAACCTGGTGGTTTACGTCTGCTCCGAGGCGTCCTCGGCCACCAATGGCGCGGCCCTTCGGGTGGACGGCGGCGTGGTGCGCTCGCCGTTCTGAATCACTCGGCGCTGCGGCTCTCGAACTCCAGCCCCAGCGCCAGCTCACCGCTGCCGAGCTGGCCCAGCCACTGCTGTGCTTTCGGGCCGGACAGGTGCGCGTCCAGTTCGGCCTGACTGCTCCAGCAGGTACTCACCTGCCAGCGATCGGCGTCCAGCGCCCGCAGCTCCCCGGACTGGCAGCCGGGTTGCAGGCGGACCTGTACGAGCAGCTCGTTGAGGTGATCGCCCAGCGCGGCGGCCTGGCCGGGGAATGCCTGGACACGGACGATGGCAATGGCGGACGGGGACATGGCGAGGCTCCTTTTTTGCTGGCGGATGAGCGGCCATTGGGCACTGAGGCTGCGATCCGATAAAGGCCGGAACCGGTTTTCAAACCGATGCTGACAGGGTAACGGCGCAGTTCCCGCGCCTGAACCGCCAATTCCCGGGAAAACCATTGGGCCAATACGCCCCGCATGACGGACCTGTAGGAGCGAGCTTGCTCGCGAACAAGCTCCGCGCCATGCGGTTCGCGAGCAAGCTCGCTCCTACAAAAGCCCAACATGTGAGGGGCTGGGCGTAGGAGCGGACTCCGTCCGCGATCGATTTCCGGCAGCTCCGGGCCTGCCGGTGGCATATCACGGACAGAGTCCGCTCCGGCACCTGGCGATGGAAGGGCGCGCCCCGCATGACGGACCTGTAGGAGCGAGCTTGCTCGCGAACAAGCTGCGTGCCATGTGGTTCGCGAGCAAGCTCGCTCCTACAAAGGCCTAGCATGTGAGGGGGGGCGTAGGAGCGGACTCCGTCCGCGATCGATTTCCGGCAGCTCCGGGCCTGCCGGTGACACATCGCGGACAGAGTCCGCTCCTACGCACCCTGGGAATTGGGTTCTGGCTCAGGCCAACTGCTGCAACAGGTCGCGCACCTTGTCCAGGGCGGGGTCGATGTCCAGTGTGTCGATGGCGCCGAAGCCCAGCAGCAGGCCGTCGCGAACCGGCACCTGGTGATGGAAGGGCGCCAGGCCATAGATGCCGACCTCCACCTTGCGCGCCAGCTCGGTGAGCAGGGCTACGTTGATCGGCTCGCGCAAGAGCGCTGTGAGATGGAAGCCGGCCACCGAGGGCACCGTCTCCAGCCACGGCGACAGGTCGCCCGCGAGACGCACCAGGATGCGCTCGCGTCGCCCGGCATAGATGCCGTGGCAGCGGCGGATGTGCTTGAGCAGGTAGCCCTCGCTGATGAACCTGGCCAGTGCCCACTGGGCCAGGGTCGAGCTGTGCCAGTCGGATATCTGTCGCGCCCGCACCAGCGCCGGGAACAGGCTGGGCGGCGGGATCAGATAGCCCAGGCGCAGCTCCGGCAGCAGCACCTTGGAGAAGGTGCCGATGTACGCCACCACGCCGCGACGGTCGAGGCTTTGCAGTGCATCGGTGGGCCGGCCTTCGTAGCGGAACTCGCTGTCGTAGTCGTCTTCGATCACCAGTGCACCCAGTTCCAGCGCGCGGCCCAGCAGCGCCTCGCGACGCGCCGGGCTCATCGGCATGCCCAGCGGGAACTGGTGCGAGGGTGTGGTGTAGATCATCCGGGTTCCGTCGGGAATCTGCTCGACACAGATGCCCTCGGCATCCACCGGCACGCTGGCCACTTCGGCGCCGAGAGTCTGGAAGATCAGCCGTGCGGGGGTGTAGCCGGGGTCCTCCATGGCCACCTTGTCGCCGGGGCGGAGCATGACGCGGGCGAGCAGGTCCAGCGCCTGCTGCGCACCGTTGCAGACCATCACGTCGTCCAGCTGGCAGTTCACGCCGCGGGCGTAGGAGATGTGCTGGGCGATGCCGTCGCGCAACGGGGCGATGCCTTCGGGGGCGCTGTAGTGCCCGCGCAGGCCGGCCATCTGGCGTAGTGCGTGGTTCACGCAGCGTCGCCATTCTTCCTGGGGGAACTGCAGTTGCGTAGTGGCGCCGCCGATGAAGTCGGCCTTCGCCGTGCCGGCGGCGCCGGGATGGCGCAGGCGGGTGTCGAGGTTGGCCCAGCGGTCGATGTTGTCCTGGCTGGCGAAGCGCATGCTGTCGTTGCGTCGGTCGTGACGCGGCAGATGCGCGTTGACGAAGGTGCCGCTGCCGATCTTGCCGACCAGCACGCCTTCGTAGGTCAGCTGGGCGTAGGTGTCGGAGATGGTCTTGCGCGAGATGCCCAACTGCTCGGCCAGCAACCGGCTGGGCGGCAGGCGGGTGCCGGCGGCGAGGCGGCCGGAGTCGATGGCTTCGCGCAGCTGGCGGTAGAGTTGCCCGGCGAGATCCTTCTGGCCGTGGATGATCAGGTGCAGCTCCAAGGGCGAACTCCGGGGCAGGGCGGTTGCGCAAGCGTAGCGCCGGCGGGTGGCGCGGTGAAGTTGTGCGGCCGAAATTCGCCGGATTGGCCACCTGCCTCTGGCGCGACGCGGCGCACAATGACCGGGTCAATCTCTGGAGTACCGTCATGGAGCCGCGTCTGGATTACTACACCGCCTCGCCGGAAGCACTGAAGGCGGTGCTGGCGCTGGAAGCCGCCATCTTCGAACTGTCGGTGGAGAAGCCCTTGCTGGAGCTGGTGCGTCTGCGCGTGTCGCAGGTGAACAACTGCGCCTTCTGCGCCGACATGCATGCCATGGAAGCGCGCCGCAACGGTGAGACCGAGCGCCGTCTGTTCGCGGTGAGCGTGTGGCGCGAGTCACCGTTCTTCACCGAGCGCGAGCGTGCGGCGCTGGCCTGGTGTGAGTCGGTGACGCAGCTGTCCGAATCCAAGGTGCCGCTGGAGGTCTTCCAGCTGGCCCGCGAGCAGTTCAGCGAGCGCGAGCTGGTGGACCTGACCGTGGCCATCGGGGCGATCAACGTGTGGAACCGCCTGGGTGTGTCCTTCCGCCAGCAGCCGCCGGCCTGAATTGGCCGACCTCGGCTGCTTTATGTAGGAGCGAGCTTGCTCGCGAAAGGAGTTCCAGGCAGCCGCAGTGTTGAGGCTATTCGCGAGCAAGCTCGCTCCTACAAAGGGCAGTCCGGCGCAGGGGGAGACAGCAGAGAGCACCGATCAGCAACGCACTGGCTGCGGCTCCCAGTGCCGGGATGAAGCTGCCGGTCAGCCCGCGCAGGGCGCTGGCGGCCAGCGGCCCGACGATTTGCCCAACGCCATACAGCGCCGTCATCGCCGCCAGCACGTTGAAGCGAACTTGCGCGGCCACGGCGCGGGCTGCCGGCATGGCGATGGTTACGGTGCCCATGAAGCTGCCGCCCACCAGCACCGCACTGCCCAGATAAAGGAAGGCCGAGTCGCCCAGCGCCGGCAACATCACACCGATGGCCTGTACCAGCAGGTTCAGCGCCAATGCGCGCCGGTCGCCCAGCTTCTGGTGCAAGCGGTGCCAGAGAAAGCACGACGGCGCAGCACCCAGGCCGAACGCGGCCCAGACCTGCAACGGGTCGATGGCACCCAGGCCGCTCTTCATCAGCAGCGGCAGGTAGGTGGCAGTGATGATGTAGCCGAAGCCGGCCAGCCCGTAGACCAGCAGGATGATCGGTGCGGACAGCTCCGGCGCCGGCCCCGTGGCGTTCGCTGCCTCGTGTGGCGCGGTCGGCCCTTCGCGGCCCAGCGCAGGCACAGCCAGCAGCGACAGCACAAGCCCGGCCAGCGCCAGCACGCACCAGATCGCCGCACTGCCCAGGCCGAAGGCCTTGCCCGCGGCGATCAGTTCCGCCGAGAGCAGGATACCGATGCCCACCCCGGCGAACATCGTTGGTGCACCATGGCTTTCGCCCATGGCCTGCAGCAACCATTGCGCAGCGCTGACCAGCACCATGGCAGTGAGTACACCGGCCAGCAGGCGCACGCCGATGGCGAACCAGGCCGGTGCCGGAATGGCCATGGCGGCGAGGCTGGCCAACGTGCCGATCAGGGCAATCACGCAAATTCGCGCGGCATGTCGTTCGTGGCTGCGCGCCAACAGCAGCGCGCCCAGCAAATAGCCGGCGTAGTTGGCCGAGGCCGCCAGGGAGCCGCCGGTGACGCTGAGCACGCCGTCGCGCACCATCAGCGGGTAGAGCCCGGTGAAGGCAAACCGACCGAAGCCCATGCCGACGGCGAGGATCAGCGCCGCTGACAACGCGGCGGGCAGGCGGCGTGTGCGGCTCATGGACGTGCCCCCAGGGTTTCCCGCCAACGCTGGAAGGCGCCGGTGGCGTAGCCCTCGCGCCAGATCAGCAGGGTATCCACTTCCATCAGCGGCACCACCTGCAGGGCCGGCATGTCGCGATGCAGCTCCAGCACCGAACGCGGTAGCACGCCAAAGCATGAGCCGGCGTTCACGCAGGCGAGGATGCCGTGGTACGAGCCGACTTCCTGCACGGCGAGCGAGGCGCCGTCCAGCCAACGCTCCAGCAGTTGGCGATAGGTGCAGCCGCGGGCAAAGCCCACCAGAGTGCGTAGCTGTACGTCCTGGGGCCGGGTGATCGGCGGGTGGTCGCCAGGCAACACCAGCAGCAGCTCCTCGCGAAACACCGGTTTGGCGCACAGTCCTCGTTCCAGCAGCGCCTCGAAACCAGGCTCGGCGTGAAGGATGTCCGGGTGGGAAATCAGGGCGCAGTCCAACTGTCGGTTAAGCACCTCATTGATCAGTTTCTGGCTGTGGCCGGTGCTGATGTGCAATTCCACCTCGGGGTAGGCGCGGTGGAAGCGCGCCAGGATTTCCGGCAGGCGGCTGGCCGCGGCGGCTTCCATGCTGCCCAGGCGCAGGCTGCCGGTGGCGCTTTGCGGGTGCAGCGATTGCCGCGCCTCGCTGGCCAGGGCCAGCAGTTGCTCGGCATAGCGGAGGAATTCACGGCCCTGGTCGGTCAGCGTCATGCGCTTGCCGTCACGCAGGAACAGCGCTGCGCCGAGGTCTTCCTCAAGCTGGCGGATGCGAGTGGTCACGTTCGATTGCACGCGTTGCAGGCGGGCGGCGGCACGGGTGACGCTCTGTTCCTCGGCCACGCAACGGAAGATTTCCAGGCTGGAGAGATCCATGATTAATCTTCAATGGAGAATATGTTGCGACGAATATTCTCGTTATGAGATCGTTAGTCAAGCGGCGATTTCGCCGGCCCCGACGACGAGGACCCCGTCATGCGCATCACCGAACTGCTCGGCATCCAGCACCCCATCATCCAGGCGCCCATGGTGGGCGTGTCCACCCCGGCGCTGGCCGCAGCGGTGTCCAATGCCGGTGGCCTGGGTTCCATCGGCCTGGGTGCGAGCAATGCGACGCAGGCTCGCGCCCTGCTGGAGCAGACCCGCGCGCTGACCGATAAGCCGCTCAACCTCAACCTGTTCTGCCACCGCCCGGCCGTGGCCGACGCGGCGCGTGAGGCCGCCTGGCTGGAACACCTGCGCCCGCTGTTCGCCGAGTTCGATGCGCAGCCGCCAGCGCAGATCACCGAGATCTACCGCAGCTTCCTGGCCGACCCCGACATGCTGGAGTTCCTCATCGAGGCCCGCCCGGCCGTGGTTAGCTTCCACTTCGGCCTGCCGCAGCAAGAGTGGATCGATCGCCTGAAAGCTGCTGGTATCCGCCTGTTGGCCACGGCCACTTGCCTGGAGGAAGGCCGCGCCATCGAGGCGGCGGGGATCGACGCCATCGTCGCGCAGGGGTATGAAGCCGGCGGGCATCGTGGCGTGTTCGAGCCGGAGAAGGACGCGCGTATCGGCACCTTCGCGCTGGTCCGCACGCTGGTGAAGGGCACTGGCCTGCCAGTGATCGCGGCAGGCGGCATCATGGACGGGCAGGGCATGCGCGCGGTATTCGCGCTGGGCGCTCAGGCGGTGCAGATGGGTACGGCATTCATCTGCGCCGACGAGTCCTCGGCCAACGCTGCATTCAAGGCGGCGCTGCGGGGCGAGCGTGGGGAGCGCACCGAAGTGACGGCGGCGATTTCCGGTCGCGCCGCGCGTGGAATGGTGAACCGGCTGTTCACTGACGTCGGCAGTACCGATGCGCCGGCGCTGCCCGATTACCCGATCACCTACGATGCGGCCAAGGCGCTGACGGCCGCGGCGACCGCCAAGGGCAACAGTGACTTTGCCGTGCAATGGGCCGGGCAGGGCGCGCCACTGTCGCGGGAGATGCCGGCGGCGGAGTTGGTCTCGACTCTGATGGCCGAGTTCCAAGGCGCCTAGACCGCTACGAATGCGGCGTAGGGCAGATTACCTGGTACGGGTTATCTGCCGGTCTACTCACGGCGGATAACGCTGGCGCGTTATGCGCTCTGCGAGACCGATGGCCGAGTTCCGCGCCGGCACGAACGTGTAGGAGCGAGCTTGCTCGCGAACGGATTTCCCGGCGGCACAGACGTCAAGCGCTTCGCGAGCAAGCTCGCTCCTACAAGAGCCTGTCCGGCGCCGGGGCGGATGGCGTGCCCGATCAGCGGGCGCTGACGGCCGCGGCGGGTTTTGCCCGCGGCCGCCAAAGTTCCGCCAGCAGCACGCCCCCAAGGGTCAGCGCACCGCCAACCAGATGGTAGCTGGTCAGTTTCTCGTCCAGTACCACGGCGGCGATGGCGGCGGTCAGCACCGGCAGCAGGTTGAAGAACAGTGCCATCCGGCTCGGCCCCATGCGCTGCACGCCCTGCATCCACGCCAGCGCACCGACGATGGAGGCCAGCAGCCCGGCGTAGAGCACCAGGGGCAAATTGGCGGCATTCAGTCCGTGGTGCGGCGAGGCCAGGTAAAGCGGCGCCAGTGCGACGATCGCCACCAGCACCTGTAGATACAGCATCAGCAGTGGCGGCAAGGGCAGGTTCCACTTCTTCAGCAGTACCCCATATACGCCGTAGGCGAGGGTGGCGACGATCATCATGCCGTCGCCCAGGTTCACGCCGTGGCTGATCAGCTGCCGCGGGTTGCCCTGGGTGATCACCAGCAGCACGCCGCCCAGGGATACCAGCGCACCGAGCAGCGCGGCGACGCTCAGCTTGTGGCGCAGCAGGATCGACGCCAGGGCGAGGGACATCAACGGCATCAGCGACAGGATGATGCCCATGTTGGTCGCCGAGGTCAGTGCGGCGGCGTAGTACGCCAGGCACTGGTAGACGGCCATGCCGAGCAGGCCGAGGGTGACGATCTTGCCCAGGTTGGCGCGGATCACCGGCCAGTGGGCGAGGGTGGCGCGCAGCAGGAAGGGTGTCAGCAGCGCGCCGGCCAGTAGCCAGCGGTAGAAGCCGATTTCCGCGGGGGCGATCTGCCCCACGGCGAGCTTGTTGACGACGGTATTGCCGGACCAGATGACCACGGCCAGCAGGGGAAACAGGTAGTTCATGGGATTCTTGCGGGGCTCGGGTTTGGCTTCGGAGTGGGGCTGTTTCCCTCTCCCTAACCCTCTCCCTGAAGAGAGAGGGGACTGTCTGGAGCTGCCGGAAAGTCCAGTGTTAGCCGGCTGACTCCGCTATTGCGCTGACTGCCAAACGGCTCCCTCTCCCTTTGGAGCGGGGCGCGTAGCCAGGGCTGGGGAGAGGGCTCCATGGATGGCGCCCATTCTCGCCTCGTCCGAATCCAGACGTATAATGAAATCCAGACAATCCACCCCGGCATTCGGACATGACCCGCGTACTCCCCCTTCCGCTGCCCGACATCGACCAGCTGCCCGCCGATCTGTACTTCCGCTACGACGAGTTCGACGCCGGCACCCATTCGCCCAGCCATCGCCACGCCTGGGGCCAGCTCAACTATGCGTCGCACGGGGTGATGGAGCTGGAGGTGGACGGCCAGCGTTTCCTCTCGCCGCCGCAATACGCCGTGTGGGTGCCGCCGGGGCGTGAGCACAGCTGCTACAACCGCCAGGCCATCGTCTATCGCTCGCTGTATGTGTCTGTCGAACTGGCCGGCAAACTGCCCGAGAATCCGTGCACCCTGGCGATCAGCGATATCCTCAAGGCCATCCTTTCCGATTTCGCCGCGCGGCAGGTGAACATTCCGCAGAGCGCGGCGGATCAGCGCCTGGCCGAAGTGGTGATGGACCAGTTACAAGCGGCGCAACCCCACGACGATTACCTGCCATACGCCAATGGCGGCTCGCTGGGCGAAGTGCTGGCTGCGCTGCAGGCCGAGCCCGGCGACAACCGTACTCTCGCGCAATGGGCCGAGCGCGTGCACAGCACCGAGCGCACCCTGGCAAGGGCCTGTCAGCGCGAGTTGGGGATGTCGTTCGGCGAATGGCGCCAGCGCCTGCGGTTTCTCGCCGCCATCGAGGCACTGGCATCCGGGGAAGGGGTACAGCAGATCGCCTTCAATCTGGGCTACAGCAGCCCTTCGGCGTTCATCGCAATGTTCCGGCGGTTGTCGGGCACCACGCCGGAGCAGTATCGCTCGACCTTCCGCGCCCTGGCGGAAGGCTGAGGCTCAGCGCTTGCCGTCTTCCAGACCCTTGAGCGTCTTGCGGCAGTGGATCAGCGCGTCGCGCACCATAAAGTTCACCAGGGTCGGGGAGACGCCCAGTTCCTCGGCGATTTCTTTCTGTGTGCGGCCGTGCAGGCGATACATCTCGAAGGCGTAGCGCGTGCGCTCGGGCAGGCTCTGCAGGGCGCTGGAAATGGCCTCCAGGGTCTGCCGGTCTTCGTGCTCGATCTCCGGTGAGGCGGATGGCGTCGCGATGTGCATGCCTTCTTCCTCGCTACCTGAGTAGCGCTTCTCCAGCGCCTGGCGACGATAGAGGTCGATGGCCAGGTTGCGCACCACGCGCATCAGGTAGCCGCTCTGCGACTGGATGCCGGGAGTGAGGTCGCTCGCATTGAGCTTGATGTACGCATCATGGACCACGTCTTCGGCATGGCTGCGGCAGCCAAGGATGCGTGCTGCCGCATTGATGAAGGTCTGCCGGTGCGTCGCGAACAGCTCGTGCAGAGCAGGGCGCGACTCGGCGGGCATTGGCTTGGACATGCAAGGGTTTCCTATGCGGCGGCGGAGGCGGGGACGTCCACATGGGTTGAGGCGGTCAATCTAGATCAAATGATAATTATTATCAATTTATTCGAGAGACTCCGACTATCGCTCTGCGACAGGGTTCCCACGCAAGTGTGAAGATTTTTCATTCGCATCCATTCGTCAGATCTCTCGGCACATGGGTGAAGGGCAAGCCAGGAAATTTCGCCGGCGCATATCTTATGAGAATTAATCGCATCCGAGAACACTAACTATTTCATTGCCTCTCTCGTCTTCATGGCAGAGCTGGAAAACATCGGTAATGGCCGGTGGCCGGCATCCCATACAGCTGAAGGAGAAGGGCGATGGCGTTCGATCGCGAAGATGCGGTTTACAAGGTGCTGGTCAACGGTGAAGAGCAGTACTCGCTGTGGCCGGACTACAAGGAAGTCCCGGCCGGCTGGCGCGAAGCCGGCAAGCAGGGGAGCAAGGCCGATTGCCTGGCCTTCGTCGAAGCCAACTGGACCGACATGCGCCCGCTGAGCCTGCGGCAGAAGATGGCCGAGGGGCAGTAACCCATGCTGCGTCTGTTCTGCCTGCCGTACTCCGGCGCCAGCGCGATGGTCTATGCCCGCTGGAAACGCCAATTGCCGGGCTGGATCGAAGTCTGCCCGGTGGAGCTGCCCGGCCGTGGCCGGCGCTTCGCCGAAAACCTGCAGACCGACCTGCGCGCCCTGGCCGGCCAGCTGGCGGATGAAATCGCCGCGCGCCTGGACCAGCCTTACGCCCTCTTCGGTCACAGTCTCGGCGGTCTGCTGGCCTTCGAGCTGGCCCACGCCCTGCGCGAGCGTGGCCTGCCGATGCCGCAGGCACTGTTCGCCTCGGCGGTCTCCGCGCCGGCGCGTCGCGACAGCCATCGCGAGCTGGCGCAGGAGCAGAGTGACGCCCAGCTGATCGAGCGTATGCGCCGTCTCGGTGGCACGCCCGAAGCAGTGTTTGCCGACGAGGAAATGCTGCGCCTGACCCTGCCGGTGATGCGCGCCGACTTCCTCCTCTGCGGCCTTTACGACTATCGCCCCCGTGCACCGCTGGCCTGCCCGATCCACGTGTTCGGCGGCAAGGCCGACCGGCTCTCGGCGGATTCCCTGTCCGCGTGGCAGGACGAGACCAGCGCGGGCTTCTCCCTGGAGATGCTCGACGGCGGCCATTTCTTCCTCAACGCAAGCGAGGCGCGCCTGCTCGAGCTGCTGCTCGGCCGCCTGCGCCAGCCCGGCCATTCGACCAGCGCAGCGCTGGCCTGATCGATCCAAGCGGAGACCCAGATGCCCACCTCCACTCTGTTTGACATTGCTCCCCTGGCCGAAGCGCGCGGCGGCCTGCCGCTGCTGGTCCAGGCCCGCGGCGAAGGAGTCGACCTGCTCGACGCCCTGGCCGAGTTGCGCCCGCTGGTGGATGAGCGCCTGCCGGTCTGCGCCGGCATTCTCTTCCGTGGCTTCCAGGTCGGTGCGGCGGAGCGCTTCCGCGAGTTTGCCGCCGGCTTCGGCCATCCGCTGCTCAACTACGAGTTCGGCTCCACCCCGCGCAGCAACGTCACCAGCGGCGTGTACACCTCCACCGAATACCCGCCGCACCAGCACATCCCGCTGCACAACGAGCAGGCCTACACCCGCGAGTGGCCGATGAAAATCTGGTTCTACTGCGTGCAGGCCGCGCAGAGCGGCGGCGAGACGCCCATCGCTGACAGCCGCGAGATCTACCGCAAGGTGGATGAGGGCATTCGCCGGCGCTTCACCGAGCGAGGGCTGATGTACACCCGCAACTTCGGCAACGGCCTGGACGTGGCCTGGGAGCAGGTCTTCAACAGCGACGATCCGGCCGTGGTGGAGGCCTACTGCAAGGCCCACCAGATCGGCTGGGAATGGAAGGAAGACGGCGAGCTGCGCACCCGCCAGGTCTGCCAGGCGGTGGCCCGGCACCCGGTCACCCACGACTGGGTGTGGTTCAACCAGGCGCACCTGTTCCACGTCTCCAACCTGCCGCCGGAAGTGCGTGAGAGTCTGCTGGAAATCGTCGACGAGGAAGACCTGCCGCGCAACGTCTACTACGGCGACGGCAGCCCCATCGAACCCTCCGTACTCGACGAAGTGCGCGGCGTGCTGGAGGAGGCCAAGGTGAGCTTCCCCTGGTACAGCGGCGACGTCCTGATGCTCGACAACATGCTCGCCGCCCATGCGCGCTCGCCGTTCAGCGGGCCGCGCAAGGTGGTGGTGGCGATGGCGCAAGGGCATGGCGCAGACGCACAAGGCTGAACGCCGCACGGGTAGCGCCCAGCGCCAGAGTGACCGGTAGCACCCTCTCCCTAGCCCTCTGACTAGGCGTCCCCCCCATGAAGGGAGAGTGGACTGGTTCGGAGCAGATGGATGTATCAGGAATACGCCGGACGTAAAGGCCGGCACGGATAGCTCCCTCTCCCTTCGGAGCGGGGCGCGCAGCCAGGGCGGGGGGAGAGGGCAGCGTCCAGCGCGGAGCGGCCGGAAGCACCCTCTCCCTAACCCTCTGACTAGTCGTCCCCCCCATGAAGGGAGAGGGGACTGGTTCGGAGCAGATGGATGTATCAGGAATACACCGGACCTAAAGGCCGGCACAGATAGCTCCCTCTCCCTTCAGGGAGAGGGCGGGGGGAGAGGGCAGCGTCCAGCGCCGGAGCGGCCGGAGGCCCCCGCGCCCGCACCCACAACCCGGACCGGGCGGGGCCCCTTGGGGGTGCCCGGGCCGCGCCCGCCCCCGCCCCGGGCCCGGAAGC